>NZ_JACVAH010000015.1:0-209309 GCF_014851795.1 Pseudomonas sp. Pdm06
TGTGATCTTCGGTCCGGTGATCCTAGGTCACGTCAACGCCAGGGACGCAAAGAACGGCTATGTTTCAATCAAAGTGTCACCTATGTGAATGCACTTTTTTGTAACCCATGTGGTTGTCCCGTACATTGCCCACCACTCGGCACCTCGCCTAGGCTCGGTGTGCCCTCACTCCGGCATTGCTCCGTGGGCCGCCGCGAAGGGCCATCCATGGCCCAGCGCGGCTATCCCGGCATCCATGCCGGGATGCCCACTGCGCAATACCTGCGTTCGGCCAGCGTGGTCAACGGGGCCCCCAGATCAAAAGCCCGCCGAGGCGGCCTTATAGCCGACCTGGCTCTTTGGCTGTTCCCCGATCCAATTGTGGGAGCAAAGCTTGCTCGCGAGGCGGCCTTATAGCCGACCTGGCTCTTTGGCCGTCCCTCGATCCAATTGTGGGAGCGGGCTTGCCCGCGAAGGCGGCCTAGTAGCCGGCCTATCTCTTGCGGTTGCACCCGATCCAATTGTGGGAGCGAGTTTGCTCGCGATGGCGTCGGCTCAGCCTGCATCAATGCAAGCGCTATCCCTTGGCATCAGGCGCCGCCATCTCCTTGGTTTCCAGATGATCCAACGCCCGCTCGACCAACAACTGCACCCCATCGGCCATGCGGCTGATTGCCAGGGCGATGCAGCGGCGTGAGTCATCCACGTCGTCAGCCAGGTCGGCGGCGATGGTGCTGATGGACAGCAGGTCTTCGGAGGCGTTGGCGAGCAGGGTTTCGGTGTCGATGTGGGGAGCAACGATGAAGAGCTGGCTTTTGTCGGTTTCGGGTGGGGCAGAGGGTTTGGGGTTGAGGTAGTAATCGAGGGCGCGGGCGGCGGCGTCTTCGAGCTTTTTTTCTTCTTGCGCTTCGACGCGGGATTTGTGGCCGCTTTGTGGCGGATTTGGAGTGACCTTGAACATAAATGCATTACCCGATATGTAATTGAATGAAGGCTGACACCTTTCGTTGCACCGAAAGAGGTGGCAGCTACGCGCGGGTGTGCAAGACCGGGCATATCGGACCCCGGCAGACCTCGAGAGTCTCCCGCACGCAGCCGCCATAAACACACCAATACGAGCATGAGCCGTTTGGCGTAGCAGTTGCGCGCCGATATGTACCGGACTTGCACGTCCGTGTCACCGTTTTTTGCGATGACGAACAAAGGTTAGCGGTGCCCCAGAGCCCTGCCTAGTTCACGAACAGCCCGGCGTGTTGAAGGAAATGTCCGAGGGTTTGGCAGGGGAAAGGGATCAAAAGATCGCAGCCTTCGGCAGCTCCTACAGAAACCGATGTAGGAGCTGCCGAAGGCTGCGATCTTTTGATTTCAGGTTTTGTGACTTGGCAGTCATCTTTCGCGAAAACCAGCTTATCTTCCGACAAAGCGATCCGATGATGGCGTTGTGCCGAAGAATCGCTAAACTGCCAGCCATTCATCTTTCTCACGAGGCTGTGCCCATGAAATTTCGTTTTCTGCTGTGGATGCTGGGGTTGTTGATGGGCAAGGCCAGTCGGACCAATCCGGCGTTCCAGCAGCAGTTGGGCGACAAGGAATTGGTGTTCCAGCTGCAAACCCTGGACGGCAAGGTCGCCCGGCATTTCACCGTGAAGAACCAGCGCATCACCAGCCAGTCCGGTACTTACCCGGAGCCTGCGTTCGCCATCGCCTTCAAGGACGCCGCCTATGGCTTCGCCACGATGCAGGCCAAGAACAAGCAGTTGGCGTTCATGACAGGGATCCAGGACAAGTCGATCCAGATCAAGGGCAACCCGGCGCTGGTGATCTGGTTCCAAGGGCTGACCAAGTATCTGAAGCCGAAGAAGGCCAAGCCGAAGGCTTGATCGGGTTTGGCCTGAAAGGCCATTGATTTGGCCGTCAGGGATCATGGTGACTGTCAGCTCTGACAGGTGTGTGGATCGGTGTTTGGGTGCTCCATTGTGATGAAACCCGCGTGGTTTCATACACCTTGATGGAGTGACGATCATGGCCCAGGCACCAAGCGCCGTTCAGGCTGGAACGCTCGACCCGACCTTTGCCGAAGATGGGGTGCTGGCACTGCCGACCCCTGAATTAACAGGCTATCGCACGCTAGCCATCCTGCCGCTGGCTGAAAACAAACTGCTGATCACCGTGCTCTTACCGGGAGACCCCGCCCCTATCAGACTGGCGAAAGTGAACGAGGATGGATCGCTCGATATGGAGTTTGGTGGCGCCGGGACGGGCTTGGTGGAATTCTCCATCAAAAATACAGACTTGGAGGTCTACCAACTCAGCGGCCTGGACGATGGTGGCTGGTTAGTGATCGGTCAATTTTCATCGTTCGAGCAGAGCGGCGCTTATGTCGTGCGATTCCTGGAGGATGGGCGGCTGAATACGCTCTTTGGCGAGGACGGTGTGCGTTTGCTTCCGTATCGTAGTGAGCCAAGGGATGGAGGTAGGGAAGATGGGCCGGCGACTTTCAGTCGGCGGGACCGAGAACCCTCCGCAGGGGATGCGCGATCTTCAGGCAATCAGGGCGTCTCTACGGTTGTGCAGTCGGATGGGAAGATCGTTCTGCCCAGTTGGGTAGCGTTCGGCACGTCACCAGGGCAGTGGGCGGTGCTTCGTCTTAACCCGGATGGCTCTACTGACGACACGTTTAACGGGAGTGGATTCGTGGTTATCGAACTCCCCGGTATTCCCCGTACCCCTACCAGTATCAGAAGTGTTGTCCTTCAAGCGGATGGCCAGGTGCTGGTTTGCGGGGAGTATTCTTCCCAAGACACTCCGGATTCCAACGGTATCTATGTGATACGTCTGGATGTAAGGGGGCGTCTCGATACCAGTTTCAATGGCGGCGTCGGCGTTGTGACCGTTGCAAACCCCACTTTCATGAATGCGAATGCGATGGCGCTGAGAGAAAGCGACGACGCGATTGTTGTTGTCGGGGATGTTTGGCGCGACCAATACAGGCACGGGCTGATGTTCGTGTTGAGTCGCGATGGATTCTTCGATTTTGCGTTCAATAGCGGGCAGCCGCTGTTCTCTAAGTTAGTGGATCAGGGGCATGACTGGTATCGCTGCGCATGGCAGGCAGACGGTTCCATTCTTGTCGGGGGCAGTACCGGCAGAGGGGTTGTGGAAGAGGGCGTGTCAGCGCTCACCGCACGGTTCCGTTCTGATGGTTCGCCGGACCTGACCTTCAACGACGTTGGTTTTGTGCTTTTTGACGAAGAAGGACAGTACGAGACGGTCGAGGATATGGCGCTAATGCCAGATGGACGGATCGTCGTTGGCGGTTTTGCGCGGCTACCCGGCCCGGTTTGGTCCCGTATCGTTGGAAGCTGGATCATTCGCTATCTGGCTTGAGTAACCATGGGATTGGGGGCGAGGGGGCACGCCCTGCCCTTGGCGCAAAGGCACCGTCATCTCCTGGCGCTTGAGCCATTCAGTGTCTGCAATGGCCGGTCAGCTCAGCACGTTGTCTGTACGGGCAATCAGAACTGTCATCTCTGACAGGTGTGTGATCGCGGGTTGAGGTGTCTACTCAACATCGTTGTTGGATTCCCCACGCACCGATGGAGCACAAAATCATGACTCATCCTGCAGGCAGTCTTAAAGCGGGCACCCTCGACCCATCCTTTGGGGAAGGGGGCGTGTTGCATCTTCCCATACCAGAAGTTTCCGCGGCCGGAGCACCCGGTATATTGGCACTTCCTAACGGCAAATTGCTTGCAGTCATGCCGTTACTGGGAGTGGGGGCTCCTATGGTGGTCTTGCGTTTGAACGAGGATGGAACACTCGACAGCACATTTGGCAATTCGGGAGCGGGTTATATTGAATTGCCAGAGAGAGGGATGCACCCCAATTTACTGGGTATTAATTCATTGTCTGACGGCGGATCGATTATAGGTGGCCGATTTGGTAACGACGATGATTTCGGCACCATTATCATAAAGTTGCGTGAGAATGGCGAGTTCAATAGCGAGTTTGGAAATAATGGTGTCGTCCGTCTGCCTATTTGGGGGCGCAAGCAACAGAGCGAGCAGGGTTCAGAAGGTGAAAGTGATTCAGGCAAGGCGGAGGGGAACTGGAGATATTCTGCGATTGAAGACGCAAACGGCAAGATTGTATTGGTAGATCAAACTTATCTTACGCAAGGTATCAGAGCCATTGCTATTCGTTTGAACGTAGATGGTTCGTTGGATGACACTTTCGACAGACGCACTTCAATTGTTGAACTCCCTGGCGTCGAGTACAGATGGACTACTGCTTCAGGTGTCACCGTTCAGTCGGATACAAAAGTGCTGGTCTGCGGTCATTATGGTGATGAAATACAGTATGGGCTTTATGTTGTACGTTTCGACAGTGAGGGGCGGGTGGATCCAGATTTCAATAACAACCGTCCCATCGTAATTCCCCTCGCCAATACGGCAAGATTTTTTTCAATAGCGATAGGCAGAAGTGCGGGTTTTGAGAAAATCCTTGTTGTCGGTGAATCTGTAGAGAGTGACGGCACAAAAGGAGTGCTTGTTGTTTTGAATGAGCAAGGATCCTACGATTCCGCTTTTAATAATGGAGCTCCCTTGTTTGCCACGTTGTATGCCAGGAATCTTACTTGGACAAAATGCGATTGGCGACCTGATGGCGCGATAGTTGTTACAGGCGCCGTGGGGCATCTCGATACTTCTCGTAATGGAGTGCTGACAGCGCGATACCGTCCTGATGGCTCTTTAGACCCGCAATTCAACGATGGCGTAGGCTATGTTGTTTATGAGGGGATCGATGGGGCGAACGTACCGGAAGATATGGTTGTCATGGCGGATGAACGGATCGTGATCAGTGGCTTTCGAGTTTTCGGTAGTTCCAGACAAGACTGGATTCTACGTTACTTGGGCTAAACCGCCTGCGGTATCCGTTGCGAGCGAAGCCGCTCTCACTGGGTGGCAAAACCCAATGAGAGCGGTGCTCAGCTGTGAAACTGCGAAGCCAGTTCCCGCAGCAACACTTCTGCTTCAAGCACCTTGCTGACCACGTCGTTGGCCTTTTCCCGGGTCAGGCCCACGCGTTCGAGCAGGGCATCCGGGATGTCTTCATCCGGGCCGGAGCCGATGCTGCGGGCGCGCAGCAGGCGCACGGCCAGGCACACCAGGTTCGGGTAGGCGGCGTATTCACCGTCGTAGTTGGGGTCGTGCTGGAAGCGCAGGGCGGTGGCCAGTTCGTCGGGCATGTCCCAGTAGCGCATCAGCCAGGCGCCGATCTGCTCGCGGCTGATGCCCAGCAGGTGCTGTTCCACGTAGCTGTGGCACAGGTGCGGGTTGACCTCCAGGTGCCGGCAGATCAGCGAGAAGTGCGGTGGGAACACGTGGGCCAGCAGCAGGTAGCCGAAGTTGTGCAGCAGGCCGGACAGGTAGGTCAGGCCACCCTCGGGACGCTGGGCGCGAGGCATGGCGCGGGTCAGGCCTTCGATGACGGCGGCGGTGTAGATCGACTGGTGCCAGTACGGCGTGGTGTGTTGCGGGTGGTCCTTGGGCAGGCTCAGGGTCTTGCCCAGAGCCAGGCCCAGTGCCAGGTTGATCACCAAGTCGAAGCCCAGTACCCGCACGATGGCGTCTTCCACTGAACGAATCTTGCCCGGCGACGCGTAGTAGGGCGAGGCGGCCCAGCTCACCACTTGCGCGGCCAGGGCCGGGTCGGTTTCCACCACGCCGGTGATGTCGTCGATGGTGGCGTCAGGGTCGACCCGCAGCTTGATGATTTTTTGCGCGGTTTCAGCCAGCGGCGGGATCTCGATGGTTTCTTCCAGCCGTTGCTGGATACGCCGGGCGGTGAACGCCTGCACAGCCTGGGTGATTTCCGCGCGGTCGTCGTGGGGGCGGTCCAGGTTGGGGGTGATGTTGCTCACGGCTTCGCCGAACGTCGCGGCGCTGGCCTTGGTGAGCATGGTCTTGAACGCTTCGCTGGTCACTTCCAACAGCAGCCCCGGCTCGCCGGAGTTGATCAGCAGCTTCGGTTCGCGCAGCAGGCTTTCTTCGTACAGGCACGGTGAGCTGGTCAGCGCCGGCAGCCCGGGCAGCAGGCTCAGGCTGTGTTTGCCAAGCATGCGCTCCAGGCGTTCGGTCGGCACCGCCGTGAGCTTGCGGCCGGTGAGTTCGGCCAGACGGTTGAGGTCCAGCAGCTGGCTTTGCGGAAACAGCACCATGAGCGCGCCAACGGCATCGTGCAACAACACCGCCTGCACTTTGCGGGCGGGGTTCAGGCCGGGTCGTTCGAGTACTTCGTCATAGCCGATGCCCAATTTCTCGAGCAACAGCCGAATAACAGACGGAGCGTGCGGGGCTTCGGGGACGAGGGCAGCTTCTGTCATGGTCTGTATCCGTTTTCCTACAAGTTGGTCAGTATAACCAGCTTGTCCTGCACGCGGGTCTGGAAAACTGAGCGCGTGCTCACACTTGGCCGTATTGCTGCCCATGACGCAGCCAGCGATCCAGCAGCGGGCTGACGTGGTCGGGCCAGCGTTCCAGCAGGGCCTGGGCGGCGTCGCGTACGGCGGGGAGCAGATCGGCGTCGCGCATCAGGTCGGCTACCTTGAATTGAAGCAGACCTGTCTGGCGTGTGCCGAGCATTTCACCGGGGCCGCGCAATTCAAGGTCTTTTTCGGCGATGACGAAACCGTCGTTGGTTTCGCGCATGATCCCCAGCCGTTGGCGGCCGATCTGCGACAGCGGCGGGTGATAGAGCAAGACGCAATGGCTGGCGGCGCTGCCCCGGCCCACCCGGCCGCGCAGCTGGTGCAATTGCGCCAGGCCCAGACGCTCGGGGTTTTCGATGATCATCAAGCTGGCATTGGGCACGTCGACGCCCACCTCGATCACGGTGGTGGCGACCAGCAGTTGCAGGGCGCCGGCCTTGAATTCAGCCATCACCGCGGCTTTCTCGGCGGGCTTCATGCGACCGTGGATCAATCCGACCTTCAACTCGCCGAGGGCGGCGGTGAGGTCCTCGAAGGTGGTTTCGGCCGCCTGGCAGGTCAGTTCTTCCGACTCTTCGATCAGCGTACACACCCAATAGGCCTGCCGACCCTCGGCACAGGCGCTGCGCACGCGCTCGATCACTTCCACCCGTCGGGTATCGGTGACCAACACGGTATTGACCGGCGTACGGCCGGGAGGTAGTTCGTCGAGGATCGAGGTGTCGAGGTCGGCGTAGGCGCTCATCGCCAGGGTCCGTGGGATCGGCGTGGCGGTCATAATCAATTGATGAGGGCACATCCGCCCGCCCACGCCTTTCTGCCGCAGGGCCAGGCGCTGTTGCACGCCGAAGCGGTGCTGTTCGTCGATGATCACCAGGGCCAGGTTCTTGAACTGCACTTCGTCCTGGAACAGCGCATGGGTGCCGACCACCATCGGTGCGCCCTCGGCGATCTGCGCCAGGGCGGCGGCGCGGTTCTTGCCCTTGAGCTTGCCGGCCAGCCAGGCGACTTCGATGCCCAGCGGTTCGAGCCAGCGCTGGAAGGTGATGAAGTGTTGTTCGGCGAGGATCTCGGTGGGCGCCATCAGTGCCACCTGATAACCCGCCTCCAAGGCCTGCAGCGCGGCGAGGGCGGCGACCACGGTCTTGCCGGCGCCGACATCGCCCTGGATAAGCCGCAGCATTGGCTCGGGCTGGCTCAGGTCGTAGGCGATTTCGTTGCCGACTCGTTGCTGGGCGCCTGTGGGGGTGAAGCCGAGGTTGGCCAGGTAGCGGGCCGGCAGGTCCCTGGCCTTGGGCATCGCCGGGGCGCGCAGGGAACGCAGGCTTTCGCGCAGGCGTTGCTGGGACAGTTGATGGGTCAGCAGTTCTTCGAACGCCAGGCGATGCTGGGCCCAGTGATGGCCGAGGGCGAGTTCGTCCACGTCGGCGTCGGCGGGTGGATGATGCAGGTAGCGGATCGCGTCGGCCAGCGGCGCCAAGTGGTAATCCCGGGCCAGTTCCGTGGGCAGCCAGTCGGGCAGGCTGCTGGGGCCGAGCAACGTCAGGGTTTGCTGGCAGAGCTGGCGCAGGCGTTGTTGGGTCAGGCCTTCGGTGAGCGGATAGACCGGGGTCAGGGTTTCATCCACGGGCGGCGGTTCGTCGCCGGTAATGCTGCGGTATTCCGGGTGGTAGATCTCCAGCCCCGACGCCCCGGGCCGCGCCTCACCGTAGCAGCGCACGCGGGTGCCACGCTTGAGGCCTTCCTTTTGCGCATTGCTGAAGTGATAGAAGCGCAGGCTGAGCCCGCCGGTGCCGTCCTGCAGGCGCACCACCAGGCTGCGGCGGCGGCCCATGACCACGTCGGCGCCGCTGACGGTGCCTTCGATCACCGCATCCTGTCCCGGGCGCAGATGGCCGATGGGCACCACGCGGGTGCGGTCCTGATAGCGCAACGGCAGGTGAAACAGCAGGTCCTGGAGGTTTTCCAGGCCGACCTTGGCCAGTTTCTCGGCCATGGCTTCACCGACACCCTTGAGCGTCGTGACCGGCACTTTCGACAGCTCAGTCATGACCGCGGCTTACTTGCCAGCGGGCGGCTTGGCCACGGAGCACAGGCGGATCGAGTCGGCGAGGATTTCGATGGCCTTGGGCCGCGGGAAACTGGCGCGCCAGGCGATGGCGACGGTACGGAACGGCACGGGCGGCGTCAGTGGGCGGACTTCGATCACACCGGGGGAGTAATGATGGCTGTCCACTGCCGACAGCGGCAGGATCGAGATGCCCAGGCCGGATGCGACCATGTGGCGAATGGTTTCCAGGGAGCTGGATTCCACCGTGGTGTGCTTGGCCCCTTCGCTGCCTTTGGTCAGGGTCGGGCAGGCTTCGAGCACCTGGTCGCGGAAGCAATGGCCTTCGCCGAGCAGCAGCAGGCTCTTGTCGTTGAGCAGGGCCGCGTCGATGGTTTTTTTCTGGGTCCAGGGGTGCTCTGCCGGCATCAGGACGTAGAAGGGCTCGTCGTAGAGCGGCAGGGTCAGGACGTCGGCTTCGTTGAACGGCAGGGCGATGATGATCGCGTCCAGCTCGCCGTTGCGCAGCTTGTCGCGCAGCACGTGGGTGAAGTTTTCTTCGATGTACAACGGCATCTGCGGGGCGACCCGGTGCAGTTGTGGAATCAGGTGGGGGAACAGGTATGGGCCGACGGTGTAGATCGCGCCGACTTTCAGCGGGGCGGTCAGTTGGTTCTTGCCGGCCTGGGCCAGTTCGCGAATGCCTTGGGCCTGCTCCAGGACTTTTTGTGCCTGGGCGACGATGCCTTCACCCACCGGGGTCAGGCGCACGGCGCTTTTGCTGCGCTCGAAAATCAGCACACCGAGTTCGTCTTCAAGTTTTTTCACGCCCACCGATAGCGTCGGCTGGCTGACGTGGCAACGCTCGGCCGCATGGCCGAAGTGCTGCTCTTGGGCGAGGGTCACGATGTAGCGTAATTCTGTGAGGGTCATGGCGAGCGTCCGTGAAGTTGCGAGCCAAGCATACCGGCTGCAATCGATAGACGCACGTTATCAGACTGGGGGCGCGGTGTGACACTGTCGAATGTCTGTGTGGCGAGGGGATTTATTCAAGAATGTGGAATTGTCTGTGGGAGCAAGGCTTGCCCGCGATGAAGTTAACGCGGTGTTCACTGGAACCGAGGTGCCTGTATCGCGAGCAAGCTTTGCTCCCACAGATGCCCTGGTTCCCACATTGCCTTTGCTCCAAAAGGCCTCTTCACCAGAAATAAAAAGCCCCTGTTACAGGGGCTTGAAAATTTGCGATCAGCGCCGACGCTTGTCGATGGAGTACACAAACGGTGCCGTCAGTTCGATGGTGCCGTTGGTCAGCAACTCCGCAGGTGGCTTGGGCAGCGGTTGGGCGCGGCGGATCATTTCCAGGGTGGCCCGGTCCAGCAACTCCGTGCCGGAACTGCCCACCAATTCGAATGACAGCACGTTGCCGTTGGCATCCACCACGAAACGCAAGCGGTTGGTGCCTTCCTTGTTCATTTGCTGCGCCCTGGGCGGGTACTTCTTGTACTTGCCCAAATGCGCCAGCAGCGTGCCCTGCCAATTGGCCTTGGCGGCCGTCTGCGCAGGTGACGGGCCGGGCGCCGGTTGCGCGGACTTCTCGGTCGGTGCCTGGGTCGGCTGAGTGTCGCTCGGTTTCTGCTCCGACGGCTGTTCCTTCGGCGGCTCCGGCTTTTTCTCGACCACGGGCTTGGGTTTGGGCGGTTGAGGCTTGGGCTTGGGCTTGACCGGCTTGGGCACGGCGATTTCCGGCGTCGGCGCTTCGGCAAGCTTGGGCAGCGGCAGCTCTTCGACCGGCTCGGGCGGTTGCGGCGGTGTGACGACTTTTGGCGGTGCCGGTGGCGGCGGGGCTGGCACTGGCGCCAGTTCGACCATCATCGCCTGGGGTGGCAATTCGATGGGCGCGCGCGAGGTCCAGTTCAGCGCCAGGGCGATGGCGAGCGCATGCACGCCCAATACCACCACCAGGCTACCGCTGTAACGCGTCAGCTTTTGGCGCGTCGTGATCATTTCTTGGGCGCCGTCTCGAGTCCGACCAGGCCGACCTTCAGGTAGCCGGCGCTTCGCAGCGCATCCATCACGCTCATCAGGTCGCCGTAGTCCACGCCTTTATCGGCCTGGAAGAAGATCGTCGTGTCTTTCTTGCCCTGGGTCTTGGCGTCGAGGGTCGCACCGAGGGTGTCGGCCTTGACCTCGTCTTCACCCAGGAACAGGCGCTGGTCGGCCTTGACGCTGAGGAACACCGGTTTTTCCGGCCGCGGCGAAGGCTTTGCCGTCGACGCCGGCAGGTCGACCTTGATGTCCACGGTGGCCAGCGGGGCGGCCACCATGAAGATGATCAACAGCACCAGCATCACGTCGATGAACGGCGTGACGTTGATTTCGTGGTTCTCGGCCAGATCGTCGTCTGCGCCTTCTTTCAAATGCAGGCCCATGGCCGATTACCCCACTTTCACCATGTGCGGTTGCGAGCTGCGCTCGGACGGCAGGTGATCGAGGTCACGGCTGACCAGCAGCAGGACTTGCGCCGAAGCGTCGGAGACCTGGGCCTTGTAGCCGGCAATGGAGCGGGCGAAGACGTTGTAGATCACCACGGCTGGAATGGCCGCGACCAGGCCCAGTGCCGTTGCCAGCAGGGCTTCGGCGATGCCTGGAGCGACGACGGCGAGGTTGGTGGTCTGGGTCTTGGCGATGCCGATGAAGCTGTTCATGATGCCCCACACGGTGCCGAACAGGCCGACGAAGGGGGCGGTGGAGCCGATGGTGGCGAGCACGCCGGTGCCGCTGCTCATGTTGCGACCGCAGGCGGCGACCAGGCGCTCCAGACGGAAACTCACGCGCTCCTTGATGCCTTCTTTCTCGCGGCTGTTGGCCGACAGGCGCATCTCTTCGAGCGCGTCATGCACCAGCAGGTTGGCGAGGGTGCCTTCCTTCGCGGCGGTGGCGCTGGCGTCCTTGAGGGTGGCGGCTTTTTTCAGGGCGGCGATTTCACCGCGCAAGCGACGCTTGGCACCCAACAGCTCGAAGCCTTTGGCAATCCAGATGGTCCAGGTGATGATCGAGGCGATGGCCAGGCCGATCATCACGATTTTCACGATGATGTCGGCGTTCTTGTACATGCCCCATGGCGACAGGTCGTGGGCCATGCCCAGCGAGTTGTCGGCTTCGAGCGCTTCAGGTGCCTGGGCCTCGACGGCTTGGGCCGGATCGGTGGCGACCGGCGTCGCAACGGGAGCGGCCGGGTCTGCCGGTGCCTGGGCGGCGGCCGGGGTTGTGGCTGGGGCCGTGGCGGGCGTCTGTGCATCAGCGAGCGCGGCGACAGGTGCCAGCAGCAGGCTGAACAGCAGGGCGGCTACCGTGCTCCAGGCACGAGGTCGGTTGGTTGGCGAAGCGGGGGATAGAGAGCGTTTCATGCTGGCCGGACCTGAGAAAAAAGAAGGTTGATGTTCTTCCAGGCCTCGTGGGCCGAGAACAAAAGTGGCGGGCATTATTGCAAGTAATTCTTGTTAACAAAAGTAATACAGTTACTTTTTTTGTCCCATGGCTAGCCGCTCGTCCCTCTCGGAGGCTAGTCTGGGGCTTTGCCAGAGGAGTTCTTGATGTCCGCGCCTTCTGTTTTGATCGCCGGCTGCGGTGATATCGGTGGCCGCCTGGCTCGCCAGTTATTGGCCGCACATTGGCAGGTCCATGGCTTGCGGCGTACGGTTTCGAGTCTGCCGGCCGGCGTCATCGGGGTGGCGGGGGATCTGTTCAGCGAGCAATGCCCTGCCGATTGGCCCACTGGGTCGCTGGATTACCTGGTGTACAGCGCCGCAGCCACCGACCATGACGAAGCGGGCTATCGCGCGGCGTATGTCGAAGGCTTGCAGCATGTGTTGGGCTGGCTGGAGCAGCATGGGCAGCGGCCCAAGCGCCTGCTGTTTGTGTCCAGCAGCAGTGTGTATGGGCAGCAGCAGGGCGAATGGGTGGATGAAACCTCGCCCACCGTGGCCGGCGGATATTCCGGCCGGCTGATGCTCGAAGCCGAGCAAGTGGCCCTGGACAGTGGCATCCCCGCCAGCCGCGTGCGCCTGACCGGCATCTATGGGCCGGGCCGCGAATGGCTGTTGAGCCAGGTGCGCCAGGGCTACAGCGTGGTGGAAGATCCGCCCCTGTACGCCAACCGCATCCACGCCGACGACGCGGCGGGCCTGCTGGCCTTTCTGCTGGAAGCCGATCGCCAGGGCAAGCCCCTGGAAGACTGCTACATCGGCGTCGACGACACTCCCGCCGCGCTGGCCGACGTGGTGGGTTGGCTGCGCAACTACCTGGGTGTCACCCAATGGGCCGAAAACGCCAGCGTCCGCCGCGCCGGTAGCAAACGCTGCAGCAACGCCCGGGCCAAGGCCCTGGGCTGGGCGCCGCGCTATCCGAGTTTTCGTGAGGGGTATGCGGCGATTCTGGAAGGGCGCTGCTGACGCGGCATCAACGATGCCCTCGGGGCCTAGGCTCGCTCGTTGGCCGTGAGCCGCTATTGCTGTGGCCCGCGCAGGATCCGTGGTACCCATTGAATGTACGGGCACCACGGTTCCACCCTCGAACTCCAGCCCACGCCGGTACTCAGGTCGTGTAGTCGGCGTTGATGCGGATGTAACCCTCCGAAAGATCGCACCCATAGACGGTGAACTGCCCTTGGGCGATGTTCAGGTCTACCGAGATCAGCACTTCCTTGCCCTGCAGGTAACCCTTGACCGCCAGTAGCCCGGCCTCGTCCAACTGCTGTGGATACGCCTCGGTCTCACCAAAAACGATGCGTACCTTGTCCGGGTCGATGTCCTGCTCTGCCTCGCACTTGCCGATTGCCATGGCTACGCGCCCCCAGTTCGGGTCCGCGCCATGGACAGCGGTCTTGACCAGCGGCGAGTTGACGATGGCCTTGGCCACACGCTTGGCCTGCGCATCATCACGCGCCCCCGTGACGTGCACCTCCAGCGCCTTGCTCGCGCCTTCGCCGTCCGAGGCGATCATGCGCACCAGCCCAAGGGCGATGTCATAAAGCGCTTGCTCGAATTCGACCATGTCCACTTCGCCCGCCAGTCCGTTGGCGAGGATCGCCGCCGAGTCGCTGGTGGAGGTATCGGTATCGATGCTCAAGGCATTGAAGGTCTTGTCGATCACCCGACGAAACAGCGCATCCAGCACATCGGGGGCGATGCGGGCATCGGTAAAGAAGAACGTCAGCAGGGTCGCCATGTTCGGCTCGATCATCCCCACGCCCTTGGCGATGCCAACCAGGCTTGCGCTGCCGACCTGGCGTGCTGCGTACTTGGTATGGGTGTCGGTGGTCATGATCGCCGCCGCGCAGCGTTGGAAGTCGGCGGGTTGCAGGGGCGGTACGTTGCCCAGGAAGGTGCGGATCTTCTCCATCGGATACTGGCGACCGATCACGCCGGTCGAGGCGATCACCAGCGCCTGCGGGTCGACGTCCACGGCCCGGGCCAGCCCCGCGCGAACTTCCTGGGCATTGGCCAGGCCCTCTGGGCCCGTGGCGACGTTGGCGTTGCGCGCGATCACCACCACGCCTTGTGCGGTATCGCGCTGGGCGACCTCGCGGGACAGCGTCACACTCGGGCCGGCAAAGCGCGACTGAGTGAACACGGCACTGATGCTGGCCGGCACGTCGGAGATGACGGCCATGAAGTCGTCGCGGCTGTCCTTGATGCCCAGGTTGGCGATGATGCTACGAAAGCCTTTTGGCTGAATGTGCGTGGCGCTCATGTCAGGTCCTTCAGATGAATGATTGGTTCCATGCCTGTGTGCCTTGTGCCGAGCAGCATGCGCAAGCGCATGCGGTCCGGCTTGCCGGTCGGCGTCAACGGTATCCTTTCGATTGCCGCGATGCCAGCGGCAACACCCAGTCGCTCCAGCAGCATGACCAGCGTCGATCGCTTTTGAGCTGCGATGACAGGGCTGGCTTGCAGCACCACGTGGGCGCGACGGCGATCCTGTTCGTCGACAAGCACGACCACCCGTTCGAGTACCAGCGACTGTGCAAGACGTCCTTCCAGGGCGGGCGTGAATTGTGTCCCCTGTGCGGTCAGCAGGGCGTCGTTCGTGCGTCCCAAGGGCATCAGGCTGCCATCGTCCAGTCTTCGTGCGACATCCCCGGTGGGATAGGCGTCGTCCTCGACCGGGTTGGCCGGGAGGGGGAAGTAACCGGAGCCCCGATGCGCGGAGCGAGCGACGATTTCGCCGACCTCCGGCTGCGCGGGGTCGAGCACCGCCAGCGTCACCTCGACATCCCCCACCGCACGCATGCCGCAGTTGACCTGCAGGCCGGGGGCGAAATTGGCCAGGATCATGCCGAACTCGGTGGAACCATAGATTCGCTTGATGTGTATGCCCAGACCGCGCTCGGCTTCGAGCACCACCTGATCGTCCAGGTAGGCGCCGCCGCAGAACGGCCGGGTCAGCGCCGGCAACCGGGTACCGAGCCGTTGCGCGGCTTGCGCCAGCGCCAGGTATTGCGAGGGCAACGCGCTCATCACGCTGATGCGCTGCTCGTCGAGGGTGCGCAGGGTGTCCTCGATTCGGGACGCTTCGCCCAGGTAAAGCGTGGCGCCCGTCAGCAAGGCAGGGAACACATGGAGGTCGACGGCATGGCCGCCATCGAGGGTGTGGATGTTCAGGTAGCGCGCGCTGTCATCGAGGCCGGCGCACTCGACCCAGTGCAGGATCTCCCGAAACAGACGGTCCTGGCGCCATAGGGCGAGTTTCGGCGTACCCGTGCTGCCGGAGGTTTCCTGCATGCGCATCAGCCCGGTTCGCTCCTGCCAGGCGGGAGCTTCCTGGTTGACGGGGAGCGAGGAGTGCAGGGCGAAGCCGGATACATCGATGCCGTCGGGTACGATGCCCCGTTCATTGACCAGCACGGTGGCACCGACCTGGGTCAGGCGCATCGCCCGGTGCTCGGCACTGCTGGCCAGATTGATCGGGCAATGGACCAGGCCCAGGCTGGCCATGGCGAACAAGAGCGCCACATAGCCGGTGCTGTTGCCAAGTTGGGTCGCCACCACATCGCCTTCTCGCAGGCCCGCCGCCTGCAAGCGGGCGCGCAACAGGTCGATGGCTTGCAGCAGGTCGCCGTAGGTGCTGGACGTGCCGTGGCTGTCGATGACTGCCGGATGGTCTCGATGATGCGCAACCATGCTGAGGAACTGGCGCTGGAACATTCGTTGGATTCCTTGGTGATCAGCCGAAATACAGCTTCAAATGTTCGCCCACTGTGCGAAAGCCGATCTCACCCAGGCGATGACGCAACGGGCCGCCGCTGCAGGTAAACGTCAGCGGCTTGCGCTGGCGGCGGTGGATGCCGGCACAGACGTCGCTCAGCAGCCTGTCCGAAACGCCACGCAGCCGGTGACGGGCCTCGACGAAGATGAAGCCCAGTTGCTCGTGCTGTTCGTCCCGGCTGGTCAGGGCCGTGCAGCCGCCGAGCTGGCCGTCCACCTCGATCACATGTAGCGCCTGGCGTTGGGTGAGCTGGCGGACGGTAAGCGTGGCCTGTTCGCTACTGGACACGAGCTTTACGCCGGAGTCTTTCTCCATCTGGATCCGGTAGCCAACCAGGGTGGCTTCATCCTCAGGCCCGGCCAGGCGGGTGCTGAGTGCCGGTATCGATTCGACCGGGAAGGGGGCGAACTGTTTGAGCAGCACTTCGTCGCGCCGCCCGATCAGCGGCAGCCAGGCGGCCGGCCAGTGTTCCAGCAAGCGCTCCAGGACGGCCTTGGGCCCGATTGCCATCTGCGGGCTGACATGCCCTGCGGCAACGTGTGCCAGCAACGCTGCGTCCGGCTCGCCGGCAACGAGGATGACCGGCACGGCGAACGGCGGCAGGCTGGGCAACAGGGCGACGGCACCGAGCAGGTGGTCGCCCTCCTGACGCACATAGACCTGCAGGCCCTCGGCGCGATTGCTCAGTGCGCCGGCGAGGAACAACTGGGCGTCGGCATCGTTCGACTGGCCGATGAAAGCCAGCAACTGGGGGTATTGATCCGGCGCGAGGGGGTGGATGTTCAAGGCAGCATTCTCGTTCTAATGGGATAAAGGGGACGGCAAGTTGCGCCAACTGGTCGGGTCCAGTGGCGAGGCGCTGAAGTCCAGTCGCGACTGTTGTTTGCCCAGCGCCAGGCAAGCGGCCGATTGAGAGGCCCAGGGGCCGCCTTCAACGTCGCGCCGCCACATCAGCGCATCGTCGGCGCTGCTGTACTGGCCGCCATCGGCCAATAGGTGCAGCCAGCGACCCCAGGCTTGCGCCGGGGAGGCCGTCGCCAGGGGCCGAGGCAGCGGGCTGGCGGCGAAACGGGGCAGGTGCCGTGCCAGGCGTGGGTGATCCTCGCCGATGCCGCGGTAGCACAGGCCGTGGATACCCTTGCCCAGATGCACCGAGCGCAGCGTCCGGGTGTCCCATTGATGGAGCACCAGGCCGTTGGCATCGGCCAGTCCCAGGATGAAGCCGTTGTACTGGCTCAGGCTGTCGGCGTCCCAGCGGTGCGCGGGTGCTTGCAATGCGATGAGCGGCAGGTCGCCACGGCTGCGGGTTTTACCGGCGACGTGCTCTGGGCGGTTGACCAGAAAACTCGCGCGGTGCTGGTGAACGTCAAGCGCCAGCCAGGTGCCGCCGGATTGCAGGTCCAGGCCGCCGATCACCTGTGGATGCTGCTCGGGCCAATGCGCGGCCGGGGCTTGCCATGGCCGCGCGACCGACTCGTCCCGCACCGTGGCCAGCAACACCGGCCACTGCGGTGAAAGGCCGAGCGCGGCAATGATCGTGCACACGCTCAGGCACTCTCCAGCGCCGCGCCGGGTGCCGAGGCGATGGCCTCGAACGTCACCTGGCCGCGTAGCAGCTTGCGGCAGGTATTGGGCAACAGCCCGCGCCGGCCGTGCAGGGTGCGCTGGTTATCGATGATCAACAGGTCACCCTTGCGCCAGCGATGGCAGTACAGGTACGGGTCGGCTGTCAGGTGCCGTTCCAGTTCCGCGAACCAGGCAGCCGATGCGTCCTCGCTCAGCCCCGGCACGCGAACATCCCAACTGGCCTTGACCTGGCTGTCGAAAGGCAACGCGAGGTTGAGCGAGCGGACACGGCCGTAGTCGCGGAACGTGGATATCGGATACCAGCCCTCGGGCACCGTGGCGAAATAGCCTCGCTCGAAGGCCAGGTATTCGAGCCGGCCGTCCAGCAGCGGTTGGCGCAACGAATCGGGCATGTCCTTCCAGGCCGCGAGCTGGTCGCACACGACGGTTGCACCATCTTCGTCGATGTTCGCAACGTCGGCGGCATACAGGATGATGAGGTCGACCTGGGTGCCGAGCAGGATGCCGTCCGTATGCAGCGGCAGGCTGCCCCGGCCGGTAATGACCTTTTCCTTATCGTGGGTGCCGTCGAGCTTGAGGATGTCGGCGAAGCCGTAGCCAACGTTGGCGTTGCCCTCGTCGTAGGACACCTTGTCCCCCAGGCTTTCGACGAACTGCCGGAAGCTGTCTTCGTCGAAGTAGACGTTGCGCAGCAGGGTCACGCCATGGTCGAGTACCGCCTGGCGAACGGCCGCCAGCGGTGTTTCGTCCGGCAGGTGGACGCCCAGGCCAGAGGCGGTCAGGGTCTGGCCGCGCAGGTCGCGCAAAGAAACGGATGAGTTCATGGGCGGTTCCTTCAGCGGCGGTGAGCGAGTGAATGCAAGGCGCGGTCGAGTACTTCTTCGGCACACAGCGGCGCCAATGGGGCTCGTACGGCCTGGTCCAGCTGGGTCGCCAGGATCTGGCGGTACAGCGCCGGCGCGCTGGCGGACTGGTGGGTGGTGACGTCGATCAACTGCGACAGCGCCGTGCCCAACCCATTGCCGTGGTGGATGGCGGTCTTCTTGCGCCAGGCGACCTCGGCAGGCAGCCATTGTTCGGCGGCAAGGCGCAGGTGGCCCTTTTCGCGGCCGCGGGTGGTCTTGACCGACGGACACGTGTCCAGCGCGCTACGCAGCACGGGCAGGTCCCAGTAGGGATGAACCAGTTCGCTGCCGCAGGCTTGGGCCGCGATGCCTGTGAGTTCGCTGGAGTAACGGGTCTTGTCGACCTCGACCGCGATGCTGCTGCGGATATCTTCAGCCAGGCCGTCACCCGTGGCCATGCCGGAGTTGATCAGATCCGAGCCATAACCGGTGAAAATCGTCCGGCCTTCTTCCAACTGCCGACAGAACGCGGTGATTGCCACGCCGATCTCTACGGCTTGGGGCTGCGGATGGCCAAAGGCGCGGATGGTCTGGGGCAGCGCCAGCAGGATCGATTGCGGGTCGAGTTCGACACGGTTCAACGGGCGTCCGATTGCGTCGGCCAGTTGCTGGGCGTCATCGAACTCGTTGCCCCAGGGGGTACCGATGCTGAAGGCTTCGAGGTCCGGGCACTGCGCGGCGAGCAGGGCGGCGACCAACCCGGAGTCGACACCGCCGGAAACCAGTGCGGCGACCTTGCCGGGCCGCTGCAGATGGCCGGCGATACTTTCCTGCAACGCCCTGATCTGCGTTTGTCCGGCGAACAGGGCGTCGCCGTAGCGGTCGCTTTGCAGGGCCAGGGTGTCTTGCATTGCGTCACGTCCGACGCGCACCTGGTTGCCCTGCAACACAACCTCAAGGCGGCTGCTGTGCAACAACCGGCCGATGCCATGGATGCTCGAGCGATCGTCCAGGTGCACGCCTGCCTGTTCGCGCACGCCCAACTGGCAATCGGTCAGGCTCATCCAGGCGCTGGCAGCGATCAGCAGGTCGGTTGACAGGACGAAGTTGCCTTGATGATCGGCGCTCCAGTACAGCGCGCAGGTGTTGCGGCTACTGGTCGTCACGGTCAGCTGGTCGCCTTGCACGTCGATCAGGTTGTCTCCCCCTACGTGCAGGCGCGTGCGAGGACGGCCAGACGCATCGTGACGGTCGTCGGGCGCAGGAACCGGCCAGGCCGAGGCATAGCCGTGGAAAGCCGAGGCGGCCAGCGGCACGTGGGCGGATTCGAAGCGGTCGAGGGGACGGCTGGAAAGCAACAACCAGGGTTGTACGGTCATGGGGTCGCCTCCAGGCTCGGTTGCACACTGGAGCGGTTGAGGATCGTCTTCATCCGGCCTTGTGCCTCGCCAGCGGCGAAGGCCGCGCGATGCGCCTGTTTGCCGGCGATGCGGGTCTGCTCCAGCCCGGCGATGAAGTCTCGGTTGAGGTAGGTCTTGGTATTGCGGAACGCGGCATCGGTGAACGCGGCGGCGCGGTGGGCCTGTTCCAGGGCGCTGGCGCGCAGTTGTCCGGCATCGGCCACTGCATGCAGCAGCCCGTCGGCCATGGCACGCGGTGCTGGCCACTCGGCACAGGACATCAGCATGTTCTGCATCAGGCTGCGCCCGACGATCTTCTCCAGCATGAAGCCGCCGAAGGTGCAGGCGATGCCCAGTTCGAACTCGGGCATCTTCAGCACGCAGCGATCGCTGCCGATCCGGTAGTCGGCGGTCAGGGCTATCTGCAGGCCGATGCCGATGGCGTAGCCATCGATGGCTGCGATCAGCGGACGGTTCAACTGCAGGGCTGCGATGTACAGGTCGGTGACGTGGTCGATCCAGACATCGACCTCGTTGCCACCGGTGAATGTCGAGGTTTCATGGAAGCTGCCGCCGGCACCGAACGATCGGCCCTCGCCGCTGTGCAGCAGCACTGCACCTACCGCGTCATCCTCGTTCAACTGTCTCAGCAGTCGGGTCAGCTGGGCCATCCGTGGCATCGACCACAGGTTGTGCCGGTGCGAGTCGGTGAAGGCCACCAGCGCGACGCTGTTTTCGAAAGTAATGTCGAAATCGTAAGTGAGGTAATCGTTTTCAAGACCTGGCATCGCTAACTTCCCGTGGCGTCCTTGGTGCGAAGTGGTGCTGTCGGGCCCGATAGCGCCCGGCACTGCCTAGTAGATAGGGCGCGCGTACGGCCTGGTACCTCCCGGAACAGGGAGGTTGTTAGCGTCGTGGCAACTCACTAGCTTCTGCGGCCGCTCGAAGGCTGGCGGACGCCCTATCCGCAGGGCCCGAGTCTCCATGGCGAATGAAACAGGATCATCGATGTTACCCAGACACCGGTTCTCGAAAGAGATCAAGGACCAGATCAAGCAGTTGTACCGCTACGACAATTACCATGGCCCCCTCGCGTTGCTGCAGAACCTGTTCTGGATCAGCTTGGCGATCTATCTGGGCGAGTCCAGTCCCTGGCTGCTGCCGTTGTCCATCCTGCTGATCGGTTCACGACAACGGGCATTGGCCACGCTGCTGCACGAAGCGGCGCATGGTGCGCTGTGCCGCAGTAAACGGCTGGAAAAATTCCTCGGCACCTGGTGCTCGGGTTACCTGATTTTCCAGGGCTGGGCCAGCTACAAGCGCTCCCACACCCTGGATCACCACCACAAGTTGGGTGACCCGGAGCGCGATCCCGACTATCGGTACTATCAGCAGTCCGGGGTGTTCGAGGCGCGCTCGACGGCCAGGTTCGCGCTTGCGCATCTCATCAGGCCGCTGCTATTCCTGGGCGCACCGCAGAGCTTGAAGTATCTGCTGGTCAACCGACTGATCCGCAGCCCCAGCAAGCGTGAGCTGTTTGCGGTGCTCGCCTGCCAGGGCCTGCTCGGCGTGGGCCTGACGATGCTGTTCGGCGCCAAGGGCTATGTCCTCTACTGGCTCTTGCCCTACCTCAGTACCTTCCAGGCCTTGACTTGGTTCATCGAGCTCGCCGAGCATTACCCGATGATCGCCCAAGCCAAGAGCGATCTGCAGGCCACCCGAAACCGCTTCAGCCATCCGCTCGAGCATTTCTTCACGGCCATGCATGGAGAGAACTTCCACCTGATCCACCATCTCTTCCCTGCCATTCCGTACTGGAACCTCAAGAAGGCTCATCGGATCCTGCTCTGCGACGCGGCATACGCCACAACGAATGCGGGGTTTGGCGGGATCTTCATATCCTCCAATTTCGCGCCGTCGATGTGGGCCGACATTTTATCGAACGACCTACCAGCGACAGGGACCGTCATCAATGCAAGCTAGTTTCAGCAAAGGCGTTATCTTTGCACTCTCCGCCGCCGCACTTAACGCCACGATCGGCGTGCTCAGCAAAGTGCTCATGAGCAATGGCTTTACCGCCAGCAGTGTCGCCGTCATAAAGACGGTCCTGGGTTGTCTGCTGCTCTCGGCTTTGCTGCTGTTTCTCAAGCGTCCGGCGACGACGGCCAAATGGACCCAGGCGGCGATCTGTGCGTTCCTCGGTATCTTCGTGCTGTTCCACTTCGAAACATCTGCCTATCGGCATTACGCCGCGGCGGGCGTGGTCGTGATGTTGATGGCCAGCGCATCCATCTCCTCCATCGTGCTCGGCCGCATATTCCTCAAGGACGCCATCACCGCCAACGCCACCGTGGGCGCGGCCCTGGCTATCGCCGGGATCGCGGTGATCTTCGGTGCCGACCTGCGGCAGGGCTTCACTCTCCAAGGCGCTGCGCTGGCTTCCATGGCGGGTTGCGGCTACGGGGCGTTTTCGGTCGCCATGAAGCGGATGGGCGTGTCCGGTGGGTTGCACTTCACCCGTCAACTGCTGTTTTTCGGCAGCCTGTACTTGTTGATGCCGGCCGCGGCCGATGGTTTCGTGATCGGTGAGCTGTCGTCCCTGGCGGTTGCCGCGCTGCTGGCGCTGGCCGCGTTGCCGACCATTCTCGGCTTTTTCTGCACCACCAAGGCCATCGAATACCTCAAGCCCTCCCAGGTGCAGGCCTTGGAGCTGACCGAACCGCTGTTCGCCGCCCTGCTGGCGTTTGTGGTGCTCAATGAGGTGCCTCGCGAAAGTCTGTACGCGGGCGCGGCACTGATCATCATCGGTTTGTGTTTCTCCAACGAGCTGATCCGCCTGGGCAGAAAAACGCCTGTCCCATCTCGCGCGTGAGCCTTTGCCAGAGGGCCTCGCTCGCACATTGATTTCAAAGCGCCATATCTCTATCTTATCGCCCCACTTTTGCGAGGGGGGCGGTTTCCCTCACGTGCTGTCTCAGGATGAGAGCACCGTCGAGCGGTGTCACAAGGAAGGGAATGGCTGTGCTGGCAATGGATGAGCTGATACAACTCAGCGAAACGGAGTGCTTCGAGGATTGGCTGGCAGGGTTGAAGACGCTGACCCGCAAGCTGGGCTACGCGAACTTCCTGTTGGGCCTCAAGCCCGGCCCCGCTGCCATGAACCAGCAGGTGCTGATCCACAGTGACTATCCCGGCGCCTGGCGCAAACGTTACGACGCCCAGGGCTATGTGGCGGTTGACCCGATCGTCCAGCATTGCCTGAACCTGAACCAGCCGTTGCTCTGGAATCGTGAAAATTACCGTCGGCCCTCGGAATCGGCGTTCTTTGAAGAGGCTGCCATGTATGGGCTCCAGCGCGGACTGGCGCTGCCCCTGCATGGCCCACGGGGGGAGGCGGGTATGCTCTGTCTCAAGCACTCCGAACACGGCGCCCGAGCCACCCGTGCCATGATCGAAACCTTGCCCCTGGCGACAATGCTGCGTGACTACGTCATCGAGCGGGTCCTCAAGGCCCAGGCTGAACACCATGCACCGGTGCATGTGACGAAACGGGAGAAAGAGGTGCTGCAATGGAGCGCGGCGGGCAAGACGACTTGGGAGATCGCGATGATCCTCTCTTGTACAACCTCGGCAATCGACTTCCATTTCAAGAACATTCGCCGCAAGTTTCAGGTCAGCTCGCGCCAGATGGCAGTGCTCAAGGCTATCCAGCAGAAATCGATCACGCCTTGAGCGTCACTGTGGACGCTGGGCCAGGTCGCTCTCCTGCAGGCGCCCGCTCAAGTAGAGGCGCAACAGAATGTAAACCGGGGCGGGGACCTGGCTGGTGCATTCGATACGACTGGCGCAGGCCTGGCTGATGCCGAACCTTGACCAGAACTCGGTCTGGCTCTGCTTTTGATCCAGGCGCAGGCTGATGGCTTGGCGCGCAACCTCGCGCACGGTCGAGGTGTTGAGTAGCTTCATCGGGCTGAGTCCTTCAAAAGGCAAAAACTAGCAAATCCGTCCGGCCCGCACTACCTCCCGGATCGGGGAGGGTCTCATTTATTCATTGCGAATATACGCTGTGCGACATATTTCAATCCGCCGGTATATACCCGTCATGTTTATTTCCATTGGCCGTCGCCACAAGATCAATCCTCAAGCGCTGAATAACATGCACAAACTTCGGGCGCGTATCTTCAAGCAAAAGAAGATGTGGGATATACCGCTGATCAATGACATGGAAATCGATGGGTACGATGCACTCGATCCTTATTACATGATTATCAATCGGAGCGCGGAGCAGGCATACGTCTGCGGTTGCTGGCGGATCCTTCCTACCACCGGGCCGAACATGTTGGCGCATACATTTCCCGAACTGCTGCACGGACAACCTGCGCCGTGCTCCGATTCGATCTGGGAGTTGAGCCGGTTTGCCATCGAGATGCCCCATGACAACCGCTTCGGTTTCTCCCAAGGCACTGTCCAGGCGATCCACGCCATTGTGAATTTCGCCCTCGGGTGTGGGGTGAAGCAGTTCGTGACGGTTACCACCGTCGGTGTCGAGAAGATGCTCATCCGTCTGGGATTGGACACCAGCCGCTTCGGCCCGGCCCTGCAGGTTGGCGTGGAACGGGCGGTGGCGTTGCGCATCGAGCTGAATGATCGAACCACGGCCGCGCTGGAGCGAGCGATCGAGGTCTACATATACAGATCCCAACGTCTTGGAGACGCTGCCGATTTTTAGCATCGTCGTTTTGCTGGCGAAGCCGCCGAAGCGCCAAGCCTGATTGAACACGAGGACGTTCAGACCGCCGGTGTCGTGTTCCAGAGCTTCGCAATTGTGAACTCAATTGTGCTGCCAGATGAAACCACTCTCTTCGGTAGGTTTATAGAAGTTGTCCGATACCTTGGAGCGGTCAGGTTTCTTCGAGGCAAAACGGGCGTCGTTCAGCGCTGCTTCACCGCGTTATCGCGAGCAGAGGATTTCGGTCTGAAGGGCTCAGATCCGACTTACTGCTTTTCCAACACCCACTGCCGGTTGCCCGGCGTGAACGACGGCATTTCATCCGCCAGCGCCGCATTCACGGTCTGGAAAATCTCCAGCTTCTTGCCATCACGGGCAAAGATCCAGGTGTTGCCCTGGCCGTTCTGTTGCAGCCAGATGTTGTCGTTGCCGCCGCTCATGGAGGCGCAATCGCCGGCCAGGCACAGGGCGTAACGGTCGGCGCCCGGCAGGCCGCTGACCTGGCCGTCGGGCTGGAATTGCACGGTGGCGCCCTGGCCGGGGCCGCTGGCGATGTTCCAGGTGCCTCCTAGGTAGGCGGCATACAGCGCGCGTTCGAAACTGGCGCCGATGGGTGCGCCTTCCGGTACCTGGACTTGCGCGCGGTCGAACACCTGCTGCGGCTCGTTCTCGGTGGCGGCCTGGCTCAATTGATTGCCGTCGCGCTTGAGTTCGCTGGCGGAGCTGCCGTAGAAATCGACTTTCCAGGCGCCGTCTTCTTCGCCCAGCAGTTTGCCTTCGACGTTTTCAAAACCATTGGTGTAGCGCGCCTGGCCGGCCCGGGTATTGACGTCCCATTCCAGGTTCGGGCCATAGCCTTGCAGCGCTTCGCGCAGCGGGCCGCCCTTGGCGGCAGCGTCGATGGCCGCCTGATTGATCCAGGTGCCGCTGATGTCACGGTCGGCAGGGTCGCTGGCGCAACCGCCCAGAAAAAGGGCGAGCAGCGAGAAAGCAAGCGCTTTGCGCATGGTGGAATCCTTTCAAGACGAAAACGGCGCAGCGGGGGAGGCTGCGCCGACCTTATTACTCGATGACCAGGATGGCATCCATTTCAACCTGCGCGCCCTTTGGCAGAGCGGCCACGCCAATGGCGGCGCGGGCAGGGTAAGGCTGGTCGAAGTACTTGCCCATGATCTCGTTGACCTTGGCGAAGTGGCTCAGGTCGGTGAGGAAGATGTTCAGCTTGACGATGTCCTTGAAGGAACCACCGGCGGCCTCGGCCACGGCCTTGAGGTTTTCGAACACCTGCACGGTCTGGGCTTCGAAGCCTTCCACCAGCTCCATGGTCTTCGGGTCCAGCGGGATCTGGCCCGACATGTACACGGTGTTGCCGGCCTTGATCGCCTGGGAGTAGGTGCCGATGGCGGCTGGGGCCTTGTCGCTGGTGATAACGGTCTTGGTCATTGATGACTCCTTGTAAGGAATAGGGCTATTGAGGCGCTATGCGCGCATGCGGGTGATGCGGATAACGCCGGTCAGGGCGCGCAGTTTCTTGATCACGCGGGCCAGGTGCACACGGTCGTGCACGCTGACCACCAATTGGACGACGCTGATGCGGCCATCGCGCTCGTCCATGCTGATTTTTTCGATATTGCCGTCGGCGGCGTTGACGCTGCTGGCCAGCAGCGCGATCAGGCCGCGCTGGTGCTCCAGCTCGACCCGCAGCTCGACGTTGAATTCGCCGGTGACATCCTTGGCCCAGGAGAGCTGGATGCATTTTTCCGGGTTATGGCGGATTTCGCTGATGTTGCGGCAGTTGTCCAGGTGCACCACCATCCCCTTGCCAGCGGACAGGTGGCCGACAATCGGGTCGCCCGGGATCGGCGTGCAACACTTGGCATAGCTGAGCACCAGGCCTTCGGTGCCGCGAATCGCCAGCGGGCCTTCGGGGCTTGGCAGTTGTTCGCCTTCGCCGAGCAGGCGGCGGGCGACGACATAGGCCATGCGATTGCCCAGGCCGATGTCTTCGAGCAGGTCTTCGATCAATTCGAGGCGGTATTCGTGGAGCATCACCTGCACGCGCTCGCCCGGGATCTTGTCCAGGGAGCTGTCGAAACCGTTCAAAACCTTGTTCAGCAGGCGTTCGCCGAGGCTGATGGATTCGGAGCGGCGTTGCAGTTTCAACGCATGCCGGATGTGCGTACGGGCCTTACCGGTGACCACGAAGTTGAGCCATGCCGGGTTGGGCCGTGCGCCGGGGGCACTGACGATTTCCACCGTGGAGCCGCTTTGCAGCGGCTCGGACAACGGTGCCAGGCGCCGATTGATGCGACAGGCGATGCAGCTGTTGCCAACGTCGGTGTGCACCGCATAGGCAAAGTCCACGGCCGTGGAGCCTTTGGGCAGCTCCATGATCCGGCCTTTGGGCGTGAAGACATAGACCTCGTCCGGGAACAGGTCGATCTTCACGCTCTCGATGAATTCCAGGGAATTGCCGGCGCGCTGCTGCATTTCCAGCACACCCTTGACCCACTGCCGGGCACGGGCGTGGGTGCTCTTGGGTTGTTCGTCACCGCTGGATTTGTAGAGCCAATGGGCGGCAATGCCGTTGTTGGCCATCTCTTCCATTTCACGGGTGCGGATCTGGATTTCGATCGGGACGCCGTGCATGCCGAACAACGTGGTGTGCAGCGACTGGTAGCCGTTGGCCTTGGGGATCGCGATGTAATCCTTGAAGCGCCCCGGCAACGGTTTGTACAAATTATGTACAGCACCCAGCACGCGATAGCAGGTGTCGACCTTGTCGACGATGATCCGGAACGCATAGACGTCCATGATCTCGTTGAAGGCCCGCCGCTTGCCGCGCATTTTCTTGTAGATGCCGTAGAGGTGTTTCTGGCGCCCGCTGACTTCGCCTTCGATGCCGTCGATGGCCAGGCAGTGGCTCAGGGACTCTTCGATCTTGTTGACGATTTCCTTGCGGTTGCCCCGGGCGCGCTTGACGGCCTGGTTGATCCGCGCCGAACGCATCGGGTGCATGGCCTTGAAGCCGAGGTCTTCGAACTCGATGCGGATCGCGTGCATGCCCAGGCGATTGGCGATGGGGGCGTAGATTTCCAGGGTTTCCTTGGCGATGCGCCGGCGTTTTTCGCCGGACAGCACTTCCAGGGTGCGCATGTTGTGCAGGCGGTCGGCGAGCTTGACCAGGATCACGCGGATGTCGCGCGCCATGGCCATGGCCATTTTCTGGAAGTTCTCGGCCTGGGCCTCGGCCTTGGTCTCGAAGTTCATCTGGGTCAGTTTGCTGACCCCGTCGACCAGTTCGGCCACGGTTTCGCCGAACTGCGCTTGCAGCGCTTCCTTGGCAATGCCGGTGTCTTCGATCACGTCATGCAGCATCGCCGCCATCAGGCTCTGATGGTCCATGTGCATGTCGGCAAGAATATTCGCCACGGCAAGCGGGTGCGTGACGTACGCCTCGCCGCTGCGGCGGCGTTGGCCGTCGTGGGCTTGTTCGGCGTAGAAATAGGCTCGGCGGACCAGGTTGACCTGGTCCGTGCCGAGGTAGGCCGATAAGCGATCGGCGAGGGCGTCTATGCTCGGCATGATGATGACTCCTGCCGTTTGCTGTGACCCCGCGCCGTGCTACGTCGACCAGGCATAGGCTTAGACCGCCTCGTTGGACTCGTCCTCGAACGCTGCGAACAGCGGTTCGTCTTCGACGATTTCAGCGTTGGCGATGAACTCGTAGCTCATCAGGCCCTCGGCGATTTCACGCAGCGCTACCACGGTAGGCTTGTCGTTTTCCCACTGGACCAATGGCTCTTTGCCGCCGGTGGCCAGTTGACGGGCACGCTTGGTAGAGAGCATGACCAGCTCAAAGCGGTTTTCCACGTGTTCTAGGCAGTCTTCAACGGTTACGCGGGCCATGGTATTCCTCGGAGCGAATGCAATATGCGCGCTGCCCGGTTGGGCGAGCGGACTCGACAGTTTAAAAAAACACCAGCGTTTAGGGAAGCGCTGATTTTTTAACCAAACCCCTCGGCGCGCTGCGAGTACCAATGTAAAGCCGTCGCAGCGGTTTTGGGAAGGGCTGTTCAGCCCAACAGTTCGGCCAATAATT
Source organism: Pseudomonas sp. Pdm06 (assembly GCF_014851795.1). NCBI lineage: Bacteria > Pseudomonadati > Pseudomonadota > Gammaproteobacteria > Pseudomonadales > Pseudomonadaceae > Pseudomonas > Pseudomonas sp. Pdm06. The sequence continues at coordinate 28,446 of NZ_JACVAH010000015.1, forward strand.
TACCGAAACGTTGCTGCTGGCGTTTCTGCTGCAGCTGGCTGGCGCGGAAAATCGCCTTCAGATCGTCCAGCGCGTGGGCGAAATCGTCGTTGATGATCAGGTAATCGTAGTCGACGTAGTGGCTCATTTCGCTGACCGCTTCACGCATCCGGCCTTCGATGATCTCGTCGCTGTCCTGGCCGCGATTGGTCAGGCGCTGGCGCAACGCCTGCTGGCTCGGCGGCAGGATGAAGATCGAACGGGCCTGGGGCATCAGCTTGCGCACCTGCTCGGCGCCTTGCCAGTCGATTTCCAGGATCAGGTCATGGCCTTCGTCGAGGGTCTGCTGCAGATAGCTTTGCGAGGTGCCGTAGAGGTTGCCGAAGACTTCGGCGCGCTCCAGGAAGTCGCCGTGTTCGGCCATCTTCACGAATTCTTCGCGGTCGACGAAGTGATAGTTCACGCCGTTCACTTCGCCCGGGCGCATGGCACGGGTGGTGTGCGAGACCGAGACGCGGATCTGCGGCTCGGCGTCGATCAGGGCCTTGACCAGGCTGGTCTTGCCGGCGCCCGAGGGCGCGGAAATGATGTAGAGAGTGCCGGTGCTGTGGGTCATGTCGGGTTAGCCTTACTCAATGTTCTGCACTTGTTCGCGCATTTGTTCGATCAACACCTTGAGGTTGACCGCCGCCTGGGTGCTGCGCGGGTCGAAGGCTTTGGAGCCCAGTGTATTGGCTTCGCGGTTGAGCTCCTGCATCAGGAAGTCGAGGCGGCGCCCGGCCGCGCCGCCGGACTTGAGCACCCGGCGAACTTCGATGATGTGAGTGCTCAGGCGATCCAGTTCTTCGGCCACGTCGCTCTTTTGCGCGAGCATGACCATTTCCTGTTCCAGCCGTTGCGGGTCCAGTTCGGCCTTCATGTCGGCGAAGCGGTCGAGGACTTTCTGGCGCTGGGTGGCGAGCATCTGCGGGACCAGCTCACGCAGGGTGCTGACGTCTTCTTCAATGGAGGTCAGGCGCTCGTTGATCAGCCGGGCCAGCTCCGCGCCTTCACGCTCGCGACCGGCCTTGAGTTCTTGCAAGCCTTGGTTGAACAGCGCCAGCGCCTCGGCGTTCAGCGCTTGCGGGTCGCTCGCGTCACCCACCAGCACGCCGGGCCAGGCCAGGACTTCCAGCGGGTTCAGGGCGGCGGGGTTCTTGATCAGGCTGGCGACGGTTTCGGCGGCAGCGACCAGTTGCGCGGCGCGCTCGCGGTCCACTTGCAGGGTCTTGCCGGTATTTTCTTCGGTGAAACGCAGGGTGCATTCCAGTTTGCCCCGGGACAGGCCCTGGCGCAGCGCTTCGCGCACACCGCCTTCCAGGTCGCGGAAGGACTCGGGCAAGCGCAGGTGCGGCTCCAGGTAACGGCTGTTGACCGAGCGCAGTTCCCAGCTCAGCGTGCCTTGGGCGCCGGCTTTTTCGACGCGGGCGAAGGCGGTCATGCTGTGCACCATGGGGGTTCCTCGCAATGCAGGCCGGCACGACGGTGGTCGTGGGCCTGGGATCTGTAGATAAAAGCCCGAGGGCAGCAAAGGCGCAGGATTGTAGCGCAGTGGGACGCAAGCGCCCAAACAGCTCCGGTAACAAAGCGCCGCAGCCCGTCGGCCGGGGCTTTGAGGGCCCCCACCCGCGCCCGCTTTTTAGCGCTGCGCGACGTTTTAACTGCCCTCTGACGGTTCACGGCTCTATAATGCCAGGCAGTTTTCCGTCCTCTGTACAGGTGTTCCCTATGAAACGTCCAAGTGGTCGCGCTGCCGATCAGCTTCGCTCGATCCGCATTACCCGCAACTACACCAAACACGCCGAGGGATCTGTACTGGTCGAGTTCGGTGATACCAAGGTCATCTGCACCGTCAGCGTCGAAAATGGCGTGCCACGGTTCCTCAAGGGCCAGGGCCAGGGCTGGCTGACCGCCGAATACGGCATGCTGCCGCGCGCCACCGGTGAGCGGAACCAGCGTGAGGCCAGCCGTGGCAAGCAGGGCGGTCGTACCCTGGAAATCCAACGGCTGATCGGCCGCTCGCTGCGCGCTGCGCTGGACATGTCCAAGCTGGGCGACGTGACGCTGTATGTCGATTGCGACGTGATCCAGGCCGATGGCGGCACCCGTACGGCCTCCATCACCGGGGCCATGGTTGCGCTGGTCGATGCCTTGAAAGTGATCAAGAAGCGCGGCGGCCTCAAGGGCGGCGACCCGCTCAAGCAAATGATCGCCGCTGTGTCCGTGGGCATGTACCAAGGCGAGCCGGTGCTGGACCTGGATTACCTGGAAGACTCCGCCGCCGAGACCGACCTGAACGTGGTCATGACCAGTGCCGGCGGTTTCATCGAAGTCCAGGGTACCGCCGAAGGCGCGCCGTTCCAGCCGGAAGATTTGAACGCTATGCTGGAGTTGGCGAAGAAAGGCATGAACGAGATCTTCGAATTGCAAAAGGCCGCGTTGGCTGACTGATCGATCCCTGCTTCAAGACAACAAGGAGAGCGTCATGAGTGATGAACAAATCCTGCTGCCCCAGCCGAGCAAAGAGGCGCGTCAATGGGCAATGTTTTGTCACCTGTCCGCCTTGTTGGGGATCTGGATTCCGTTTGGCACGTTGATCGGGCCGTTGGTGCTCTGGCAGCTCAAGCGTGAATCCGACCCGTTCATCGATGCCCAGGGCAAGGAAGCGCTGAACTTCCAGATCACCGTGGCGATTGCTTCGGCGATCTGCCTGCTGCTGATGATCGTGGTGATTGGCTTCTTCCTGTTCGGCCTGGTGGCCATCGGTGCACTGGTGCTGACCATCATAGGTGGCGTGAAGGCCAATGAAGGGCAGCCGTATCGGTATCCGTTTACCTGGCGGTTGGTCAAATAACGATCAATCAGGTTCCTTTGTGGGAGCGAGCCTGCTTCCGATGGCGATGTGTCATTCAGCATTGATGTTGGCTGATCCACCGTCATCGCGAGCAAGCTCGCTCCCACAGTTGATTTTCAGTGGCCACAAAAAAACCGACATCTCTGTCGGTTTTTTTGTGGCTGCGCAAACGACATTCAGATCGTCAGCGTCCAGTCGTAATCCACGATCAGCGGCGCATGCTGCGAGAACCGTGGCTGGCGCGGCAAGCGGGCGCTGCGTACGAAGCGGCGCAGCCCTGGCGTCAGCAACTGGTAGTCGAAACGCCAACCGAGGTTGAGCATTTCGGCCTGCTCGTTGTCCGGCCACCAGCTGTACTGGTCGCCTTCGCGGCTGACTTCACGCAGGGCATCGACATAGCCCATGTTGCCAATGATTTCGTCCATCCAGGCCCGTTCCGGCGCCAGGAAACCAGGAGATTGCTGGCTGTCGCGCCAGTTCTTGATATCCAGCTTCTGTTGCGCCACGTACAGCGAGCCACAATAGATGTACTCGCGACGTTTGCGCCGCTGTTTATCCAGGTAACGGGCGAAGTCGTCCATCAACTTGAATTTCTGATTCAAATCTTCATCGCCGTTCTGCCCCGAAGGGAGCAGTAAGGTCGCGATGCTGACCTTGTCGAAATCGGCTTGCAGGTAGCGCCCGTAGCGGTCCGCCGTCTCGAAACCGAGACCGTTGATGACAGCCTTCGGTTGCAGCCGCGAGTACAAAGCCACGCCACCCTGGGCGGGGACTTCGGCATCGCAGGCATAAAGGAAGTAACCATCCAGTTGGAAGGCTGCATCGTCCAGTTCAAAGGCGGAGGCGCGGGTGTCCTGCAGGCAGATGACGTCGGCATTCTGTGCTTGCAGCCAACTGAGCAAACCACGCTCCACTGCAGCCTGAATACCATTGACGTTCACACTGATGATCCGCATAAATGGCCCCAAAAATCACGTGCGTGTATGATACACGCCGTGTACCTATTTAGCTAAATCCGCGGTATTTGAGGCTTTTTTCATGCAGGCGTATCAGCGCGATTTCATTCGTTTTGCCATCGATCGCGGCGTTTTGCGCTTCGGTGAATTCACCCTCAAGTCCGGGCGCACCAGCCCGTACTTCTTCAATGCGGGCCTGTTCAACAGCGGAACCGCCCTGGCGCAGTTGGGCCGTTTCTATGCGGCGGCCATCGTCGAGAGCGGCATCCCGTTCGACGTATTGTTCGGCCCGGCCTACAAAGGCATCCCCTTGGCCGCCACCACCGCCGTCGCCCTGGCCGAACACCATGACCGCGACCTGCCTTGGTGTTTCAACCGCAAGGAAGCCAAGGCCCACGGCGAAGGCGGCAGTCTGGTCGGCGCGCCGCTGACCGGCGATGTGTTGATCATCGACGACGTGATCACCGCCGGCACCGCCATTCGCGAAGTGATGCAGATCATCGCTTCCCAGGAAGGTGCCAAGGCGGCCGGGGTGCTGATCGCCCTGAACCGTCAGGAGCGTGGCAACGGTGAGTTGTCGGCGATCCAGGAAGTGGAGCGCGATTTCGGTATTCCGGTGATCAGCATCGTGTCGCTGAACCAGGTGCTGGAGTTTTTGGCCGACGACCCGCAGCTCAAGCAGCATTTGCCGGCGGTTGAGGCTTATCGCGCGCAGTTCGGTGTCTAAAAGGCTTGCGCCAAGCCCTGTGGGAGCGAGCTTGCTCGCGATGGCGGCTTATCCTCAGCATTACTATTGACTGACCCACTGCTATCGCGAGCAAGCTCGCTCCCACAGTAGCCAGACAAAAAAAGACCCCGCTCAACCAGGTTGAGCGGGGTCTTTTTTTACCGGTAACGCTTAAGGACGCTTGCGATTGCTGATCAACGTACCCACACCCGTATCGGTGAAGATCTCCAGCAGAATCGCATTCGGCACCCGGCCGTCGATGATCAGCGAGCTGCCGACGCCGCCCTGTACCGCTTCCAGCGCGCAACGGATCTTCGGCAGCATGCCGCCGTAGATGGTGCCATCGGCGATCAGGTCATCTACCTGCTGGGTCGACAACCCGGTCAGGACCTTGCCGGTCTTGTCCATCAGGCCGGCGATGTTGGTCAGCAGCATCAGCTTTTCAGCTTTCAGTGCCTCGGCAACCTTGCCCGCCACCAGGTCGGCGTTGATGTTGTACGACTCACCGTTGGCGCCCACGCCGATTGGCGCGATCACCGGGATGAAGTCGCCCTTGACCAGCAGGTTCAGCAGGTCGGTGTTGATGCCGACCACTTCGCCCACATGACCGATGTCGATGATTTCCGGCTGGGTCATCTCCGGCGTCTGGCGGGTGACGGTGAGTTTCTTCGCCCGGATCAGCTCGGCGTCCTTGCCCGTCAGGCCAATGGCGCTGCCGCCATGGCGGTTGATCAGGTTGACGATGTCCTTGTTGACCTGGCCGCCGAGGACCATTTCCACCACATCCATGGTTTGCGCGTCAGTCACGCGCATGCCGTCGATGAAGTGGCTCTCGATGGACAGGCGCTTGAGCAGGTCGCCGATTTGCGGGCCGCCGCCGTGGACCACCACCGGGTTGATGCCCACGGCCTTCATCAGCACGATGTCGCGGGCGAAGCCGGTTTTCAGCTCCTCGCTTTCCATCGCGTTGCCGCCGTATTTGATCACCAGGGTCTTGCCGACGTAGCGTCGGATGTAAGGCAACGCTTCGGACAGGACCTTGGCGGTGTTGGCGGCGGCTTCGCGTTCGAGGGTCATTCAGGGCTCCGGTAGTGCTTCAAAAAATCAAAACGGTAGTTGGAGATCAGGTGCAACACGTTTGAGTTGGGCGTGGAACACGTCCTTGATGCGCTGCAGTTCGGCTTCGTTGTCGGCCTCGAAACGCAGCACCAGCACCGGGGTGGTGTTGGATGCGCGGACCAGGCCCCAGCCTTGTGGGTAGTCGACCCGTACACCGTCGATGGTGGTCAGTTCGGCGCCTTCGCCCCACTGGGCGTCGTGCAGTGCATCAATGATGCTGAATTTGCTCTCTTCGGTCACATGGATATTGATTTCCGGCGTAGAAATATCGTTCGGGAAGGTCGCGAACAGTTCTTCGGCCGTGGATTTTTCCTTGCTGAGGATCTCCAGCAGGCGCGCGGCGCTGTAGATACCGTCGTCGAAACCGAACCAGCGCTCCTTGAAGAAGATGTGGCCGCTCATTTCACCGGCCAGCAGGGCGCCGCTCTGTTTCATTTTTTTCTTGATCAACGAATGACCGGTTTTCCACATCAGCGGGCGGCCGCCATATTCCTTGATCAGCGGGACCAGGCGACGGGTGCATTTAACGTCGAAGATGATTTCGGCATTCGGATTGCGCGCCACCACGTCGCGAGCGAACAGCATCAGCAGGCGGTCAGGGAACACCACGCTGCCGGTATTGGTCACCACGCCGACGCGGTCGCCGTCGCCGTCGAAGGCCAGGCCCAGGTCGGCGTTGGTTTCCTTGACCTTGGCGATCAGGTCTTGCAGGTTTTCCAGTTTGCCCGGGTCCGGGTGGTGGTTAGGGAAGTTGCCGTCCACGTCGCAGAACAGCGGGATGACTTCGCAGTTCAGGGCTTCGATCAGTTGCGGAGCGATCACGCCGGCCGCGCCGTTGCCGCAGTCGACCACCACTTTCAGGCGTCGGGCGAGCTTCACGTCCTTGACGATCTCGTCGTTGTAGCGCTCGAGGATGTCGACCTTGGTCACGCTGCCCTGGCCGCTGCTCAGGTCGTTGGTCTTGAGGCGGGTGTGCAGGGCCTGGATCTGCTCGTTGGCGAGGGTGTCGCCGGCGATGACGATCTTGAAGCCGTTGTAGTTCGACGGGTTGTGGCTGCCGGTGAGCATGACCCCGGACTTGCCGGCCAGCACGTTGGCGGCGTAGTACAGCGCAGGCGTGGGCACCAGGCCCACGTCGCTGACGTGGCAGCCGCTGTCGGCAACGCCTTTGATCAATTGTTCGACCAGCTCGGGGCCCGACAAGCGGCCGTCGCGGCCGACGCACACGTTCGGTTCACCCTGGGCCAGGCTCTGGGAGCCAATGGCGCGGCCGATCCAGTAGGCGGTTTCGGCGGTGAGGGTTTCCGGTACCACGCCACGGATGTCGTAGGCGCGGAAGATGCTATCAGGGAAGATCGGGGCGATTGCGGCTGGGGTGTTCATGGGCGGGGCGCTCTATCAGGAAAGTGACTGGACAGGCCGACACGGGGCGTCGGCAGGCTCAAGCTGAAGGGTATGACGGCGTTTTTGACAGAGAGTTCGTGGTGGGAAATTGCCATGAGACAGCGTTACCCCGGCCTCGCTCGCCTAATACATTGATTCCGGATGGGAAACCTAGCAGAAAGCCATTGCGCATTTTTTGTCCTGAAACAGAAGCTTAACAAACGGGCCGGGCAGGACGCCCGGCCCGGAACCGCACGGTCAATGGCTGCCGGAGTGCCCGAAACCACCGGCGCCGCGCTGGCTCTCGTCGAATTCCTCGACCAGTTCGAAGTGGGCCTGGACCACCGGCACCAGCACCAACTGCGCGATGCGCTCGCCCACGGCAATGTTGAAAGCCGTTTGGCCGCGGTTCCAGCACGACACCATCAGTTCGCCCTGGTAGTCGGAATCGATCAGGCCCACCAGGTTGCCCAGCACGATGCCGTGCTTGTGGCCCAGGCCCGAGCGCGGCAGGATCAGCGCGGCCAGGCCCGGGTCGCCGATGTACACCGACAGGCCGGTAGGAATCAGCAGGGTCTGGCCTGGTTCCAGGATCGTGTCCTGCTTGAGCATCGCCCGCAGGTCGAGGCCGGCGGAGCCCGGTGTGGCGTATTGCGGCAGCGGGAATTCGCTACCAATGCGTGGATCGAGAATCTTGGCTTGTAAGGCGTGCATGAAAATTAAACCTGGTTCAGACGTTCGGCGATAAAAGTGATCAGCTGGCGGGCAATCTTGCTCTTGCTGGTCTGGGCGAAAAGCGTGGCGTGCAACTGGCGGTCGATCACGCTGCAGGCGTTTTCTTCGCTGTTGAAGCCGATGCTCGGATTGGCGACATCGTTGGCGACGATCAAGTCGAGGTTCTTGTCCTTGAGCTTGCGGGCGGCGTAATCGAGCAGGTGTTCGGTCTCGGCGGCGAAGCCGACACTGAACGGACGGTCGGGGCGGGTGGCGATGCTGGCCAGGATGTCCGGGTTGCGCACCATTTGTAGTAGCAGGCCGTCGCCGCTTGTAGGGTCTTTCTTCAATTTTTGCGGGGCTACGACTTCGGGGCGGTAGTCCGCTACCGCAGCCGAGGCGATGAACAGGTCGCAGGGGATGGCCGCTTCACAGGCCGCGAGCATGTCCCGGGCACTGACCACGTCGATGCGCGTGACCCGGTCCGGGGTTGGCAGGTGCACGGGGCCGGTGATCAGCGTCACCCGGGCGCCGGCTTCCACGGCGGCTTCGGCCAGGGCGAAGCCCATTTTTCCGGAGCTGTGGTTGGTGATGTAGCGCACCGGGTCGATGTTTTCCTGGGTCGGCCCGGCGGTGATCAGCACGTGCTTGCCGGTCAGGGCCTGGCGCTGGAAGCAGTCGGCGGCGCACTGGGCCAGGTCCGTGGCTTCGAGCATGCGCCCCATGCCGACATCGCCGCAGGCCTGGCCGCCGGAGGCCGGGCCGAAGACTTTCAGGGCGCGGCTTTCCAGCAATTGCAGGTTGGCCTGGGTGGCCGGGTCGCGCCACATGGCCTGGTTCATGGCGGGTGCGACGGCGACCACGGCGTCGGTGGCGAGCACCAGGGTGGTCAACAGGTCGTCGGCGATGCCTTGGGCCAGGCGGGCGATCAGGTCGGCCGTGGCCGGGGCGATCAGCACCAGGTCGGCCCACTTGGCCAGTTCGATATGGCCCATGGCGGCTTCGGCCGCCGGGTCGAGCAAGTCCAGATGGACCGGGTGCCCCGACAAGGCTTGCATGGTCAGTGGGGTAATGAACTCGCTGCCGCCACGGGTCATGACGACCCGTACTTCCGCGCCCTGGTCGATGAGTCGGCGAACCAGCTCGGCGCTCTTGTAGGCGGCAATGCCGCCGCCGACGCCCAGAACGATGCGTTTCCGATACAGCCGCTGCATAGGCCTGCCTTTCGATTTCAGTGGTCAGTGCAAGGCGAACCCCTTGGCAGCAGCTGCCAGGGTGCAAATCGCCTGCAAAAAAGATGGGCTACGATATCACAGCGACCGCTACGGAACAGCGGCGCCCACAATCAGGGAGATGCCATGAGTATTCGCGATTGGCCTGTGGCCGAGCGGCCGCGGGAGAGGTTATTGGCGCTGGGGGCGGGGAGTCTTTCGGACGCCGAGCTGCTGGCGATTTTTTTACGAACCGGCGTGTCCGGCAAAAGCGCGGTGGATCTGGCGCGACAACTGTTGATTCAATTTGGCAGCCTGCGCGCGCTGCTTGAAGCGGATCAGATCACATTCAGTAACCACATGGGGCTCGGGCCGGCGAAGTTTGCCCAACTGCAGGCGGCTCAGGAAATGAGTCGGCGGCATTTGGCTGAACGGGCGCGGGAAAAGACCATGCTGGAAAGCCCGTTCGCGGTTCGTGAATACCTCAAGTCCATGCTGCGTCACGAACCCCACGAAGTGTTCGGTTGCCTGTTTCTCAACTCCAAGCACCAGGTGCTGACCTTCGAGGCGCTGTTTCGCGGTTCTATCGACAGCGCCAGTGTCCATCCCCGGCAGGTGGTCAAGCGCGCGCTGGCCCACAACGCCGCTGCGTTGATCCTGTGCCACAACCACCCCTCCGGCAACACCGAGCCCAGCCAGGCCGACCGGGTGCTCACCGAGCGGCTCCAGGAGGCCCTGGAACTGATCGACGTGCGGGTGCTCGACCACTTCATTGTTGGCGATGGGGAGCCGCTGTCGATGGCGGAGTATGGGTGGATGTAGCCAGGGTCATGCTTGAATAATCCCTTGTGGGAGTAAAGCTTGCTCGCGATGACGTCGACACAGACAACACTTCTGTTGGCTGTAAAACCGCTATCGCGAGCAAGCTTTGCTCCCACAGGCCTCCACAGGAGGGCGCTGTGGGCCGGGGTTACTTGAGGCTGACCTTGGAGTAATCCTGCCGTCCAAACGGGCTCACCGCATAACCCTGCACATCCTTGCGGGTCAGTGCGAAGGCGGTGGGGTGCGCCAGGGGCAGCCACAGGGCCTGCTGCTGGATCTGGGCCTGGGCCTGCTCGTAGAGCTTGGCACGCACGCCTTGTTCGCCGGTGGTCTTGCCGGCGCTGATCAGTTTGTCCAGGTCCGGGTTGCAGTAGCGGGCGAAGTTGGTGCCAGACTTGAGCGCCGCGCAGGAAAACTGCGGGGTGAGGAAGTTGTCCGGATCGCCGTTGTCGCCGGCCCAGCCCATGAACAGCAGGTCATGTTCGCCGGCCTTGGCGCGGCGGATCAGTTCGCCCCATTCGATCACGCGGATTTCCGCCTGGATGCCGATCTGCGCCAGGTCGGATTGCAGCAGCTGGGCGCCAACGCTGGGGTTGGGGTTCAGCAGGCTGCCGGAAGGGCGGGTCCAGATGGTGGTCTGGAAGCCTTCCTTCAAGCCGGCCTTGGCCAGCAGGTCGCGGGCCTTCGCTGGGTCGTGGGTGTAGCCGGGCAGACTTTTGGCGTAGCTCCAGGTGTTGGGCGGGTAGGGGCCGTTGGCGGCTTCTGCGGTGCCTTCGAAGACGGTCTTGAGGTAGCTGGCCTTGTCGAAGGCCAGGTTGATGGCTTGTCGCACCTCAGGCTTGTCCAGTGGCGGATGCTGGCTGTTGATCGCCACGAACGCGGTCATGAAGGCGTCGGTCTGGGCCACGCTCAGGGTCGATTCCTGCCGGGCGGCCTGCACGTCCAGCGGCTTGGGCGACAAGGCGATCTGGCATTCGTTGCGGCGCAGTTTCTGCAGGCGCACATTGGCATCCGGCGTGATAGCGAAGACCAGCGGGTCCACTTTGGGCTTGCCGCCGAAATAGGCGTCGTTGGCCTTGTAGCGGATCGAGGCGTCCTTTTGGAACCGGTTGAAGATGAACGGGCCGGTGCCGATCGGCTGGTTGTTGAGTTTTTCCGGCGTGCCGGCCTGCATCAGCTGATCGGCGTATTCGGCCGAATAGATGGAGGCAAAGCCCATGCTCAACGTTGCCAGGAAGGTCGAATCGGCGTGATCGAGGGTGAAACGCACGGTCAGCGGGTCCAGGGCGTCGATTTTCTTGATCAGCGCCGGCAATTGCATGGACTGGGCGTGGGGGAAGCCGCTTTGCGCAACCTTGTGCCACGGGTTCGCCGGGTCGAGCATGCGCTCGAAGCTGAACTTCACGTCCTCGGCGGTCAGGTCGCGGCGCGGCGTGAAGTACTCGGTGTGATGGAACTTGACCTGTGGCCGCAGCTTGAACACGTAGGTCAGGCCATCGGTAGAGATTTCCCAGCGCTCGGCCAGGCTGGGGACCACTTTGCCGCTGGCGGTATCGAAATCCACCAGGCGGTTCATCAGCACGTCGGCGGAGGCGTTGGTGGTGGTCAGGGAGTTGTACTGGACGACATCGAACCCTTCCGGGCTGGCTTCGGTGCAGACGCTCAGGGCGGCGGCCCAGGCCTGCGGGGTGATCAGCAGAGGGGCGAGCAACAACGGTAGGGCAGCGAGGCGCATGGTCGGTTTCCTGTGCAAGTCGAAGGCCCATCTGCGAGTGCAGTCTGGAAAAAGCCTACCCTAGTGGGCTCGCTGCCAAATGACTATCCCCTTTTTGCATTTTCCGGCACTCTGCGGCGACGGGATGGGTGGCCAGAACCTGTCGCACGTGAAAAAAACCTGCGTGCAGCGACGAGCGGTCAGGGGCCGTGCCAGCCTCTGCCCCAGCCGTCCGGGGCGGTGAGCCGACGTTTCTCCAGGAAGACAAATCACATCGGCTGTTGTTGCGCTGTGGTCTTTCTGGTATAAAGCAGCGCTCTTTTCTAGGGGCCCGGTTCCTTCACTGTAGGTGTAGCCGGTAAGACCCTTAAAGAAACGCGGCGCCTGGCGCCAAATGACTGAGAGATTAAGCGGCCAACCCATGCCGGGTTGGGCATGTGGTTTTAGAGGGCTGAGGCATGTCGAGAGTCTGTCAAGTTACCGGTAAGGGTCCGGTGACTGGGAATAACATTTCCCACGCAAACAACAAAACCCGTCGTCGTTTCCTGCCGAACCTGCAGCATCACCGCTTCTGGGTTGAAGAAGAGAAACGTTTTGTGCGTCTGCGCGTATCTGCCAAGGGCATGCGTATCATCGACAAGCGTGGCATCAGTGTCGTGCTGGCCGAACTTCGTCGCGATGGCAAGGTTTAAGGGAGCTAATCATGCGTGAATTGATTCGTTTGATCTCGAGCGCCGGTACTGGTCACTTCTACACTACCGACAAGAACAAGCGTACTACCCCGGACAAAATCGAGATCAAGAAATATGATCCGGTTGTTCGCAAGCACGTGATCTACAAGGAAGGCAAAATCAAGTAATTGATTTTTCCCTCTTACGAAAAAGGCCCGTATCGCGAGATACGGGCCTTTTTTGTTGCTCAGGTTTCGTGGTCAGCAGCAACGAGAGGGGTCAACCGCAGTGGATGCTGACAATGATCCTGTTGGCATCGGTGTGCAGGTTGATGCGTCGCGGACGCAGGTCCCAGCTCGAAGGATACTTCGGCCCCGTAGCGCGTACGGGAGCCCCATTGGCCAAGGCACGAACCTCTTCGAGCAGTTCGGGGGTGCATTTTTGGCCGATGGTGTATTGGGCGATGGCCAGGTCGCATTGATCGGGTAAGACGGGCATGTTTGCCTCCTTGCAAATATTGATAGGTCAGGGCGCTCACCCGTCGGGTTGGCCGCACGTCCTGTGCGTAGCCGTCGCGACGATAAAATGTGTGACGCCCGCGAACAGTCTCATCTGCTTCGCGGGTTATTGACCAGCGCTAGAGTGTCAGCTGCTTTTTCAGTCGTGCTCAGGCCTTCTGCTCGAACACCACGTAGATCTTGCGGCAAGGCTCGAGCACTTCCCAGGTGCCCTTGAACCCGGCCGGGATCACGAAGCGGTCGCCGGCCCGCAGGGTCTTGGCGTTGCCATCGTTGTCCCGCAGCACGGAAACGCCCTGGACGATCTCGCAGTATTCATGCTCGGTGTAATTGACCGTCCATTGGCCGACGGCGCCTTCCCATACGCCAGCGTTCATTTGCCCACAGGGGCTGCTGTAGTGGTTGAACACGGTTTGCTCGGGATCGCCCTTGAACACTTTGGCCGGGTCCGGGCGATAACGCTCGGCGGTGGTATTGGCCTGGCTGAAGTCGACGATGTCCTGAATGCTCATGCGGTTGATCCCCAGTGATCGCTTGGAAGGCCTCGAGTCTATGTTTATTAAAACGAACATCGCAAGGCCGTATGCCGCCGTTGTGTCAAATATATTGAAACATGACCGGCCGCTGGTTTAGGGTGGCGGGTGCCCTATGCCGAAAACAGCGCCGAAAACAGGCTGGCCGGGCAGAATTCTTTTGAGCGCTGCGCATTGCGCGGCGTTCGTACTCAATAAGAGGAGGACACACGCATGACCACCCTGACTCGTACCGATTGGGAACAACGCGCCCGCGACCTGAAGATCGAAGGCCGCGCCTTCATCAACGGTGAGTACACCGATGCGGTGTCCGGCGAAACGTTCGATTGCCTCAGCCCGGTCGATGGCCGCCTGCTGGGCAAGATCGCCAGCTGCGACGTGGCCGACGCCCAGCGTGCCGTCGAAAATGCCCGCGCCACCTTCAACTCCGGCGTCTGGTCGCGCCTGGCGCCAAGCAAGCGCAAAACCACCATGATCCGTTTCGCCGGCTTGCTCAAGCAGCATGCCGAGGAACTGGCGCTGCTGGAAACCCTGGACATGGGCAAACCGATCAGCGATTCGCTGAACATCGACGTGCCCGGCGCGGCCCAGGCGTTGAGCTGGAGCGGTGAAGCCATCGACAAGCTCTACGACGAAGTGGCGGCCACCCCGCACGATCAACTGGGCCTGGTGACCCGTGAGCCGGTGGGTGTCGTGGGGGCTATCGTGCCCTGGAACTTCCCGTTGATGATGGCCTGCTGGAAGCTCGGCCCAGCGCTGTCCACTGGTAACTCGGTGGTGCTCAAGCCGTCGGAAAAATCCCCGCTGACCGCCATCCGTATCGCTGCGCTGGCGATCGAGGCCGGCATTCCGAAAGGCGTGCTGAACGTGTTGCCAGGCTACGGCCACACCGTCGGCAAGGCCCTGGCCCTGCATATGGACGTCGATACGCTGGTGTTCACCGGCTCCACCAAGATCGCCAAGCAACTGATGATCTATTCCGGCGAATCCAACATGAAGCGCATCTGGCTGGAAGCCGGCGGCAAGAGCCCGAACATCGTGTTCGCCGATGCCCCGGACCTGCAAGCCGCCGCCGAATCCGCTGCCAGCGCCATCGCCTTCAACCAGGGCGAAGTCTGCACCGCCGGCTCGCGGCTGTTGGTGGAGCGCTCCATCAAGGACACGTTCCTGCCGCTGGTGATCGAAGCCCTCAAGGGCTGGAAGCCGGGCAATCCCCTGGACCCGGCCACCAACGTTGGTGCCCTGGTCGATACCCAGCAGATGAACACTGTGCTGTCCTACATCGAGGCTGGCCATAGCGACGGCGCCAAACTGGTGGCCGGTGGTAAGCGCATCCTTGAGGAAACCGGCGGCACGTACGTCGAACCGACGATTTTCGACGGCGTGAGCAACGCCATGAAAATTGCCCAGGAAGAGATTTTCGGCCCGGTGTTGTCGGTCATCGCCTTCGACACCGCCGAACAGGCCATCGAGATCGCCAACGACACGCCGTATGGCCTGGCCGCAGCGGTATGGACCAAGGATATCTCCAAGGCTCACCTGACCGCCAAGGCCCTGCGTGCCGGCAGCGTATGGGTCAACCAGTACGACGGCGGCGACATGACCGCACCGTTCGGTGGTTTCAAGCAGTCGGGCAACGGTCGCGACAAGTCGCTGCATGCGTTCGACAAATACACCGAGCTGAAGTCGACCTGGATCAAGCTCTGACAGTGACGGCCCCGGATCCTGTCCGGGGTCTCATGCAGCGCTGATTCCCTCTGTGGGAGCGAGCTTGCTCGCGATAGCGGTACGACAGTCGACGACCTTGTTGAATGTTGCGCCGCCATCGCGAGCAAGCTCGCTCCCACAGTGTTTTGGGTGATGGTTGAGATTGATAACTGTCCACAGGAGCGTGGAAATGCGTTGGGCAACCTATTTCGCCGTGCTGGCGTCTGTCCTGAGCGTCGGCCTGGCCCTGGGCGTGAGCATGCCGTTGGTGTCGCTGCGCCTGGAGGGCTGGGGTTATGGCTCGTTCGCCATCGGTGTGATGGCGGCCATGCCGGCCGTGGGGGTGTTGCTCGGGGCGAAGGTGTCGAGCCGGCTGGCGGCGCGGTTCGGCACGGCGGCGTTGATGCGCCTGTGCCTGTGGGGCGGTGCGGTGTCCATCGGGTTACTGGCGCTGCTGCCCAGCTATCCGGTCTGGTTGCTGCTGCGCCTGATGATTGGGGTGGTCCTGACCTTGGTGTTCATTCTGGGGGAGAGCTGGATCAACCAACTGGTCATTGAAAAATGGCGTGGACGGTTGGTGGCGCTGTACGGCAGTAGCTACGCCCTGAGCCAGTTGTCCGGCCCGCTGCTGCTGGGCGCGCTGGGGACCGACCATGACTACGGGTTCTGGGTGGGCGTCGGCCTGCTGTTGGTCGCACCCTTGCTGTTGCTGGGCCGTAGCGGAGCACCGAGCAGCGAGGCCGGCAGTGTTACGTTCGGCGATTTGTGGAGGTTTTGCCGTGGCTTGCCGGCGATTGCCTGGGCGGTCTCGTTGTTCGCTGCGTTCGAGGCGATGATCCTCACGTTGTTGCCGGTGTATTGCCTGCGCCAGGGTTTCACGGCCGACATTGCGCTGGCGATGGTCAGCACCGTGGTGGTCGGTGATGCCTTGCTGCAATTGCCCATCGGCGCCCTGGCCGATCGCCTGTCTCGTCGGTCGTTGTTCACCGGATGCGCGGTGGCGCTGACGTTATCGAGCCTGGCGGTACCCCTGCTGATCGATACGTTGCTGATTTGGCCGCTGTGGGTGCTGTTTGGCGCCAGCGCAGGCGGGTTGTTCACCTTGTCGTTGATCCTGATTGGCGAGCGTTACCGCGACGATGCGCTGGTGCGGGCCAATGCCCATATCGCGCAGTTGTGGGGGATCGGCTGCCTGGTCGGCCCGCTGGTGGCGGGAGCGGGCAGCCAATGGGTCAGCGGACATGCGCTGCCGTTGTTCATGGCGGCCGGGGCATTCGGGTTGGTGATCCTGCTGTTGCGCCAAGGGGCGTTCGGGGCGACCCAAACGGCCTGAGCACACCCAAATCCCTTGCCACAAAAGCGGGCCGCCTCTAAAGCATCTTTTCCAGTCCGATGGTCGTGCTGAACCAGGCATTGAACCGGCGCCACCAGCTGCCCGGTTCGCGGTCCAGGTCGTGGATCTTGCCGTTGTCTTCGGTGGTCCATACAAGCGTTCCATCTTTCAGCCTGGCCTGGTAACTCAGGGCCGGCGCCATGCCTTGCAAGGCCAGCTCGCGGACTTGGCCGGCGAGTTCCGGGCTGTCCACCAGCACGCCGACTTCGGTGTTCCACAGCACTGAGCGCGGGTCGAAATTGAACGAGCCGATGAAGGATTTCTGCTGGTCGAAGATGATCGCCTTGCTGTGCAGGCTGGAGTCCGATTCGCCGTAGGATTTGCTGTAGAACAGATGCGGGCTGCCACCGGTGTCGCCCGGTTGTCGTCGCAGTTCGAACAGGCGCACGCCATGTTGCAGCAGGGCCTTGCGGTACGGTGCATAGCCGCCGTGCACGGCGGGCACGTCGGTGGCTTCCAGGGAGTTGGTCAGCAGGCTCACCGACACGCCGGCATCGGCGCGACTGGTCAGGTACACCAAGCCTGGCTGGCCGGGGACGAAGTAGGCGGAAATCATGATCAGTTCTTTGCTGACGCCCGTCAGCTCGGGGGCCAGTTGGGTGGTCAGCAACAACTGAGGGTCCGGTTCGTCCTTGGCCAGCACTTTGCTGGGCGCGTCCCACAGCGCCTGGTTCCAGGCCCAGATCAACTGGTCGCGCCAGGTGTCCAGGCGCGGTTGGGTCTTGTAGGCGGTCAACTGCTGGTAGAGCGCGTGGTTTTCCTTGTGGGTCTGCTCCAGGGACTCTTGCAGGCGCAGGCGGCTGTTGGCCAGGTCCTTGGGCGTGGGGCGATGGGACAGGAACTGTTCGATGGGTTTGCTCAGGGCGCTGTTCCAGTACTGGTCGAAGCTGTGGCCCAATTGTTCGGCCACCGGACCGACACTGAGCAGGTCGATGTCGGTGAAGTTCAGGTTGGGTTCGGCGTCGAAGTACTCATCGCCCAGGTTGCGGCCGCCGACGATGGCCATGCTGTTGTCCGCCAGCCACAGCTTGTTGTGCATCCGGCGGTGTTGCAACGACAGGTCGAACAGGCGTCCGAGGCCGCGAGTCAAGCCGGTGGCGCGTCCCAGGTGCAGCGGATTGAACAGGCGGATCTGGATTTGCGGATGGGCGGCGAGGGTGGCGATGATCTGGTCCTGGCCATCGCTGGTGGTGTCGTCCAGCAGGATCCGCACGCGTACGCCCCGGTCGGCGGCCTTGAGCAGTTCATCCACCAGCATCCGTGTGCTGATGCCGTCATGCACGATGTAGTACTGCAAATCCAGGCTGCCTTGGGCGTGGCGAATCAGCTCGGCCCGGGCGGTGAAGGCCTCGGTGCTGTCCGACAGCAGCCGAAAGCCCGAGCGCCCTTCATGGGCGGCGGCCTGGGCCTGGACCGAGCGGCCGAACGAGGATTCGGTGGCCGGCAGGGCCTGGGAGGGCTCGCGGGTGACATCAAGACCGGCGCAGCCGCTCAGCAGTGAGCCGACTAACAGTAGCGCAGGCAGGATCGGTCTGGATCTCACGTAGGATCGTTCCGCTTGTTCACGTTGATCGGCTATTGGGTGCTGCTTCCCTGGATAAAGTTCAGACGACGTCGCGCTGGGTTTCGTTCAACAGCGCGATAGCGGCGGCCCCGACCTTGCGCACGGCCTCTTCGATCTGGGCCGTTGGCTTGGCAGCGTAGTTCATCCGCAGGCAGTTGCGGTACTTGCCCGATGCCGAAAAAATACTGCCGACGGCGACCTGCACGCCTTGGTCCAGCAGCGCCCGATTGAGCCTCAGCGTGTCGAAGCCGTCGGGCAATTCGATCCACAGCATGAAACTGCCCCGTGGGCGACTGGCACGGGTGCCCGCTGGAAAATAGCGGCTGACCCAGTCGATCATCACGTCGCGATTGCGCTGGTATTGCGTACGCATCCGCCGCAAATGGGGTTCGAAATGCCCGCCCTTGAGAAACTCGGCAATGGCAATCTGCGGCTGTGGCGCGGTGGAGCCGGTGCTGATGTATTTCATGTGCAGCACCCGCTCCAGATACCGGCCTGGAGCAACCCAGCCAATGCGCAGGCCAGGCGCCAGGGTCTTGGAAAACGAACTGCAGAGCAGCACGCGACCGTCTTCATCGAAGGACTTGATGGTGCGTGGGCGGGGGTAGGTGTAGGCCAATTCCCCATATACATCATCTTCGATGATCGCCACGTCGAAGCGCTGTGCCAGGTTCAGCAGCGCGCGTTTATTGGCGTCGGGCATGATGTAGCCCAGCGGGTTATTGCAGCTGGGGGTCAACTGTATGGCCTTGATGGGCCATTGCTCCAGGGCCAGTTCCAGTGCATCCAGGCTGATGCCGGTGAGCGGGTCGGTGGGGATTTCCAAGGCCTTCATGCCCAGGCCCTTGAGGGTTTGCATGGCCCCGTGAAAGCTGGGTGAGTCCACGGCGACGATATCGCCTTGTTCGCAGGTGGCGCGGATGCTGACCGACAGGGCTTCATGACAGCCGGTGGTGACGATCAGGTCGTTGGGGCCCAGTTGGCAGCCGGAGTCCAACGACAGTCGGGCGATCTGTTCACGCAGTTCGAGGTTGCCGTAGATGTTGTCGTAATACAGGCCGGGCATGTCTTGCCGGCGGCTGATCTGCGCCAGGCTGCGCAGCAACGGTTTCATGGTCGGCGAGTTGATGTCCGGCATGCCGCGTCCCAGTTGCACCACATCCGGGCGCGGTACGGCGCGTATCAGCTCCAGCACCTGGTCCCACTGGGAAATATCCACGGGGCGCTGGGCCGGACGCCCTACTACCGGCAGGTCTGGCAATTCGCGGCCCACGGGTACGAAGTAACCGGACTTGGGTCTCGGCATCGCCAGCCCACTGTCCTCCAGCACCCGATAGGCCTGCTGCACCGTACTCAAGCTGACCCCATGTTCCGTGCTCAATGCCCGCACCGACGGCAGCCGGTCGCCGGGGCGGTAGAAGCCCTGTTCGATGCGGGTGCCGAGCAGTTCGGCGAGGTTCACGTAGAGGGTCATGGTGCGCTCCCGATGAGATGGACAACTGCGACCGATACAGTTGGATTGGAAAATGACAATTCAGTGGCGGAAATACCGAATCTGTATGCTTATAAAAGAAATAGGTTGGATCTGTATTGCTTTTAGCCGTTCGCGCATCATGAAACCTCTGGCTACCCAAGTAAACAGGAGCGATCAAAATGAACGGCTTGAGCGATGTGCGGCTGACGTTACACAGTCAGGAACTGGCGGCAGGGCAGGAGAAGGGGCTGCGCAGCGCGACATTGCGCAATTCGCCGTCCGGCCTGAGCCGCTGGGCCCTGTTCTGGCATCGTCTGCATACACGCAGGGCCTTGTTGGAACTTACACCCGAACAGTTGCGTGACGTCGGGCTGAGTCGGGAGCAGGCGTTGGAGGAGGGGCTCAGGCCGTTCTGGCGGCTTTGAAGTGGTGCCGGCCCGGAGACGGCTATCGCGGGCAAGCTTTGCTCCCACAGATTGAAATGGCCTGTGGGAGCAAGGCTTGCCCGCGATAGCGTCGTCAGTCCTGGTGAAGCTCTTTAAACCAACTCTTTCAACCGATGCCACAACATCCCCAGCGCCAACAGCGGTGAGCGCAAGTGCTTGCCCCCCGGGAAGGTCATGTGCGGGACCTGGGCGAACAGGTCGAAACCGCTGCTGTGCTGCCCGCTGATGGCTTCGGCCAACAGTTTGCCGGCCAGGTGCGTGGCATTCACCCCATGGCCGGAATAGGCCTGGGCGTAATACACATTGGGCTGGTCCTTCAGCCGGCCGATCTGCGGCAAACGGTTGGCACCAATGCCGATCATCCCGCCCCATTGATAATCGATTTTCACATCCGCCAATTGCGGGAACACCTTGAGCATTTTCGGACGCATGTAGGCGCCAATGTCCTGCGGGTCGCGGCCGGAATAGTGACAAGCCCCGCCGAACAGCAAGCGGCGATCCGCCGAAAGCCGGTAATAATCCAGTGCGACCCGTTGATCACAGACGGCCATGTTCTGCGGCAACAGCGCCTGTGCCTGGGTCTGGCTCAAGGGCTCGGTGGCGATGATGTAGCTGCCGGCCGGCAGGACTTTGCCGCCGAGTTGCGGATTGAGTCCATTGAGGTAGGCATTGCAGCCCAGCACCAGTGTCTTGGCACGGACCGAGCCCTGTTGGGTGTGCACGTTCACCTCAGGGCCGTAGTCGATGCGCGTGACCGCCGATTGTTCGAACAGCCGTACCCCCAATTGCTGCGCCGCGGCGGCTTCGCCCAGGGCCAGGTTCAACGGATGCAAGTGGCCCGAGCCCATGTCGATCAATCCGCCGACGTAGCGATCCGAACCCACGACGCTGTGCATTTCGTCGGCTTGCAGCAGTCGGGTCGGGTGGCGATAACCCAGGCTGCGCAATTCTTCGGCGTCTTCGGCGAAGCCTTCCAGGTCGCTGGGTTTGTTGGCAAGGTCGCAGTAGCCCCAGGTGAGGTCACAGGGGATTTGAAAACGCTCGACGCGCTGTCGGACGATTTCCACGGCTTCGAGGCCCATGAGTTTCATCTGGCGCACGCCGTCGGTGCCGATGAGCGGCGCGAACTGGTCGAGGCCATGACCGACGCCACGGATCAATTGGCCGCCGTTGCGCCCGCTGGCCCCCCAGCCGATCCGGTGCGCTTCCAGCAGCACCACGCTCATGCCGCGTTCGGCCAGTTCGATCGCCGTGTTCAACCCGGAGAACCCGCCGCCGACGACGCAGACATCCGCCCGCAACTCACCCTGCAGCAGCGGATGGTCCGGTTGCGGCAGGCTGCTGGCGGCGTAGTAAGAGGCGGCGTGCGCGTGGTTCGGGACCGGTTGCTGAACACGGGCGTTCATGTGCGTAATCCTGATTGTTGTGTTTGAGAAATTTTACGGAGCATAAGCCGGGGCTTCCTTCCTGGGCAACACCGGTCGGTTGGTGCTGTCTGGCACGCGGCCTTTAAGGCAGAATCCCGGTTTGTCCCTCTCGGTAACCGCCTCGATGAGCTGCAACAGTCAGAAGATCCGCACGCTACGCCAGCAGATTCCCTCGTTCGAGTGCGTACCGGGCTGCCATGACTGCTGCGGTCCGGTCACCACCTCGCCCGAGGAAATGGCCCGCTTGCCCCGCAAGACCCGCGCCGAACAGGACGCGGCCATGGACGCCTTGGACTGCGTGCACCTGGGGCCCAACGGTTGCACCGTCTACGACGAGCGACCGCTGATCTGCCGGCTGTTCGGCACCACGGCGACCTTGCCGTGTCCCAATGGCCGGCGGCCAGTGGAACTGATTCATCCACGGGTCGAGAAGCAGATTCATGAGTACATGGCCAGCACCCGGCAGGTGTTGGTCTAGCCGCCAGGGAGACCGAGTGGCGGCCCTCGCGAGCTTGCTCGCGAAAGCGGTCCGGAGCCAGGCTCAATCCGGAATCGGCAGGTTCAAGCTTTCCTTCACTTCTTCCATCACGATGTAACTCTTGGATTCGCGCACGTGGGGCAGCTTGAGCAGGATGTCCCCCAGCAGCTTGCGGTACGAAGCCATCTCGGAAATCCGTGCTTTCACCAGGTAGTCGAAATCCCCTGACACCAGGTGACATTCCAGCACGTGAGGCAGTTTCAGTACGGCGCGTCGGAACTCTTCGAAGGTGTCGCCGGATTTGTAGTCGAGGCTGATCTCGACAAATACCAGCAGGCTGCCCTTCAAGTGCTGCGGATTGAGCCGGGCGTTGTAGCCCATGATGATGCCCTCGCGCTCCAGGCGCCGAACCCGCTCGGTACAGGGCGTGGTGGACAGGCCGACCTTTTCCCCCAGCTCGGTGAAGGAGATCCGCCCGTCCGCCTGGAGAATGCGCAGGATGTTGCGGTCGATCTTGTCCAGCTCGCGTTTGGTCTGGGTGTTGGTACGCACAGGTGATGCGCCTCCATAAAAAGGGTTTTTGCCGAGAATTCTCGCCAAATATAGGTGTTTATATAGTGAAAAGCACTGGCTGATCTTTTTTACACTGCGCCCATCAAAGCTTTGTACAACAAACGTCAGCGGTTCATCCGCGATGAGGGCATCAACATGCGCGTTCTGGTCTTGGGTAGCGGCGTCATCGGTACCGTCAGTGCTTATTATCTGGCTCGTGCCGGGTTTGAAGTAGTGGTGGTCGACCGTCAGCCAGCGCCTGCCATGGAAACCAGTTTCGCCAACGCCGGCCAGGTGTCGCCGGGTTATGCCTCGCCATGGGCCGCGCCGGGCGTGCCGCTCAAGGCCATCAAGTGGCTGCTGCAACGGCATGCGCCACTGGCGATCAAGGCCACGGCCGACATCGACCAATACCTGTGGATGGCGCAGATGTTGCGCAACTGCACCGCCAGCCGCTATGCCATCAACAAGGAACGCATGGTGCGCCTGTCCGAGTACAGCCGTGACTGCCTCGACGAGCTGCGCGCCGAAACCGGGATTGCCTACGAGGGCCGCAGCCTGGGGACTACACAGTTGTTCCGCACCCAGGCCCAGCTCGATGGCGCGGCAAAAGACATCGCCGTGCTGAAAGAGTCCGGCGTACCGTTCGAAGTGCTCGACCGCGAAGGCATCGCCCGGGTCGAGCCGGCCCTGGCCAATGTCACCGACATTCTGGCCGGTGCCTTGCGCCTGCCTAACGACCAGACCGGCGACTGCCAGATGTTTACCACGCGCCTGGCGGAAATGGCGGTGAAGCTGGGTGTGCAATTCCGCTTCGGCCAGGATATCCAGCGCCTGGACTTCGCTGGCGACCGCATCAACGGTGTCTGGATCGACGGCAAGCTGGAAACCGCCGACCGCTATGTGCTCGCCCTGGGCAGCTATTCGCCGCAATTGCTCAAGCCCCTCGGGATCCGCGCGCCGGTGTATCCGCTCAAGGGTTACTCCCTGACCGTGCCGATCACCAACCCGGCGATGGCCCCGACCTCGACCATTCTCGACGAAACCTACAAGGTCGCGATTACCCGCTTCGACAATCGCATTCGGGTGGGCGGCATGGCGGAAATCGCCGGTTTTGACCTGTCCCTCAACCCGCGTCGGCGTGAAACCCTGGAGATGATCGTCAACGACCTTTATCCTCAGGGCGGCGATCTGGCCGAGGCCAGTTTCTGGACCGGTTTGCGTCCGACCACCCCGGATGGCACGCCCATCGTCGGTGCCACGCCCTTCAAGAATCTGTTCCTGAACACCGGCCACGGTACCCTCGGATGGACCATGGCCTGTGGTTCCGGTCGCCTGTTGGCCGACCTGATGGCGAAGAAAAAGCCGCAGATCAGCGCCGAAGGCCTCGATATTTCCCGTTATGGCAGCAAAACCCAGGAGTCTGCAAAACATGTCAATCCAGCGCCAGCTCACCAATGACCGCATGAGCCAGGTTGTCGTGCACAACGGCACCGTTTACCTGGCCGGGCAGGTCGGCGACGACATGAACGCCGGTATTGAACAGCAGACCCGCGAATGCCTGGCCAATATCGAGCGTTTGCTGGAGTTGTCCGGGACCGACAAGACGCGGCTGTTATCGGTGACGATCTACCTGAAGGACATCGAGGCTCACTTCGCAGGCATGAACGCGGTCTGGGATAAGTGGTTGCCCAAAGGCGTCGCCCCGGCCCGGGCCACGGTGGAGGCCAAGCTGTGTGAACCGCAGATCCTGGTGGAGCTGTCCGTCGTGGCTGCGCTGCCTTAATACCTGCCTAAACGATCCCTCTTCCGGCGCTGGGTGGTTCACCCTGCCAACCTGCGCCGGTTTTTTATTCATGACCGCCTAGAAGCCTGCCGCCATGCGTCCTGCCCGTGCCCTGATCGATCTCCAAGCCCTGCGTCACAACTACCAATTGGCCCGCGAAGTCACGGGGGCCAAGGCCCTTGCGGTGATCAAGGCCGACGCCTACGGGCACGGTGCGGTGCGTTGCGCCGAGGCGCTGCAGGCCACGGCGGACGGGTTCGCCGTGGCCTGCATCGAAGAAGCCCTGGAGCTACGGGCCGGAGGGATCCGTGGGCCGATCCTGCTGTTGGAAGGGTTTTTCGAAGCCGATGAGCTGCCGTTGATCGTCGAGCATGATTTCTGGTGCGTGGTGCATTCGTTGTGGCAACTCGAAGCGATTGAAAAAGCCGCGCTGAGCCAGCCGATCACGGTCTGGCTCAAGCTCGATTCCGGCATGCACCGGGTCGGCCTGCATCCGGCGGATTACCAGGCGGCCTACCGTCGCCTGCTCGCCAGCGGCAAAGTGGCGAAGATTGTCCTGATGAGCCACTTCGCCCGTGCCGATGAACTGCACGACCCCAGCAGCACCGAGCAACTGGTCGTGTTCGAGGCGGCCCGCCAGGGGCTGGCGGCAGAGATCAGCCTGCGCAACTCCCCAGCGGTGCTGGGCTGGCCGCAGATGCCGAGCGACTGGGTGCGGCCGGGCATCATGCTCTACGGCGCGACCCCCTTCGACGAACCCAACACTGTCGCCTCGCGCCTGCAACCGGTGATGACCCTGGAATCGAAGATCATCTGCGTGCGTGAATTGCCCGCCGGTGAGCCGGTGGGCTACGGTGCTCGCTTCGTGACCACGCAACCGACCCGGGTCGGGGTGGTCGCCATGGGCTATGCCGACGGCTACCCGCGCCAGGCGCCGAACGGCACGCCGGTGCGGGTGGATGGGCAGCGCAGCCAGCTGGTCGGGCGGGTGTCGATGGACATGCTGTGTGTCGACTTGACCCATGTCCCCCAGGCCGGGCTCGGCTCGACCGTGGAGTTGTGGGGCAAGAACATCCTCGCCAGTGATGTCGCCAAGGCCGCCGACACGATTCCTTATCAGATTTTCTGCAACCTGCGGCGGGTGCCACGGCTCTATTCCGGGGGCTGAGACGAAGCGCCACCTACCGAAAGTCGCTTCACCGCACAGGATTCGGGTCAAAGTGTTGTAAATACTGAACGCTGTCGCCATGATAACGCTCACTTTCCTCACAACCTGATTCCCTGGAGGCTCCAGCATTGGACGTCGGTGAACGACTGCAATCCATTCGTAAACTCAAAGGCCTTTCCCAGCGTGAACTCGCCAAGCGCGCGGGCGTCACCAACAGCACTATTTCGATGATCGAGAAGAACAGCGTCAGCCCCTCGATCAGCTCGCTGCGTAAGGTCCTTGGCGGGATTCCCATGTCCATGGTCGAGTTTTTCTCCGAAGAGATCCTTCAGGAAAAACCGACCCAGATCGTCTACAAAGCCAACGAACTGATCGACATCTCCGATGGTGCCGTGACCATGAAGCTGGTGGGCCGGGCACATCCGAGCCGGGCGATTGCCTTCCTCAACGAGATCTATCCGCCGGGTGCCGATACCGGTGAAGAGATGCTCACCCATGAGGGCGAGGAGACCGGGATCCTGGTGGAAGGGCGGCTGGAACTGGTGGTAGGCCTCGAAACCTTCGTGCTCGAGGCTGGCGACAGCTACTATTTCGAAAGCACCAAGCCCCACCGCTTCCGTAATCCGTTCGACGTGCCAGCGCGACTGATCAGCGCAGCCACGCCGGCCAATTTCTAGACCAAGAGGCGCCAGGCCCGCGTGGCAAAGGCGCCCACCTGTTGGGCTGTCATGACAAACAAGACCCTTGCGACTTTGGGGTTGTTTCAGAGTGACAGGCTTACCGCTATACTTGCGCCCGCCTGCAAACCGTGGCCGCAGGCGTGACTAGCCACCATTGAGGGTGTACGCGTGAACCTAATTATGAAAATGCTGGCTGCACCAGCAACCGTATTGGCCCTATGGGCTGCGACCGCTCAAGCGGCGCCGAACGATGAAATCGCCAAGCGCCTTGAACCCGTCGGCCAGGTCTGCGTCCAGGGCAAGGAATGCAAGGGTATGGAAGTCGTGGCCTCGGCCGGCGGCGCCGGCGGTGCCAAGGCGCCGAAAGACGTAATTGCAAAGCATTGCAACGCTTGCCACGGCACGGGCCTGCTGGGCGCGCCGAAAATTGGTGACAAGGCTGCGTGGAAAGAACGCGCCGATCACCAGGGCGGTCTCGACGGCATCCTGGCCAAGGCCATTACCGGCATCAACGCAATGCCGCCTAAAGGCACCTGCGCCGATTGCTCGGATGACGAGCTCAAGGGCGCCATCAAAGAGATGTCCGGTCTGTAATACGTCGGCATCCTTCACAAAAAAGCCGCTTACGAGCGGCTTTTTTGCGCCTCAGATTTTTCGGGACTGTTCATCGCAACCAAGACCCGGCAAGCTCGGTCCAACCCACATTCATGGAATGTCCTGGAGGGTCCGATGGTGCAGTTGTGTTCAATCGAACAGGCGGTGGATGACGTGCTCGAGCGCCTGCCTGCGCATATTCACCTAGGCATGCCATTGGGGCTGGGCAAGCCCAACCTGTTCGCCAACGCGTTGTACCGGCGCATCGCACAGCTGCCCGAGCGACAGCTGACGATCTACACCGCCCTGAGCCTGGGCCGGCCGAACCTGGGCGATGGTTTGCAGAAGCGCTTCCTCGAACCCTTTGTCGAACGGGTCTTCGGCGACTATCCCGAGCTGGATTACCTGGTCGACCTGCACCAGGACAGTCTGCCGGCCAACATCCGCGTCCAGCAGTTCTTCATGCAGCCCGGCAGCCTGTTACACAGTGCATCCGCTCAACAGAGTTACGTCAGCAGCAACTACAGCCATGCGGCCCGGGACATCAACGCCGCCGGCTTGAACCTGGTGGCGCAACTGGTGGCGAGCGCCCCGGAACATCCGGATCGCCTGAGCCTGAGCTGCAACCCGGACATCACCCTAGACCTGCTGCCGATGATCGCCAAGCGCCGGGCGGCCGGGGAGACCATTCTCCTGGTCGGCCAGGTGCACAACGATTTGCCCTACATGCCGGGCGACGCGGAAGTCGGCATCGACGCTTTCGACCTGTTGATCGACGAGAAGGACAGCCACACGCTGTTTTCCACGCCGAACATGCCAGTGGGTTTCCAGGACCATCTGATAGGCCTGCATGCCAGTACCCTGGTGCGCGACGGCGGGACGCTGCAGGTCGGCATCGGCGCCATGGGCGACGCGTTGACGGCGGCGCTGCTGGCGCGTCAGGCCGATAACGCCGGTTACCAGGCGTTGCTGGCGGACCTGAACCTTAGCCAGTGGGCGCAACTGATCGAGCGCGAGGGCGGGGTCGAGCCGTTTGCCAAAGGGCTGTACGGTTGCAGTGAAATGTTCGTCAACGGTTTGCTGGTGCTGGCCGAGGCCGGGATCATCCGGCGCAAGGTCTACCCCGACGAGCCGACCCAGGAACGAGCGAACGCCGGAACCCTCGACGAGGCGGCACAACCCGACGGCATCTGCATACACGGCGGCTTCTTCCTCGGCCCGCGCAGTTTTTACGAGCGCCTGCGCGAGTTGCCGCAGAGCCGTCGTCTCGAATTCAACATGACGCGCATCAGTTACATCAACGAGCTCTACGGCCAGGAGCCGCTCAAGCGCCTGCAGCGCCTCGATGCCCGCTTCATCAATACCGTCTTCACCATGACCCTGATGGGGGCCGGGGTGGCCGATCAGTTGGAGGACGGGCGGGTGCTCAGCGGCGTGGGCGGGCAATACAACTTCGTTGCCCAGGGCCATGCGCTGGAGGGCGGTCGCTCGATCCTGCTGCTGCGCAGTTGGCGCGAGGCCGGGGGCGAGATCAGCTCGAACATCGTCTGGGAGTACGGCCATTGCACGATCCCCCGGCACCTGCGCGACATCGTGGTGACCGAATACGGCATCGCCGACCTGCGCGGCAAGACCGACGCCGCGGTGATCGAGGCGTTGCTGAACATCAGCGACTCACGCTTCCAGCCCAGGCTGATCGAGCAGGCGCAGAAGGCTGGCAAATTGCCGAAGGATTTCCGCCTCGATCCGCGGTTCGCCGACAACACGTCGGAGCGGTTGCAGGCAATCCAGGCTCGGCATCCGAATCTGTTTCCCGAATACCCGCTGGGCTGTGATTTCGACGGGGTCGAGCGGGACCTGTTGCGGGCGCTGAACTGGCTCAAGAGCAAATTCAAGCTCACCGAGATCCTGGAGTTGGGCAAAGCCGCGCTGGATGCGCCAGAGCCCTGGGAATATGCCGGGCATCTGGAGCGGATGCAGCTGACCAGCCCTGAAGGGCTGAAGGAGGAGCTGTTCCAGCGGTTGCTGCTGGCCGGGCTCAAGGCTACTGCACAACAACAATCAACCTGAAACCCCTGTGGGAGCGAGCTTGCTCGCGATGGCGGTCTGTCAGACACCTTTTATGTAACAGATACACCGCTATCGCGAGCAAGCTCGCTCCCACAGGGGGGATTGGGTCAGTCGATGAAGGTCACGACCCCACCCGCCAGCGACTGCACCCGGGCCAACGACTCGACGCGATAACCCTGGGCATCCAGTTCCGCGCGGCCGCCCTGGAACGACTTCTCGATCACGATCCCCAGCCCGGCGACGGTGGCGCCGGCCTGCTTGATGATGGAAATCAGCGCCTGGGAGGCTTTGCCGTTGGCCAGGAAGTCATCGATGATCAGCACCCGATCGCTGCTGGTCAGGTGACGCGGGCTGATGGCGACGGTGCTTTCGGTTTTCTTGGTAAACGAATACACGGTGGCCGACAGCAGGTTCTCCGTCAGGGTCAGGGATTGTTGCTTGCGGGCGAAGATCACCGGTACGCCAAGGTTCAGCCCGGTCATGATCGCCGGGGCAATGCCCGAGGCTTCGATGGTGACGATCTTGGTGATGCCCGAATCCTTGAACAGCGTGGCGAATTCGTCGCCGATCAGCTTCATCAATTGCGGGTCGATCTGGTGGTTCAGGAAAGCGTCGACTTTCAGGACCTGATCGGAAAGCACGATGCCTTGTTCACGAATTTTCTGGTGCAGGGCTTCCATGAAGCCTCCTCTGATGACGCCTTCAGCGCCTGAAGTCGTTGAAAAAAAGTAGTCGATTCTAGCGCTTTAGCATCGCGCGTATATCCGCCAGGGCACTGTTGCCGCGAACGACTTTGACTTCCGTCGGCGTGTCGTCGTTGCCTTCCCAGGCCAGGTCGTCCGGCGGCAGCTCATCGAGAAAGCGGCTGGGGGCGCAGTCGATCACTTCGCCGTACTGCTTGCGTTTGGCGGCGAAGGTAAAGGCCAGCGTCTGGCGTGCCCGGGTAATGCCGACATAGGCCAGGCGCCGTTCTTCCTCGATGGTGTCGGCCTCGATGCTGGAGCGGTGCGGCAGGATTTCCTCTTCCATGCCCATGATGAACACGTAGGGAAATTCCAGGCCCTTGGAGGCGTGAAGGGTCATCATCTGCACGCCTTCGGCGCCGTCTTCCTCTTCCTGCTGGCGCTCGAGCATGTCCCGCAAGACGAGTTTGCCGATGGCGTCCTCGACCGTCATCTCGCCGTCTTCGTCCTTTTCCAGGGTGTTCTTCAACGCCTCGATCAGGAACCAGACGTTACCCATGCGGTAATCGGCGGCCTTGTCGCTGGAGCTGTTGGTGCGCAGCCAGTTCTCGTAGTCGATGTCCATGACCATGCTGCGCAGCGCCGAGATCGGATCTTCCCCGGCGCACTGCTCACGTACCTTGTCCATGAAACGCTTGAAGCGCGCCAGGCGATCGGTGAAGCGGCTGTCCAGATGTTCGCCCAGGCCGATTTCATCGGTGGCGGCGTACATCGAGATCTTGCGCTCGGTGGCGTAGTTGCCGAGTTTTTCCAGGGTGGTCGACCCGATTTCCCGGCGCGGCACGTTGATCACCCGCAGGAAGGCGTTGTCGTCGTCCGGGTTCACGATCAGGCGGAAGTAGGCCATCAGGTCCTTCACCTCCTGGCGCCCGAAGAAGCTGTTGCCCCCCGACAGGCGATAGGGGATCTGGTGATGCTGCAATTTCAGCTCGATCAGCTTGGCCTGGTAGTTGCCGCGGTACAGGATCGCAAAGTCGCTGTACGGCCGGTCGGTGCGCAGGTGCAGGCTGAGGATTTCCATGGCCACGCGCTCGGCTTCGGCGTCTTCGTTGCGGCAACGGATCACGCGGATCTCGTCGCCGTGGCCCATCTCGCTCCACAGTTGTTTTTCGAACTCGTGGGGGTTGTTGGAAATCAGCACGTTGGCGCAGCGCAGGATGCGGCTGGTGGAGCGGTAGTTCTGCTCCAGCATCACCACTTTGAGCGACGGGTAGTCGTCCTTGAGCAACATCAGGTTTTCCGGCCGCGCGCCGCGCCAGGCATAGATCGACTGGTCATCGTCGCCCACCACGGTGAACTGGTTGCGTTTGCCGATCAGCAGCTTCACCAGCAAATACTGGCTGGCGTTGGTGTCCTGGTATTCATCCACCAGCAGGTAGCGGACCTTGTTCTGCCATTTTTCGAGAATGTCGGCGTGGTCCTGGAACAGCTTGACCGGCAACAGGATCAGGTCGTCGAAGTCCACCGCATTGAACGCCTTGAGGGTACGCTGGTAGTGGGTGTAGACGATGGCGGCGGTCTGTTCCTTGGGGTTGCGGGCGTTCTCCAGGGCTTCGGCGGGCAGGATCAGGTCGTTTTTCCACGAACCGATCATGTTCTTGATCTCGTCCACGCCGTCGTCGCCCGAGTATTCCTTTTGCATGATGTCGGTCATCAAGGCCTTGACGTCGGTCTCGTCGAAAATCGAGAAGCCCGGTTTGTAGCCCAGCCGCGCGTGCTCCTTTCGGATGATGTTCAGGCCCAGGTTGTGGAAGGTACACACCGTCAGGCCGCGGCCTTCGCCGGCGCGCAACAGGCCGCCGACCCGCTCTTTCATTTCTCGGGCGGCCTTGTTGGTGAACGTCATGGCGACGATATATTGGGCGCGGATGCCGCAATTCTGGATCAGGTGCGCGATCTTGCGGGTGATTACGCTGGTCTTGCCGGAGCCTGCACCGGCGAGCACCAAAAGAGGGCCGCCGACATAGTTCACGGCTTCTTGCTGCCGGGGATTGAGTCGGGACATGACAGAGTCAGGGAGTCGTTTGCGAAATGGGCCGGCATTTTAACAGGCTCTGAGAATTGTGCTGCTCTGTCCGACTTGTGACGCACACAGGATTGTCATTTGCCGCTTCTGCCACTTTCACGCAGGATGTGGAACCAATTGGGTCCCGCGCAGCATTTCGAGCGGGAAAAACCACCGAAAGCGCGTGTTTGAGAACCGTTGGCATTGGTCATTGCCCATCGGCAGGTCATAATGCCCGGCGCCTACCACCTTGCAGAGTCTAGGGAGTCAGCTTGTCAACGCCTGTCGAACCCTTGCGTTTGCTGTTATTGGCCCAAGAGCCAGAGTGGTCAGCAATACTGCGCGAGTGCCTGGTGCCCATGGGGCCCTCGGTCGTGTTGATCAGCGCCCCGAGCTGGGAGTCCGTCAGCAGCCTGTTCGAAGACAATCGCAACGCGGTGTTGCTGACTGTTGCGGCGTTGCAGCCGACGCCGGGCCGTTGCAGCCTGCCGACCATCCTGTTGCTCGAGCACGAGCCGGCGGTTGCCCCCGACGGTGCCAGCGACTGGTTGGTGCGCGATGTCCTCGACAGCGCGACCCTGCGCCGTTGCCTGCGCCATGTGCGCGAGCGCGGCGTGCTGGAAAACACCCTGCAGCGCCTCGCCGAGCAGGATCCATTGACAGGCATCGCCAATCGCCAGGGTTTCCAGACATTGCTGGCGGCGCGCCTGGCGGAAAACGACGGCCGAGGCCTGGCGCTCGGTCACCTGGACCTGGACAACTTTCGCCACGCCAACGACGCCCTCGGTCACCAGGCCGGCGACCGTTTGATCCTGCAAGTGGTATCGCGGCTCAAGGGGTCGCTCGAAGCCGGCGATCAATTGGCGCGGTTGGGCAGTGATGAATTTGCCTTGCTGATCGACACCCGCCGCGCACCGCAGCGGGCCGAATGGATGGCCGAGCGTATTACCGAAGCCTTGGCCGAACCCTATTGGGTGGACGGCGAAAGCCTGCTGATCGGTTGCAGCCTGGGCGTCGCCCATGCTCGCGCCCAGGCTGGCGCCGATCCGCTGATGTGGCATGCCCACATCGCCATGCAGCAGGCCAAGAGCACCCAGGGCTGCACCTTTCATATCTTCAACGAGCGCATCAATCGCAATGCCCGCAGCCTTGCCGACCTGGAAAGCGAACTGCGTCGGGCACTGCGCCGTGACGAGCTGGAATTGCATTACCAGCCGCGGCTGGACCTCGATGGCGGCCACATCGTCGGCCTCGAAGCCCTGGTGCGTTGGCGCCATGGCGAACGCGGCTTGCTGCCACCGAGTGAGTTCGTGCCGCTGGCCGAGCAGAGCGGTCTGATCGTGCCGTTGGGCTACTGGGTGATTTCCCGGGCACTGCGGGACATGCAGGCCCTGCGCGAACGGGGGCTGGCGCCGTTGCACATGGCGGTCAACCTGTCGTTCCGGCAGTTCCAGGACAGCCAGTTGCTGCCGACCTTGAGCCGACTGATTGCCGAGCGGGGTGTCGAGGCGCAATGGCTGGAGTTCGAACTCACCGAAACCGCCGTCATGCGCCGCAGCGAACTGGTCAAGCAGACCATGGATGCCCTGGGTCGCCTTGGGGTGCGCTTCTCCCTGGACGACTTCGGCACCGGGTTCTCCTCGTTCGTGCACCTCAACAGCCTGCCGATCGCCTTGCTCAAGATCGACAAGAGCTTCGTCGGCGGCATGGAGCAGCGCGAAGAGAACCGCAAACTGGTGCACGCCATGATCAACCTGGCCCACAACCTTAATCTGGAGGTGGTGGCCGAAGGTGTGGAAACCCAGGAACAACTGGACCTGCTACGCGGTTTCGGTTGCGACCAGGTGCAGGGCTTCCTGATCAGCAAGCCGTTGCCGTTGCCGGAATTGGTTGAGTATTTGACGTTCGAGGGTGATCAGCACTCCACACACGACGTCGTGGTCTGACACAAACCCTTGTGGGAGCGAGCTTGCTCGCGATAGCGGTGTGTCAGTCAAAATAGATGTGACAGACCTATCGCCATCGCGAGCAAGCTCGCTCCCACAAAGGCATGGATTTCACTTGGCCTGAATGGCTTCGAAACCGGGCTGCCCAGCCTCACTGCGAATCATCCGCTTCATCTTCCATTCAAACGCCAGGGTCAGGCTCACGGCCGCGCAGGCCAGCCCCAGGGCCAGGCCCCACCAGACACCGGTCGGTCCCCAGTTCAAGTGGAACGCCATCCACCACGCCGACGGTGCGCCGATCAGCCAATAGCAACCCAGGCCCACCAGGAAGGTGGTCTTGGCGTCCTTGAGCCCGCGAATGCAGCCCATGGCGATGGTTTGCGTGCCGTCGAACAGCTCGAACCACGCCGCCACCGCCAACAGGCTCACGGCCAGGTTGATCACGTCGCGGAACGCCGGGTCATCGTGGTCCAGGAACAAGCCGATCAATTGATGGGGCAGCAGCCAGAACACCATGGCGAACGCCAGCATCGCGGCCGCACCAAAGCCAATGCCGACCCGACCGGCCAGGCGCGCCCTCAACAGCTGCCCGGCGCCGTAGTGCTGGCCGATGCGCATGGTGATGGCGTAGGACATTCCGGCCGGCACCATGAACGCCACCGAGACGAT
This sequence comes from Pseudomonas sp. Pdm06, assembly GCF_014851795.1. Lineage (NCBI taxonomy): Bacteria > Pseudomonadati > Pseudomonadota > Gammaproteobacteria > Pseudomonadales > Pseudomonadaceae > Pseudomonas > Pseudomonas sp. Pdm06. Next base: position 62,388 of record NZ_JACVAH010000015.1, read on the forward strand.
TTGCAGGGCGATCTGGTGGGCCGCCAACGGCGTGCTGCCCATGGTGCCCATGCACAGCGCGGCGAACGCGAACAGCCCGACTTCCACCGCATAGGTGCCACCGATCGGCAGGCCCAGGCGCCACAGCTCCTTGAGGTATTGGCGATTGGGCCGCGACAGCCCATCCAGCAGCGGATAGGCACGGTAGGCCGGGTGCCGATGGATGTGCCAGGCCAGGGCCAGGGCCATGCAGTTGGCGACAATGGCCGTGACCAGGCCGATGCCCATCAGGCCGAGTTTTGGCAGGCCGAACATGCCGGTGATGAGCGCGTAGTTGAGCAGGAAGTTGGCCACTGTGCCGCCGAGGCTGATCACCATGACCGGCGTGGCCCGGCCGATGGCGCTGGTGAAGCCGCGCAAGGCCATGAAGCTCAGGTAGCCGGGCAGGGCGAACGGCAGCGCCAGCAGGAACTGGCCGGCGGACAACACGTTGGTTTCGGTCTGGCCGAACATCAGCAGTACGGGCTTGAGATTCCACAGCAGCAACCCGGCCATCAGCGCCATCAACCAGGCCAGCCAAAGCCCGGCCTGGGTCAGCCGGGTGGCGCCTTCGACATCGCCCGCGCCCTGGCGGATCGCGACCAGGGTGCCCACCGCAGCGATCACGCCGATGCAGAAGATCGACACGAACGAATAGGTGGCCGCTCCGAGCCCGCCCCCGGCGAGGGCTTCGGGGCTCAGGCGCGCCATCATCACGGTGTCGGTGAGCACCATGAGCATGTGCGCCAACTGCGAGGCAATCAACGGCCCCGCCAGCCGCAGGATGGCCCAGAGTTCGGTACGCACCGGATGCCGCATGATCATCACGCTCCATGTTCAAACAAGGCAGTAAAGCGACGATTCTCGGCGCTCTCGGCGGATTGCACAAAAGGATAAAAAAGATCGCTGGCATGATTAAAACTCATGCTGGATGGGTTTCTGGTAGGGTTTGCAGACCACGCCATGGAGCTTTTACGATGTCCCGTCGTCTTCCTCCTCTTTATGCGTTGCGGGCATTCGAAGCCGCGGCGCGCTATAGCTCGTTCACCCGGGCCGCCGAAGAGCTGTCGATCACCCAGAGCGCCGTCAGCCGGCACATCCGCACGCTGGAAGATCACTTTGCCTGCCGGCTGTTCCTGCGCAGCGGCCGCAACCTGCAGTTGACCGAGGCGGCGCGGTTGTTGCTGCCGGGCGTGCGCGAGGGTTTCATGGCGCTGGAGCGGGCCTGCCACACCTTGCATGGCGAAGACGGCATCCTGCGCATGAAAGCGCCTTCCACGCTGACCATGCGTTGGTTGTTGGCGCGCCTGAGTCGCTTCCGGCATTTGCAGCCCGGCAACGAGGTGCAACTGACCAGTGCCTGGATGGACATCGACTCGGTGGACTTCAACGTCGAGCCCTTCGATTGCGCCGTATTGCTGGGCAACGGGCATTTTCCGGCGGATTGGGAGGCCAGTTTGCTGTTCCCCGAGGAATTGATCCCGGTGGGCGCGCCGAACCTGTTGAACGATCAGCCCTGGGATGTGGCGCGGCTGGCCAGTGCTGAACTGCTGCATCCGACGCCGGATCGCCGGGACTGGCGCAACTGGCTGCAACGCATGGGCCTGTCCGACAAGGTTTCGCTCAAGGGTGGACAGGTGTTCGATACCCTGGAGTTGGGCATGATCGCGGCCGCACGTGGCTATGGAGTCTCCATGGGCGACCTGCTGATGGTGGCCGAGGACGTTGCCCAAGGGCGCCTGAGCCTGCCATGGCCGACGGCTGTCGCCAGTGGTGAACACTATTACCTGGTCTGGCCGAAAACCCGGCCGGGAGGTGAACGTTTGCGCCGGCTCAGCGACTTCCTTCAAGGCGAGGTCAAGGCCATGCAACTGCCTGATGTACAACGTCTAAGCTGAAACGTTGAAGTTGGCGAGCTAGCCACTTGGCACTAATCCGTGCAAACCGCTCAAGTATTTGGCTTTGCCGCCGAATCCGTGAACATGGAACCCTCGTTCAGAAAGGGTCTACTTATACCTCACCCGAATAAAATGCCGAGCGTGCGACGTGATCAGGATGATCCAGTCTCTCGGCCAGGAGCCGTCATGTCTCAACCCCGCGCCCGGATCGCCTCACAGCTAGGCCTTGCCCTTGCCGTGATACTGGCGATCGTGATCTCCGGCAGTACCGTCTTCGCCTTGCGTTCGCTGGACGCTGCCAACCTTGCCACCCGTGAAGAGCACTTGGCCAGCGAAGCGCGCCTGATGGCCGATCAGCTCAATACGTTCCACGGCACGTTGCGCGAGAGTACCCAGCGCCTGGCCGGTCTGTTCGAAAAGCGCTTCAGCGCGGGCCTGAGTGTGCATCCGGACCAGCCGGTGACGGTGGCGGGCGTACAAACCCCAGGCTTGAACCTGGGTAGCGAAGTGTTGAACAACAACTTCAAGGAAGTGGATGACTTCAAAGCGATGACCGCTGGGGTCGCCACGGTATTCGTGCGCAGCGGCGACGATTTCATCCGAGTCAGTACCTCCGTCAGCAAACAGGACGGTACGCGGGCCATCGGCACCGTGCTCGACCGCGCCGGCCCCGCCTACGGTCCGGTGATCAGCGGGCAGAGCTACATTGGTCGGGCCCTGCTTTTCGGGCGCTTCTACATGTCGCAGTACACGCCTGTACGTGACAACAGCGGCAAGATCATTGCCGTGCTGTACGTGGGCTTCGACTACACCGATGCGCAGAACGCGCAGTTCGAAAACCTCAAGCGCTTCCGCATCGGCCAGACCGGCTCCCTGGCGCTGCTGGACGAACAAAACAAATGGCTGGTGCCGCCCGCCGGCGTGCAGGCGCTGGACAACGCTACCACCGCTATCACCGGCTTGATCAAAAAGCCGGGCAAGGGTGCGTTCTGGGCCGATACCGCCGAAGATTTCTACAGCGTTGCCGTACCGTTCGAGGGTGGGCCGTGGGCGGTGGTGGCGAGCATGCCGAAAACCGAGATCCGCGCCGTGACCTGGAGCGTCGGTACGCAACTGGCCATTGGCAGCCTGCTGGCGATGCTGTTGGCGGTCGGTTCGGCAATGTGGTTGTTGCGTAGCAAACTGGCGCCACTGGGGGATCTGGTGCGCCAGGCCGAAGCGTTGGGCGCCGGCGACCTGAGCGTGCGCCTGAACGTGTCGAGCCATGACGAAATCGGTCAGTTGGCCCGTGCCTTCAATCAGATGAGCCAGGCCCTGTCGACCATGGTCGAGCACATCCGCAAGGCCTCCCAGGAGGTGAACAGCCGCGCCCAGGCCCTGTCCGGGTTGTCCAGCGGGGCGTACGAAGGCATGGAGCAACAATCCGGCGAAATCACCAGCATGGCCGGTGCGGTGGAAGAGTTCAGTGCGACCTCCTTGAACATTGCCGACAACATGGGCAACACCGAGCGTCTGGCTCAGGAAAACGCCCAGCAAACCCGCATTGGCCGGACCTCGATGGATGAAGCGTCGTCGTCCCTGGAGCAAATTGCCGGCGCGCTGAACAGCACGGCCACGGTCATCAATACCCTGGGCCAGCGTTCCCAGGAAATCGGCGGCATCGTGGGGGTCATCACCTCGATTGCCGAACAGACCAACCTGTTGGCCTTGAACGCCGCCATTGAAGCTGCCCGGGCCGGCGAGCAGGGCCGTGGTTTTGCCGTGGTGGCCGATGAAGTCCGCAGCCTGGCGTCCCGTACCCGCCAGGCCACTGACGAAATCTCCGGCATGATCAACAGCATCCAGCAGGAAACCGGCAATGCCATCAGCACCATGGAACAGGGCAACCTGTTGATGCAGGAAGGCCTGTCGCGCAACGCCAATGTGGCCTCGGCCCTGGCGCGAATCGACGAGCAGAGCCGTTCGGCTGGCCAGCAATTCGCGGCGATCACCACCGCCACCCAGGAACAAAGCAGCACCGCGACCCTGCTCAGCAGCAACCTGCAAAGCATCGCCATGGCCAACAGTGAACAGCGCCAGGTGGTCTCGAACCTGGCGGTCACCGCCAAGGAGCTGGAAAAACTGGCCCAGGACCTGCGCCAAGAGGTTGATCGGTTCCGCTGAAGCCTCCTCTCACAAGCCCGCTCCCAGAGATTCCCGGTGGGAGCGGGCTTGCTCGCGATGACGGCTGCGCAGCCAACATCACTTCAATCTGACCCACCGCTATCGCGAGCAAGCTCGCTCCCACAAATCGCTGTCGATCATGTAACCGTGATTTTTTAAGGGTATTGCTGTTTTTAAGCTTGCTGAAACGTTTCTTCAAGTCTATAAAAACCGCACAACTCCAATAAAAGGTCGCGTCCATGACTCCGCTCAAACTCCTCGTTACCCTTGGCGCCTTGGGCGCTGCCTCCCAGGCGATGGCTTGGGATTACGTCCTGCTGGATACCGATAAAGCCGCCCAACCCTGGCAAATCACCAGCCAGCAGCTCGGCGTGAAAACCGACAAACCTTTCTCCGTGACGATGCGCACCCTGCACGGTGGCCGGCAAGAGGGCGTCAGCATCGTTGATATCGACAACGGCACCCTGAAGCTTTCAGTCGTCCCGACCCGTGGCATGAATGTGTTGCAGGCGTCGGTCGGGAATGTGCGCATGGGGTGGGATTCGCCGGTCAAGGAAGTGGTCAATCCGGCGTTCATCGAGCTCAACGGCCGAGGCGGCTTGGGTTGGCTCGAAGGCTTCAACGAGTTGGTCACCCGCTGCGGCTACGAATGGGTCGGCCATCCCGGCATGGACAATGGCGAGCTGCTGACCCTGCATGGTCGCGCCGCCAATATTCCGGCCAACAAAGTCACCTTGCACATCGATGAAAAACCGCCCTACGCCATCACCCTGCGGGGCGAGTTGAAGGAGCAGGCGTTCAAGAAGGTCGATTTCTCGGTGCAGACCGAACTGGTCACCGAGCCTGGCAGCGTGACGTTCGCACTCAGCGACACGCTGACCAACAACGGCGATTACCCGAAGGAATACCAAGCGCTCTACCACAGCAATTTCAGCACGCCTTTCCTGGAGCAGGGCGCTCGTTTCGCGGCACCGGTCAAGCAGGTCTCGCCGTTCAACGACAAGGCCAAGGGCGACTTGCCCGATTGGCAAACCTACCGAGCCCCGACCAAGGATTACGACGAAACCGTCTATAACGTCGTGCCCTACGCTGACGCCAAGGGCGATACGCTCACGGTCCTGCACAACAAGGCCGGCAGCCTCGGTGTGTCGGTAGGCTTCAACACCAGCACGCTGCCGGTGTTTTCCCTGTGGAAAAACACCGATACCCAAGGCCAGGGCTACGTGACCGGGTTGGAACCAGGCACCAGTTTTTCCTATAACCGCCGGTATCAGCGGCCACTGGGCCTGGTGCCCACGATCGGGCCGAAAGAGCACAAGCAATTCCAGATCCACTACAGCCTGTTGGCAGACAAGGGCGCAGTGGATAAGGCGCTCAAGCGCATCGATGCGATCCAGAACGGTCAAAAAACCGAGGTCCGGGAAACACCGTTGGTAGACCTGAGCAAACCGTAAAACGGTTCACGCCGTAGCCGGCCGATACTGCAACGCTTCGGCCAGATGCTCGCGGCGAATGTTCCCCGCTTGCTCCAGGTCCGCCAGTGTCCGGGCGACCTTGAGCAAGCGGTGGGCGGCGCGCAGCGACAGGGTCAGCCGCTCGCAGGCGGTTTCCAGCCAGGTTTCATCGGTTGTGGATAACTTGCAATGCCGGCGCAACCCCGGTAGATCGAGGAAGGCGTTGGCGCAGCCCTGGCGGCGGTGCTGGCGCTCCCGGGCTTCGGCTACGCGCTCGGCGACCGTGGCCGTATCGTCCCCGGGTTCGAGCCTGGGGTTCAATGCCGTGGCTTCCCGGGCGACGGTCAAGTGCAGGTCGATACGGTCCAGCAGCGGGCCGGAGAGTTTGTTGCGGTAGCGCTGCACCATATCCGGTGTGCAGGCGCAACGGCCGCTGGGCTCGCCAAGATAGCCACAGGGGCAGGGGTTCATCGCCGCCACCAACTGGAAACGGGCAGGGAAGCGTACTCGGTCCCGGGCGCGCGAGACCACGATGTGCCCTGACTCCAGCGGTTCTCTCAAGACCTCCAGCACCTTGCGGTCGAACTCCGGCAGCTCATCCAGAAACAGCACGCCATGATGGGCGAGGGTGATCTCCCCTGGCTGCGGTTTTGACCCGCCACCCACCAGCGCCGGACCGGAAGCCGAATGGTGCGGCTGGCGAAACGGGCGTTGCGGCCAGTGGCTCAACGGCACGCAACTGGCCACCGACTGGATGGCCGCGACCTCCAGGGCCTCGCTCTCGGCCAGTGGCGGCAACAGCCCTGGCAAACGGCTCGCCAGCAAGGTCTTGCCGGTACCCGGTGGCCCGCTGAACAGCAGGTTGTGGGCCCCCGCGGCGGCAATCAGCAAGGCCCGCTTGGCCCCGGCCTGGCCTTGTACTTCATTCAGGTCGGGGTAGGGCTTGCTGGCCGAGAGCAGCCCATTGGAGACGAACGGCTCGACCGGCGTGTGGCCGTTGAAATGCGCCACCGCTTCGAGCAGGTGATCCACGGCGATCACCTTCAGCCCCGAGGCCAGGCAGGCTTCCTCGGCATTGGCCCGTGGTACCACCAGCATGCGCCCGGCCTTGCGCGCCGCCAGCGCCGCAGGCAATACCCCACGCACCGGACGTACCGCGCCGGACAAGGCCAGTTCACCAAGGCATTCCACGTCGTCCAGCGTCAGGGTCGGCACTTGCACGCTGGCCGACAGGATCCCCAAGGCGATGGCCAGGTCGAAGCGGCCGCCGTCCTTTGGCAGGTCTGCCGGCGCCAGGTTCAGGGTGATGCGCCGCGCCGGAAAATTCAGCCCCGAGTTGATGATCGCGCTGCGCACCCGATCCTTGCTTTCCTTTACCGCCGCCTCCGGCAGGCCAACCATCGTCAGCGACGGCAAGCCATTGGCCAGGTGGACTTCAACGGTAACGGCAGGAGCCTCGACCCCCACTTGGGCGCGGCTGTGGACAATGGCGAGCGACATGAATCGTTCCTTGAGTGAATGGGAGGCCGCGTCCTGCGACTTTTGAAGGGTAGTCGTGGGGATGAACTTGGGCGCAGCAATTGAGGGGAGAAAATTTGGCAGGATGTTTCGACTGCCAGTGACAGCCGAGGCGGCAAGCGCGATACGGTTCAGCCGATGCCATCCTTCACCCGCCCAGGCGAAATGCCCGGGACCGGCCTAGACTCCGACTTGCCCAGTCGGCACTTGGCGGTATCAACGGCACAGGGAGGAAGTGGCCATGAACGATCTGCTGGCTCTGTTAACTGACAAGCGCTTCATGCCCCATGGGCACTGCTACATGTGGCGGCCGGATCTGCTGTGGACCAATGTCATTGCCGATGGTTTGATCACCCTGTCCTACGTCACCATTCCCTTCACGCTCCTGTACTTTATCCACAAGCGCAAGGACGTGCCGTTCGACTGGATGCTGGCGGCCTTTGGCGTATTTATCCTGGCCTGCGGGACCAGCCACGTGATGGAAATCCTGACCATTTGGCAGCCTTATTACTGGTTGTCGGCGCTGGTCAAGGTGATCACCGCGATAGCTTCGGTGATTACTGCCATCCTGCTGGTCCGGCTGGTGCCGGCGGCCCTGAAGATCCCCAGCCCGCAGCAATTGGCCAAGGTCAACGAAGAGTTGCGCGAGGCGCAGGCCGAACTGGTGACCACCGCGCGCCGGGCCGGCATGGCGGAGATCGCCACCAATGTGCTGCACAACGTGGGCAATGTGCTCAATAGCGTCAACGTGTCAGCCCAGGTCCTCTACGAGAAGGTGCACACCTCCAAGGGGCCCGGGGTGGCCAAGGTCGTCCAGTTGATGAAGGAGCATCCCGACGACCTCGGCGACTTCATCAGCAGTGATCCGAAAGGGCGCGCACTACCGGACTATCTCGACAAGCTGGCCGACGCGCTGGCCATCGAGCAGCAAGGCATGATCGCCGAGTTGGCGCAGTTGACCCGCCGAATCGACCACATCAAGGAAATCGTCGCCACCCAGCAATCCTATGCCGGCAATGCCAGCGTTCTGGAGCCGGGCTCGTTGCGAGAGCTGGTCGAGGATGTCGTGCGCATTTGCGATGTGTCCCTGGCCCGTCACCATATCTCGCTGATCAAGGAGTTCAGCGATGTCCCGCAGATGCCACTGGACAAGCACCGAGTGCTGCAGATTCTGGTCAATCTGATCAACAACGCCAAGCAGGCGCTGGACGCGGGTGTGAACCGGCCGCCGCAGATCGTCCTGCGCCTGAAGGTCGTTGACGATGGGCGCGTGCGGGTCGAGGTCGAGGACAATGGCGAGGGGATTGCGCAGGACAATCTTGCGCGGGTGTTCGAGCACGGCTTCACCACGCGTGTCGACGGTCACGGCTTTGGTTTGCACAGCTGCATTCTGGCGGCGCACGAGATGGGCGGCGAGCTGACGGCGCAGAGCGCGGGGCCGGGCAAGGGCGCGCTCTTTATCCTGGAGCTGCCGCTGGCACTGACCCCGGCTCCCTCTCAGCGGGCGGCGGGTGGTTGAACAGGCCCTACACCTCCCTCAGCAATTGATCGGCGATACGAATGCTCAGTGCGGCCCCAGTCAGCGTGGGGTTCACGCAGGACGATGACGGCATCACGCTGGTCCCGGCGATAAACAGGTTGGCGTGGTCGTGGCTACGGCAGTCGCGGTCAACCACCGAGTTCTTCGGATCGTCGCCCATGATGGTGGTGCCCATGATGTGCTGACGGTTCTGGAAGTTGACGTCGGTGCTGAGGATGTCGGCGTCGAGCAGGTGGGCGAACTGCTTGAGGTCCTCCAAGGCCTTTTCCTTACCCGCGTGCCAGTAGTCGGGAACGCTGTAGTAGATCTCCGGTACCGGCAGGCCAATCGCGTCGAAGCGAGTCTTGCTCGGGGTGACGCGGTTTTCCGGCAGCGGCAGGGTTTCGAAGTCCACTGCCCAGTTCAAGGAGCGCGCCGACTGCAGGCGGATCTGTTCGTCGAGCTTGGAGCCCAACACTCCCTTGGCGATCAAGTTGGTGGTGATCTGCGAGGTGGGCACCGTGTTGCGAACCTTGATCTTGTAGCTCGGGTAGTCCTTGCGGAATGCGCCGTCGCGGCTGTTCAGGTAGACCAGCAACTGGGTCGGTCCCTCGCCGGGCCACATGTCCTCCTTGGTCATCACGTTCATGCTCACACCCGTGTGGTCCATCAGGTTGCGACCGACCTGATCGGAAGTATTGGCGATGCCGTTGGGGTATTTCTCGGACGTGGACATCAGTAGCAGCTTCGGCGATTCGATGCCATAGGCCGCCAGCACGAAGTACCGGGCGGTCAGGCGATGCTGGGTCTTGTCGGGGCGCATGTACCAGATCGCGCTGATCTTGCCATCGTCGCCGGCCTCGATCCGGTACACCACCGAGTTGTCCAGGACCTTGGCGCCATGGCGCTCGGCCTCGTCGATATGCATCGAGCCGTCGTACTTGGCGGCAATCGGGCAGACCGGGTTGCAGTTGTTGTTGCCCGCGCACGGTGGGCGTTTGCCATAGGGGCGGGTGGCGCGGCCATTGGGTTCGAGGATCGGGTTATAGCCGCCCTTGCTCAACAGGCTCGAGAGGCGCTTGAACATGTAGCTGGGCTTCAGGCCTTCCATCGGGTAGGGAATCGAGCGCGGTGGATAAGCCGCACCACCCTGGCCACTTTCATCCTGGCCGTCGACTCCGGACACGCCCAGCTCGGTCTCGGCGCGGGCGTAGAAGGGTTCCAATTCGTCATAGCTGATCGGCCAGTCACGCCCGCGTCCGTAGAGGGAGTTGAGGCGGAAGTCGTTGGGCAGCATGCGCCACAGCGAGGAACCGAAGTGCCAAGTGGTGCCGCCGACTACCCGCAGGTAGGAGGTGTTGTATTTCACCGGGCCGACCTGCTGCAGGTAGTCGCCATAGGTGGAAGGTGCATGAGGCAGGCTCGGATAGGGCGAGCCGGCACCCTGCAGCTTGGCGTTGGCCAGCGAGAGCTTGACCGGCGCATTGCGGAAGGTCTCGACGATGTCACGGCGGTTCACCCGTGGGCCCGCTTCGAGGACGATCACGGATTTGTTCGCCTTGGCCAGCTCGCTGGCAATCAAGCCACCCATCACGCCGGAGCCGATGACGACCACATCGGCGTCGTAAACAACGCTGCTCATAGTTTGAAATCCTGCGTGTCGGCTGGCTTGGCGCCCCAGGATTCGGGGCCGCCACCGTAGGTTGGAATGATGAGAATGCCGTGGGTCGGTCGATACATCAGCGCCTCGGAGTAACTGATCAGTTCGGCATCGGCGAGCTCGCCGACGATGCCCAAGTACCAGGCCGAGATGATGCTGGTGGCCGTCGCTTTCAACGATGGGTCCGGGTTGGCCTGGGCCAGGTATTCATCCACATGCTTGAAGCCCTGCCCATCGACCAGTTGCTTGAGGGCGCCGACATTGCCGCTGAAGTTCGGTGCGCGCCGGCTCAGGGCGCGGTAGTAGCGCGCCGCCAGGACCGGGTTGACCGGACGGCTGACAAGGAATTGCGACAGGGCGATAAAGTCCTGGTCGCCCTCGGCCATCACCGATTGCCAGGGGCCGAGGCCTCCGGCCAGGGCCACCAGGCCCAGGGTGACCGATCCGCGCAGCAGGCTGCGGCGTGACAGTCGGGCGGTGGGGGTTGATGAAGCGGGCATGTGGGTGTCGGTCATTGAAGTTTCCATTGCTCAGGCCTCCTGCAGCCGGCGACGAGCCTTGAGTCTGTAAAGCCCCAGGAGGATCAGCAGGCCGATCACAACCAGTGCCGGTACGCTGTAGCGCGCCAGCACGGCGATGGGGGCCTTGGGTCCGCCTTCGCGTACCTGTGCCACATCGGCGGCAGTCACGTTCAAGCCGGCGTTGCCGTAGCGGGACAGGACGTAGTTGCTGACGTCGGCGATCTGCTGGTCGTCGAGGCGATCGGTGAACAGCGCGCCCGGACCGAAGGCCGGCATGTCGATTGCCACGCCGTCGACTTCGCGATGCACGCCGTAGACGATGGTCGCGATCAGGTTGTCGCGGCGGCTGGTCGCGGTGTTGTGGAACAGTGACGGATACTCACGAGTGCCCTCGCCGTTGGCCTGGTGACAGTTGGCGCAGGTGCCGCTGAAGATGTGCCAGCCCGGATTGTCCTGCGGCTTGCCGCCGCGCAGGCTGAGTTCGTCGTTCGACGCCTGGCCGAAGGTATGGCGGGCCTGGCGTTCGCCGGTGGCGATTGGCTGGGTCTGCAGCAAGTAGGTGGCGATGGCCTTGAGGTCCTCCTCGCCGAGGTACTGCAGGCTGTGCTCGACCGCCTCGGCCATGGGCCCGGCAGCTTGCGCCTTGCCCTCCACATGGCCGCTGCGCAGGTAGGCAACGAGCTCATCGCTCGACCAGGCGCCGATACCGCTGGTCTTGTCCGAGGTGATGTTCGGGGCGTACCAGGCCCCCAATGAGCCACCGGAAAGCGCCTTGGCGTTATCCGCCGCCATCAGGACATTGCGTGGGGTATGGCAGGTGTCGCAGTGGGCCAGTGCATTGACCAGGTAGTCGCCGCGATTGACCTGCGCGGACTTGCCCGGATCCGCCTCGAAGCGTTTCTGGCTATGGAACAAGGCGTTCCAGCCGAGCATCGAGGCGCGGATATTGAACGGAAAGTCGAGCTCGGTCTTGGGGCTGGGCGTATCCACCGGCGCGACTTCATCCATGAAGTACTGGTACAGGGCGGCGACGTCGCTGTCGGTCATCTTTGCGTAGGAGGTGTAGGGCATCGCTGGGTACAGGTGGGTGCCGTCCGGGGTTACACCGTCGCGCACGGCGCGGGCGAAGTCTGCCTGCGTGTACTGGCCGATGCCGGCGCTCCTGGAAGGGGTGATGTTGGTCGAGTAGAGGGTGCCCATCGGCGAGTTGAGTGGGTAACCGCCGGCAAAGGGCTTGCCACCGACGGTGCTATGGCAGGCCACGCAATCGGCGGCCACCGCCAGCCGCTTGCCGGGCGAAGCGCTGGTGTCGAGTGTCTCGCCGTGGGTCGCCAGGCTGACCGTCATCAGGACCAGGCCGCCCGCGAGCATATTCATCATGGACTTCACCTTGCCCACGCCGGGCAATGGCTGATCCCTCCTCTGCGGATACATGTGTCACTCCTCATGGATTTCGACGCGTGGCCTTTGGCTCGGCTCGTTAAATTTTCATAGTTGTACGATGTCTTGCGTTGCGATAAAGATTTCACATGATGTAACATTTTGCAACGATTATGGCTAAGAGCTACTATCTGTTTGTTTTTATTGAACGGCTCTAGTACGGGCTTTTCAGAAATTGATGAGCAAAATCATCGTCAGCGAGACGGGCAAGAAAGAAAGGAAAATGCTTCATCCGGATTGAGGGTGAACAGAGGGGTGTGGCTTACATTTTCGTGATGTTGTACGACGTCGTGACGAGAAAACCATCAAGCGGCACGCCAACGATGCCCGGTCGGCAGACGAACCCGAGCGGCGATGGAATCAGGACACAGGCCCTTAACCTGGCGTTACGCGGGGCAGGGAAATGCACACATGACCGGGCTGCTGGACCAGCATCCCATGAGGATCCACCGATGAACTGGCTCAACGACGCAAAACTATCGACCAAATTGATCACCTCGTTTTTCCTCTGCGCCCTGATAACGCTCGCCGTGGGCATGCTTGGCGTCAGTGGGGTTTCCGCGCTGTCGACGCGTTTGCAGGGAGTGTTCAACAACAACCTGGTCTCGGTCGCCAATACGTCGCAGACCAAGACCAAGGCGGTCGGCCAGACGCGCGACATGTACCGGCTGTATGTCGCTACCGCCGGCAATGCTCCGCAGAGCATGAAGGATGAGTTTCTCGCTTCGATGAAAGCCAATCAGTTGGCCAGCGAAAAGGCTTTCGCCGATTACCGCAAAGGCAATCTGGCTGAAGACGAGCGCATCGCCGGCGATCAGATGGCCCGCGATTGGCCGGTCTACCAGGCCATTGTGCAGCAGTACGTGGCGATGATGGCGGCTGGCGACCTGGAAAACGGCCGCACCCTGTTGCTCGGTGACTTGCAGAAGACTTATCGCAAGGTGATGGACCAGTTGACCATCATGATCGACTCCAATGACCGTCAGATCAGCGAAGACGCCAAGGCCGCCACGCAGCAGGAGGTGACGGCCAAGACCGTGTTGTACAGCGGCATCGTCGTGGCGTTTATCGCTGCGCTGCTGTTGGGCATGTTTATCAGTCGCCTGATCAGTCGACCGATTGCCGTGGCGGTCGATTGCGCACAACGCATCGCCCAGGGCGACCTCACTCAGCACATCACCAGCAACAGTCGCGACGAGGCCGGCCAGTTGCTCAAGGCCCTGGGTGACATGCAGACGAGTTTGAAGACCACCATCCAGCAGATTGCCAGCGCTTCGGACCAATTGGCTTCCGCCGCCGAGGAGCTGACGGCGGTCACCGATGATGGCAGTCGTGCCTTGATCCGACAGAATGATGAAATCCAGCAGGCTGCCACGGCCGTGACCGAGATGACTTCCGCGGTCGAGGAAGTGGCCCGCAACGCGGTCTCCACTTCACAGGCTTCGCAATCGACCAGCTCACAAGCCAGCGAAGGGCGTGATCAGGCCCGTAGCGCGGTGCAGGCGATCAATACGGCAACCCAGGAAATCACCGCGTCCACCGGGCTGGTCAGGGATCTTGCCGTGCAGGTGCGCGATATTGGCAAGGTGCTGGATGTGATCCGCGGGATCGCTGAACAGACCAACCTGTTGGCGCTCAACGCGGCCATCGAGGCGGCACGCGCCGGGGAGCAGGGCCGCGGTTTTGCCGTGGTGGCCGATGAGGTTCGCGCCCTGGCGGCCCGCACCCAGGCGTCAACCGGTGAAATCGAGAGCATGATCCACGCGGTACAGGACCGTGCCGACAGTGCGGTTGATGCGATGGGCAAGAGCCAGGCGCTGGTGACCGAGACCCAGGGCCTGGCCCGGGCCACTGGCGAGGCGCTGGAGCAGATCGCCGACGGCATCTCGCAGATCAATGACCGTAACCTGGTGATTGCCACGGCGTCCGAGGAGCAGGCCCATGTGGCCCGCGAGGTCGATCGCAACCTGGTGAATATCCAGGATCTCTCGACCCAGACTGCGGCCGGGGCGAACCAGACCAATGCTTCGAGCCAGGAGCTGTCCAACCTGGCCCTGTCATTCAATAGCCTGGTTGGCCGTTTCCGTCTCTGACCCTTCAGGTTGAATACGCCTGGGTTACCGGGCGTATGTCGCAGGCGCGCGGCTTATTCCTGGGCTGGAGCCAATCGCGCTTCCAGCTCAGCGACCTTGGCCTCCAAACTCTCGAGCCGCGCTCGGGTCCGGGCCAGCACGACCATCTGGCTGTCGAATTCTTCCCGGCTTACCAGGTCCAGCTTGCTGAAGCCGCTTTGCAGCAGGGCCTTGAACTGGCTTTCGATTTCGCTTTTGGGCAGCGGCGTGTCGCCACTCAAGATACGGGAGGCGTGGCCGCTCAGGGCGTCGAGGAGGTCTTTGGGCGCAAGCATGTGCAGGTGTCCTGGAAACGATGGCGGGCAGTGTACCACGCAGTGTCTATAGTCAATTCGTCAGCCAGGGATGCACGCTTTTCGCGCATGGAGCCGGGCGGCGCTGCACTGTTGTTGTGCGTATCGCTGCGGTTCGTGGTGCGGTGCACGTCGAGCCGGTGGCCAAGGGGCTGAAATCAGAGGGTTTGGGTGCAGATGGCAAGGTTTCTGCTTAGAGGCTGATGACCCATGCACTGATGCAGTCGCTGTGACGAATGCAGTGCAGCAGGCGGAACGGGGAGTTTCGTCAGGATCGGTTAACTGGCACCTGTCGGGCAACTTGGGCCGACGACGCGTTACAAAGCCAGGCACTGCGCTTAGACTTGAGTCGGGTTTGTTTTCCTGGGGCAAGTCCACCAATTCGGGAGAAAGTTTCATGAAGCTAGTCACTGCCATCATCAAGCCGTTCAAGTTGGACGACGTGCGCGAGTCGTTGTCCGAGATCGGCGTGCAGGGCATTACCGTTACTGAGGTCAAAGGCTTCGGTCGGCAGAAGGGCCACACCGAGCTGTATCGCGGCGCGGAGTACGTGGTCGATTTCCTGCCCAAGGTGAAGATCGATGTCGCCATTGACGACAAGGATCTGGACCGGGTGATCGAGGCAATCACCAAGGCCGCCAACACCGGCAAGATCGGTGACGGGAAGATCTTTGTGGTCAATCTGGAACAGGCTATCCGCATCCGTACCGGCGAAACCGATACCGACGCTATCTAAGCCGCCAAACCCAACGCCCCAGGAGAAAACAATATGACTCTGCGTAAATTCGCAGGGCTAGGAGCCCTGTTGTCCTTCGCAATGCCTGGCCTGGCCATGGCAGAAGAAGCGGCAGCCCCTGTCCTGAACTCCGGCGACACCGCCTGGATGCTCACGGCCACGATTCTTGTACTGTTCATGACCATCCCCGGATTGGCGCTGTTCTACGGCGGCATGGTCCGTTCGAAGAACATTCTTTCCGTGATGATGCAGTGCTTTGCCATTACCGGTCTGATCAGCATCCTGTGGGTCATCTATGGCTACAGCATCGCGTTCGACACCACCGGCATGGAGCAGGGCGTCGTCAACTTCAACTCCTTCATTGGCGGTTTCGGCAAAGCGTTCCTGGCAGGTGTCACGCCAGCCAGCCTGACCGGCCCGGCGGCGCTGTTCCCTGAAGCGGTGTTCATCACCTTCCAGATGACGTTCGCCATCATTACCCCGGCCCTGATCGTCGGTGCATTTGCCGAGCGGATGAAGTTCTCCGCCATGCTGATCTTCATGGGCGTGTGGTTCACCCTGGTGTATGCACCGATTGCGCACATGGTCTGGTCCGGCAATGGCGGCCTGATGTGGGATTGGGGCGTGCTGGACTTCGCTGGCGGCACCGTGGTGCACATCAACGCTGGTATCGCCGGCCTGGTGGCGTGCCTGGTATTGGGCAAGCGCAAAGGCTTCCCGACCACGCCAATGGCGCCGCATAACCTGGGTTACACTCTGATGGGCGCGGCCATGCTGTGGGTCGGCTGGTTCGGCTTCAACGCCGGTTCCGCTGTCGCCGCCAACGGCACTGCCGGCATGGCGATGCTGGTGACCCAGATCGCTACCGCTGCGGCGGCACTGGGCTGGATGTTTGCCGAGTGGATCACCCACGGCAAGCCAAGCGCGCTGGGCATTGCCTCGGGCGTGGTGGCCGGCCTGGTTGCAATCACCCCGGCTGCCGGCACCGTGGGCCCGATGGGCGCCCTGGTCATCGGCCTGGCGGCGGGCGTGGTGTGCTTCTTCTGCGCCACCACCCTCAAGCGCAAGCTCGGTTATGACGACTCCCTGGATGCCTTCGGCGTGCATGGCATCGGCGGTATTCTCGGCGCGATCCTGACCGGTGTGTTCGCCGCACCGGCCTTGGGTGGCTTCGGCACCGTGACCGATATCGGCGCGCAAGTGTGGATTCAATTCAAGGGCGTGGGTTTCACGGTGGTCTACACCGCGATCGTCACCTTCATCATCCTCAAGGTCCTGGACGCTGTCATGGGTCTGCGTGTCACCGAGGAAGAAGAAGCTGTGGGCCTGGATCTGGCCCAGCACAACGAGCGTGGCTACAACCTGTAAGCACACGCAACAAAAAATGCCCGGTTCGCCGGGCATTTTTTTGTCTGGAGTTTGTCATTGCTCACAAGGTACGGCGGTTTTTCCGACGCCTTTTGTTGTGGATGCGACATGGGTTTTTATACCGCCAAAGGCTTACACCGAAGCAAGAATATTAGGGCCTTTGTTTTTTCCCAGAGCGCGCTAGAATGCGCGCCGAACGTGCGGAGATCTGTATGTGGCAACAGACGCTGATAACCCTGCGGGCAAGGCCCCGGGGCTTTCATCTGGTGACGGACGAGTTGCTGGCCGGCCTGCCTGACCTCCAGGCGTGTCGTGTCGGTCTGTTGCATCTGTGGCTGCAGCATACCTCGGCCTCGTTGACCATCAACGAGAACGCCGATCCGGCGGTACGTCGAGACTTCGAACGATTTTTCAATCGGCTGATCCCACAAGGAACAGCCGGCTATGAGCACAACGACGAAGGCTTGGACGACCTCCCGGCGCACTTCAAGGCCAGTGTGCTCGGTTGCCAGCTCAGCCTGCCGGTTACGGCGGGACGGCTGGCATTGGGAACCTGGCAAGGTGTTTATCTGGGCGAGCACCGTGATCACGGCGGTGCTCGTAAAGTCCTCGCCACCTTGTACGGTGAAGGGGCATAACCGCTGATTGCCAGCGGATGTTGAATTTTTTCTGGCAGCCTTCGAACAGATGGCGAAGCTGGGCTATAACTAATCTGCTTTTCGCAAGTCATGAGGTAGAACATGAGCGACGATGATCTGGAAAACGACGACCTCGAAGTAGGCGACGAAGACGAGACCGAAGAAGGCCTTGAAGTGGCGGCTGAAGACGTTGCCGAAGACGATGGCGCCGACGTTCCGGCACCTACCGCCAAGGGCAAGGCCAAGGCCGCGGTGTCGGTCGACGAGTTGCCGAGCGTAGAGGCCAAGAACAAGGAGCGTGATGCGCTCGCCAAGGCCATGGAGGAGTTCCTGGCCAGGGGCGGTAAGGTGCAGGAAGTGGAAGCCAACGTGGTCGCTGATCCACCCAAGAAGCCTGACAACAAGTACGGCAGCCGCCCTATCTGAGTATCGGCTTCTTGCTTGCTGAAAAAGCCCGCCGTCGCTGCGGGCTTTTTCATGGGCGCAACTCTACTCCGGGCCAGGCGCAGTCCCTGTGGGAGCGAGCTTGCTCGCGATAGCGGTGGGTCTGTTGGCATTGATGTTGGATGTGCCGCCGTCATCGCGAGCAAGCTCGCTCCCACAGGTTTTTTTGGTGGGCGGGGAGCTGCGGGACACAGCCGCTCCAGGGTGGGAGCGAGCTTGCTCGCGATAGCGGTGGGTCTGTTGGCATTGATGTGGATGTGCCGTCGTCATCGCGAGCAAGCTCGCTCCCACAGGTTTCTTTGCCGGGCGGGGAACTGCGGGACACAGCCGCTCCAGGGTAGGAGCGAGCTTGCTCGCGATAGCGGTGGGTCTGTTGGCATTGATGTTGGATGTGCCGTCGTCATCGCGAGCAAGCTCGCTCCCACAGGTTTCTTTGCCGGGCGGGGAACTGCGGGACACAGCCGCTCCAGGGTGGGAGCGAGCTTGCTCGCGATAGCGGTGGGTCTGTTGGCATTGATGTTGGATGTGCCGCCGCCTTCGCGAGCAAGCTCGCTCCCACAGGTTTCTTTGTCGGGCGGGGAGCTGCGGGACATAGCCGCTCCCACAGAGGGGCTTTGGCGGCTGTGAGGCAGGGTTCAGGGTTGGCTATGCCAACCCGCCAACAGCCCCGGCAGTTCGGTCAGGCTGCGAATTTCCGCGTCCGGCGCATGGTCGGCATTCCAGGGCTTGCCTGCCGGGTTGAACCACACCGCGCGCAGGCCGGCCTGTTGGGCGCCGGCGATGTCGTCGCCCGGGTGATCGCCAACGTGCACAGCGGTCTGTGCCGTGGCGCCGCCGCGCTGCAGGGCTTCGTGGAACAATCGGGCGTCAGGCTTGGCGATGCCGATGTCTTCGGCGCACAAGGCGAACTTGAAGTAGTCCGCCAGCCCCAGGCGTCGCACGTCGGCGTTGCCATTGGTGACTACGCCGAGGGCGAAATGATTGGCCAGGATTTCCAGGGTGGGCTGCACCTCGGGAAAAATCTCCAACTGATGACGGGCGTGCAGGAACGTCTCGAAGGCCTGGTCCGCCAGTTCAGAGGCGTGCCACTGGTCGTAGCCGGCTTCCTGCAAGGCACGGAACAGCACCCGCCGGCGCAGCGCACTGATGCGATGCTTGAGGTTGGGTTCTTCGCGCAACACTTGCTCGCGAATCGAAAAAAGATGCTCCACCGGCAGCCCGCCCAGGTTCGGTGCGTTGTCGCTCAGCCATTGGCGGAGTATGGCTTCGGCGCTGGCGATTACCGGGGCGGTGTCCCACAGGGTGTCGTCCAGGTCGAAAGTGATGAGTTCGATGGTCATGATTCGTCGCCCTTGATGCGTTTGGCCCTGGGGTGGGCACTGTCATAGACCGTCGCCAGGTGCTGGAAGTCCAGGTGGGTGTAGATCTGTGTCGTCTTGATGTCCGAGTGGCCCAGCAGCTCTTGAACGGCGCGCAGGTCCTGGGAGGACTCCAGCAGATGGCTGGCGAAGGAGTGCCTGAGCATGTGTGGGTGCAGGTTCTGCCCCAACTCGCGTTCGCCCGCGGCCTTGACCCGCAGCTGAATCGCCCGCGGGCCGAGGCGCCGACCGCGTTGGCTGACGAATACCGCGTCGTCGGCGGGGTTGGCCAGGGCCCGCAGGGGCAGCCACAGCTCCAGGGCTTCACGGGCCTTGCGGCCGACAGGCAGCAGGCGGGTCTTGCTGCCCTTGCCGAGCACCTGGACCATGCCGTCGGCCAGGTCCAGTTGATCCAGGTTAAGCCCCGTCAGCTCCGAAAGCCGCAGGCCGGAAGAATAGAACAGCTCGAGAATCGCCTGGTCGCGCCGGGCCAGGAAGTCATCTTCGACGGCGCCTTCAAGCAATTGCAGGGCGCGGTCGGTGTCGAGGGTCTTCGGCAGCCGGCGTTCGCCCTTGGGCGGTGCCAGGCCGGTGGCCGGATCGTGATCGCACAGGCCTTCGCGATTGAGGTAGTGATACAGGCCGCGCACCGCCGACAACAGTCGCGCCAGGCTGCGGGAGGACTGTCCCTGTTGATGCAGGCGGGCGATCAGGCTGCGCAAGCGCTGGATGTCCAGGGCCGACCAACTGCCGATGTTCTGCTTCTGGCACCAGCCCAGCACTTTTTCCAGGTCGCGGCGATAGGCCAACAACGTGTGGGGCGACACCTGACGCTCACTGCGCAGGTGTTCGCAGTAGGCGTCCAGTTGCCGCTCCATCATCAGCGTACCGAGCGCAGCGAACCGGCGACTCTTGGCAGCACCCGGCCGGTGACTTCGGCGATGTAGCTCAAGAACAGCGTGCCCACCGAACTCTTGTAGTGCTGCGGATCGCGGCTGGCGATGGCCAGCACGCCATGCACGCCCTGGTGGGCGATGGCGACGACGGCGGTGGAGCCGATCTGCTTGCGCTGTTCTTCGCCGAACAGGAAGTCCAACTCATGTTCGCGCAGGCTGCCGCTGACGCTTTTGTTTTCCGTGAGCAGGCCGCCGATGGCCGTCTGCGCTTCGACGTGGGTCACCCAGCGGCCCACCGGCATGGCGTTGTCGCCAAACAGGATCAGGCTGACAAAGGGCACCTGGAAATCCTGGCGCAGGCTGTCTTCGACGCTCATGACCAGGTCTTCGAGGGTGCTGGCGTCCATCAGGGCCAGGATCAGCCGACGGGTCTTGTCGAAGAGCCGGTCGTTGTCCCGGGCCACGTCCATCAGGTGCGAAAGACGATGGCGCATTTCGATGTTGCGCTCGCGCAGGATTTTCATCTGGTGCTCCACCAGCGACACGGTGTCGCCGCGCCGGTGGGGGATGCGCATCGTCGCAAGCAGTTCTTCATGCTCGACGAAGAAGTCCGGATGAGCCTCCAGGTAAGCGGCCACGGCCGCGACTTCTGGAAGGCTGGGAGATTCGTCGGGCTGTGGGGCTGGAACCTGTGGCTGATCGGTCATGGGTTTGGCTCACTCAAAGACGAACTTGTCCTTCGTATACGCGCACTGCCGGGCCGGTCATCATCACCGGTTGGCCAGGGCCCGCCCATTCGATGGACAGACGCCCGCCGGGCAGGTCGATCAACAATGGTGAATCCATCCACCCCTGGCTGATCGCAGCGACGGCAGCGGCACAGGCGCCGGTACCGCAGGCCTGGGTTTCCCCGGCACCGCGCTCCCAGACGCGCAATTGTGCGCGGTGACGGTCGATGACTTGCAGGAAACCGACATTCACCCGCGCGGGGAAGCGCGGGTGGTGTTCGATTTTCGGCCCCAGCTCATGCACTGGGGCGCTGTTGATATCGGCCACTCGCAGCACGGCATGGGGGTTGCCCATGGAAACTGCCGCCAGTTCCACCGTGTTGCCATCGACTTCCAACGGATAGCTCAGGGCCTGGGCCGGCGCTTCGAATGGAATGTCCGCCGGTACCAGGCGCGGAGCGCCCATGTTGACGCCGATCTGGCCGTCGCTGCGCACATCCAGTTCGATGATGCCGCTCTTGGTCTCGACGCGGATCTGCCGCTTGGCGGTCAGGCGCTTGTCCAGCACGAAGCGGGCGAAGCAGCGCGCGCCGTTGCCGCATTGCTCCACTTCCGAGCCGTCGGCGTTGAAGATCCGATAACGGAAATCCACGTCCGGGTTGTTGGGCGCCTCGACGATCAGCAACTGGTCGAAACCGATACCGGTGTGCCGGTCTCCCCATTGCTTGGCATGCTTGGGCAGGATATGCGCGTGCTGGCTGACCAGGTCGAGGACCATGAAGTCATTGCCCAGGCCGTGCATCTTGGTAAAACGCAGCAGCATGGTTTTACTCCGGCAGCAGGCTTTCGCCGGCAAACAACTCGGCTACCGTCTCGCGGCGACGCACTTCGAATGCCTGATCACCGTCCACCAGCACCTCGGCGCAACGGCCGCGGGTGTTGTAGTTGGAACTCATGACAAACCCGTAGGCACCGGCCGAATGCACGGCCAGCAAGTCGCCTTCTTCCAGCGCCAGCTCCCGACCCTTGGCCAGGAAGTCACCGGTTTCGCAGATCGGCCCCACGATGTCGTAGGGGCGGGCCGCGGTGTCACGAGGGCGCACGGCGGTGACGTCCATCCACGCCTGGTACAGCGCCGGGCGGATCAGGTCGTTCATCGCCGCATCGACGATGGCGAAATCCTTGTGCTCGGTGTGCTTGAGGTATTCGACCTGGGTCAGCAGCACGCCGGCATTGGCCACGATATAGCGGCCGGGCTCGAACATCAGCGCCAGGTCACGGCCTTCGAGGCGCTCGCGCACCGTCTTGATGTAGTCGGCCACCAGCGGCGGCTCTTCATCGCGATAGCGCACGCCGACACCGCCACCCAGGTCGATGTGGCGCAGGTAGATGCCGCAGTCGCCGAGGCGATCGACCAGCGCCAGCAGGCGGTCGAGGGCATCGATGAACGGTTCGAGGGTGGTCAGTTGCGAGCCGATGTGGCAATCGACACCCAGCACTTCGAGGTTCGGCAGCTGGGCGGCGCGTACGTACACGTCCTCGGCGTCGGCAATGGCGATGCCGAACTTGTTTTCCTTCAGGCCGGTGGAGATGTACGGGTGGGTGCCAGCGTCGACGTCCGGGTTCACGCGCAGGGAGACCGGCGCGCGAACGCCCAGCTCGGCGGCGACAACCTGCAGGCGCTCCAGCTCATCGGTGGATTCGATGTTGAAGCAGTGCACGCCGACTTCCAGGGCACGGCGCATGTCTTCGCGGGTCTTGCCGACGCCGGAGAACACGATCTTGTCGGCGCTGCCGCCCGCGGCCAGCACACGCTCGAGCTCGCCACCGGAGACGATGTCAAAACCGGCCCCCAGGCGCGCCAGGACATTGAGCACACCCAGGTTGGAGTTGGCCTTGACGGCGAAACACACCAGGTGCGGCACCCCGTCGAGAGCATCGGCGAACGTCCGATACTGGGCTTCGATGTGGGCACGGGAATAGACGTAGGTCGGCGTGCCGAAACGTTCGGCGATCGCGGACAGGGCAATCCCTTCCGCGAACAGCTCCCCGCCACGGTAGTTAAAAGCGTCCATGGCGTTCCCTTAGTAAGTGGTGTGGGTGTCGTGCGAGTGTGTCTTGGATTGCGACGACTTGGCCTGTTCTTCAGGGGACTTGCTGTCATCAGGCAGGTACAGCGGACCTTTTTGACCACAGGCTGTCACGAGGCAGGCAACCGCGACGAGCGCAGCAAGGGAAGAGATCAGGCGCTTCATGGCGAAATCCTTGAAAATGCGTTAATTGCGCCGGAGTATACCGGCCACCCGTCAGCTTGCCTATGCAACGGGGCGCCCGTCCGGCGGCACTGTTGTCGTTGATCGGTATATCCTTTGCAATCGCCGGGCGGCGTCCGTATCTTGCGGCGCTTGAGCATGAGCAGACATTTTCGAGGTTGCCGCAAATGAGTTTGACTGAAGCCCGTTTCCACGATCTGGTCGATGCGACCCAGCAAACGCTGGAGGATGTGTTCGATGACAGTGGCCTGGACATTGACCTGGAAATCTCCGCCGGTGTACTCACCGTCAAGTTCGAAAACGGCAGCCAACTGATCTTCAGTCGCCAGGAGCCGTTGCGGCAGCTGTGGCTGGCGGCGGTCTCCGGCGGCTTTCATTTCGACTACGACGAGGAAAGCGAGCGCTGGATGTGCGACAAGAGCGAAGAGCAACTGGGCGAGATGCTCGAGCGCATCGTCAAGCAGCAGGCGGGCGTGGAACTCGAGTTCGAAGGCCTGTGACGGCGTGATCCAGACCGCCCCGCCACGGCCCCCCAAGCCGCTCTACAGCAACGTCAGCCCCGCCGTGCCGTCGCCGTGCACCAGCGTGTGCAAGCTGGATGAACAGAAGGTCTGCCTCGGCTGTTTCCGCCATGTGGAGGATATCCGCGAATGGCGCTCGGCCGATGATGAGCGCCGGCGGGTCATCTGTGCCGAGGCGCTCAAGCGCAGATCCCTGTAGGAGCTGCCGAAGGCTGCGATCTTTTGTTCTTGATCTTTGCGGTTTTCGCTTGAGGCTCAATTGCTCGGATCAAGATCGCAGCCTCGTTGCACTCGTCAGCTCCTACTGATAGTGTCCGGCTACGCCTCAATTCGTCGAGGCCCGTGAAAACCCCGCCTTTTTGTGGCGGGGTTTTGCTTTTTTTGTGCAGAAGAAAGGAGTCTGCCTGGATCATGACCGCACCTTCCATCACCCTTACCCGCCTGGACGTACAGCGTCTGGAACGCCTGATCGACAGTCTTGATGAAACGCTGCCAGGCGTGATTGCGTTGCAAACCGAACTGGATCGCGCCGAGAACGTGGTGGGCCACGAAGAAGTGCCTGCCGATGTCGTGACCATGAACTCGCGTGTGCACTGCCGCGAAGAAAGCAGCGGCAAGGACTATCACCTGACATTGGTTTATCCACAGGACGCCAATGCCGACGAAGGCCGGATCTCGATCCTGGCGCCGGTGGGCAGTGCCTTGCTGGGCCTGAAGGTCGGCCAGCACATCGACTGGCCGGCCCCGGGCGGCAAGACGTTGAAGCTGACCTTGCTGGACGTCGAATACCAGCCCGAAGCAGGCGGCGACTTCCACCTCTGAGTGCCCGGGCGCTTCAGACCAGGGCCAGCGCCTCGTTCAGGGCGCGTTCCAGGTCGGCCTTGTAGCGCAGGTACAAATTGCTTGAGCAGGCCCCGTCGTCCACCAGCCCCGAGAGGTCCAGGTCGGTGATGTAGCAGCGATAGCGCTGGGCTTCGCGGCGCTGTTCGACGATCTCCCTGGCGACCACGCGGAACAGTTGGTCGCCATGTTCCAGTTCGGAAAACTCCTGCTGATCGCAGTACAGGGTGACGTGCACCTGTCCGTGCGCCGCCTTGCCGATGATCGCCTGCACGTCATAGAACGGCTTGTTGACCGGTGTCTGTGGGGCTTGCCGCGCTTCGATCCGGCGCGCCCGGCCACCTGAAGGCAGCAACTGGTAGTACAGGGTTTCCAGGGTCAGCGGCTGGGCGGCGTCCAGCGGCAGCAGGGCGTCGCGGCGGTACAGCACCGATTGCAGAAAGCGCTGCAGCGGCACCAGCAGGCTTTGTTCGTCGTGATAGGGCAGGTGTTGTTGCCACAGCGCGTTGAATTCATCGAGCACGTACAGATCGGCTTCGTCCTCGTTGGTCCGGTAGAACACCTGGATGCACTCGGGCTGGCCCATGGGCAGGATCAGCGCCAGGTCGTGGTCTTCCAGGGCCATCGGGTCCAGGTGCAAGGGGCTGTAGGCCGTCAGTTCCTCGCCCAGGTAATCCATCAGCGCCGACAAACTGCCCAGGGCCACGTGATTGACATGACCGGGCACCAGTTCCAGCACGTGGTAATGCTGCTGGACCTGAAGCAGGTAGCGGTGATTGAGCCTGCTCAACAGCAGGGTCTGCGCCGTTTCGATCACTTCCTCGACACGCCGCGCGATGAATTGGGCGCGGTTGTGGCAGAAGCAGCGCACCTGCAAGCGCGGTTGGCGCTGGGTGACGGGCAGGTCGTTGAGGTAGTCGCGCAGGCAGTCGAGCAGGGCGTGTTCGCCGTCGAAACGGTTGACCAGCACTTCATTCCAACTGTTGAGCGTAACCTGGTCGAGGGTCAGCACCAGGTTTTCCCGGACCCCGGCGTAGCTCAGGGAGTCGGTACGCTCGGTGGTCATCAGGATATTCAGGTCGCGATGGTGCTTGAGCGGGTCGACGCCGACGTTCACCAGGATCAGCACTTCGCTGGGCACGCTGGCGCGCAGCAACTGCGCTTCATCCACCGTGACCAGGGGCAGGGCGATGGACTGTTGCAGGCTGCCCAGCAGGTTGAACAGCTCGAACTCGCTCAGGTCGCTGTCACCTGGGTGCAGCGCCAGGCGCGTGCTGCTGTCGATCACGCCGTTGCGATGGCACCAGGTCAACAGCTCCAGCAACTCGCGGCAACGCTTGATGGGCGCGAAGTTCTCCCACTCCAGGGCGTTGAGGCTGCCGTTGTACAGGCCCCACTGGTTCTGCCCCGGTTCCTTCTTGTTGGGTGACTGGACCAGCGTCAGGGTGTCTTCGGCCAAGTCCGGCGCGATACCGGGGTTGATGAACTCGACCTTGTCGGCCTTGCGCTCGAAGGCGGCATACAAGCGCCTGCCAAGCACGTTGAGATCGCGCTTGTTGATCAGGCTGACGGTTTGCTCGGTGCGGGCGAACTGGGTCAGGAAGCGGTAGCTGTGGGTGAGTTCGTTGACCAGTGCGCGCCGCTCGTGGCTGACCTGGCGGACTTTCCACTGGCTGCGGCTGTCCAGCAATGCCAGTTGACGCTGGTCCCAGCCCCATTCCCGGGCCAGTCGCTCAAGCAGTACCCGCTGCCAGCCACTGCTGCGCGCCTGGCCGGTGAGTTTGCGATTGACCTTCAGGTACAGCGCGCGGCGGATCAACTCCAGGCGTTCGGGTTCGCCACGGGCATTGAGGTATTCCTCGATGCGGCGGTAAACCAGCATGTACGGGTCCAGCTCTTCCAGGTCCAGGCGATTGGCGAACACAGCCTGTTTGAAGCGCAGGCTCAGGCAGCGCACGTTCGGGTGTTCGCTGGCATAGACCTCGGTCAGCAGCAGCTTGAGCACGGACTTGTAGGGCGATTCGATACCCTTGAACAACTGCCAGAGCCCGGCGCCGACGAATTCGCCCGGCGGAATGTAGGCCAGGTGTCCCAGGTCCAGGGTTTCATCCGCGCGAATGAAGCGCTTGGACATCAGCGTATGGGTGTACTGCTCGTAGTTCTCTTCTTCATAGACCGGCACCAGCCACCAGATCGGCGTGCGCCCGGCCAGCCAGATCGCAGTGCGGTAGAACTCGTCCAGCAGCAGGTAATGCTGGGTGGTGCCGCAATCGTCGGAGCTGAGCTGGTTGTCCCGCTCGCCCCGCACGAAACGCGCCGGGTCGATCAGGAAAAAGTGGGCTTCGGCGCCCTGGGTCGCCGCCCAGATCTCCAGCAACTGGCATTTCTTGCGCAGCTCGGCCAGTTCATCGTCGCTCAGGTCCGGCCCGTGGCACACCCACACGTCCATGTCGCTCTGGTCGGCCTGGGCCAGGGTGCCGAGGCTGCCCATCAGGAACAGGCCAAGAATCGGCCGCGGCGGGTTGCTGCCGTGCCGGGGCTTGTAGGAAAACGAACGGGTCAGCCGTTGGGCTTCGGCAAGGACGTTGGCGTCAGGCTCGTAGTTCGACAGCCCGGCGGGCGTGCTGCCGGAGACGTAGCCGGGCAGCAGCGGATGGTTGACGTGGAAAAACAGCGGCAGCAGCGTCAGTACGCCTTGCTGGCGGGGCGACAGGCCTTCGAGGGCGCGCTCCAGCCGCACGGTGTTGAGCTTGAGAAAACGTGCGCGCAATTGGCTCAGCACCTTGCGGTCGATTCCCTCGTCCAGATCGGGGCGTATTTCGTGATTGCGGGTCATGTCTGCTCAAACCGGCTTGCGGCGTCGAACGTGGGGTGATGGCAGGTTAGCGCCCGGTCTTGGGAATACTTAAGCTGAAAACAGGATTTTTGATGCCGGTTCTTTACGCCGGGCGCCAGTGCGCCTGCGGAAATCCCGTAGAGGAGATTTCCGTGGGCGGCAGGGGGATCAGGCGGCTTCTTGTTGAACGCTGAGTATCGTCAGGACGGTTTGGACATTTTGGGCGGCATCCCGTCCCAGGCTGGTCAGGTAACCACCGTCCGGCTGGGTGATCAGGTCTTTCTCGTACAAGCGTTGGGCAGCGGCAATCGCTTTAGGGGCAGCGGTCTGATGAATTTTCAGGCCTTCCTGGGAACTGTCCAGGTTGAAGAGTGCAAGGATTTCCAGTTCGGCAACCAGCTCAGGGGTAAGCGACATAAGGACTCCAGACTTTCTAGGAATTTGGTCGACAGCGTCACTAAGGTGAGCGCACTCGGCCGAGCTGTCCAGTGTCAGTGGCATGCTTTTTTTGTTTTGGGGGGCAAGAGAAGCCATTTGTCGTGGCGAGGGAGCTTGCTCCCGTTCGGCTGCGCAGCAGTCGTTAAGCTATTGGGGCCGCTTCGCGCCCCAGCGGGAGCAAGCTCCCTCGCCACAGAAGCAACTTTGCCTGTCGGTTCAGTGCTTTTCCGGCGGCAACTCGGGAAGGGCGCGCAGCGCCGTTTCGTACCACTGGGTGTCGAACGGGCGGTCTTCTTCGAGGATGGCGTCGATCTCATGGGCCAGTACATGAGCCATGAGGTTGAGGATTTCTTCGCGCTCGTAGCCCACCAGGGTCAACTTGTTGAACGTGGCCTTGGCCGCTGGCGGGTTGTCGCTTTCGATCTGGTTTTCGATGGCTTCGATCAGCGTGTTCTCGACAAAATCTTCTTCGTCGGTGTCGATATCGGTTGGCTCGCTCATGGCAGGCTCCTGTAAGAAAGGTCGCCAGTTTACCTGCATTCAGCGGCGTGATGCGCCTGGCAAGAAACCCCTCGACGGTCTATAACGCAAGGCTGCCAACCCCCCGCACGGCCTGGAGGCATTTGTAATGCTCAAGCTTTATGGTTTCTCTGTCAGTAATTATTACAACATGGTCAAGCTGGCACTGTTGGAGAAGGGCGTGCCTTTCGAAGAAGTGCAGTTCTTTGGCAACCAGACCCCGGAAGCCCTGGCCATCAGCCCGCGCGGCAAGGTGCCGGTGCTGAAGACCGAGCAGGGTTTTATCAACGAGACCAGCGTCATCCTCGAATACATCGAGCAAACCCAATCGGGTAAAGCCCTGCTGCCGACCGGCCCGTTCGAGCGCGCCCAGGTGTTGGCCTTGTGCCGGGAAATCGAGCTGTATATCGAGTTGCCGGGGCGGGCCTGCTATGGCGAGGCGTTTTTCGGCATGACGGTGGCCGATGCCATCAAGGAAAAGTCCAAGTCCGAATTGCTGCTGGGGTTTGCCTCGCTCGGCCGGCACGGCAAATTCTCGCCCTATGTGGCGGGCGACAGCCTGAGCATTGCCGACCTGTATTTCTACTACAGCCTTTCGCTGGCCTTGCAAGTGGGCAGGAAGGTCTTCGATATCGATTGGCTGGCGGACATGCCGGCGGCCAAGGCGCTGATGGAGCGCTTGGAGCAGAATCCGAACGTACGGCGGATCGCTGCGGACAGGGAGGCAGAGATGCCGGCATTTTTGGCGATGATTGCCGCCAAGAAGTGAGCTTTTCGGTGATTTGAAGTCAGCTATCGCGAGCAAGCTCGCTCTCACATTGGATCTCTATATGTTCACAAGATTTGTGTCCACTGACGATCTACTGTGGGAGCGGGCTTGCTCGCGAAGCTTTTAGCGGCTGGCGAGCAACGCCTGGCCGCGCACAACCGCTGCCTTTACCTGCGCCGGCGCGGTGCCGCCGATGTGGTCACGGGCATTGACCGAGCCTTCGAGGGTCAGCACGGCAAACACGTCCTGCTCGATCTGGTCGCTGAACCGGCGCAGTTCGTCCAGGCTCATTTCCGCCAGGTCCTTGCCGGTGTCCACGCCGTACTTCACGGCATGGCCGACAATCTCGTGGCAATCACGGAACGGCAGGCCACGGCGCACCAGGTAGTCGGCCAGGTCGGTGGCGGTGGAGAAGCCGCGCAGGGCCGCTTCGCGCATCACCGCGTGCTTGGGCTTGATGGCCGGGATCATGTCGGCGAAGGCCCGCAGCGAGTCGCGCAAGGTGTCGGCGGCGTCGAACAGCGGCTCCTTGTCTTCCTGGTTGTCCTTGTTGTAGGCCAGCGGCTGGCCTTTCATCAGGGTCAACAGGCCCATCAGTGCGCCGAACACCCGGCCGCTCTTGCCGCGCACCAGTTCCGGCACGTCGGGGTTTTTCTTTTGCGGCATGATCGAGCTGCCGGTGCAGAACCGGTCGGGCAAATCGATGAATTGGAACTGCGCGCTGGTCCACAGCACCAACTCTTCGGAGAAGCGCGACAGGTGCATCATCGCGATGCTCGCGGCGGCGCAGAATTCGATGGCGAAATCGCGGTCCGAGACGTTATCCAGCGAGTTGCCGCCCACGGCGTCGAAGCCCAGCAGTTGCGCGGTGTATTCACGATCGATCGGGTACGTGGTGCCGGCCAGCGCAGCGCTGCCCAGGGGCATGCGGTTGGTGCGCTTGCGGCAGTCCACCAGGCGCTCGTAGTCGCGGCTGAGCATTTCGAACCAGGCCAGCATGTGATGCCCAAACGTTACAGGTTGAGCGGTTTGCAGGTGCGTGAAGCCCGGCATGATGCTCTCGGCCTCGCGCTCGGCCTGTTCCAGCAGGCCTTTTTGCAGGCGCGTGATTTCGCCCAGGATCAGGTCGATTTCATCCCGCAGCCACAGGCGGATGTCGGTGGCGACCTGGTCGTTGCGGCTGCGGCCGGTGTGCAGCTTCTTGCCGGTCACGCCAATGCGGTCGGTCAGGCGTGCTTCGATGTTCATGTGCACGTCTTCAAGGTCGACGCGCCAGTCGAACTGGCCGGCCTCGATTTCCGTCTCGATGGTCTTCAGGCCATCGATGATGCTGTCGCGCTCGGCATCGGTCAGCACGCCGACCTTGGCCAGCATGGTGGCGTGGGCGATCGAGCCCATGATGTCGTGGCGATACAGGCGCTGGTCAAAGTTGACGGAGGCGGTGAAGCGGGCGACGAAGGCGTCGACGGGTTCACTGAAGCGGCCGCCCCAGGACTGATTGGTCTTGTCAGTGCTCATGAATTCGCTCGTGATCGGCTGTGGAAAAAGTAGCGGTTAAAGGCTGCGGCGGATGATAGCAGGGTTGCCGGGACTGGCGCTGGCACTGGTCGGCAGGTTTTTTCGATCGAGGCCTGGGATCCAACCGGGTTTTCGCACAACGATATTTTTCGATTGAGCAATATCGTCGTGGCAACCGTCTACAGTGGACGGTAGGACTTTTGCTTTTTCCATCCATGGCGCACCGGACACATAGAAAAAGGGGGAGCTCATATTGGTCAGATCGACAGTTAATAATCCCTACGGCAACGCCGTGCGACAACGGGCCTCGGGCATCGGTCGGCAAGCGCTGGTAAAGATAGGCAACCGCCTCGCGGCACTTTTTGGCCCTCGAGCGAGTCTTAGCGTGGATCGCGGTGACGGATGTCACTTCCCCTGTCTACGCTATCCTTGTGCGAGACTCACGCAGGAATCCAGCGCAATATGAATGTCCTGATCGTTGATGACGAACCACTGGCCCGCGAGCGCCTGAGCCGAATGGTTGGCGAGCTCGAGGGTTACAGTGTCCTGGAGCCGAGCGCCACCAATGGCGACGAGGCATTGGCCCTTATTGACAGCCACAAGCCGGATATCGTGCTGCTCGACATTCGCATGCCTGGCCTGGACGGCCTGCAGGTGGCGGCGAAGTTGTGCGAACGAGAGTCGCCGCCCGCCGTGGTGTTCTGTACCACCCGGGACGACTTTCCGCCCGAGGTGTTGCAGGCCGGTGCCGTGGGCTACCTGGTCAAGCCGGTGGCGTCCGAGGCGTTGCTCGAAGCCTTGCGCAAGGCCGAGCGACCCAACCGCGTGCAACTGGCGGCGCTGACCCGTCCGGCCGCCGAAAGCGGCAGTGGCCCACGCAGCCACATCAGTGCGCGCACCCGCAAAGGCATCGAGCTGATCCCCTTGAACCAGGTGGTCTACTTCATTGCCGACCATAAATACGTGACCTTGCGCCATGAGAGTGGCGAGGTGTTGCTGGACGAGCCCCTCAAGGCCCTTGAAGACGAGTTCGGCGAACGCTTCGTACGCATCCACCGCAACGCCCTCGTGGCCCGCGAGCGCATCGAGCGTCTGCAACGCACCCCCCTTGGGCATTTCCAGCTGTTCCTCAAAGGTCTCAATGGCGACGCGCTGATTGTCAGCCGGCGGCACGTGGCCGGCGTGCGCAAGATGATGCAGCAGCTTTAAGCCAGGCGGTCCAAGGCGTTCAAGGCGTTTCATTTCCAGGATCTGGCGGCCAGGGAGGCCTTGGGGTCGTGATTCAAATCAAAGCGGTTTTGACTGAGCTGTTATTATCTGCCGTATCTTTTAAGTACGGATTGATCCATGTCCCCTCGCGAGATCCGCATCGCCACCCGTAAAAGTGCCTTGGCCCTCTGGCAGGCCGAATACGTCAAAGCCCGCCTGGAAGCGGCCCATCCCGGCCTGATCGTGACCCTGGTGCCCATGGTCAGTCGCGGTGACAAGCTGCTGGACTCGCCGCTGTCGAAAATCGGCGGCAAGGGCCTGTTCGTCAAAGAGCTGGAAACCGCGCTGCTGGACAACGAAGCCGACATCGCCGTGCATTCGATGAAAGACGTGCCCATGGACTTTCCCGAAGGCCTGGGCCTGTTTTGCATCTGCGAGCGGGAAGACCCGCGCGACGCGTTCGTCTCCAACACGTTTTCCAGCCTTGAGGCGTTGCCTGCCGGGAGCGTGGTCGGCACGTCCAGCCTGCGTCGCCAGGCTCAATTGCTGACGCGTCGTCCGGACCTGCAAATCCGTTTCCTGCGCGGCAACGTCAACACGCGCCTGGCCAAGCTCGATGCCGGTGAGTACGACGCCATCATCCTCGCCGCCGCCGGCCTGATCCGCCTGGGCTTCGAAGACCGCATCACCTCGGCCATCAGCGTCGACGACAGCCTGCCAGCCGGTGGGCAAGGGGCGGTGGGTATCGAGTGCCGCAGCGCCGACAGCGACATCCATGCCCTGTTGGCACCGCTGCACCATGCAGACACCGCCACGCGAGTATTCGCCGAACGCGCGCTGAACAAACACCTCAATGGCGGCTGCCAAGTGCCGATTGCCTGTTACGCCGTGCTGGAAGGCGAACAGGTCTGGTTGCGCGGCCTGGTGGGGGATCCCAACGGGGGCCGGCTGCTCAGCGCCGAAGCCCGGGCACCGCGCCAGGATGCCGAGGCGTTGGGCGTGCGGGTGGCTGAAGACTTGTTGAGCCAGGGCGCCGCCGACATTCTCAAGGCGGTCTACGGCGAGGCCGGCCACGCGTGACGGGTTGGCGGCTGTTGCTCACCCGGCCGGCGGACGAGTCGTCGGCGCTGGCGGCTGTCCTGGCCGAAGCGGGGGTCTACAGCAGCAGCCTGCCGTTGCTGGATATCGAGCCGGTCCCGCTGTCCGATGCCGGGCGGGCGATATTCCAGGCACTGGATCAATACTCTGCCGTGATCGTGGTCAGCAAGCCGGCCGCACGCCTGTGCGTCGAGCTGCTGCGCCAACACTGGCCCCAGCCTCCAGACCAACCCTGGTTCAGCGTGGGCGCGGCCACCGGACAGATCCTTGCCGATGCCGGCCTCACGGTGTTTTATCCCGATAACGGCGACGACAGCGAAGCCTTGCTGGAGCACTTGGTCTTGCGCCAGGCGGTTTCGCGGCCCGACCCCAAGGTCTTGATCGTGCGGGGCGAAGGCGGGCGTGGCTTGCTGGCAGAGCGTTTGCGCGAGCAAGGTGCTAGTGTCGATTATCTGGAATTGTACCGCCGCCACTTGCCCAGTTACGGTGAAGGGGCGTTGCCGGCGATAGTCGAAGCGGAACGCTTGAACGCACTGGTGGTCAGCAGTGGGCAGGGCTTCGAGCATCTGCAGCGGTTGGCCGGCGATGCGTGGCCAGCCCTGGCGCGGTTACCGTTGTTTGTTCCAAGCCCAAGGGTTGCCGAGATGGCGCGTGCCGCCGGGGCCCGAACAGTTGTGGATTGCCGTGGCGCCAATGCCGCGGCTTTGCTGGCGGCGTTACGGGAACACTCCGTGCCGTTTTCTAATGCAAAGGATGGATACGTGAGCGAAACAGCCTTGCCAAAAGAAGATCTAGACCAGCCAGCGATCGATGCGCCGGTTGAACCCCCGGCCCCAGTGGCGCCGCGCCGCGGCAACGGGCTGGCCATTGTTGCCTTGCTGCTCGGCGCCGCCGGTGTCGCCGTGGGCGGTTGGGGCGTGTGGCAGGTACGTCACCTGCAAACCAATAACCAGCAGCAGTCCGCCCAGGTCCAGGCGCTGAACGACCAGGCCCAGACCCTCAAGCTCAACGAGCAACGCCTGAGCGAGCGCCTGGCGCAATTGCCCCCTGCCGAAGAGCTGGAGGAGCGGCGGCGCCAGGTGGCCCAGTTGCAAGGTGATCAGCAGCACCTGAACCAGCGCCTGGAAACCGTGCTGGGTGCCAGCCGCAAGGATTGGCGCCTGGCGGAGGCCGAGCACCTGTTGCGCCTGGCCAGCCTGCGTCTTTCCGCCCTGCAAGACATCGACAGTGCCCAGGCGCTGGTCCACGGCGCTGACGAAATCCTGCGCGAACAGAACGACCCCGGCTCGTTCGCCGCCCGCGAGCAACTGGCCAAGACCCTCGCTGCGCTGCGCAGCACCGAACAACCGGATCGTACCGGGCTGTTCCTGCAACTGGGCGCCTTGCGTGACCAGGTGCTGCAACTGACCGAACTGGCACCCGAGTACAAGGATCGTGGAGAGTCGCTGCTGGGCCTGACCGCCGACGGCGATGGGGCCAGCCGGTGGGCGCAGTGGTGGGACCAGATCTCGCGCTACATCCGCATCGACTTCAACGCCGACGAGAATGTCCGTCCGCTGCTGGCCGGACAAAGCCTCGTGCAAGTGCGCCTGGCCTTGAGCCTGGCGCTGGAGCAGGCGCAATGGGCCGCCCTCAATGGTCAGGCGCCGGTATACACCCAGGCGCTGACCGAGGCCCGGGACGTATTGACGAGCAACTTCAACCAGGACAATCCGCAAAGCAAAATCATGCTCGAACGCGTGGGTGAGTTGTCCAAGCAGCCGGTGACGGTGGTCACCCCGGACCTCACGGGCACGCTGAGCAGCGTCCAGGCCTACCTTGAGCGTCGCAACCTCAATGCCCAGGAGTCGGTCAAGCCGCTGCCCGCGCCAAGCGCGCAGGAGGCCACGCCATGAAGCGTCTCTACGTGATTCTGTTCGTGGTCATCGCTGCCGCAGCTTTGCTCGGCGTAGCGATTGCCGAGCATTCGGGTTACGTGCTGGTGGCGTACAAGAACTTCCGTTATGAAGCTGGCCTGTGGGTCACCCTGGCCCTGGTGGCGGTGCTCTGGCTGGTGTGGCGAGGCCTGAGGGCGCTGATTGGGTTGGTGACCACGTCCAGCGGCGTGGTCAACCCGTGGTCGCGGCGCAACCGCAGCCGTCGGGTGCAAGTGGCGATCGAACACGGCCAGTTGGACCTGGCCGAAGGTCGCTGGGCCAGTGCCCAGCGCCATCTGCATCGTGCCGCCGAAGCCGAGCGCCAGCCGCTGCTGTATTACCTGGGGGCCGCCCGCGCGGCCAACGAACAAGGGCTTTACGAGCAAAGCGACAGTTTGCTCGAGCGTGCTCTGGAGCGTCAGCCCCAGGCGGAACTGGCCATTGCCCTGACGCACGCGCAATTGCAGACGGATCGAGGTGACACGGATGGCGCATTGAGCACGCTGCAGGCCATGCATGAGCGTCATCCCCATAACGCCCAGGTCCTGCGCCAATTGCAACGGCTGCATCAGCAGCGCGGCGATTGGTCGGCGGTGATCCGGCTGTTGCCGGAGCTGCGCAAGGATAAAGTCCTGCCACCGGCCGAGCTGGCTGAACTGGAGCGGCGTGCCTGGGGCGAGAACCTGACCCTGGCGGCCCACCGCGAGGAGGACGGCAGCGTCGGTTTGCAGTCGCTCAATCGCGCCTGGCAACAACTGACCTCCGCACAGCGCCAGGAGCCGGCGCTGGTGCTGGCCTATGCAGAGCAATTGCGTCAGTTGGGCGCCCAGGTCGAAGCCGAAGAGGTGCTGCGCGGCGCGCTCAAGCGTCACTATGACAGCCATCTGGCGCGCCTGTACGGGCTGGTGCGCGGCAGTGATCCGATCCGCCAGTTGCAAGCGGCCGAAGGCTGGCTCAAGGACCACCCGGCCGATCCGAGCCTGTTGCTGACCTTGGGGCGCCTATGCCTGCAGAACAGCTTGTGGGGCAAGGCGCGGGATTATCTGGAAAGCAGTTTGCGCGTCCAGCGCAATCCCGAAGCCTGCGCCGAACTGGCGCGCCTGCTGGCGCAACTGGGGGATGCCGAGCGCAGCAACCAGTTGTTCCAGGAGGGGTTGGGGCTGTTGGATGAGCGTCTGCTGGCCGCGCCGCTGCCGGTTCCGGCCCAGGTCTTGTCCACTTGAGATGAGTCATTGTGGCGCTCCCGCATGGGTGGGAGCAAAGCTTGCTCGCGAACAGGCACCTCGGTTTCTCAAAAGACCGCGTCGTCTTCATCGCAGGCAGCCTTGCTCCCACCGGTGACACCCGTTTGTTTTTGGAGCTTTGGTCATACCTTCAGCAAAGTCCTACAGCTGACCGCGCCGAATCCTCTTCGACCTGTCGGGAATTCCCTACACCCCTGATGAAGTGTCTGCGCGGGGCTGCCTTGAAAGGCCCGAGGGCTTTCCTCTACCGTAACTGCTTGTCTCTTCTGTTACGGAATCGCCATGTCTTTGGCCAGCTCACGCTTCTCGTTTCTCATGGCTTCCATCGCCGCCGCCCTGGCTTTGGGCATCAGCACTTATCTGGAGTATTCGGCCGGCCTGACGCCTTGCAGTCTGTGTGTCTTGCAGCGGTTGTGCCTGATGCTGTTCCTGGCGAACAGCCTCGTAGCGTGCGTACACGGTCCAGGCCAACGAGGCAGTCTCTTCTATGGCGCCGCAGGATTGGTTTTTGCGACCGGGGGCATGACCCTGGCGTGGCGTCAGGTCCTGATGCAAAGCCGCTCGTTCGAGTCGTTATCCGATTGTGCCGCACAGCTCAACCCGACGAGGTCATGGTGGTGCGCGTTGCATCGTGTCCTCGACGGCGACGTCGACTGCGCGAATATCACGTGGACGCTGTTCGACCTGAGCATCCCCGAGTGGAGCCTGTTGTTTTTTCTCGCGGTGTCCAGCGCCATGACTTACCTGCTGCTGCGCCTTGCCTGGAGTGCTCTGGTACGACCGCTCAGCGGCGAGACGTCGCAGTTGGTCCGGGCCCTGGATTAAACACTTGTATGAACTTTATCTCCTGCGTACCTTGAAGCCGTTGTCGTGCGGGCATAATCTGGCCCGCACGTGTTATTGGAATTGTGCCGCTCGATCATGTTGTGTCTGGCTTGTCCCTGGTCATCAGGCGTGCACAGGCTGCGAGGGGGCATGACTCACAAGGGAAGAAATCACCATGCTCGAAAGTTGTCAGAATGCTCAGGAACGCTGGGGTGGAGTGCATCTGCTGATCGATCGCTGGTTGCAGGAGCGTCACGAACTGGTTCGGGCCTACGATGATCTCGGCGCCAAGCCTGAAGCCCTGAGCGAAAGCCGCAAACCCTTGCAGGATTTCTGCGGCGTGCTGGTCGACTATGTGTCTGCCGGTCATTTCGAGATATACGAACAACTGACGGGCGAGGCCAAGGCCTTCAACGACAAGCGCGGCCTTGAACTGGCCGAGACGATCTACCCGCGCATCGATGTCATCACCGAGAAGCTGCTGGCGTTCAATGACCTGTGCGATGAAGGCAAGTGCGTAGCGGAAAAATTCAAGGAGCTGGGCGGTTTGCTGCACGAGCGTTTCGAGTTGGAAGACTGCCTGATCGAAGTGCTGCACAACGCTCACAAGGAAGAAGCTGCGGTCCAGGCCTGAGGGTTCGCGGTCATGAAAAAACGGTGCGCATTGCGCACCGTTTTTCGTTGGGCCAGGGCCGGCGTCAGGTCGTCGCGCCCAGCAACTCGATTTCAAACACCAACGGTGTGTACGGCGGGATCACATCCCCGGCCCCTTCAGCGCCATAGGCCAGGGACGACGGAATCACCAGCCGCCATTTCGCGCCGACCGGCATTTGCGGCAATGCACTGCGCCAACCATCAATCACACTGTCAAGATTGAACCACTGTGCCTGGCGGTTTGAATCGAAGACGGTGCCGTCTGGCAATCGACCGGTATACAGCACCTGGACCTTGCCGTGAGGGCTGGCTTTGGCGCCATGGCCCGGCTTGATTTCGGTCAGCAGAATGCCGTCAGCCAGTTGCTGGACACCGGGCCGGTTTTTTTCTTCGGTGAGAAATTTCTGCTCGGTTTTCAACGCAGCTTCGGCCTGCGGCGTTGTCGATGGCGCGTTCAGTTGCGCCTGGTGCTCGGCCAGGATCTGTTCGATGCGTTCATCTTTCAGGGCCAGCGGTTTGCCCAGGTAGGCCTGTTGCAAACCTTCGACCAAGGCTTTGATCTGCAAGTCCGGCACGTCCTGGCGCAGGCGTTCGCCGAGGCTGGCGCCCAGGCTGTAAGCCAGATCGTGGGCATCGTTTGCGCTGGTTTTTTCAACGGCCTGGACCGTGGCGCAAGCCATGCACAGGAATAAAAACAGGTGACGCGACATGTGTGCTCTCCGGCCTCGAATCGAGGAATTATGCCAGTGTCGATATCTGTAGAGGTGGATTGCCAAGGCACTGGCGCAGAAGATTTTTCGTCCCTTGCAACGCAACGTCTTGTGTACTGTCAACATGCCCTAGCGGCGGTTGCAGC
Organism: Pseudomonas sp. Pdm06; assembly: GCF_014851795.1. Taxonomy (NCBI): domain Bacteria; kingdom Pseudomonadati; phylum Pseudomonadota; class Gammaproteobacteria; order Pseudomonadales; family Pseudomonadaceae; genus Pseudomonas; species Pseudomonas sp. Pdm06. The sequence goes on from NZ_JACVAH010000015.1 coordinate 100,688, forward strand.
AGAGGTCTAGTATGAGCCGCACTCACGTCAGTCAGGAGGTAAACCATGTCGGCCACCAAGAAGCCTGTAAACACTCCGTTGCACTTGCTCCAACAACTCTCGGGCAGCTTGCTCGAACATCTGGAAAACGCCTGCTCCCAAGCCCTGGCTGATGCTGAAAAACTGCTCGCCAAACTGGAAAAGCAACGCGGTAAAGCGCAGGAAAAACTGCACAAGTCGCGCACCAAATTGCAAGACGCAGCTACCGCTGGCAAGGCCAAGGCGCAAGCCAAGGCCAAAGATATCGTGAAAGAGCTCGAAGACCTGCTCGATGCCTTGAAGGATCGTCAGTCCGAAACCCGCGCCTACATTTTGCAACTCAAGCGTGATGCCCAGGAAAGCCTGAAACTGGCCCAGGGTGTCGGTCGTGTGCAAGAAGCTGCGGGCAAGGCGCTGTCGCTTCGTGCTGCCAAGCCTGCCGCTGTATCGGCCAAGAAGCCGGCGGCTAAACCCGCCGTGGCAAAAGCACCGGCCAAAGTCGCTGCCAAGCCCGCCGCCAAAGCACCGGCCAAGGCGGCGAGCAAACCGGCTGCCAAACCCGTCGCTGCCAGCGCTGCAAAACCTGCGGCAAAAAAACCAGCCGTCAAGGCTGCTGCCAAGCCCGCCGCAAAAACGGCGGCCGCTAAACCTGCCGCTGCCAAGCCCGCTGTAAAAGCCGCCGCTAAACCTGTCGCTAAACCTGCGACAAAAGTTGTAGCCAAGCCTGCCGCTAAAACCGCCGCCGCGAAACCTGCCGCGACGAAAACCGCTGCTGCTAAACCGGCTGTCAAAGCGGCGGTAAAATCCACTGCCAAACCTGCGGCCGCCAAACCTGCTGCCAAGCCTGCGGCAACCAAAACGGCTGCGGCCAAGCCTGTTGCGAAAACGGCTGCCAAGCCCGTCGCTGCCAAAGCGGCGGCTAAACCCGCTGCCAAGCCTGCTGCCGCGAAACCAACGGCTGCCAAACCAACGGCTGCCAAACCAGCCGCTGCCAAGCCTGCTGCCGCGAAGCCAACGGCTGCCAAACCAGCCGCTGCCAAACCTGCTGCCGCGAAGCCAACAGCTGCCAAGCCCGCTACGGCCAAGCCAGCTGCCGCCAAGCCCGCCGCTAAACCGGCCGTGAAAAAGCCAGTCGCTGCAAAACCTGCGACTGCGCCAGCCGCCAAGCCTGCGACACCGGCTCCGGCTCCGACCGCGACGCCTGCGCCTACCGCCAGCACTCCGGCCTCGGCGACCAGCCCAGCCGCCGTTGCGCCGACCACCAGCAGCACCCCAACCAGCGCTTCCTAAGTGCCGGACACCGCGACGCGCAGCTGATGCAGCGCGTCGCGGCTCGCTGGTTCGGCATTCGCCGCCAGCCCTTGCAGCCATAGCGCTGAATCGTTCCCTTGTTCCTCAGGCCAATCCTCGGCCGCCGCCTGCAATCGTTCCAGCAATCGTCGTTCGGCTTCCAATTCCAGTCGCTTGACCTGTTCGCGCAGGCTATCGAGTGCCGTGTCTTGCCGGGCACCGGTTTTCCACTGGCTGCGAAGCGCGCGCAAGGGCCTTACCACCTCTGCCTCCCAAGGCTCGGTCAATTGTCGAAGCTGTTGCAGCCGTTGTTCATTGCAGGCCACGCCGCGTCGTTCCAGCCACAGTCCGCAAAGCAGCAGGCAGACATTGACGCCGGCGCTCTGCAGCGTCAGGCACGCAGGCTCTACGCCAGGCTTGGCATAGAGGTCGAGGGAGAAACTCCACAGGTCAGGGGACATCGTGCTACTCGCGCCAGTTGCGAGCGAAGCTGGTAGACTCCGCCGCCATTATGATCCGACTTCAGAACCTGACTTTACAGCGTGGCCCGCAACGTCTGCTAGAAGACGCCGAGCTGACCCTGCACGCCGGCCACAAAGCCGGCCTCATCGGTGCCAACGGCGCCGGCAAATCGAGCCTGTTCGCCTTGCTGCGAGGCGAGCTGCACCCGGACTCGGGCGATTGCCTGCTGCCGGCCGACTGGCGTATCGCTCACATGCGCCAGGAGGTCGACACCCTCGATCGTCTGGCGGTGGACTACGTGCTCGATGGCGACCTGCGCCTGCGCCAGGTGCAACACGACCTGGCGGCGGCCGAAGCGGCCCACGACGGTGCCGCACAGGCCCGCCTGCACGCGGAACTCGACAGTGCCGACGGCTATACCGCCGATGCCCGAGCGCGCAAGTTGCTCGCCGGCCTGGGCTTTACCAATGAACAGATGGACCGCCAGGTCGGGGACTTCTCCGGTGGCTGGCGGATGCGCCTGAACCTGGCGCAGGCCCTGATGTGCCCTTCGGATCTGCTGCTGCTCGATGAACCGACCAACCACTTGGACCTCGACGCCATCATCTGGCTCGAAGACTGGCTCAAGGGTTACCCGGGCACGCTGCTGCTGATTTCCCACGACCGCGATTTCCTCGACGCGGTGGTGGATCACGTGGCCCATGTCGACCAGCGCAAGCTCACCTTGTACCGCGGCGGCTACAGTGCCTTCGAGCGCGCCCGTGCCGAACGCCTGGCCCAGCAACAGCAGGCCTACGAGAAGCAACAGGCGCAACGTGCGCACATGGAAAGCTACATCGCCCGCTTCAAGGCCCAGGCCACCAAGGCCCGCCAGGCCCAGAGCCGGATCAAGGCGCTGGAGCGGATGGAAGAGCTGTCGGCGGCCCACGTCGATTCACCGTTCGATTTTGTCTTCCGTGAATCGACCAAGATTTCCAGCCCGTTGATCGATCTGTCCGACGCGCGCCTGGGTTATGGCGACAAGACCGTGCTGGAGAAGGTCAAGCTGCAACTGACCCCGGGTGCACGGATCGGTCTGCTGGGCCCCAACGGTGCCGGTAAGTCGACCCTGATCAAGAACCTTTCGGGCGAACTCCAGCCATTGGCTGGCCGCCTGACCCGAGGCGAGAACACCGTCGTTGGCTATTTCGCCCAGCACCAGCTCGACTCCCTGGACTCCAAGGCCAGCCCGCTGCTGCACCTGCAACGCTTGGCGCCAACCGAGCGCGAGCAAACCCTGCGCGATTTCCTCGGTGGTTTCGATTTCCGCGGGGCGCGCATCGACGAGCCGGTGTTGAATTTCTCCGGTGGCGAAAAGGCGCGCCTGGCGCTGGCGTTGATCGCCTGGGGCCGGCCGAACCTGTTGCTGCTCGACGAACCGACCAACCACCTGGACCTGGAAATGCGCCTGGCCCTGACCATGGCCTTGCAGGAATTCACTGGCGCGGTGCTGGTGGTGTCCCACGATCGGCATTTGCTCAAGAGCACCACGGATAATTTCTTCCTGGTCGCCGACGGCAAGGTCGAGGAGTTCGACGGTGACCTGGAAGACTATGCCCGTTGGCTGGTGGAATACCGCCAGCGCAACGCGCCGGTCAGCAGCACGCCGGTCAATCCGGACAAGACCGACAAAAAGGCCCAGCGCCAGGCCGCCGCCGCATTGCGCCAGCAACTGGCGCCGCACAAGCGCGAGGCCGACAAGCTCGAAGCCGAGCTGGGCAAGCTGCATGAAAAGCTGAAGAAAATCGAAACCAGCCTGGGCGACAGCGGTCTCTACGAGGCGGCGCGCAAGGATGAGTTGCGTGACCTGCTGGCCGAACAGGCCAAGCTGAAGGTTCGGGAAGCGGAGCTCGAGGAGGCGTGGATGCAAGCGCTGGAACTGCTGGAAAACCTGCAAGCGGAGCTGGAGGCGTTGTCCTGATGGAAGCGTTGGCGTTGCCTGTCCCTGTCATGTGGATCGAGCCGATCTGGCTCGGTGTGCAAATCCTGCTGATCCTGGTGGCCGGTTATGTCTCGCAGCGCTTCGTCGCGCGTGCGCTCACGGGCCTGGGTGAGCGTTACCCGCTTCCACCCCAACTGGTGATTATCCTGCGTGGCGTGCTGCGCTGGCTGATCATGGGGACTGCGGTGCTGGTGGTGCTCGAACGCCTGGGCGTCTCGGCCACGGTGCTGTGGACGGCTCTGTCGGGTTTTGTCGCGGTGGCAGCGGTGGCGTTCTTCGCCATCTGGAGCGTGCTGTCCAACCTGTTCTGCGCCGTGTTGATCTACACCGTCGGACCGTTTCGCCTGGGCGATGTGGTCGAGTTGGTGGATACCACCGACAAGCCCGGCATCAAAGGGCGTGTGGTGGCGATCAATCTGCTGTACACCACGCTGATCGAACCCGAGGAGCTCGGCACCGGCAGCGCCATGGTGCAAGTGCCCAACAGTCTGTTCTTCCAGCGTTCGGTACGGCGCTGGCGTGGCAGCGAAGCGTTTCCGGTGGGTGGGTTCGTCGAATAACCTGGCCTCGCCGATAGGCTTTTTTTTGCAAAAAAGCGATGGTCAATCCTGCGGCGGCGCATTAGCTTAGTCGTTTTCGACGAGTCCGAGCCGAGGTGTGCAATGGTGCTGGAAACATGGCTGGCGTTTTTCGCCGCCTGTTGGGTGATCAGTCTTTCCCCGGGCGCCGGTGCCATTGCATCGATGTCCAGTGGCTTGCGCTACGGGTTTTGGCGCGGTTACTGGAATGCCCTGGGCCTGCAACTGGGCCTGGCGCTGCAAATCGTGATCGTCGCCGCCGGTGTTGGCGCGATCCTCACGGCGTCGGCCACCGCGTTCTATGCGATCAAGTGGTTCGGCGTGGCCTACCTGGTCTACCTGGGTGTCAAGCAGTGGCGAGCCATTCCCGGTGACATGACTGATGACGCGGCCCCGCGGCCCATCGGCAAACCCCTGGCACTGGTGTTTCGCGGCTTTCTGGTCAACGTCAGCAACCCCAAGGCGCTGGTGTTCATGCTGGCGGTTTTGCCGCAGTTCATCAATCCCCATGCACCGTTGATCCCGCAATACCTGATCCTGGGCGTCACAATGATCGTCGTCGATCTCATCGTCATGGCCGGGTACACCGGGCTGGCGTCCAAAGTCCTGCGCCTGTTGCGCACACCGAACCAGCAACGGCGGATGAACCGCGCCTTCGCGGGTATGTTCATTGGCGCGGCGGGCTTGCTCGCGACGATTCGCAAGGCTGCGGTGTAAAGCAAAACCTGTGGCGAGGTTACTTTGTGGGAGCAAGGCTTGCCCGCGATGCAGGCGACTCGATTTCTGGAAGAACTCATCGCCTGTATCGCGGGCAAGCCTTGCTCCCACAAGACCTCTGCGCCACAGAGCATTCGCTCAGCTATTCAGCGCAGGATCACCGGCGCGGTATCCCGGGGCAGATTGTTGCGCTGCATCGGCTCGCCGGGCTGTTGGTAGCTCGGGCCACCGAGCTGTTCGCTCAGCTGCCGCGCCACGTCTTCACCCAGGGCCTTGGACACTTCGCGCACCACCCGTGGACGGTTGAGGCTGATGCGCACGTCCCGGTGGTTCAACAACTTGGTGTCCTGGCCTTCGCCCATGGCCGTAAAGGCCGAGGTGATTTCGTAGGTCTTGGTGTTGATCAGGCTGAAGTCCGCCACCAGGGTCAGCGCCAGCACGGCCGAGTAGCTGTCGGTGTTGGCCAGTTCGTTGATGTCGCGGGTGAAGTCGATGTCCGACACCGTGCCGAACAGCACGTAGTCGGCACCCTTGAAGTTACCGGCCTTGATGCGCTTGATGACGTCATAGACGTCGCCATTGGACGCCGCCGTGTGGGGCGTGCCCTGGGTCAGCTGGAACATCCCGCTGCGCAGGATCTCGCCCTTGATGTCGCCGGTGAACTTGCGCAGTTCGCCCTGCTCGATGTAGCTGCTGGTGGCTTCCATCTCGTCGTAGCTCGAGGAAGCGCTGGCACTGTAGGGGTTCGCCTGGAAGTTGCTCTGCGCTGAAACGGTGTGGATGTATTCCTCCACCCGCTCCTGGTACGCCAGGTCGGTCACCGCGACTTTTGGGGCCGCCTGCGCGCTGAATGCGCAGGCCAGGGCCATGATGCCTATCCATGTGCGCATGGCTTAGCGCTCCGTGGTCTTGCGGATTTCTTTTTCGTCCATCCACTCGGCCAGACCGCTCTCGACGTCGATCAATTGCAGGCTGAATTTGTAGAAGACGTCCTTGTAGTCGCTGCTGCGCTTGACGATCGAGCTGATGGAGCCCTCGAGGCGGTACTTGGCAGCGATCATGTTGCCGGTCTTGGCCACGGTGCTTTTCTTGTACAGGCCGCTCTGGTTCTGCAGTTTGAGCTGGTCGACCTGGCTGTCCATGGCGGTGTTGTCGCTGGCGAAACGGGCAGCGCCGGTCTTCATCAGCTGGGTCTTGATGCTGGTGGTGATTTCGCGGGTGTCGATGTATTCGCTGGTCTTGTTCTTCACGTCATAGACCTGGACCACCGGGCGACCCTGCAGGATGCCGGACTGGGCCAGGGAGCGGGTCATGGACTCGGCGATCATTTGCAGGTCGGTGGAGCCGAACTCGTTGGTCACGGTTTCCACGGCCTTGGTATCGCCGTAGCTGATGTTCTTGTTGCCCAGGACCGGCGAGTTGTTGGCACAGCCGCTGACCAGCAGGGCGGCGAGGGCGAGGGATGAAATGCGTACGAACATGTAAGGGCTCTCGAAAACTGAAAAAGGGATAACGCGTCACTCGGGCGTTTGTTGTGGGAGCGAGCTTGCTCGCGATAGCCGTGTGTCAGTCACATCATGGCTGGCTGATCCAGCGCTATCGCGAGCAAGTTCGCTCCCACAGTTTTTTTGCGTTTTTAAGGGGTATTGATTTCCAAGCGGAAGTCCACGGCCTTGGGCGTCGGGGCGATGGCCGGCAGGAAGCTGGTCTGTTCGCCGTACAGCGTCAGGCTTTTCCAGGTTTCTTCCTCGGCGATCGGAAAACCTTCCGGCCCCAACCAGGCAAAGCGGTAGTACATCGTCTTGTTGTTGTAGCTGGTGTTGCTCAGCTGGACATTGACGGTCATGTAGCCGTTTTCCCGGGCCACGCGCATGGCGCCGACCACGATGTTCTTGGTCTTGCCCATCGCCACGACCTTGCTGGCGGCGCTGCCCGGCTCCGGTGGCGGAGGGGTGGCGCAACCGGCCAGCAAGGCCAGGGCGCCGACGGCGATCAGTTTTAAACGCATGTGAACAAGACTCCGTTCTTAAGGTTGCTTGAGGGCAATGGCGGTCGGGTTGGCGCTTGGCATCACCTGGGCCGCGAGGCCGCCGGCGAACACTTGGTTACCCACCGCGCGAAGGCTGATGACCTGGTAGCGCTGGTCGACGGTGACCTTGACCACCGAGCCGCCCACGGCACTTGGCAAGGTGACCTGGTGCTCGCCTTTCTTCAGGCGCAGGCGCACCACCTGGGTGTAGTCGGGCAGGGTGCGCCAGGTCCGGGTGTCGGCCCCTTCGAATACCGCCGAGGTGAGGCCGACGGCCAGGCCGGCCAGGGGATTGGTCTCGTTGATCTGCTTTTGCGCCACGCCACGGGTGACGGCGCGCACGGTGGTGCGCAGGATGATGCCCGGCATGTCGTCGCGTAGGGCCCGACGGGACATGGCGGTGGTGCTGTTGAGTTGGGTCAGGTCCAGCTGGCGGCCGTCGACACCGATCTGGCCGAAGGTGGCCGTGGAAGTGTCTGGCTTGATCAGTGGGAACGACAACGGCGTGATGACCAGGTTGCCGCTGATTGGCAAAGGCAAGGGAATGCGGATCGAATCCCGGGACGGTGCCAGGCCACTCTGCACCACGATCAGGATGTCGCTGTCGTCGCTCTTGGCGGCGGGCTTGTCGAGGTCACGCAGGGCCTGCTCCAGCAACGGTGTGTTGGGGCGCAGTTCGGCGGCCTTGCGATAACCCGGTGCGGCCAGGTCCTTTTCACCCAGGGCTTCGTAGACGAAACCGGCCAGGTAATGGCTGAACGCGCTCTGGTAACTGTTCTTGAGGCTGACCACTTCCGGGGCGTCGAGGCTGGCCACCGGGTACCCCTGGAGGTCCTTGTATTCGGTCTTGACCCCTTGTTTCTCGGCTTCTTCCTCGCGCTTGAGGTATTCCTTGTCCCGCAGGTCGGCGATCACCGCTTCGCGTTCGTGGGTCTTCTTGATCTGGGTCCGCGCGCCGTCGAAGTCATTCACCGCCAGCAGATTCAGGGCCATCTGCGTGGTCAGCATGACCTTTTCGTAGTCGTAGCCTTCGTAGCGGCGGACTTTATCGTTGACCAGGAAACTGCCGAACTGGGCCAGGTACTTGGCCGTGTCGAGCTTGACCGCATCTTCCCACTGGGCAACTTGTTGGTCGGCGCTGCTCCAGGCGGTCTGGCTGCCGGACAAGTCGCCCTTGGCACGCAGCAGCTCACCTTTCTCGAAGTAATACAGCAGGTCCTTGTCTTGGCTGGAGTTGTTCTTTTCCAGCAGGGTCAACGCGCCGTCGACATTGCCGGACGCCAACTGCTGGTTGGTCTGGGCCAATTCGCTGTCATAGTTGCGAAAGGCCGAGCAGCCGGACAACAAGGTGATCGCGCCGAGGGCGACCGAAAGAACGGCACGGGATGCCATGAACATTTTCTTCCCTGATAGCAGCCGGGGTGTGCGGGTCGGGCTGGAGCGATCCCACGGACAAGCGTCGGTACGCTGTCGGTTCCTCATTAAAAGAGGAGCTTTTATGCCATCTAACAATAAGAAGGCGGCGGGATTATAAACATGGCGCTTGGCTATGTAATGGCTTTTCAATTCCTAAATGCTGTTTTTGTGACATCACCTCCAAAGCATGAAAATCCGATGAAAATCGGCTCCCAAGCCACATCCGCCCTTGAGCCGAAGCCATTGGAAGTGAACAATGTGTTACTTCTTATTACCAACTGAGAGTCATTCATGACTGCGCCGTACCGTTTCCTGGCCTGGCTTGTACTGCCATTGCTTGCTTTGTGCAGCACTGCGCTGCAGGCCGACACCCTCGAGAGTGCCCCCCAGGCGCTGCATTTACTGGATTACATCGGGGCGGATTACCCGGCGACGGTCGAGGCGGGCAAGGTCATCGACGAGGCGGAGTACCGCGAGCAGTTGGAATTTACCCAGGCGCTGGAAGGGTTGGTCGCCGGGTTGCCGGCCAAGCCGGAAAAGACTGAGCTGGTCCAGGGCGTCGGTACCTTGCGCACGGCGATCACCCAGCGCCAGGACGGCGGCGATGTTGCGCGCCTGGCGCGGCAACTGGGGGCCAAGCTGGCGGTAGCGTATGAAGTCAGCCAGGCACCGGTCATCACGCCCGACCCCACCCGTGGCGCGCCGCTGTATGCGCAGAATTGCTCGGTGTGCCACGGCGCCAACGGTGCCGGCGACGGTCCTGCCGGTGTTGGCCTGGAACCGCCGCCCGCCAACTTGCGCGACGCCCAGCGCCTGGATCGCCTGAGTCTCTACGCAATCTATAACACCCTCGGCATGGGCATCGAAGGCACCGACATGCCGGCCTTCGCCGATCAGCTCGACGACCGTCAGCGCTGGGACCTGGCAACCTATATCGCCAGCTTCAGCGCCGACCCGGCCGCGGCCAAAAGCGAACAGGTCTTCAATCTCGCTGACCTGGCGCGCCAGACCCCGGCCGAAGTGCTCGCCGCGCAAGGCCCCGCAGCGGCGGCGACATTCCGTGCCCAGCGCGCCCAGCCGCCGCAGGTGCAACGTGGCCCGGCGCAGTTGCTCGACTACACGGCCGCCACCCTGGATAAAAGCATCGCGGCGTATCGCGCCGGTGACCACGACCAAGCCTATGACCTGTCGGTAGCGGCTTACCTGGAAGGTTTCGAGCTGGTGGAAAGCTCGCTGGACAACGTCGATGCCAACGTGCGCAAGGACACCGAAAAGGCCCTGATGGCCTACCGTCAGTCGTTGCAGGACGGTTTGCCGGTGGAGCAGGCCGTACAGCGCCTGGACGCGGCCAAGGCCAAGCTGAAGGAGTCCGCCGGCCTGCTGGGTGGCGATGGCTTGAGCTGGTCGCTGAGCTACATCTCCGGGTTGCTGATCCTGCTGCGTGAAGGGTTGGAGGCGATCCTGGTGCTGGCGGCGATCCTGGCGTTCCTGCGCAACACCGGTCAGCAGTCGGCGGTGCGCAGCGTCAACGTCGGTTGGGGCCTGGCGCTGCTGGCCGGCCTGGCGACCTGGGGGCTGGCGGCGTATGTGATCGACGTCAGCGGCGCCCAGCGCGAGCTGCTCGAAGGCGCGACGGCGTTGTTCGCCAGTGTGATGGTGCTGTGGCTGGGTGTCTGGATGCACGACCGTCGTCACGCGGCGGCCTGGCAGGATTACATCAAGAGCAGCTTGGTGGGCGGCGGTGGTCGGTTTGGTTTTGCGATCCTGGCGTTCTTCTCGGTCTATCGCGAACTGTTCGAAGTGATCCTGTTCTACGAAACCCTGTGGTTGCAAGCGGGTCCTGCCGGGCATGACGCAGTGCTGGCCGGCGGCGCGACGGCGCTGGTGTTGCTGGTGGGGCTGGCCTGGGTGATCCTGCGCGGCTCGGCGAAACTGCCGCTGGCGCTGTTCTTCAGCATCAACGCCGCGTTGCTGTGCGCACTGTCGGTGGTGTTTGCCGGCCATGGCGTGAAGGCGTTGCAGGAAGCCGGGATCTTCGGCACCCACCCGGTGGCGTTCTTCGACTTCGACTGGCTGGGCATTCATGCCGATGCCTATTCGCTGGCCGCTCAAGTGGTGGCGATCCTGGCGATCGTGGTGCTGTATGGGCGCAGTTGGGTGGCGGAGAAGCGTCGGGTCCAGGTTTCCTGATAAACATTCGCTGCGCTCATAGTCGCGGGCAAGCCTTGCTCCCACAGGTAATTGCTGGCTGTGGGAGCAAGGCTTGCCCGCGATGCTCTTATTTGGAGGAAACAACACAATGCGCGTATGGATCGACGCCGATGCCTGCCCCAAGGCGGCGAAGGAACTGGTGGTCAAGTTCGCCCTGAAGCGCCGGTTCGAGGTGGTGCTGGTGGCCGGTCAACCGCAGATCAAGCCGGCCCTGGCCTGTGTGAAATTGATCGTGGTGCCCAGCGGCCCCGACGCGGCGGACGACTACCTGGTGGAACACGCCGTGCCGGGTGAGTTGGTGATCTGCAGCGACGTGCCCCTGGCCGACCGGTTGGTGAAGAAGGGTGTCGCGGCCCTGGACCCGCGAGGCAAGGAGTTCGATGCGCAAAATATGGGCGAGCGACTGGCGGTGCGAAACCTGTTCACCGACTTGCGCGAACAGGGCCATATGGGCGGCGGCCCGGCGGCGTACAGCGAGCGGGACAAGCAGGGGTTTGCCAATGCTTTGGACCGGATATTGACGCGCTTGGCCCGAGCCTCTTAAATCTTGCCTGGAGCCCCTTGTGGGAGCGGGCTTGCTCGCGAAGGCGGTGTGTCAGCCGACAGAGATGCCAACTGAACCGACGCCTTCGCGAGCAAGCCCGCTCCCACAAGGATGGCGCTGGTGTCAGGCGTCATTCTCGTGCGTCAGCTCCAGCACCCGGTCCACTAGCTTGTTGATGCCTGAGGCCGCTTCGCTGATGTTCTGGGCCAGCATGTAGGCCGGGGTGCTGACCAATTTGCGCGCGCGGTCTTCGACGATGTCGGTGACTGCGCAGTCTTCGTGAGTGCCACCCATTTTGCCCACGGCTGCCGCCGTGTCCGGGTCGTTGCCGATGGTGCACGTCACCCCCGGGCCATAGATTTTGGCCGCCAGGGCCGGGGAGATGCAGATCAGCCCGACCGGTTTACCCGCCTCGGCAAAGGCCTCGGTCAAGGCCAGGACCTCTGGCTGGACGGTGCAGCCGGCGCCTTCGACGGCAAAGTTGGAGAGGTTTTTCGCCGAGCCAAAACCACCGGGTACGATCAAGGCGTCGAAATCCTCGGCCCTGGCTTCACGCAAATCCTTTACGTTGCCCCGGGCGATCCGCGCCGACTCCACCAACACGTTGCGGCTCTCGGGCATTTCCTCGCCGGTCAGGTGATTGATCACATGCAACTGGGCAATGTTGGGGGCGAAGCACTGGACCTGCGCCCCGCGCTGGTCGAGACGCAGCAAGGTGATCACGCTTTCGTGGATCTCGGCGCCGTCATAGACGCCACAGCCGGAAAGGATCACTGCAATTTTTTTGCTCATGGGCTTTTCTCCAGATTCATGGCGTTAAATGTCTACTAATTTGTCACTCGTTGCCATAGGGGGATCGGGCAGCTACACCTAATCTGCCGACTATCTCCTTGCCTCGCGTGCCTGGGTTGCGTCATGAACTTCATCCTGTATGCCGTGCCGTTCTTCTTCGTGCTGATCGCCGTCGAGTTGCTGGCCGATCGCTGGCGGGGTGTGAGCCACTACCGCGTGGCGGACGCGATCAACAGCTTGAGCACCGGCGTGCTGTCGACCACCACGGGGCTGTTGACCAAAGGCGTGGGGCTGCTGACCTATGCCTTTGCGCTGAAACACCTGGCCGTTATCGAACTGCCTGCCGACCGGGTCTGGACCTGGGTGTTCGCGTTCGTGCTCTACGACCTCTGTTACTACTGGCTGCACCGCATGGGCCATGAGCGCAACATCCTCTGGGCCGCCCATTCGGTTCACCACCAAAGCGAGGACTACAACCTGTCCACCGCGTTGCGCCAGACCAGCACCGGGTTCCTGTTGAGCTGGGTCTTCTACGTCCCGCTCGCCGTGCTGGGCGTGCCGCTGGTGGTCTTCGTCAGCGTCGCGGCGTTGAATCTGCTGTACCAGTTCTGGGTCCACACCCAGCACATTCCCAAGCTCGGCTGGCTGGAGTGGTGCTTCGTGACGCCGTCCAATCATCGTGCCCACCATGCACAGAACCCTCTCTACATGGATCGCAACTACGGCGGGGTGTTCATTATTTGGGACCGTCTATTTGGCACCTTCCAAGAAGAAGACGATAACGAACCGGTGATTTTTGGCGTGACCACGCCGCTGGCGAGTTGGAATCCGTTGTGGGCCAACCTGCAGTTCTATGCACAGCTGTGGGCCGATGCGCGGCGGACCGGGCGCTGGTGGGACAAGCTGCGGATCTGGTTCATGCCCACCGGCTGGCGTCCGGCGGACGTCGCGGCCCAGTACCCGCTGAACAAGCCGGACCTGAGCCAGTTCCGCAAATTCACCGTGCCGCTGGACCCGCGCCAGCAGTGGTACGTGGGGCTGCAGTTCTGCGTCTACATTGCCTTGGGCAGTTATTTGATGAACCTTGAAAGCAGCCTGCCGGTCGCCGCCCTGGTGCTGGGGTGGGGCGCGGTGGCGTTCGGTCTGTTCGTGTTGGGCGTGGCCCTGGAGAATCGCCCGTGGGCGCTGAAACTGGAGCTGTTGCGGCTGGCCTCGAACCTGCCGCTGGTGTGGCTGGCGCCCTTGGCCGGGTTGTGGCCGGCCAGCGCTGTGGCCTGGGTCGGGCTGCTCAGCTACAGCCTGCTCAGTGGCATCGGGCTGTATTGCTGCCGCAGCCGGTTTACTCGGTTGGCGTCGTAGGTGCGTCGGACCTGGCTTGTTCCAGGCGTTCGGCTTCGAGGACTTTCCTGGCCAGCCGCGCATTCTTGATGCGTCGGCGCAACCACAGGACCAGGCCCAGCACCAGCAACGCGCCGAGTACCCACAGCTCATATTTCTTGATGCTGCCCAACATGCCTTCCAGCACGGCGCCGAAGTGGTACGCGGCAGCGGCCAGGGCCGTGGCCCAGATCGCCGCACCGATGCCGTTGAGCAACAGGTAGCGGCCCGGCGGGTAGCCTGACAGGCCGATCGCTACCGGCATCACCGTGCGCAGGCCATAGACGAAGCGGAAGCTCAGCACCCAGATGTCTGGATGCCGGCGGATGTGCTCCAGCGCGCGATCTCCCATCAACTGCCAACGCGGCTTGCGCGCCAGGAGCTTGCGGCCGTGCTTGCGTCCCAGGAAATACCACAGCTGATCGCCCGCGTAGCTGCCGCAGAAAGCCACGACCACTACCAGGTTGATGTCCATATAGCCACGGAACGCCAGGAAACCTGCGAGCACGAGGATGGTTTCGCCTTCGAAGAACGTGCCGATAAACAAGGCCAAGTAGCCGAAGTCATGCAGAAATTGTTGGAGCATTGTCTGGGTGCTGGCGAAATGAACGCGCAGCCTAACCCTTCAGGCACATTCAGGAAAGTATCGAAATGTGTCTCGACGTGAACAATTCCTACAGAAGACAATGACTGCGACTACCGGTCGCGCCTTAGCACAACTGTCACACGTTCGTCATAATGTCCGCTTATAACTGTCACGCTCGCCCGTCTGCGGGCTCAGGAGTCTGCCGTGAGCTTTACCCCCGCCAATCGTCTGTTCCCTGCTACCCGCCTGCGTCGCAATCGCCGTGATGAGTTCTCTCGTCGGCTGGTGCGTGAAAACGTGCTGACCACCGATGACCTGATCCTGCCGGTATTCGTGCTGGACGGTGAGAACCGTCGCGAAGCGGTGGCGTCGATGCCCGGGGTGGAACGCCTGACCATCGACCTGCTGCTCGAAGAAGCCGCCCATTGGGTCGAGCTGGGCATTCCGGCGCTGGCCCTGTTCCCGGTCACGCCACCGGCGCTCAAGTCCCTGGACGCCGCCGAAGCCTGGAACCCGGAGGGCATCGCCCAACGTGCGACGCGTGCCCTGCGTGCGCGTTTCCCGGAGCTGGGGGTGATCACCGACGTGGCGCTGGACCCGTTCACCACCCACGGGCAGGACGGTATCCTCGATGAAGAGGGCTACGTGCAGAACGACATTACCGTCGATGCACTGGTCAGGCAGGCGCTGTCCCACGCCGAGGCCGGTGCCCAGGTGGTGGCCCCCTCGGACATGATGGACGGGCGCATCCAGGCGATCCGCGAAGCCCTCGAGGTGGCCGGTCACGTCAACGTGCGGATCATGGCCTATTCGGCCAAGTACGCCAGCGCCTATTACGGCCCGTTCCGCGATGCGGTCGGCTCGGCCCTGAACCTGGGCAAGGCCAACAAGGCCTCTTATCAGATGGACCCGGCCAACAGTCAGGAAGCCTTGCACGAAGTGGCGGCTGACTTGTCAGAGGGTGCAGACATGGTCATGGTCAAGCCTGGCATGCCCTACCTCGACATTCTTTGCCGGGTCAAAGACGAATTCAAGGTGCCGACCTTTGTTTATCAGGTCAGCGGCGAGTACGCCATGCACATGGCCGCGATCCAGAACGGTTGGTTGGGCGAAGGGGTGATTCTGGAGTCCTTGACCGCTTTCAAACGCGCAGGTGCCGATGGCATCCTGACTTACTTTGCCGTGCGCGCCGCCCAATTGTTACGAGAGCAGAAA
The DNA here is from genome assembly GCF_014851795.1 of Pseudomonas sp. Pdm06. Taxonomy (NCBI): domain Bacteria; kingdom Pseudomonadati; phylum Pseudomonadota; class Gammaproteobacteria; order Pseudomonadales; family Pseudomonadaceae; genus Pseudomonas; species Pseudomonas sp. Pdm06. Next base: position 115,904 of record NZ_JACVAH010000015.1, read on the forward strand.
TAGCCTCCCAGGAACTTGCGATGAATACCGAAGGACTCTCCGAAGTTGCCGTAAAAGACGCTCAACCCGTGGTCGAGCAAGTTGCCGAAACACCGCCGGAGCTGGAGCCCGCTCCCCCGGCCGTCATCGAGCCCGCCCCGGCGCCGGCGATTGCCATTCCGAACCTGGATGACAGCAGCCTGTACATCCATCGCGAGCTGTCGCAACTGCAGTTCAACATCCGCGTGCTGGAGCAGGCGCTGGACGAGTCCTATCCGCTGTTGGAACGGCTGAAATTCCTGCTGATCTTTTCCAGCAACCTGGATGAGTTCTTCGAAATCCGCGTGGCCGGCCTGAAGAAGCAGATCACCTTCGCCCGTGAACAGGCGGGTGCCGACGGCTTGCAACCGCACCAGGCCCTGGCCCGCATCAGCGAGCTGGTCCACGGCCATGTGGACCGGCAATACGCGATCCTCAACGACATCCTGTTGCCGGAGCTGGAAAAGCACCAGGTGCGCTTCATCCGCCGGCGCTACTGGAACACCAAGATCAAGACCTGGGTGCGCCGCTATTTCCGCGACGAGATCGCGCCGATCATCACGCCGATCGGTCTCGATCCGACGCACCCGTTCCCGCTGCTGGTCAACAAGAGCCTGAACTTCATCGTTGAACTGGAAGGGATCGACGCCTTCGGTCGCGATTCCGGCCTGGCGATCATTCCAGCGCCGCGCCTGTTGCCGCGCATCATCCGTGTGCCGGAAGATGTCGGTGGCCCCGGCGACAACTATGTGTTCCTGTCGTCGATGATCCACGCCCACGCCGATGACTTGTTCCAGGGCATGAAGGTGAAGGGTTGCTACCAGTTCCGCCTGACGCGTAACGCCGACCTGTCGGTGGACACCGAGGACGTCGAAGACCTGGCCCGCGCCCTGCGCGGCGAGTTGTTCTCCCGTCGCTACGGCGATGCGGTGCGCCTGGAGGTGGCCGACACCTGCCCGAAACACCTGTCCGACTACTTGCTCAAGCAGTTCAACCTGCACGAGACCGAGCTGTATCAGGTCAACGGTCCGGTCAACCTGACCCGACTGTTCAGCATTACCGGCCTGGACAGCCACCCGGAACTGCAATACCTGCCGTTCACGCCGCAGATCCCGAAACTGCTGCAAAACAGCGAGAACATTTTCAGCGTGATCAGCAAGCAGGACATCCTGCTGTTGCACCCGTTCGAGTCGTTCACGCCGGTGGTCGACCTGCTGCGCCAGGCCGCCAAGGACCCTCATGTCCTGGCGGTGCGCCAGACCCTGTACCGCAGCGGCGCCAATTCGGAAATCGTCGATGCCCTGGTGGACGCGGCGCGAAACGGCAAGGAAGTCACGGCGGTGATCGAATTGCGCGCCCGTTTCGACGAAGAATCCAACCTGCAACTGGCCAGCCGCCTGCAAGCGGCCGGCGCGGTGGTGATCTATGGCGTGGTCGGCTTCAAGACGCACGCCAAGATGATGCTCATCCTGCGCCGCGAGGCCGGTGAGATCGTGCGTTACGCCCACTTGGGCACCGGCAACTACCACGCCGCCAACGCCCGCCTGTACACCGACTACAGCCTGCTGACCTCCGACGATGCCTTGTGCGAAGACGTCGGCAAGCTGTTCAGCCAGTTGATCGGCATGGGCAAGACCCTGCGCATGAAGAAACTGCTGCACGCGCCGTTCACCTTGAAAAAGGGCATGCTCGACATGATCGCCCGGGAGACGCAGTTCGCCCTGGACGGCAAGCCGGCCCACATCATTGCCAAGTTCAACTCGCTGACCGATCCGAAGATCATCCGTGCGTTGTACAAGGCCAGCCAGTCGGGCGTGCGCATCGACCTGGTGGTGCGGGGCATGTGCTGCCTGCGGCCGGGCATCCCGGGGGTGTCCCACAACATCCATGTACGCTCGATCATCGGGCGGTTCCTGGAGCATACCCGGGTGTTCTACTTCCTCAACGGCGGGGAGGAGCAGATGTTCCTGTCCAGCGCCGACTGGATGGAGCGCAACCTCGACAAGCGGGTCGAGACCTGCTTCCCGGTGGAAGGCAAGAAGCTGATCCTGCGGGTCAAGAAGGAATTGGAAAGCTACCTCACCGACAACACCCATAGCTGGAGCCTGCAGTCGGATGGCCGTTACATCCGCAACACGCCGACCGGCAACCAGAACCCGCGCAGCGCCCAGGCGACGTTGCTGGAGCGCTTGAGCAGCCCGGTGTTGGCGGTTCGTTAAAAAACAGGGGAGGCAGGCTTGGTTTGTGTGGCGAGGGAGCTTGCTCCCTCGCCACAGAGATCTGTGTTGTGGCGGGGCTCAGTGAATGTTCAGCACAATCCCGACCCGGGTCAGCCACTCGGCTTCCTGGGCGAAGTCGGCCTGGGTCAGCTGGTTTTCTTCCAGCCATCCGTCGGGGAACATCACGTCCAGTTGATCGCCGTCGGCATGCAGGGCGACCTGGGGCATTTCCTGGGTGCCACGGATGTGGTGGAACAGGATCGCAAAGCGCAGCAGCACGCACAGGCGAATCAGCTTGATGCCGTCATCGCCGAACTCGGCGAATTTATCCTTGGGAATGTTGCGCCGATGGCCGCGCACCAATAGCGCGAGCATCTGCTGGTCTTCCCGGGAGAAGCCCGCCAGGTCCGAGTGCTCGATCAGGTAGGCGCCATGCTTGTGGTAGTGATAGTGGGCAATGTCCAGGCCCACTTCATGGACCTTGGCGGCCCAGCCCAGCAGTTCGCGCCAGACCCCGTCGTTCAAGTCCCAGTCATCGGCCACCTGGTCGAAGGCATGCAGTGCCTTGCGTTCGACTCGTGCGGCCTGCTCCAGGTCGACGTGATAACGCTCCATGAGCGAGCCCAGGGTGCGCTCACGCACGTCTTCGTGATGATGACGCCCCAACAGGTCGTAGAGCACGCCTTCGCGCAGAGCGCCCTCGCAGTGGTCCATGCGTTGCAGTTCGAGGGCGTCGAAAATCGCTTCGAGGATCGCCAGGCCCGCCGGGAAAATCGCCCGGCGGTCGGGCTTGATGCCTTCGAAATCGATCTTGTCCGCTTCACCGAGCTTGAACACCCTGCGCTTGAGCCAGGCCAGGCCCTCGGCGTTGACCTCGCCAGTACCGTGGCCGCCAGCCTTGAGCGCCAGGCCGATGGCGCGAATGGTCCCGGAGGAGCCGATGGCTTCGTCCCAGGTCAGGCGGTGCAGGGCGTGTTCGATGCTCATGATTTCCAGGCGCGCCGCAGTGTAGGCCTGGGCGTAGCGGGCCGGGGTGATCTTGCCGTCGCGGAAATAACGCTGGGTGTAGCTGACGCAGCCCATCTGCAGGCTTTCGCGCAACAGCGGTTCGAAGCGCTGGCCGATGATGAATTCGGTACTGCCACCACCGATGTCCGCCACCAGGCGCTTGCCCGGGGTGTCGGCCAGGGTGTGGGAGACGCCAAGGTAGATCAGGCGGGCTTCTTCACGGCCGGAGATGACTTCCACCGGATGGCCGAGGATCTCTTCGGCGCGACGGATGAATTCGCCACGGTTGCGCGCCTCGCGCAGGGCGTTGGTGCCGACGATCCGCACCGCGCCCAGGGGCATACCGTTGATCAGTTGGGCAAACCGCTTGAGGCAATCGAGCCCGCGCTGGATGGATTCTTCGCTGAGCTTGCGTTCTTCGTCGATGCCGGCGGCCAGTTGGACCTTCTCGCCGAGCCGCTCAAGAATGCGGATTTCCCCGTTCTGGGCCTTGGCGACGACCATGTGGAAGCTGTTGGAGCCCAGGTCGATGGCGGCGATCAGGGACAGATTCTTGGCTTGGGATTGCGGCATGGTCAAAAAGTCTCGGTCGATAACCTCGCCATCCTGCCACGATCGACCGCTTACGCCAACGCACCTGAACCAAACCCTTGAGCCAGAGCAGTTCCCGTGGCGAGGGAGCTTGCTCCCGCTGGGCCCGTAGGAGCTGCCGAGCGAAGCGAGGCTGCGATCTTTCCCCAGACGCTTGAGTCTCAAGCGGAAGTTCAAAAGATCGCAGCCTTCGGCAGCTCCTACAGTGCAGCCGAGCGGGAGCAAGCTCCCTCGCCACAAGAGCTCTTTGGCCGCGAGCATCAGGCCGGCTCGACGGTCCCGATGAAATTCGCCAGCTCCGCGGTCTGCGGATCGGCGAACAGCACCTTGGGGTCGCCCACCTCATGCACCTTGCCCTGGTGCATGAACACCAGTTTGTCGCCCACTTCCCGGGCGAAACGCATTTCGTGGGTGACCATGATCAGGGTCATGCCTTCCTTGGCCAGTTGCCGCACCACGCTGAGCACTTCATTGACCAGTTCCGGGTCCAGGGCCGAGGTGATTTCGTCGCACAGCAGCACTTTCGGCGACATCGCCAGCGCGCGGGCAATCGCCACCCGTTGCTGCTGGCCGCCGGACAGCCGGTCGGGGAAGGCATCGAATTTCTCCCCAAGCCCGACCCGCTCCAGCATCTGCCGCGCCAGCTCGGCCGCCTTGGCCTTGGGCACTTTTTGAACAACTTGCGGCGCGAGCATCACGTTCTCGCCCACCGTCAGGTGCGGGAACAGGTTGAATTGCTGGAACACCATTCCGACTTTCTGCCGCAGGCTGCGCAGGTCGGCGCGGGCGGCATCGAGGTATTCGCCGTCGACTTCGATCACGCCGTCGTTGATCGACTCCAGGCCATTGAGGGTGCGCAGCAAGGTGGATTTGCCCGAGCCGCTACGGCCGATGATCGCCACCACCTGGCCTTCCTCGACGGTCAGGTCGATGCCTTTGAGCACGTGATGATCGCCGTAGTATTTATGCAGGGCGGTAATTCTAAGCAGAGGCATGCAGTCTCCTTTCCAGGTAGCGCGCACTGAGGGACAAGGGGTAGCAGAGCAGGAAGTAACCGAGGGCGACCAGGCCATAGACCATGAACGGCTCGAACGTGGCGTTGGCGAGCATGCCGCCGGTCTTGGTCAGTTCGGTAAAGCCAATGATCGAAGTCACGGCTGTGCCTTTGACCACCTGCACGGAAAAGCCCACGGTCGGCGCCACGGCGATGCGCAGGGCCTGGGGCAGGATCACGTAGCGCAACTGCTCCAGCGGGTTGAGGGCCAGGCTCGCCGAGGCTTCCCACTGGCCGTTGGAAATCGAGTCGACACAACCGCGCCAGATCTCCGCCAGGTAGGCACTGGTAAACAGCGTCAGGGCAATGGCCGCCGCCATCCACGGAGAAATCTCTACTCCGGCCAGGGCCACGCCGAAGAACACCAGGAACAGTTGCATCAACAGCGGCGTGCCCTGGAACAGCTCGATGTAGGTGCGGGCGATGTTGCGGGGCAGGGCGCTTTTGGAGATGCGCAGCACCATCACCAGCAGGCCGATTACGCCGCCGCCGATAAACGCCACCAGCGACAGCGCCAGGGTCCATTGCAGGCCGGTGAGCAGGTTGCGCACCACGTCCCAGAAAGTGAAATCGCTCATTGGCCGCTCCTGGCAATGTAGCGGCGCCCCACCCAGTTCAGGAACTGGCGGATCAGCAGCGCCATGCACAAATAGATCAGCGTGGTCAGTGCGTAGGTTTCAAAGGCGCGGAAGTTGCGCGACTGAATGAAGTTGGCGGCAAAGCTCAACTCTTCGGTGGCGATCTGCGAACAGACCGCCGAGCCGAGCATCACGATGATGATCTGGCTGCTCAGGGCCGGCCAGACCTTGCCCAATGCCGGCAGCAGCACCACGTGGCGGAAGGCCTCGAAGCGGCTCATGGCCAGGGCCGCAGCCGCTTCCAATTGCCCCCGAGGGATCGCCTGGATACCGGCGCGGATGATCTCGGTGGAGTAGGCGCCGAGGTTGATCACCATCGCCAGCACCGCCGCCTGCCATTCGGAAATCTGCAGGCCCAGGGACGGCAAGCCGAAGAAGATGAAAAACAACTGCACCAGGAACGGTGTGTTGCGGATCAATTCCACGTACACACCGAAGATCGCCGCGAACGGACGAATGTTCCACGCCCGCACCACGGCCCCGACGATGCCCAGGCCGACCCCGAGCAACGTACCGATGGCCGTCAGTTCCAGGGTGAACAGCGCACCGCGCAGCAGCAGATCGGTGTTTTGCACCACCGGCAGAAAATCGAACTGATAAGCCATGCTCAGCCTCTCAAGCGACGGTCAGAGATCGGCCGGCAGCGGCTGCTTGAGCCAGGTCTGGGAATTCTTCTCCAGGCTGCCATCGGTCTTGGCGGTGGCCAGGATCTGGTTGACCTTGTCCAGCAGCGCCGGCTCGTTCTTGTTCACGCCCACGTACACCGGCGAGTCCTTGAGTTTCACCTTCAGCGCCGGAACACGCTTGGGGTTGCGTTCGCTGATGGCGACCATCACCACGTTGCCGCTGGCGATCAGGTCCACCTGGCCGGCCAGGTAGGCGGCGATGGTCGAGTTGTTGTCTTCGAAGCGCTTGATGGTGGTGCCTTCGGGGGCGACCTTGGTCAGCTCGATGTCTTCGATGGCGCCACGGGTGACGCTGATGGTCTTGCCCTTGAGGTCGTCCAGGGTGCTGATGGCGGCATCAGGCGGGCCGAACACGGCCAGGTAGAACGGCGCATAGGCACTGGAGAAGTCGATGACTTTTTCCCGTTCCGGGTTCTTGCCCAGGCTGGAAATCACCAGGTCGACCTTGCCAGTGGTCAGGAAGGGGATGCGGTTGGTGCTGTTGACCGGCGTCAGTTCAAGCTTGACCTTGAGCTGGTCGGCCAGCAATTTTGCGGTGTCGATATCCAGGCCGCGGGGTTTCATGTCCGGGCCGACCGAACCGAATGGCGGGAAGTCCTGGGGCACGGCGACCTTGAGGGTGCCACGCTTGACCACGTCTTCCAGGCCATCGGCGTGGGCGGGCAACTGACAAAGCATCAGGCTGGCAAACAGGGCTGTGAGCAGGACACTGCAACGCTGAATCATGGCGAATCTCCGCAATCGGTGATGTGATTTCTGCGTTCGGACAGAGCACAGGCCATGCCAAGGCGACTTTTAATTGGCCAAAGCCACGGTTTTGCTGGTGGGCAGCGGTCTTACTGGTCTGAACAGTTGCATCGTGTTTCGCACCGTTATCGGGCGTCGGCATTTGTCGCCGAACCCTGCTGGGGCACGACTTGCCGGGCGCGGCGAATAGCTTTACAACTAGCCGCTCACTGGCCCGGTTCGTCTGAAAAAATCATGAATTCCATCGCTCGTGCCGTTCCTGAAGTGGCTCTGCAAGCCATCCGCAAACTGATCGTCGATGAAGGCTTCGGCCCAGGCGATGCGTTGCCGTCGCAACGGGACCTGGCGCTGCAACTGGGCGTGAGCCGGGCGTCGTTGCGCGAAGCGCTGTCCTCCCTGAGTGCCTTGGGCATGATCAGCGTGCAGCCGGGCAAGGGGGTGTTCGTGCAGGCGCCGGTAGAGTCCCCGCGCACCGAGTCGGCGCCGGGCTGGCCGTTCGCGGCCCAGGCTTCGCCGGTGGACATCTTCCAGTTGCGCTACGCCCTGGAGGGCTTTGCGGCGGGGTTGGCGGCGGTGACGCTCAGCGCCGATGAACTCGACCGGTTGCAAGACAATGTCGAAGCCATGCGCCGGGAGTTGAAGGTCGGCGATTTTGACGCCGCCGCGCGGCTGGATTTCGAATTCCATCGGCGAATCCTGCTGGCCAGCGGCAACCAGGCGATGCTGAGCATCCTTACCGCCAGCGCCGATATATTCCTGGAAAGCCAGAAACTACCGTTCATCCGGGCGGAGCGGGCGATGGAAACCTGGCAAGAGCACCGCAAGATCCTTCGCGCCCTGGCCCGTCGGGCTTCTGCTGCCGCGCAAAAAGCCATGCAGGAACATGTACGTAACGCTGCGCTGCGTACCGGGATTTCGTTCGTCGCGCCCACGGCTTCATGAGCCGGGTCATACTCAAATACATCTTGCGCCATAGCGAGACTCAATCAACTGCGGCTTCCTGAACCCGGGAAGGGCCGCTATGATGGGCCACGTTTTTTTGCTGATGACCCCGGAGATTTCCATGAGCAGCGATCTGATCAAACACGTTAGCGACGCTAGCTTCGAAGCTGACGTACTCAAGGCCGAAGGCGCGGTACTGGTCGACTATTGGGCTGAGTGGTGCGGTCCCTGCAAAATGATCGCCCCAGTCCTGGACGAGATTGCCGAGACCTACAAGGGCAAGCTGACCGTTGCCAAGCTGAACATCGACGAAAACCAGGAGACTCCGGCCAAGCACGGCGTGCGTGGTATCCCGACCCTGATGCTGTTCAAGAATGGCAACGTCGAAGCCACCAAGGTCGGTGCGTTGTCGAAGTCGCAACTGGCTGCTTTCCTCGACGCCAACATCTAAGCGCCGAATGCCACTGAAAAAGCCCCGCAAATCGCGGGGCTTTTTCGTTATCCGGGGCTAGACGCTTGCAAACCCAGGTGTTACATTCGGCCCCGCACTGGTTTCTCCATTGCCCCCTGCAAGCCGTCGCCGACGCTCTCCTTTCGAATAAGTACGCGATCCTGTCGCCTTCTCTGCGGCGCGGCCTCATTAAGCCAAAAGCTTAATTTCCCCCCTCCATAAATGATTACGTCATTCCTATATGAATCTGACTGAACTCAAGCAAAAGCCGATTACCGAACTGCTCGAATTGGCCGAACAGATGGGCATAGAAAATATGGCCCGTTCGCGCAAGCAGGACGTGATTTTCTCCCTGCTCAAGAAGCACGCGAAAAGCGGCGAGGAAATCTCCGGTGATGGCGTGCTGGAGATTCTCCAGGACGGCTTCGGCTTCCTTCGCTCCGCAGACGCTTCCTATCTCGCCGGTCCAGACGATATCTACGTCTCGCCGAGCCAGATCCGTCGCTTCAACTTGCGCACCGGTGACACCATCGTTGGCAAGATCCGCCCTCCGAAGGAAGGCGAACGTTATTTCGCCCTGCTCAAGGTCGACACGATCAACTTTGACCGTCCGGAAAACGCGAAAAACAAGATTCTCTTCGAGAACCTGACCCCGCTGTTCCCGACCGTGCGCATGAAGATGGAAGCCGGCAACGGTTCCACCGAAGACCTCACCGGTCGTGTCATCGACCTGTGCGCACCCATCGGCAAGGGCCAGCGTGGCCTGATCGTGGCGCCGCCGAAAGCGGGCAAGACGATCATGCTGCAGAACATCGCGGCCAACATCGCCCGTAACAACCCTGAAGTTCACCTGATCGTGTTGCTGATCGACGAACGTCCGGAAGAAGTGACCGAGATGCAGCGCACCGTGCGCGGCGAAGTGGTCGCCTCGACGTTCGACGAGCCGCCAACCCGCCACGTGCAGGTTGCCGAAATGGTGATCGAGAAGGCCAAGCGCCTGGTCGAACACAAGAAAGACGTGGTGATCCTGCTGGACTCCATCACCCGTCTGGCCCGTGCCTACAACACCGTGATCCCGAGCTCCGGCAAGGTGCTGACCGGTGGTGTCGATGCCCATGCGCTGGAAAAACCGAAGCGTTTCTTCGGCGCCGCGCGGAACATCGAGGAAGGCGGTTCGCTGACCATCATCGCCACCGCGCTGGTTGAAACCGGTTCGAAGATGGACGAAGTGATCTACGAGGAATTCAAGGGCACCGGCAACATGGAGCTGCCTCTGGATCGTCGTATCGCCGAGAAGCGTGTCTTCCCGGCCATCAACATCAACCGTTCCGGCACGCGCCGCGAAGAGTTGCTGACCGCCGACGATGAGTTGCAGCGCATGTGGATCCTGCGCAAGCTGCTGCATCCGATGGATGAAGTCGCCGCCATCGAGTTCCTGGTCGACAAGCTGAAGACGACCAAGACCAACGATGAGTTCTTCCTGTCGATGAAACGCAAGTAAATCGCCAAGACAGGCCAGCAAGAGCCGGGGAAACCCGGCTTTTTGCTATCTGTGCATTCACTATTCTGGACGGGCGGCGTTAAACTCGGGCCCCCGAACGCCACGGCCACCATGAGGCTTTTGCATGCAGTATCGCGACTTGCGCGACTTTATCAGCGGGCTGGAACAGCGCGGCGAACTCAAGCGCATCCAGGTGCCGGTGTCTCCTGTCCTGGAAATGACCGAGGTCTGCGACCGCACCCTGCGCGCAAAAGGCCCGGCGCTGTTGTTCGAAAACCCGACGGGTTATGACATTCCGGTGCTGGGGAACCTGTTCGGCACGCCGGAGCGCGTGGCCCTGGGCATGGGTGCCGAAGCCGTCAGCGAATTGCGCGAGATCGGCAAGCTGCTGGCCTTCCTCAAGGAGCCCGAGCCGCCGAAAGGCCTGAAGGATGCTTGGTCCAAGCTGCCGATTTTCCGCAAGATCATTGCCATGGCGCCGAAAGTCGTCAAGGACGCGATCTGCCAGGAAGTGGTCATCGAGGGCGACGACGTCGACCTGGCCATGCTCCCGGTGCAGACCTGCTGGCCGGGCGACGTGGGGCCGCTGATCACCTGGGGCCTGACCGTCACCAAAGGCCCGAACAAGGACCGCCAGAACCTGGGCATCTACCGTCAGCAGGTGATTGGCCGCAACAAGGTCATCATGCGCTGGCTGAGTCATCGCGGCGGTGCATTGGACTACCGTGAGTGGTGTGAGAAACACCCCGGCCAGCCCTTCCCGGTGTCGGTGGCCCTGGGCGCGGACCCGGCGACCATCCTCGGCGCCGTCACGCCCGTGCCCGACAGCCTTTCCGAATACGCGTTCGCCGGCCTGTTGCGGGGCAACCGTACCGAGCTGGTGAAATGCCGTGGCAACGACTTGCAAGTGCCGGCCACCGCCGAGATCATTCTTGAAGGTGTGATCCATCCCGGCGAAATGGCCGATGAAGGTCCGTACGGCGACCACACCGGCTACTACAACGAAGTGGACAGCTTCCCCGTGTTCACCGTCGAGCGCATCACCCATCGGGTCAAGCCGATCTACCACAGCACCTACACCGGCCGTCCACCCGATGAGCCGGCCATTCTCGGGGTGGCGCTGAACGAAGTGTTCGTGCCGATCCTGCAGAAGCAGTTTCCGGAAATCACCGACTTCTACCTGCCGCCGGAAGGTTGTTCGTATCGCATGGCCGTGGTGACCATGAAGAAGTCGTATCCGGGGCATGCCAAGCGCGTGATGCTCGGGGTCTGGTCGTTTTTGCGACAGTTCATGTACACCAAGTTCGTTATCGTCACTGACGACGATATCAACGCACGGGACTGGAACGACGTGATCTGGGCCATCACCACGCGCATGGACCCCAAGCGCGACACGGTGATGATCGAGAATACGCCGATCGACTACCTCGACTTCGCCTCGCCGGTGTCTGGCCTGGGGTCGAAGATGGGACTCGATGCCACGCATAAATGGCCCGGTGAGACCACTCGCGAGTGGGGCCGGGTTATCGTCAAGGATGAAGCCGTTACCCAACGGATCGATGCCATCTGGAATCAGTTAGGAATAGATTGATGCGTGTAACCTTGCAGCCTTCCGGGGCGGTGCTGGAGATACGGCCCGCCGAGCGGATTCTCGATGGCGCGCGGCGCCTGGGCTATGAATGCCCGCAAAGCTGCCGCAACGGCAACTGCCACGTCTGTGGTGCGTTGTTGGTGGAAGGCCGTGTGGAACAGGCGGGCGAGGTGCGCGACCACGGTGAGATCTTCACGTGCATCGCCGAGCCGTTGGAGGATTGCGTGGTGTTGTGGGATGGCGTGCTGTCGCCGGGCGAGCTACCGGTACGCAACCTGGCGTGCCAGGTGATCGAGTGCGCCGACGTGGGCGGCGATGTCTGGCGAGTGCGCCTGCGGGCGCCAGCGGGCAAGCCACCGCGCTATCACGCCGGGCAGTACCTGATGATCGAACGGGAAAACGGCGAAAAATCGGCGTTCTCCCTGGCCTCGGCGCCGCATTCCGGGCGCGAGCTGCAGCTGCATGTGTTGGTGCGCGAAAGCAGTGCACAGGCGCTGCTGGAACAACTGCAACGCAACCCCAGCGTGCGCATCGAAATGCCTTTTGGCGACACGCATTTGTCCGAGTTGCCGGACGGACCGTTGGTGCTGATCGCCGCCGGAACCGGCATGGCGCAGATGCACAGCCTGATCGAGCATTGCCGTGCTGCGGGCTTCAAGCACCCGGTGCACCTGTACTGGGGCGTGCGGCGGCCGGACGATTTCTATGAAATCGAGCATTGGGACGAATGGAAAAAACTGCCGAACCTGTTCCTGCACAAAGTCGTCAGCGACTTGTGCGGCTGGGAAGGTCGCTGCGGGATGCTCCATGAAGCGGTGTGCGAGGACCTCAGCGATCTTTCCGGCGTGCACGTCTACGCCAGCGGCTCGCCGGCCATGATCTACGCCACGCTCGATGCATTGGTCGAAGCCGGCATGGATGCCCACCAGATGCGCGCCGATGTGTTTGCCTATGCGCCGCGGGCTTAGCGGCTGACCTGAAATCTGGATTCATGCGCTTTTGTGATCTGGATCGTGCGCTTTTTGTGGCGAGGGCGCTTGCTCCCGCTCGGTTGCGCAGCAACCGCCTCCTATGCAGTCCAGCGGGAGCAAGCGCCCTCGCGACACAACAGCCCATGTCGACCCATCGATATAACTGCATATATTTCGTTTCGATATTTAGTCTCAAGGCTAGATACCGATAACGTATATAGGGAGTGGATGGCATTTAACTTGCCTTGATCCCTGTGAACGTCAACCCCATGACGAACCCCATTCACTTTCCGACTCGCGAGGAGCCAACCGCTACCGGCCATGACCGCTATCGAATCCGCCATTACCTGTGCCTTGTACCCGCCACGACTCGAGCTGGGGCCGCAGCTGACCCGTGAGCAATTGCTCGCCTCGATGCAATTGACCATGAGTCTCCACCAGGGCGGTCCGGTCTGGCTGTTCGCGTACGGTTCATTGATCTGGCGGCCGGAATGCACGGCGGTGCAGCGCATGCGCGGTCGGGTCCATGGTTATCATCGCGGTTTGTACCTGTGGTCCCATGAGCACCGCGGCACCCCGGAGTTGCCGGGGCTGGTGTTCGGGCTGGATCGCGGCGGTTCGTGCAGCGGGTTCGCCTACCGATTGCCGGAAGAGAATCTCGAGGACTCGCTGTTTGCCCTGTGGCAGCGCGAGATGCCGGTCCCGTCCTATCGTCCGCACTGGCTCAGTTGCCGTCTCGAGGATGGCAGCCGGGTACAAGCCTTGGGTTTTGTGCTGGAGCGGCACCTGCCCAGCTATGCCGGCAACGTGCCGGACCATGTGCTGAGCCAGGTGTTCGAAAGCGCCTGTGGGCGTTACGGCACCACTCGCGATTACGTCGAGCAGACCGTCCACGCCCTGCGCAGCCACGCCATGCCAGACCGGAATCTGGAGGCGCGGCTCAAGCGCTGCAAATCAGCGCTGGATCAGGCGACCGCTTCGCGGCTCTGACTGGCTATTTGCTTGTGCCACAGCGTGGGCGCGAGGAATGCCATTGCCAGCAGGCAGGCGCCGATCAGCAGCACAAAGCCACCGTCCCAGCCGAAATGGTCCACGGTGTAGCCCATGGCGGCGCTGGCCGCGACCGAGCCACCCAGGTAACCAAACAGACCAGTGAAGCCGGCAGCTGTACCGGCGGCTTTCTTCGGTGCCAGTTCCAATGCCTGCAAACCGATCAACATCACCGGGCCGTAGATCAGGAAGCCGATGGAAACCAGGGCGATCATGTCGACGGTCGGGTTGCCGGCCGGGTTCAGCCAGTACACCAGCGTGGCCACGGTCACCAGGGCCATGAACACCATGCCGGTCAGGCCACGGTTGCCACGGAAGATCTTGTCCGACATCCAGCCACACAGCAGCGTGCCGGGAATGCCCGCCCACTCGTAGAAGAAATAGGCCCAGGAACTCTTGTCCACCGTGAAGCCCTTGGCTTCCTTGAGGTAGGTCGGCGCCCAGTCCAGCACGCCGTAGCGCAGCAGGTAGACGAAGACGTTGGCCATGGCGATGTACCAGAGCATTTTGTTGCGCAGCACGTATTTGACGAAAATTTCCTTGGCGCTGAATTCGTTCTCGTGGCTCGCGTCGTAGCCTTCGGGGTAGTCGTTCTTGTATTTCTCGATGGGCGGCAGGCCCACGGATTGCGGCGTGTCACGCATGGTCACGAAGGCAAACACCGCAACGACGAGCGCTACGGCAGCGGGCACATAGAATGCCGCGTGCCAGTCGTTGAACCAACCCATTCCCAGCAGGAACAGCGGGCCGATCAGGCCGCCGCCGACGTTGTGCGCCACGTTCCACACCGAAACCACGCCGCCACGCTCCTTCTGCGACCACCAGTGCACCATGGTCCGTCCGCTTGGCGGCCAACCCATGCCCTGGGCCCAGCCGTTGATGAACAGCAGGATGAACATCATGGTCACGCTGGAGGTTGCCCAGGGTGCGAAACCGAACACGAACATCACCCCCGCCGATACCAACAAGCCGAAGGGCAGGAAGTAGCGCGGGTTGGAGCGGTCGGACACCAGGCCCATCAGGAACTTCGACAGCCCGTAGGCAATGGCGATGGCCGACATGGCCAGGCCCAACTGGCCACGGGTATAGCCCTCGTCGATCAGGTACGGCATGGCCAGGGAGAAGTTCTTGCGCAGCAGGTAATACCCTGCGTAGCCAATGAATATCCCGGCGAAGATCTGCCAGCGAAGGCATCGGTAGGTGCTGTCTATTTTTTCTTCAGGCAATGGGGCCTGATGGGCGGCGGGGCGAAAGAAAGCAAACATTCAAGAGCTCCAGATTTCTTGTTTTGACTGCGGATGCGAATGTTACAGTTTCGTTACCGAAAATAGCATCGGTTCGCATCAACAAAAAAGCAGGAATGTTGGAGATACGGTGTTCTTTTATGAACATGTCGCTCAGGTATAAATGAAGGGCGGTATGGGGATGGCGAAACCGGGTCGCAGGGTTACGGCCCGGTATGAAACAGTTTGGGTAAGCAATCAGCGAACCTGAACCACCACTTTTCCGACTGCCTTGCGTTGGCCAAGATCATTGATGGCTTGTGCCGCGTTGCTCAGCGGGTATACCTGCGACACCAGCGGCTTGAGCTTGCCTTCGGCGAACCAGCCGAACAATTGCTGGAAGTTGGCGGCGTTGTCCTGGGGTTGGCGTTGGGCGAAGGAGCCCCAGAATACGCCCACCACGGCGGCGCCCTTGAGCAGCGCCAGGTTCACCGGCAGTTCGGGGATGCGTCCGCTGGCGAAGCCCACCACCAGCAGCCGGCCGTTCCAGGCGATGGCGCGGATGGCCTGGTCGAACAGGTCGCCACCCACCGGGTCGTAGATCACATCGGCGCCCTGGCCGTCGGTAAGGCGCTTGATTTCATCCTTCAGGCTGGTTTCGCTGTAGTTGATCAGTTCGTCGGCGCCGGCTGCCTTGGCTACGGCAAGTTTCTCCGCTCTGCTGGCGGCGGCGATGACCCGGGCGCCCATGGCCTTGCCGATTTCCACGGCCGCCAGGCCAACGCCACCGGAGGCGCCGAGCACCAGCAAGGTTTCGCCGGGTTGCAGGTTGGCCCGTTGCTTGAGGGCGTGCATCGAGGTGCCATACGTCATGCTGAAGGCGGCGGCGGTGTTGAAGTCCATGGACGCGGGAATCGGCAACACGTTGTAGCCTGGCACCGCCACTTGTTCGGCAAAGCTGCCCCAGCCGGTCAGCGCCATCACCCGGTCGCCGACCTTCAAGTGGCTGACTTTCTCACCCACCTCGCTGACCACGCCCGCCGCTTCGCCACCGGGGGAAAACGGGAAGGGGGGCTTGAATTGATATTTGCCCTCGATGATCAGTGTGTCAGGGAAATTCACCCCGGCGGCGTGCACGTCCAGCAGCACTTCGTTCTTCTTGGCGACGGGGCTGGCGACGTCTTCCAGCACCAGCGATTCGGCGGGGCCGAATTCTTTGCACAGCACGGCTTTCATCAGGGCTATTCCTTTGGGAGTGATGGCCGATAAGTGTAGGTGTGAGAGACAACGGGTCAACGAGCATGCCCCGCCCTGATAGCCGGCCATAAGCTTGTGCTTGAACGGTGGGGCGGTATGCTGGGCCGCAAACCGGATGAGGAGTCAATTGTGAAAGCGCGGATCATGTTGATGCTGGCCCTGTCGTTGCCTGTGGCGGCAATGGCCGAAGAGGCCAAGGAAGCGAAAGAGGGCGAGGCACCGAAAGTCAGTTACATCACCCTCAGCCCGCCATTCGTGGGCAACTATGGCTTGGACGGCACGGCGAAGCTGAAGGTCTACAAGGCCGATGTGGCCCTGCGCGTGACCGGTGACGCGGCCGCTGCGGCGGTCAAGGCCAACGAGCCGCTGATTCGTAACCAATTGGTGGCGTTGTTCGCCCAGCAAACCACCGAGACGATGAACAACCTCGAAGCCAAGGAAAAGCTGCGTCAGGAAGCCTTGAAGCAGACCCAGCAGGTGATGAACGACGAGACCGGCAAGCCGATGGTGGATGATCTGTTGTTCAACAACCTGATCATTCAATAAGTGCTGGCACACAGCCTTGGACAGGGCCTGGGTTTCCAGGGCCTGCCCAAGGCTTTTTTTTATCAAGAGGCCAGGCTTTTACGAAAACGCCCCAGGGCGATAGCGAAGAACGACAGCCCGATGACCGCCAGTGCCAACAGGTCTGGCCAGACCACGCCAACCCCTGCGTCACGGAACAGGATCGCCGCGCTGAGGCTGACGAAATGGGTCGAAGGCGAGCCTTGCATCACCCATTGCAGCCATTGCGGCATGCTGTCCAGCGGAGTGCTGCCGCCGGACAACAACAGCATCGGGATGATCACCGGGATCGACAGCAAGCCGAACTGCGGTGTCGAGCGCGCCAGGGTGGCGAGAAAGATACCCAGGGCGGTGCTGGCGAACAGGTAGAGCGCCGTCACCAGCAGGAACAGCAACATGGAACCGGCCAGCGGCACACCCAGGGCGAACTTGACGATGATCTCCAGCGACACCCAGGTGCACAGCACGACCACCAGCATGTTGCTCCAGATTTTCGCCAGCATGATCTCCAGCGCCGTCAGTGGCAGCACCAGCAAGTGATCGAGGGTGCCGTGCTCGCGCTCGCGCAGCAGTGCGGTTCCGGTCAGGATGATGGCCAGGATGGTGATGTTGTTGACGATCTGGATTACCGCCAGAAACCATCCACCCTCAAGGTTGGTGTTGAACAGCGCGCGGGTGGTCAGCTTCACCGGCGTTTGTTCGCTCGCTTGCGCCTGGCCGCTGTAGGTCAGCAATTCCTGTTGGAAAATCCGCCCAATGTAGCCGGCGCCCATGAATGCCTGGCTCATCGCCGTGGCATCGACGTTGAGCTGCAACGCCGGTTCGCGTCCGGCGAGGAGGTCGGCCTGGAAGTTGGCGGGCACGTTGATGACAAAGGTGTAGCGCCCACTGTCCATGACCTTGTCCAGTTCGGCATAGGGCAGCGCGACCGGGGTTTGAAATTCCGGCGGTTGCAGCACCTGGGCCAGCTGGCGCGAGAGATGGCTCTGGTCTTCATCCACCACCGCCACGCTGGCGTTGTGAACGCCAATCACTGAGCCTGCGGCCGGCATATAGATCGCCACGGTGAAAGCGTAAGCCAAAAACAGCAGCAGGACAGAGTCGTACCGCAAGCTGGTCAGTTCCTTGAGGCCCAGGCGCCAGATGTGTGAAAGCGTGCGCATCAGGCCTCCTGCTTCTTCAGCATGACCAGGCTGAGCCCGGTGAACCCCAGGAAGAACCCGAACAACGCCAGGCATTGCGGCCATAGCTGGCGCAGATCCAGGGCCTTGGTGAAGGTGCCGACGGCGATGTCCAGGAAATGGCCGGCGGGGAACAACTGGCCCATCACTGACGCTGCGCCTTCCAGGGACGAGCGCGGCACGATCAGCCCGGAGAACTGGATGGTCGGCAGGCTGGTGATGATCATGGTGCCGAGGATCGCGGCGATCTGGGTGCGGGTGAACGCCGAGATCAACAAGCCCATGCTGGTGGTCGCCAGCACGTAGAGCAGGCCGCCCAGTGCCAGCGTCAGGCCGCTGCCCTTGAACGGCACGCCGAACAGCCAGCGATTCATGGCCGTCAGCAGGGCCAGGTTGACCAGGCTGATGACCAGGTAGGGGGCCTGTTTACCCAGCAGGAACTCCAGGCGGGTCAGCGGCGTGGCATAGAAGTTGGTGATCGATCCCAGTTCTTTCTCCCGCACGATGCCCAGGGCCGTCAACATGGCGGGAATGAACGCGAGGATCAGTGCCATGACCCCCGGCCCGATGGCATTCACACTGACCACGTCCTGGTTGTAGCGAAACCGGGTTTCCAGCTTGGCCGCGGTGTGCGGGGGGCGCGCCGGGCTGCTCTGTTCGGCCCATTGTTCGAGGTTGGCCAGGTGCACGGCCTCGACGTAGTTGCGACTGGTCTCGGCGCGGAACGGCATGCCGCCGTCCAACCAGGCGCCGACGGTGGGTTGCCGGCCGGCGTACAGGTCGCGACCGAAACCGGGCGGTATTTCCAGGGCCAGCTTGATTTCCGAGCGTTGCAGGCGTCGATGCAGTTCGTTGGCGTCGCGGATAGCCGGTTGCTCTTCGAAATAGCGCGAGCTGCGAAAAGCCTCCAGGTAGGTGCGACTTTGTGGGCTCTGATCCTGGTCGAACACGGCGAAGGCGAGTTTTTCCACGTCCAGGGAGATGCCGTAGCCGAAGATCACCATCATGAACAGGGCACCGAGCAGGGCGAATGCCATTCGCACTTTGTCCCGCAACAGTTCCTTGCCTTCTCGGCTGGCGACGGCCAACAGGCGACCCAGGCTGAGGCCGTGCCGGTCCCGCGGGGTGTCGGCCTGGTCGAGGGCCACGGGGGTGGCGTCTTGCTGTGCCTCGCCCTGGGCCTGTTCCAGGCAGGTGACGAACGCGGCTTCCAGGGTCTGGCCGTTGAACTGCGCCTGCAGGGCCGCTGGCGTGTCGC
The DNA here is from genome assembly GCF_014851795.1 of Pseudomonas sp. Pdm06. Classification (NCBI taxonomy): domain Bacteria; kingdom Pseudomonadati; phylum Pseudomonadota; class Gammaproteobacteria; order Pseudomonadales; family Pseudomonadaceae; genus Pseudomonas; species Pseudomonas sp. Pdm06. The sequence continues at coordinate 134,854 of NZ_JACVAH010000015.1, forward strand.
AGGCCAGGACTTTGCCGGCGTGCATCAGCGAAATACGGTCACAGCGCTGGGCTTCGTTCATGAAGTGCGTGGAGAGGAAAATCGTCACGCCCTGTTCGCGAGACAACTCGATCAGCAGGCGCCAGAAGTCATCCCGGGCGGCCGGATCGACGCCGGAGGTCGGCTCGTCGAGGATCAGCACTTCCGGGCGATGCAGCACCGCCACCGCCAGGGACAAACGCTGGCGCAGGCCCAGGGGCAATGCCCCGGAAGGCTGGTCGGCGAGGTCCTGCAACTTGAAACGTTGGATCAAGTCTTCGATGCGGCTGGTGCTTTCGGTCTTGGGCAGGTCGAACAGTTTCGCGTGCAAGGTCAGGTTCTGGCGCACGCTCAGCTCGCCATACAGCGAGAAGCTCTGGGACATGAAGCCTACCCGTTTGCGAGTGGCGAGGTCCTTGGCGTTGACCGGGTTGCCCAGCAGGCGGGCGCTGCCTTCGCTGGCAGGCATCAGCCCGGTCAGCACTTTCATGGTGGTGGTCTTGCCGCAACCGTTGGAGCCCAGGAAACCGAAAATCTCACCACGACCAATCGCGAAGCTGACGTGATCGACCGCGGTGAAATCACCGAAGCGCAAGGTGAGGTCATGGGCTTCGATGGCAATGTCGGCGGTGCCGTCGCCCCTGGGAGGGATCGTCAGCGGTTCGGCGTCGTGACCGCTGTCGCCCTGGAAATGGGTGAAGGCCGAGTCGAGCTTGCCGTCCGGCGTGACAGCGGCCAGGTCCGCGCTCAATCCCTGGGCGATCAAGCGACCGTTATCGAGCATCAGGCAATGCTCGAATTGTTCGGCTTCTTCCATGTAGGCCGTGGCGACCAGCAGGGTCAGTTGCGGTCGTTGGCGGCGCACGTCTTCTATCAGTTCCCAGAAGCGTCGCCGCGACAGCGGGTCCACGCCAGTGGTGGGTTCGTCGAGAATCAGCAGATCCGGCTCGTGGATCAGTGCGCAACACAGGCCGAGCTTCTGTTTCATGCCGCCGGACAACTTGCCCGCCGGGCGGTCGGCAAAACGCTGCAGGTCGGTCGCCAGCAGCAGCGTGCCCATGCGTTGTTCGCATTCCGCCCGCGATAGTCCGAACAGCGTGCCGAAAAACCGGATGTTCTCGCGTATCGACAGATCAGGATAAAGGTTGCCCCCCAGTCCTTGAGGCATGAAGGCGATACGTCGGTAGAGGGTGTTGCGATGATGCCGGTCCTCGATCGATGCACCCAGTACGTCCAGTTCGCCGTGCTGGAGCTTCTTCACCCCGGCAATCAATCCCAGCAGGCTCGACTTGCCGGCCCCGTCCGGGCCGATCAGGCCGCAGCGAGTACCGGCGGGCAGATGGAAAGCGATGTCGTCCAGGGCGGCATGGGCGCCGTAGCGGTGCTTGAGGCCCGAGGCGCGCAGCGCCGGTTCGCCGCCGCCGGCGTTCATTGCAGGTTGGCCGGCCAGTCGATGGGGGCCGTGCGCAGGTAGCCGGCACCCGGCATGCCGGGTTTGGCCTGGGGCACCTCGCCGGGCCGGGTCAGGCGTACCTTGACGCGGAACACCAGCTTCTGGCGTTCGTCACGGGTTTCGACTTCCTTGGGGGTGAATTGGGATTTTGCCGCGACGAAGCTGATCGTGGCCGGCAGCGGTCGCTCGGGCAGGGCGTCGAGCAGCACGCGTGCTTCGTCGCCGACCGCCAGTTTCCCGGCCACGGAGGCCGGCAGGTAGAGGTTCATGTACTGGTCGTTCGGATCGATCATCAGCAGCACCCGTCCGCCAGCACCCAGCACTTCGCCCGGCTCGGCCAGGCGCAGTTGGATCACGCCGTCGATGGGCGCGCGCAAGCGGCTGTCGTCGATTTCGCTGGTCAGTTGGGCCACCTGGGCGAGGGTCGCGCCGATGGCGGCGTTTGCCGCCGATACCTGGGCCCGGGCCGCATTGACCGCGGCGTTGGCAGTGTCCATGCGGGCCTGCTGTTGGTCGATGACCTGGCCGCTGGCAAAACCACGCTTGAACAGTTCCCGGGTCCGCTGGAGTTCCTGGTGGGCGAGCAATTGTTCGCTCTGGCGCAGCTGTACATTGGCCTCGGTGGCCGCGAGATTTTCCCGGGCCCGCAGTACTTCGGCTTCGGCCTGGTTGCGCTGGGCTTCCAGGGTACGGGTGTCCATGCGCGCCAGTAGCTGGCCTTTGACGACCTTGTCGCCCTCATTGGCAAGCACTTCGGCCAGGCGACCGGGGGTCTTGCTGGCGATCTGAACTTCGGTGGCTTCGAGGCGCCCGTTGCCCATGCTCAGGCCTTCCGGCAGGCGGTCATGTCGGGACTTCCAGTAGCCGAACCCGCCGGCGGCCAACAGGACCGCCAGCAGGGCGAGGGCGAAGAAACGAGAGGTATGAGGGGGCGTCGACATGTCCGGCATCCTGCGGCTGTAGCGTCCAGTTTGCTGGATCCGCTACCGCCCCAGCTTGATATCCATCAATACATGGATGTTCAGCGCAGGGCAATCACTGCCGCCCACTGCTCGGCGGTCACCGGCATCACCGAAAGCCGCGAGCCTTTCTGCACCAGCGGCATTTCCGCCAGGGCGGTCTGTTGCTTGAGGTAGTCGAGCTTGAGGACACGGGGGAAGGTCTCGACATGCGCCACGTCGATCGCGGTCCAGGGGTTTTTATCCGGGCCGGCCTTGGGGTCGAAGTAGGGGCTGTCGGGGTCCAGGGCCGTTGGGTCGGGATAGGCCGCCTGGATGATTTTGCCAATCCCGGCGATGCCTGGCTCGGGGCAACTGGAGTGGTAGAAAAAGAACGTGTCACCCACCGCCATGGCCCGCAGGAAATTGCGCGCCTGGTAGTTGCGAACGCCGTCCCAGCGGGCCTGGCCGAGCTTTTCCAGGCCCTGGATGGACAGTTCGTCGGGCTCGGATTTCATCAGCCAATAGGCCATGATTGCTACTCCTTGGCGGTGTTGAAAAAATAGTTCAGCGATTTTATGACAAACCGACGGTCGGTTGACGCCAGCATTTGCGTGTCGGGGCCGGTTGCCGCAAAATGCCGGCCTTCCAAGCTTGACGCTGCTGCACGGCCAATAAGAAAACCGCTGCTGTCATCGTGTGTGATATGCCTTGAGGGGGGCAATCGATGAAACGCAAACCGGATTTGTTGTGGATCTTGGTCATTCTGTTCGGACTGGGTGTCGTGACCACGGGTTACGCCCAGAGCCTGTGGGCCAACAAGACCGATGCGCCGGTGGATATCACCCAGCCCGCGCCATCGCTCAAACGCTGAACCTGCTTTCCAGGCGCCGCTGATTACCGCGGCGTCAACCCCGCGATATACCATTGCCTGTCGCTGACCGTTCCCTGTAGCGGCACGTCCCAGCTTGCCTGCGCCAATCGTTCGACCTTCTGGCATTCATGGGCCAGCCCCAGCAGCGTTGGCTTGCGCCACTGCTTGCGTCGCGCCAGGTACGCCAGGCTGCGGTCGTAAAAGCCGCCGCCCATGCCCAGTCGACCTCCCGCATCGTCAAACCCCACCAATGGCAACAACACCAGGTCCAACGTCCAGACCTTGCGTTGCCGGGCGATGTTCTTGCGTGGCTCGGGGATGCGAAACCGGTTGGGCTGCATTTTTTCGCCGGGGTGGATGCGCTGGAACACCATCTTGGTCTGCGGCCACGGGCTGAGCACCGGCAGATAGGTGGCCTTGCCCCGGCGCTGGGCCGCGCGCAGCAGCAGGCGCGGGTCGATCTCGCCATCGTTGGGCAGGTACAGGGCGATGTGCTTCGCACGGCGGAACAACGGATGCTGGGCCAGTTGTTTGTACAGCCCGCGGGCGGCTTGCCGTTGCTGGGCGGGCGTCAGGGCGCGACGGGCCTGGCGCAGCAGGCGGCGAAGTTGCGGGCGGGGCAGCAGCGCGGGTTCAGTCATGTCGAGGCTTCACGCAGTGGCGATGCCGTACAGCGTAACCGCAAAACAGGACGCTCAGAAATGCCTGCGCCCGGAAACGACAATGCCAGTCCACATGGACTGGCATTGTCTGGAGTCAGGCTCCCCGGATGAACCGCTGTCGGCTTAGCCCTTGAACCCGAAAGTTCAAGGTGGAAGTTGCAGGAGGCGTTAAGGCTTTCCGTCAAGCGGACATGCACACCGGCCCCAACGTGCAACCCCCGTGGTTGTGCGTATCGGCTCAGGGACATCACCAACTGGCAAGCACCCCAGGGAGTGAGGCGAGTATACCCCAGGCAGCCTCGCGAATCAGCCCTTGCTGACGTCTGGATCGGTGGCGAGCACCAGATCCACCCGATCGAGCAGGTCGCGTACCTGCTCACGGGTCGAGCCACTGACCTGTACGTCCGGCGTATCCTGGCGATGCAGCAGGTCGTGGGTGATGTTCAAGGCGGCCATCACGGCGATGCGGTCGGCGCCGATGACTTTGCCACTGCTGCGGATCTCGCGCATCTTGCCGTCCAGGTAACGGGCGGCGCTCACCAGGTTGCTGCGCTCTTCCTGGGGGCAGATGATCGAATATTCTTTGTCGAGGATCTGCACGGTAACGCTATTGCTTGAACTCATGAGTCTTGCTCCAGGGCCTTGAGGCGCGAAATCATCGATTCGACCTTACGCCGGGCGATTTCGTTTTTTTCAATGAGGTGCGCGCGTTCCTCGCGCCAGGTCTTTTCCTGAGCTAATAGGAGTCCGTTTTGGCTCTTAAGTTGCTCGACCCGGTCAATTAGCAGTTCGAGTCTGGCCATCAGCGCTTGCAGGTCGGTGTCTTCCATTGTGTCCACTGAAGAATGTGTCTGATGGGGGGATGTGGGTCGCACAGCCTCTGATAGTCTTGGCGAGTCTGTCGATGTAGGATACAAGGCCTCCATTCTAGACATAGCGCCGTCTGGCGCCTAGCTGCCCATGCCCATTCAGAATTCCCCGTATCAAGCATTCGCCACCCTGCTGAGCACCAGCGGTCACCCTGTATCGCCTGCCGAACTGCATGGCCTGTTGCTCGGCCGCAGTTGCGCCGGCGCCGGTTTCGATGCCGACGGCTGGTTGGCCGACGCCGCCGAGCTGCTGGAAGGCGAGCCGGCGGACAACGTCCGTAACGCGCTGATCGGCCTGCAGGAAATGGTCAAGGGCGAGTTGACCAGCGACGACATGACCGTCGTCCTGCTGCTGCCCACCGACGACGCCCCCCTGGCCGAACGTGCCGCGGCGCTGGGCCAGTGGTGCCAGGGCTTCCTTGCCGGCTTCGGCCTGACCCGCCGCGAATACGCGCTGAGCGAAGAGGCCAAGGAAGTGCTGCAGGACTTGGCCGCGATCTCCCAGGTCCAGGATGCCCTGGAAGAGTCCGATGACGGCGAAAGCGACTACATGGAAGTGATGGAGTACCTGCGGGTCGCACCATTGCTACTGTTCACAGAGACCAAGAAAACCGATGCAGCGGCCCCCAAGCCGTCCTTGCATTGAATTTCAGAGGGAACCCCGTCTGCCCATGATTCATATCCCGAAATCGGAATACAGCCGTCGCCGCAAGGCCCTGATGGCGCAGATGGAACCCAACAGCATCGCAATCCTGCCCGCCGCCGCCGTTGCGATCCGCAACCGCGACGTCGAACATGTCTACCGCCAGGACAGTGACTTCCAGTACCTCAGCGGCTTCCCCGAGCCGCAAGCGGTGCTGGTGCTGATGCCCGGCCGCGCCCATGGCGAATACATCCTCTTTTGCCGCGAGCGCAACGCCGAACGTGAGTTGTGGGACGGCCTGCGCGCCGGCCAGGAAGGGGCGATCCGTGACTTCGGCGCCGACGACGCGTTTCCCATCACCGACATCGACGACATCCTGCCGGGCCTGATCGAAGGCCGCGACCGGGTGTATTCGGCCATGGGCAGCAACCCTGAATTCGACCGGCACCTGATGGAGTGGATCAACGTGATTCGCTCCAAGGCCCACCTCGGCGCCCAGCCGCCGAACGAATTCGTTGCCCTGGATCACTTGCTGCACGATATGCGCCTGTATAAATCGGCGGCGGAACTGAAGGTCATGCGCGAAGCGGCGCGGATTTCCGCCCAGGCGCACATCCGGGCGATGCAGGCGGCGCGCCCGGGGTTGCACGAGTTCAGCCTGGAGGCCGAGCTCGATTATGAATTCCGCAAGGGCGGGGCGAAGATGCCGGCCTATGGCTCGATCGTCGCGGCGGGGCGCAACAGCTGCATCCTGCACTACCAGCAGAACGATGCGCTGCTCAAGGACGGCGACCTGGTGTTGATCGATGCCGGCTGTGAAATCGACTGCTACGCCAGCGATATCACCCGTACCTGGCCGGTCAGCGGCAAGTTTTCGCCCGAGCAGAAGGCGATCTACGAAGTGGTGCTGGCCGCCCAGGAAGCCGCGTTTGCCCAGATCGCACCGGACAAGCACTGGAACCAGGCCCACGAAGCGACGGTCCGGGTCATAACCGAAGGGTTGGTGCACCTGGGGCTGCTGGAGGGTGAGGTGGACGAGTTGATTGCCAGCGAGGCCTACCGGGCGTTCTACATGCACCGCGCCGGCCATTGGCTGGGCATGGACGTGCATGATGTGGGCGAATACCGGGTTGGCGGCGAGTGGCGGGTCCTGGAAATCGGCATGACGCTGACGGTGGAGCCGGGCATCTATATCAGCCCGAACAACCGCAGCGTCGCGAAAAAATGGCGCGGCATTGGCGTGCGCATCGAGGATGACGTGGTAGTGACCAAAACCGGTTGTGAAATCCTGAGCCGAGGCGTGCCGAAAACGGTCGCCGACATCGAGGCCCTGATGGCCGCCGCCCGGACGCAAGCGGCATGAGCCGGGTCAATCTGGCGATCATTGGTGGTGGCCTGGTCGGCGCGAGCCTGGCGCTGGCCCTGCAGGCCGGTGCCAAGGCCCGGGGCTGGAGGATCATCCTGATCGAGCCCTTCGCCCCCGGCGACGCCTGGCAGCCAAGCTACGATGCCCGGTCTTCGGCGTTGTCCTACGGTGCCCGGCAGATTTATCAACGCTTGGGTGTCTGGCAGGAGATTTCCCGTCGTGCCGAACCGATCAAGCAGATCCATGTGTCCGATCGCGGACGGTTTTCCACGGCGCGGCTGTCGGCCATGGAAGAGGGCGTGCCGGCGCTGGGCTACGTGGTGGAAAACGCCTGGCTCGGCCAGTGCCTGTGGCAAGGCCTGGACCCGGAGGTGGTCAGTTGGCGCTGCCCGGCGCAGGTTACGCGTATGGAGCCACTGGTCGGCGGTTATCGCCTGGCCCTCGACGACGAAACCACCCTGGAGTGCGACCTTGCCGTTCTGGCCGATGGTGGTCGCTCCAGCCTGCGCGAGCAGTTGGGGGTCGGCGTACGCAGTCGTCCCTATGACCAGAGCGCCTTGATCGCCAACATCACCCCCAGCGAAGCCCACAATGGCATGGCCTTCGAACGCTTCACCGATGACGGCCCGATGGCCTTGTTGCCGCTGCCGGAGAATCGTTGCGCGCTGGTCTGGACCCGCCAGGGCATGGACGCGCAACGGCTGGCGGCCCTCGACGAGCGCAGCTTCCTCGCCGAATTGCAGGGTGTGTTCGGTTATCGCCTGGGGACGCTGAAGCAGGTGGGTGTACGGCACCTGTACCCGTTGGCGCTGGTGGAGGCCGAAGAGCAGGTCCGTCCGCACCTGGCGATCCTGGGCAATGCCGCCCACAGCCTGCATCCGATTGCCGGGCAGGGGTTCAACCTGTCCCTGCGCGATGCCCAGGCCCTGGCCGATGCCTTGCTCGACAGCGATCGCGAGCCGGGGGATTTTGCCGTGTTGCAAGCCTACCGCGAGAGCCAGCGCATGGACCAGGCCCTGACCGTGGGCTTCTCCGACCAGGTCACGCGGCTGTTCGGCAGCACCCTGCCGTTGGTGTCCCTGGGCCGCAACCTCGGCTTGCTGGGCCTCGACCTGCTGCCGCCGGCCAAGCGCTGGTTCGCCCGCCAGGCCATGGGGCTGGGGACGCGTCCCGATGCTTGAGGCTGGGGTGGTCATTTCTTTTCATGGGCGACTCATGTCGCCAGCAAAACAGGCTTAGAGCATGGAATTGCGTGCAGATCTGCTGATTGTCGGCGCCGGTATGGTCGGCAGCGCCCTGGCGCTGGCGTTGCAGGGCAGTGGCCTGCAAGTGTTGTTGCTCGACGGCAGCCCGATGAGCGTCAAGCCCTTCGATCCCCAGGCCGCGTTCGAGCCCCGGGTCAGTGCCTTGTCGACGGCCAGCCAGCGGATCCTCGATCGCCTGGGCGTCTGGGAGGGCATCACCACCCGGCGTGCCAGCCCTTACACCGACATGCACGTCTGGGACGGCAGTGGCACCGGGCAGATCCATTTTTCCGCGGCCAGCCTGCATGCCGAGACGCTTGGGCACATCGTTGAAAATCGCGTGGTGCAGGATGCCCTGCTGGACCGCCTGCATGACTGCGACCTGGGCTTGTTGGCCAACGCCCGGCTGGAGCAGATGCGTCGTTCCGGTGACGACTGGCTGCTGACCCTGGCCGATGGCCGCACGTTGCGGGCGCCCCTGGTCATTGCCGCTGATGGCGCGAATTCCGCTGTGCGCCGCCTCACCGGCGTGGCGACGCGCGAATGGGATTACCTGCACCACGCCATCGTCACCAGCGTGCGCAGCACCCGGCCGCATCGGATGACGGCATGGCAGCGCTTCACCGACAACGGCCCACTGGCGTTCCTGCCCCTTGAGCGTGACGGCCAGCACGACTGGTGCTCGATTGTCTGGTCCACCACCCCCGAAGAAGCGCAGCGCTTGATGGCGCTCGATGACAGCGAATTTTGCAACGAATTGGAACGCGCCTTCGAAGGCCAGCTTGGCCCGGTATTGAGCGCCGACCCGCGCCTGTGCGTGCCGCTGCGCCAGCGACATGCCAAGCGCTATGTGGCCGAAGGGCTGGCGTTGATCGGCGACGCGGCCCATACCATCCATCCATTGGCCGGGCAGGGGGTGAACCTGGGCTTCCTCGACGCCGCCGTGCTGGCCGAAGTGCTGTTGCACGCGGCCGGCCGTGGCGAGCGGTTGGCGGACGTGAAGGTGTTGAGCCGCTACGAGCGCCGACGCATGCCCCACAATCTGGCGCTGATGGCGGCGATGGAGGGCTTCGAGCGGTTGTTCCAGGCCGATCCGCTGCCGGTGCGCTGGTTGCGCAACACCGGGCTGAAGCTGGTGGACCGCCTGCCTGAGGCCAAGGCCTTGTTCGTGCGCGAGGCGCTGGGGTTGAGTGGGGATTTGCCGGATTTGGCCAAGGCCTGAGATGTGGGTTGGGGCTTATGGCCTCATCGCGGGCAAGCCTTGCTCCCACAGGTGTGCAATTTGGGACGAGCTTTTGTGGGAGCAAGGCTTGCCCGCGATGGCGGACGCAAAAACACCGCGCATCTCAAAGTTGCAACATTTGGAAATGTGTCCGCCCACTGTTCGATTGAGAAGCCAAATGTGAGTCCTTATCATTTGCGCCTCTTTCGCCATTCAGAGACCGCTATCATGTTGGCAACCAAGCGCCTGCTGTCCGTCCTCGCCTTGACCCTGATCGGCACCACTGCCGCCCAGGCCGCCGATGAGGTGGTGGTCTACTCCTCGCGTATCGATGAACTGATCAAGCCGGTCTTCGATGCCTACACCAAGAAAACCGGCGTCTCGGTAAAGTTCATCACCGACAAGGAAGCGCCGTTGATGCAGCGGATCAAGGCCGAAGGCGAGAACGCCACCGCCGACCTGCTGCTCACCGTCGATGCCGGCAACCTCTGGCAGGCCGAGCAGATGGGCATTCTCCAGCCGTTCACCTCCCCGGTGATCGACGCCAACATCCCGTCCCAATACCGCGCCTCGTCCCACGCCTGGACCGGCTTGAGCTTGCGGGCGCGGACCATTGTCTATTCCACCGACCGGGTTAAACCGGGCGAATTGACCACCTATGAAGCGCTGGCCGGCAAAGAGTGGGAAGGCCGTCTGTGCCTGAGGACCTCGAAAAAGGTCTATAACCAGTCCCTGACCGCCACGCTGATCGAAACCCACGGTGCGGAAAAAACCGAGGAAATCCTCAAGGGCTGGGTCAGGAACCTGTCCACCGACGTGTTCTCCGATGACACCGCATTGCTTGAAGCGATCAATGCTGGCCAGTGCGATGTCGGTATCGTCAACACCTACTACTACGGCCGCCTGCACCAGCAGAAGCCGGACCTGAAGGTGAAGCTGTTCTGGCCGAACCAGGCTGATCGCGGCGTGCACATCAACCTCTCGGGCATTGGCTTGACCAAGCATGCACCGCATCCGGACGCCGCCAAGAAACTGGTGGAGTGGATGACCACGCCAGAAGCGCAAAGCATCTTCGCCGACGTGAACCAGGAATTCCCGGCCAACCCGAAGGTCGAGCCGTCCAAGGAAGTGGCGGCCTGGGGCTCGTTCAAGGCCGACACCTTGCCGGTGGAAGTCGCGGGTAAACGCCAGGCCGAAGCCATTCGCATGATGGATCGCGCTGGCTGGAATTAACCCCAAGCCAGACACGATTCCCTGTGGTGGTTATAAAATAGATGCCCGCGCCAATGCGCGGGCATCATCATTTGAACGAGAGCTCCCCTTGGCCCACCCCGCCCAACGCCGCTGGTACCCCCTGGTCTTCGCCGTCGCTGCGCTGGTCCTGTTGCCCTTGAGTGTCTTGCTGCTGTCCTGGCAGAGCATCGACCAGCAAATCTGGTCCCACTTGTGGGATACGCAGATGCCGCGCTTGTTGGGCAACACCCTCACCTTGATCATTGGCGTGGGTGTCGGAGTGACCTTGCTGGGTGTCAGCCTCGCCTGGCTCACCAGCCTGTGTGAGTTTCCGGGACGTCGCTGGCTCGATTGGGCGTTGATGCTGCCGTTCGCGATTCCGGCCTATGTGTTGGCGTTCGTTTTCGTTGGCCTGCTGGATTTCGCCGGTCCCGTGCAGACGCTGATGCGTGAATGGTTCGGCAGCGGCCTGCGCCTGCCCCGGGTTCGTTCCACCGGCGGGGTGATCCTGGTGCTGGTGCTGGTCTTTTACCCTTATGTCTATTTGTTGGCGCGCAGTGCCTTCCTGGCCCAGGGCAAGGGCTTGATGGAAGCTGCCCGGGTGCTGGGGCAGTCGCCATGGCAGGCGTTCTGGCGCGTGGCGCTGCCAATGGCCCGGCCAGCCATCGGTGCGGGCGTGGCGCTGGCGCTGATGGAAACCCTGGCGGATTTCGGTGCGGTGTCGGTGTTCAACTTCGACACTTTCACCACCGCCATCTACAAGACCTGGTACGGCTTCTTCAGCCTTTCCAGCGCTGCCCAACTGGCCAGCCTGCTGTTGCTGGCGGTGATGTTGGTGCTCTACGGCGAACGCCGGGCCCGCGGCGCTCACCGGGCCAGTAACGAGCGGCCCCGGGTCAAGGCGCTGTACACGTTGCGCGGCCTCAAGGCCGTGGCGGCCAGTGGCTGGTGCTTCCTGGTATTTGCCTGCGCGTTTGTCATCCCGGTGCTGCAGTTGGTGGTGTGGTTCTGGCAACGCGGTCGTTTCGACCTGGATGAGCGTTATGCCGGGCTGATCGTCCACACCCTCTATCTGGGCGGCCTGGCGGCGCTGGTCACCGTCTGTGTGGCCTTGCTGCTGGCGTTCGCCCGGCGGCTGGCGCCGACCCGTCCGATTCGTGCCGGTGTCGGCCTGGCAAACCTGGGGTATGCCTTGCCCGGTTCGGTGCTGGCGGTGTCGATCATGCTTGCGTTCAGCTACCTGGACCGTGAGCTGGTCATCCCGCTGTCGACCTGGCTCGGCGGTGCAGGCAAGCCATTGTTGCTGGGCAGCCTGTCGGCGCTGTTGCTGGCGTATCTGGTGCGTTTCCTGGCCGTGGCCTACGGGCCGTTGGAGAGCAGCCTGGCGCGCATTCGTCCGTCCTTGCCCGAAGCGGCACGCAGCCTTGGGGTCAGTGGCCCACGACTGTTTTTCAAAGTGTATCTGCCGTTGCTGTTGCCCGGCACCTTGAGCGCGGCGTTGCTGGTGTTCGTCGATGTACTCAAGGAAATGCCCGCGACGTTGCTGATGCGCCCGTTCGGCTGGGACACGCTGGCGGTGCGGATCTTCGAGATGACCAGCGAAGGGGAGTGGGCCCGGGCCGCGTTACCGGCGCTGACGTTGGTATTGGTGGGGCTGTTGCCGGTCATCGGATTGATACGACGTTCGGCCCATCGAAACAGCTAGGTGCCAGTCCTACCTCATGCGGCTACAATGCGCGGCATTCGGTGCGGTCCGTCTGTCGGACCGGGCAACTGAGAGCGTCAGAAAACTCCTTTTTTCAGACGTTCGCGCTACGCAGTGTCCGTCCGCACCTTCGCCAAGCCCGGAAGGAGAAACCCATGGGACAGCGTACGCCTCTGTATGACCTTCATCTCGCCCTTGGCGCGAAGATGGTCGATTTTGGCGGTTGGGATATGCCTTTGCATTACGGCTCGCAGGTCGAAGAACACCATCAGGTGCGTCGCGACTGCGGTGTGTTCGATGTATCCCACATGACCGTGATCGACGTCGCCGGCCACCAGGCCAAGGTCTGGCTGCAGCGCTTGCTGGCCAATGACGTCGACCGCTTGCAAGACACAGGCAGTGCCTTGTACAGCGCGATGCTCAATGAGCGCGGCGGCATCGTCGACGACATGATCATCTACCGTGTCGAAGACGGTTATCGCCTGGTCTTCAACGCCTCGACCCGCGATCAGGACCTGGCCTGGATGCAGGCACAACTCGGTGACTACGACGCGCAACTGCATGAGCGCCCCGAGCTGGCGATGCTGGCGATCCAGGGCCCCCACGCCCGGCAGAAGATTGCCGAGCTGGTCACGCAATCCCGTGGGCAAATCATCCAGCAACTCAAGCCTTTCGAAGGGCGCGCCGACGGCGAATGGTTCATCGCCCGGACCGGCTACACCGGCGAAGATGGCCTGGAAATCGTCCTGCCCGCCCAGGAGGCCCCGAGTTTCTTCAACGACCTGGTCGGCGCTGGCATTTCGCCCATCGGCCTCGGCGCCCGCGACACCTTGCGCCTGGAGGCCGGCATGAACCTCTACGGCCAGGATATCCACCAGGATGTTTCACCGCTGGCCTCGAACATGGCCTGGAGTATCGCCTGGGAACCGGCGAGCCGTCAGTTCATCGGGCGCAGTGCGCTGGAGGCCGAGCTGGCCAGCGGTGTGCAGCACAAACTGGTCGGGCTGGTGCTGGAGGAGCGGGGTGTTTTGCGCGCCCATCAGGTGGTTCGCATCGCCAATGTTGGCGAAGGGGAGATCACCAGTGGTAGTTTTTCTCCTACGCTTAGCAAGTCGATCGCCCTGGCACGTGTTCCGATGGCAACCGCCGACCGTGCCGAGGTGGAAATTCGCGGCAAGTGGTACCCGGTACGGGTGGTCAAACCGACCTTCGTCCGCCATGGCAAAACCCTGATCTAACCTTTTGCGGCGGGCCGCTGGCCGCTGACACTTTCTATTGAGGACACAGAATATGAGCGATATCCCTGCCGAACTGCGTTTTGCCGAAAGCCATGAGTGGGCGCGTCTGGAGGCCGACGGCTCCGTTACCGTGGGTATCAGCGACCACGCGCAGGAAGCCTTGGGCGATGTGGTGTTTGTCGAACTGACCGAGGTCGGCACAGTCTTTGAAGCGGGCGCCCAGGCCGGCGTGGTGGAGTCGGTCAAGGCCGCTTCCGATATCTATTCCCCGATCGCAGGTGAAGTGATCGCGGTCAATGAGGAGTTGGGCGGTTCGCCTGAGCTGCTGAACTCCGATCCGTACGGCGCCTGGATCTTCAAGCTCAAGCCAAGCAACACGGCTGAGCTGGACAAGTTGCTGGACGCGGCGGGTTACAAGGCTGCCATCGGCGAATAAGGACGACTGCACCTGTGGGAGCGAGCTTGCTCGCGATAGCGGTGGATCAGCGGCATTGATGTGGGCTGACACTCCGCTATCGCGAGCAAGCTCGCTCCCACAGGGGGGATTTTCACCGGGCAAAAAAATGCCGCTCATCGAGCGGCATTTTTTATTGGCCGGGCATCAGTCCTGGGCGACGGCGTTTTTCGCCAGGATCGCGTTGGCCAGTTCCATGTCGGTGGCTTGCAGGCCTGGGTTGTCGGCACGCACTTTCTGCATCGCCGCTTCCAGATAAGGGCCACGGATGCCGCCATCGCTGGCGACGAAGCTACCAGCATCGTCCTGGGCGGCGACGATCAGTTTGTGATCCTTGAAGGTCAGGTAGGTGGAACCGGTGGTCGCACCGGACGAGATGACGTTACGCCAAAACGTGTCGGCCATTGCCGAGCCAACAGGAAGAGACAGCAAGGCTAGGGTAGCGACAGCAAGTTTGAGACGCATGATAGGTGACTCCACTGGGTTAACTATGACGTTGGATTACCTGCGTCTCGATTCAGTTCCATGACTTGTCAGTCAACCCGTTCCACCTGCAGCACCGCGCCCTCCTGCGCCACCACCCTGACCCGCGTGCCAACGGACGACTCGGGCCCCTTGGCCAGCCAGACACTGTCGGCCACCTTGATCTTGCCACGGCCATCGACAATCGCTTCATGCACCAGGAAGACCTTACCGATCAGTTCCTGCCCGCGCAGGTTCAGGTGCGGCTGATCGCTTTGGCGCACGGCGCTGCGCTGGCGTCGCCACCAGTACAGTGCCGTGGCGATGGCGAACAGGCCGAACAACAGGAACTGCAGCTCCCACGGCATCTGCGGCAGGAAGAACGTGAGCACGCCGACTGCCGCGGCGGCCATGCCGATCCACAGCAGGTAACCACCGGCGCCGAACACTTCAAGGATCAGCAGGATGACGCCCAGCGCCAGCCAGTCCCAGTACGACATGTGTTGCAGGAACCCCCACATACGCGCGCCTCAGGCTTTCTTGCTGTCGAAGGTGGCCCTGACGATCTCGCCGATGCCACCGACCGCACCGATGACCTGGCTGGCTTCCAGCGGCATCAGGATCACCTTGCTGTTGTTGGCCGACGCCAGTTTGCCCAGTGCATCGATGTATTTCTGCGCGACGAAGTAGTTCACGGCCTGGACGTTACCGTCGGCAATGGCCTGGGACACCACCTGTGTGGCCAACGCTTCGGCTTGCGCCTGGCGCTCGCGGGCCTCGGATTCCAGGAACGCCGCCTGGCGGCTGCCCTCGGCCTCGAGGATCTGCGCCTGCTTCTTGCCTTCGGCGGTGAGAATCGCCGATGCGCGCAGGCCCTCGGCTTCGAGGATCTGGGCACGCTTGATACGTTCGGCTTTCATTTGCCCGGACATGGCGGCCATCAGGTCCGCCGGGGGGCTGATGTCCTTGATCTCGATCCGGGTGATCTTGATGCCCCACGGTGCCGTGGCTTCATCGACGGTGCGCAGCAATTTTTCGTTGATGCCGTCGCGCTGGCTCAGCATCGCGTCCAGCTCCATGGACCCCAGCACGGTGCGGATATTGGTTTGCAGCAGGTTGCGGATGGCGTGTTCGAGGTTGTTGACTTCGTAGGCCGCCTGGGCCGTATTGACTACCTGGAAGAAGCACACGGCGTCGATCTGTACCGTGGCGTTGTCGGCGGTGATGACTTCCTGGGGCGGGATGTCCAGCACGCTTTCCATGACATTTATCTTGCGCCCGATGCGATCCATCACCGGGATGATGATGTTCAGGCCCGGCTTGAGGGTGTTGGTGTAGCGGCCGAACCGCTCGACTGTCCATTGGTAGCCTTGGGGCACGACCTTGAAGCCCATGAAGAGAATGGCGACCACTAGGCCGATGAAAAGTAAAAGTACGCTACCGATCTGCATGACGGTTCCCTGTGCGAGTTGAGATGGACCTGCGAGCCCTGAGTGTAGGGCAAGCGGTCATTATCATCACTCTGTGGAAGCAAAGCTTGCTCGCGATGCAGGCGCCTTGCTTCCCCGGGAGACCGCCTCATTTTCATCGCGGGCAAGCCTTGCTCCCACAGCCTCTCGTCACAGCTACTTCTGTTCGCTCTGCGGTGTCACGCGCAGGACTTCCTCAACGGTGGTCAAGCCCGCCGCCACCTTTTGCGCTCCCGACAGCCTCAAGCTGCGCATCCCTTCCTTGAAGGCCTGGCGGCGTACCGCCAGCAGGTCGGTGTCGGGGTGGATCAAGGCCTTGATGCTGTCGGTCAGTTGCATGATTTCGTAGACACCGGCGCGGCCGCGGTAACCGGTGTCGCGGCACTCCAGGCAGCCGACGGCTTGTTGGGCATTGCTCGGCAACGGTGCCTGCCAGGGCCGCGTCAGGGTCTGCCAGTCGTCTTCGTCCAGGGCCAGCGGGGCCTTGCATTGCGGGCACAGGGTGCGCACCAGCCGTTGGGCCATGACCCCGAGCACGGTGGCCTTGATCAGGTAATGGGGCACACCCAGCTCCAGCAGGCGGCTGATGGCGCTCGGCGCGTCGTTGGTGTGCAGCGTCGACAGCACCAGGTGCCCGGTCAGCGCCGCCTGGATCGCCATTTCAGCGGTTTCCAGGTCACGGATCTCACCGATCATGATGATGTCCGGGTCTTGCCGCATCAGTGCCCGTACCCCGGCGGCGAAGGTCAGGTCGATGTTGTGCTGGACCTGCATCTGGTTGAAGGACGCCTCGACCATTTCAATCGGGTCCTCGATGGTGCAGAGGTTCACTTCCGGCGTCGCCAGTTTCTTGAGCGTGGTGTAGAGGGTGGTGGTCTTGCCGGAACCGGTAGGTCCGGTCACCAGGATGATGCCATTGGGCTGGCGGGTCATGTCCTGCCAGCGGCGCAGGTCATCGGCGGAGAAACCGAGCTGGTCGAAATCCTTGAGCAGCACTTCCGGGTCGAAGATCCGCATGACCATTTTTTCGCCGAACGCCGTGGGTAAGGTCGACAGGCGCAATTCCACTTCGCCGCCGTCCGGGGTCTTGGTCTTGACCCGGCCGTCCTGGGGTTTGCGTTTTTCCGCGACGTTCATCCGCCCCAGGCTCTTGAGGCGGCTGACGATCGCCATCGTGACCTGCGGCGGGAATTGATAGACGGTGTGCAGCACCCCGTCGATGCGAAACCTTACGGTGCCCTGCTCGCGGCGCGGTTCGATGTGGATATCGCTGGCCCGCTGTTGGAAGGCGTATTGGAACAACCAGTCGACGATATTGACGATGTGAGCGTCGTTGGCGTCCGGTTCCTGGTCACTGGCCCCCAGGTTGAGCAACTGTTCGAAATTGCTCAGGTTGCTCGGTTGCTGGTCGGTCGTGGTGGCGCCGCTGACCGATTTGGCCAGGCGATAGAACTCCACGCTCAAGCGCTGGATATCCACCGGGTTGGCGACCACCCGCTTGATCGGCAGCTTGAGCACGTGGGTCAGGTCGGCTTCCCAACTGCTGACGTAGGGTTGTGCGCTGGCAACGGTGACGGCGTCACGATCGACCGCTACCGCAAGGATCTTGTGGCGCTGGGCAAAGGCATAGGACATCAAGGGCGTCACGGCCGCTACGTTGATTTTCAGCGGGTCGATGCGCATGTAGGGTTGGCCGGCCTGCTGGGACAACCACAGGGTCAGGTTCTCCAGGTCCAGGCGCTTGCCGGGTCGACTGAGGTCGTCCAGGTGTTGGTTGGCAATGAACTCCAGCGGATGCAGCTGGCTATTGGCGCTGTGGCGTCGGCGGGCGTTGAGCGCGGTTTCGGCTGAATCCTGGCTGATGAAGCCCTGGGTGACCAGTTGGCGCAGCAGATCATTGAGGTCCAGCCAGCGGTCCTGAGTGGCGTGTTTGGTGGACATGCGGGTTCCTATTGGACAATTGCAGCAAAGCCGCGATACAGACGCTTCGGCGTCCTCGCTCGGTCTGCAAAAGAATAGTCCCGACCCTGTGGTCCGTTGGGCCACTACCCGACCAATGCGTTACCAGGTCTTGCCCGTGGGGCGCTCAGCCGGCCGCCTGGGTCGGCTCAACCCTCGTAAATTCAGCGCTTTGCAGGTCCACCGAGCACATGCCGATCAGGTTACGTAGTTTTTCAGCGATCACCTGGGCTCGGTGCCAACTCAGCCCATCCAGGCCGATGTCCAGCGACAGCAGATCGTCGAGGCGCTCGACGCGCACGTGCCGTGGCGTCAGGCCCTGCAAGGCAAACAGGTTCAACGCCCGGCACAGCAGATCCGGCTCGGCCTCGGCCAGCATCTGGTACTGCACTCGGCAATGGGCATTGGCGGCGTGCCAGACGTCGGCGCGGGTCGTGGTTGTGGCAACGGCTTCGAGTGGGGGCATGGGTGGTCTCCTGGGATGCGGGAGAAATATTTACATGTGTCGCGGGGTATTTCTTATCTAAGATGAGTGGTTCTGGCGATTTTTCGAATCGCTTGATTCTCCAAATCATTATTTATGGGTTTGTTTATGCAAAGCGAGCTGGATGGCTACGACCGCCGGATACTGGCGCTGCTGCAAGAGGATGCCTCGCTGTCCAGTGCGCAAATCGCCGAGCAGGTCGGCTTGTCTCAATCGCCGTGCTGGCGGCGGATCCAGCGGATGAAGGAGGAGGGCATCATCCGTGCTCAGGTGACGTTGCTGGATCGCAAGAAAATCGGCCTCAACACGCAGATCTTCGCCGAAGTGAAACTCAACGCCCATGGCCGTTCGAACTTCACCGAGTTCACCGAGGCGATTCGCGGCTTTCCCGAAGTGCTGGAGTGTTATGTGTTGATGGGGGCGGTGGATTTTCTGCTGCGCATCGTCACGGCGGACATCGAGGCGTATGAGCGATTCTTTTTTGAAAAGCTGTCGATGGTGCCGGGGATCCAGGAAGTGAATTCGATCGTGGCGCTGTCGGAGATCAAGTCGACGACGAGTTTGCCGGTGGTGCGCTGAAGCTTGTTTCCAGGGTGTTTGTGCTGGCCTCATCGCGAGCAAGCTCGCTCCCACAGTTGATCTTCAGCGGCCACTAGATGTGGTTACAACGCTGAACCCCTGTGGGAGCGAGCTTGCTCGCGATGGCGGCATCACAGGCGCAGCAAAGTCTTCCAAGCCCGATTCTGGTACACCGCAATCGCCTGCTGCTTGCGCGCATCCAGCGTTTCGTCGGTGATGGGTTGGTTGGCCAGTTGCGCCAGCTTGTTCAGCTCGCCATAAAGGCGATCCATTTCCGGGATCTCCAGCACATGACGGGCGTGGTGCAGCCAGGCCTGGATGCGTTCGATACGCGGCAGTTGCTCGGCGAGGTCTTCCGGCTGTTGCTGATAGCGTTGCAATTGCAGGGACGAGGATTCTTCCCCCAGCAGACGCGGCAGCCAGCTGCCCAGTTGCGCCGCGCCCTGGCGATTGCCACGGGTGTTGCGCTCGGCGGTCCAGCTGCGGGCCAGCAGCCAGCGTGAAGTGTTGAGGGAGAACAGGCCCCAGCGCGGGTCTTGCAGCTCTTCAAGGAACTGTTCCGGCGCGGCCTTGCGCACGTCTTCGTCGTCCAGGCCAGCCTGGACCAGCGGACGCCAGTCTTCCAGCAACGCGTCCAGGGCCAGGCGCAGGTCGTGGGTCGATTGGCGTGGCGCGGCCTGGCCGAGGCTGCTGAGCAGGGCACGCAGTTCGGCGAGGTTTTCCACCCAGTCCTGCAGCAGGCGCCAGTGGCCGTTGAAACGGTATTGTTCGGCCAGGCGCTGGCTGCTGCCGAGCAAATGCCAGCTCAGCGCGGCGAAGGCGTCATCCAGCGGCGTTTCGGCGGTCAACTGCGGGGCCGGCAGGCTCAAGGCATAGCTGCCCGCGTCATGCAGGCGATAGCCACGCTCGGCCTTGCTGATGTCGCAGGGCATCAAGGGCAGGGTCGCGGCCAGCTCGGCGGCCAGTTCCAGCAGGGCGGCGGGCTCGCCTTCGCGCAATTCCAGCTCCAGTTCGCAGATTTCTTCCTTCTGCTTGCCCACCACGACGTGGCCCAGGTCCAGGGCGGCTTCGATGACCACCTTGCTTTTGCCACGGCCCCAGGCGATTTCAGCACGCTCGCGGACGAAATCGGTGGTGAAGATGGCCTTGAGGGTTTTTTTGTCCAGTTCGGCCAGGGCCTCGGGCCAGCACTCGCCGTCGAGCTTCTTCAGGTCGAGCTTGGCCTTGGGCAGGTGCCAGTCGTACTCATTGCGTTCGGACAGGCCGGCGACGCTCTGGCCACGGGTCTTGAGGGTCTGGATCACCTCTTCACCGTCGCGCCGCAGGCGCAGGGCGACCTTGGCCCGGGCCAGGTCGCGCTCTGGCGTGTCGAAATACTGGTTCATCAATTCGTGGCGTTCCCAGCCACTCTTGTTGCGTTTTTTCAGCAGCGGATGCTCGCGCAAGGCTGCCAGGGTCTCGCGGCTGACGCGGAGTTTGATTTCGGTTTCTTTCTGCATGGCCGGAAAATCCAGGGATCGGGTGCGCAGCCGGGGGAAGGTGTGGCTGCCAAGGCCGTGCAGTGTACAGGACTCGCTCATCCTACGCGCCGCGACGGTTTATTCCTTGCGCCGGATGGTTCTATGATGGACGTCAATCTGTAAGCCTGGAGTCAGCGATGCCTTTGCCGTCCATGAAAGATCAATTCGCTGCCCTGATCGCCACGCCTTCGGTCAGCTGTACCCAACCTGGGCTCGACCAGTCCAACAGTGCCGTGATCGAGCTGCTGGCAGGCTGGCTCACCGAGCTGGGGTTCTCCTGCGATGTCCAGCAGGTCAGCCCCGGCAAATTCAATTTGCTGGCCAGTTTCGGCAGTGGCCCCGGCGGCCTGGTGTTGGCTGGCCACAGCGACACGGTGCCGTTCGACGGTGCGTTATGGCAGACCGATCCATTGAAACTCACCGAGGTCGATGGTCGTTGGGTGGGCCTGGGCAGTTGCGACATGAAGGGTTTTTTCGCCTTGGCCATCGAAGCGGTCAAGCCGCTGCTGGACCAACCGTTCAAGCAACCGCTGCTGATCCTCGCGACCTGTGACGAAGAAAGCTCCATGGCCGGCGCCCGGGCCCTGGCCGATGCCGGCCGACCGTTGGGGCGCGCGGCGGTGATCGGCGAGCCGACCGGCCTGCGACCGATTCGCCTGCACAAAGGCGTGATGATGGAACGCATCGATATTCTCGGGCGCAGCGGCCACTCCTCCGACCCAAGCCTGGGCCGCAGCGCCCTGGAAGCCATGCACGATGCCATGGGCGAATTGCGTGGCCTGCGCCTGCAATGGCAGCGTGAATTCCGTAATCCGCAGTTCAGCGTGCCACAACCGACCCTGAACTTCGGTTGCATCCACGGTGGCGACAATCCCAACCGGATCTGCGGCCAATGCTCCATGGAATTCGACCTGCGCCCGTTACCGGGCATGGACCCGCAAGTGCTGCGGGCGGCGATCCGGCAGAAGCTCCAGCCGATTGCCGAGCGACACCAGGTCAAGATCGACTATGCGCCGCTGTTCCCCGAAGTGCCGCCGTTCGAGCAGGCCGAGGACGCCGAGTTGGTCCGCGTGGCCGAACGACTGACCGGCCATCGCGCCGAAGCAGTGGCGTTCGGCACCGAAGCGCCTTATCTTCAGCGCCTTGGCTGCGAAACCCTGGTGCTCGGTCCTGGCGATATCGCCTGTGCCCACCAACCGGGCGAGTACCTTGAAATGTCACGTTTGCAACCTACCGTACAGCTGTTGCGGCAGTTGATCGGCCATTACTGCCTGACGCCGGCCACGGCCGGTTAAATTGCGCCCTTGCGGGCCCGTATTCATCACATGAGGAGAGCGCGCGTGTCGCCAAGCCTGTTCCGACGATAACCACCAGCCCGTTGTGCGTTCTGTTTCGTCTTTTTTTGGCTGTTATTTATTACAGGTCCAGGTTCATGCCCGAATACGTCAATTGGCTTCGTCACGCTTCGCCCTACATCAACGCCCACCGCGATTGCACCTTCATCGTCATGCTGCCCGGCGACGGGGTGGAACACCCTAATTTCGGCAACATCGTCCATGACCTGGTGCTGCTGCACAGCCTCGGCGTGCGCCTGGTGCTGGTCCATGGTTCGCGCCCGCAGATCGAGACCCGCCTCGCGGCACGGGGCCTGACGCCCCATTACCACCACGGCATGCGCATCACCGATGCGGCGACCCTGGAGTGCGTGATCGACGCGGTCGGCCAGTTGCGCATCGCCATCGAGGCACGCCTGTCCATGGACATGGCCTCCTCGCCCATGCAGGGCTCGCGGCTGCGGGTCGCCAGCGGCAACCTGGTCACCGCGCGTCCCATCGGCGTGCTCGAAGGCGTGGATTATCACCACACCGGTGAAGTGCGCCGGGTCGATCGCAAGGGCATCAATCGCCTGCTGGACGAGCGCTCCATCGTGTTGCTGTCGCCGTTGGGTTATTCGCCCACTGGGGAGATCTTCAACCTGGCCTGTGAAGACGTCGCCACCCGGGCGGCCATCGACCTGGCGGCCGACAAGCTGTTGCTGTTCGGCGCCGAGCAAGGGCTTATCGGCGAGGATGGACGGCTGGTTCGGGAATTGCGCCCGCAACAGGTCCCGGGCCACATGCAACGCCTGGGCAGCGACTATCAGGCCGAACTGCTGGATGCGGCGGCCCAGGCCTGTCGTGGCGGCGTCGCGCGCAGCCATATCGTCAGCTATGCCGAGGATGGCGCGCTGCTGGCTGAACTGTTCACCCGCGATGGCAGCGGTACGCTGGTGGCCCAGGAGCAATTCGAGGTGGTGCGCGAAGCGGCCATCGAAGATGTTGGCGGCCTGCTGGACCTGATCAGCCCACTGGAAGAGCAGGGGATTCTGGTGCGTCGCTCCCGCGAAGTGCTGGAACGCGAGATCGAACAGTTCAGCGTGGTCGAGCGCGAAGGCATGATCATCGCCTGCGCGGCGCTGTACCAGATCGCCGACTCGGATGCCGGGGAACTGGCCTGCCTGGCGGTGAACCCGGAATACCGCCACGGTGGCCGGGGCGATGAACTGCTGGAACGAATCGAAACCCGGGCCCGCGCCCAAGGGCTCAAGACGCTGTTCGTACTGACGACCCGGACCGCCCACTGGTTCCGCGAACGTGGTTTCGAGCCCAGCAGCGTCGACCGTCTGCCGGCAGCGCGGGCGTCACTCTACAACTATCAGCGTAATTCGAAGATATTCGAAAAAGCCCTGTAGAGCCGTCCTGAATCCTTGCGCGACCGCGATCTTGATTTCAGACAATGAGCGGCTAGTCTGGAACGCTCAAGATCGCACCGTGCGCGAGCCGTCGTGATCATGATCGAAGCCATGGGAAGCGCCGGAGCCTATTTCGCCGCAGGATGAGCGGCCCTCGCAAAAGCCCGATAAAACACCATTCAGTAATCCTCAACGTCGCCGATAAGCCTTGTCACGGCTTGATGACACTTCGATGGCAACCATATGTCGAAACGAGCTGAAAACTAACGAAACAATTCTTTTTGGATTTATAGAGAATCCATTATCCTGCGGGCCGGTGTCGCAGGGTTAGACCATGGTCGTAGTCACAAATGGTTACGATTGACTTGTTAGTCACGGTCTGGCGCTAATCGCGCATCCGCGGATTCCGGGCGTTCGATCCGGAACCAAAGACACACAAGAATTAGAAAACGAGAGGAGCGAAGCATGAACAAGTCCACCTTGGCCCTGGCTGTGGCCGTTGGGGTTTTGGCGCAGCAGGCAGGCGCCGCCGGTTTTATCGAAGACAGCAAGGCTACCTTGGGTCTGCGTAACTTCTACATCAACACGGATAACCGTGATTCGGCTGCTACAACGAACAAGTCTGAAGAATGGGGCCAAGGTTTCGACCTGCGCTTCACTTCCGGCTACACCCAAGGCACCGTCGGCTTCGGTATCGATGCCATCGGCCTGCTGGGTATCAGGCTGGATTCGGGCGGCGGTACCAACGGTGCCTCCAATAACAGCTACGGCGGCACGGTCTTCCCGAGCAAGTCCAACGGCGAAGCGGTGGATAACTTCTCCAGCCTGGGCCTGACCGCCAAGGCGAAGATCTCCCAGACCGAGCTGAAGCTGGGCACCCTGCAGCCAAAACTGCCGGTCATCGTGACCAACGATGGTCGTCTGCTGCCGCAAACCTTCCAGGGTGGCCAGATCACCTCGAACGAGATCAAGGACCTGACGCTCGTCGGCGGCCAGATCGAGCACGCCAAGGGTCGTAACTCCAGCAACAACGAGGAGTTGTCCATTGCCGGTGCGAACGGTCGTACCGCCAGCGGTCGCGACAGCAACAAGTTCATCTACGGTGGCGGTGACTACAAAATCACCAAGGACCTGACTGCCCAGTACTACTACGGCAACCTGGAAGACTTCTACAAGCAACACTTCCTGGGCCTGATCCACAACTGGGCCATCGGCCCGGGTGTACTGAAGTCCGACCTGCGTTATTTCAACAGCCGCAGCGACGGCGCCAATGGTCATGACTCCACCTACTACACCACTGGCTACTATGGCGGCAGCGTCACCAAGGGCAAGGTCGACAACAACCTGTACAGCGGCCTGTTCCTGTACACCGTTGCCGGTCACACCTTTGGTGGTGGTTACCAGGCGAGCAACGGCGACAGCGATTTCCCTTGGCTGAACCAGGGCGACGGTTCGTCGGCTTACCTGACCACCGACATGCAAATCGCCAAGTTCGCCCGTGCCGGTGAACGTACCTGGCAGGGTCGCTACTCGTACGACTTCGCCAAGCTCGGCGTTCCTGGCTTGACCGCTGGCGTCATCTACCTGCGCGGCGACAACATCGACCACGCCACCGGTGACAAGACCGAGTGGGAACGTGACATCACTGTTGGCTACGTCGTACCGGAAGGTGCGCTGAAGAACGTTGGCGTGATGTGGAAAAACGCTACCTGGCGCAACGACATCCCAGGTCAGCGCGACCAGGATGAAAACCGCCTGATCGTCAGCTACTCGATCCCGCTGCTGTAAGCAACGCGCTCACCTGACGAAAAAAAGCCCCGCCCGGCATCACGCCGGGCGGGGCTTTACGTTTTTGAGTCAGGAGTCGTTATCAGGATGGCCGAATCCTGGCGAGTGAAATCAGTCGCGAAGGTAGCGGGATCCTTCTCGTATCCTCCCGCACCCTGGCGACGCAACGCTCGATACTCGCTGCTTTGTTGATCAGTACGTCATCGGTCATACACGACGCCTTCCTTGTAAATATCTTCGAGCAAGCTTGCCCTAGCCTCGTCGAGAGCGGTCTTTTCGCTGAGAATAAAACACTCGAACAACCCGGCCTGTACGTCTCTGGCCCAGAGTCTCTGGCCTCGGGTCACGATCTGATATTGCATGACGGTGGTTGCCGCACGTAGGTCAATCAGATCCACCGGACTGCCAGCGATATCCGCCAAATCCCCTGAAAGCTGCCATAACGACACAGGGTCAACCTCGCCGGACAAGAGCACAGCCAAATCGACATCACTGTCAGGCCCGGCGGTGCCCTGTGCATGGCTACCAAAGAGGTAAACCGCCAGCAGACCAGGGAGTTGGTTTTGCAGATGAGTCAACAAGGCTTGAGTGTTCATGTTGCCTATCCTAGCCGCTCGTCCTGAAATCGCGTCAATAATTTCCGTAGTGTGGGTACAAAACAAAAAAAGCCCCGCCCGGCATCACGCCGGGCGGGGCTTTACGTTTTTCGAGTCGGGCCCACCCCTGTAGCCTTCCTCGAAACTTCTCCTCTTTCAGCAACTCGAGGCCTTCTCGAACCTCGATGACGATCTTGGGCCGGTAGGCGGAATGGCGCCAGTGAACAGTTTTTTATATTCACTAATGATCTAGATAAATGGATATTTATTCTTTTTAAATCAATCGAAATCGGTGCAAAGTTGGGCTCACGACAACCTCATCCAGGAGCCGCACCATGAGCCTCAGACTTGGCGACATCGCCCCCGACTTCGAACAGGATTCCAGCGCCGGCAAGATTCGCTTCCATGAATGGCTCGGCGATAGCTGGGGTGTGCTGTTTTCCCACCCGGCGGACTTCACACCGGTATGCACCACCGAGTTGGGCCTCACCGCCAAGCTCAAGGACGAGTTCGCCCAGCGCGGGGTCAAGGCCATTGCCCTTTCGGTGGACCCGGTGGACTCGCACCACAAGTGGATCGAGGACATCAACGAGACTCAGAACGCCGTGGTCAATTTTCCGATCCTGGCCGATGCCGACCGCAAGGTGTCGGACCTGTACGACCTGATCCACCCCAACGCCAGCGACACCTTGACCGTGCGCTCACTGTTCGTGATCGACCCGAACAAGAAGATTCGCCTGACCATCACCTATCCGGCCAGCACCGGGCGCAATTTCAACGAGATCCTGCGGGTGATCGATTCCCTGCAGCTGACCGACAACTACAAAGTCGCCACCCCGGCCAACTGGCAGGACGGTGATGAAGTGGTGATCGTGCCGTCGCTCAAGGATGAAGAGGAACTCAAGCAGCGCTTTCCCAAGGGTTACCGCGCCGTGAAGCCCTACCTGCGCCTCACCCCGCAACCCAATCGCTGACGTGTGGGAGCGAGCTTGCTCGCGATAGCGGTGTATCAGCCGACATCGACGCTGGCAGATCCGACACCATCGCGAGCAAGCTCGCTCCCACAGGTTGGTCTTTCTGTGCACCAAGGGTTTTGGCCGTTTCGACGGCCTTTTTTTATTGCGCCAAGGAAAGGATATTGAATATATCTATATTGCATAACCAAATGAATAAATATGATTTAAAGATATATGAATCCCCTGTTATGGTTTGACCCATGCAGCGAGATCGCCCGCCGCGAATCGCACGTGACAGTTAAGGAAGGGTAGGCATGTTGGTCGTCTCACTCGGTGGCAGTCCCAGCCAACGCTCCCGCTCAGGGGTGCTGCTGGAACGTTCGCAACGCTGGTTGCAGCAGCAAGGTGTGGAAGTGGTGAGTTATCAGGTACGCGACTTCCCGGCCGAAGATCTGCTCCATGCCCGTTTCGACAGCCCGAAGGTGGTCGACCTGCTCCAGCAGATCGAAAACGCTGATGGCCTGTTGATCGCCACGCCGGTGTACAAGGCGTCTTTTTCCGGCGCGCTGAAGACTGTGCTGGACCTGCTGCCTGAGCGCGCCCTGGCCCATAAAGTGGTGTTGCCGATGGCAACCGGCGGCAGCATCGCCCACATGCTGGCGGTGGACTACGCCCTCAAGCCGGTGTTGTCGGCGCTCAAGGCCCAGGAAATGCTCCACGGGATCTTTGCCGAAGACAGCCAGATCGCTTACGGCGAGGGCAGCGCCCAGGCGCAATTGACGCCGGCCCTGCAGCAGCGTCTGGACGAGGCGCTGGAACAGTTTTTCAGTGCCATGGCCCGTCGGCCCAGGCCGCTGGACCCCAATGTATTGAACGAACGTTTGCTGAGTGCTCGCTGGAGCATTTAAACCCCGAACACCCTGATTCAACTCACCTTACTCAGCCGCCAACGGCCCAGCAGGTGCAGCCAAAACCCCACAGCAAAAAGGAGAGGCGCCATGCGCACTGTCATTTTGCGTCGCGGGCTGGTCGCTCTGTTTGCTGCGGCTGTGTCCCTCGGCGTCATCGCTCAAGCTCAAGCCGAGACCTTGCGGATCGGTTATCAGAAATACGGCACGCTGGTGCTGCTCAAGGCCAAGGGGTCGTTGGAGAAGCGCCTCGCCGCCCAAGGCGTGGACGTGCAATGGACCGAGTTCCCCGGCGGCCCGCAGCTGCTGGAAGGCTTGAACGTCGGTTCCATCGACTTTGGCGTGACCGGTGAAACCCCGCCGGTGTTTGCCCAGGCCGCGGGCGCCGATCTGCTCTATGTCGCCTACGAACCACCGGCACCCACCAGCGAAGCCATCCTCGTGCCCAAGGGCTCGGCCATCCAGTCGGTGCAAGACCTGAAGGGCAAGAAGGTCGCGCTGAACAAAGGCTCCAACGTCCACTACCTGCTGGTGCGGGCGCTGGAAGACGCCGGCCTCAAGTATTCCGATATCCAGACTGTGTTCCTGCCGCCGGCCGACGCCCGTGCCGCGTTCGAACGGGGCAGCGTGGACGCCTGGGTGATCTGGGACCCGTACCAGGCTGCCGCCGAGCAACAGTTGCAGGCACGCACCCTGCGTGACGGCAAAGGCATCGTCGACAACCACCAGTTCTACCTCGCCACCAAACCCTATGCGCAGAAGCACCCGCAGGTCATCACGACCCTGGTGGAGGAAGTGCGCGCAGTCGGCGAGTGGTCCAAGGCCAACCCTGAAGACGTGACCAAGCAGGTCTCGCCGCTGCTCGGCCTGCCGGCGGACATCACCCTGACGTCGGTGAAGCGCCAAGGCTACGGGGCGCTGTTCCTCACGCCGGAAGTGGTGGCGGCACAACAGAAAATCGCCGACAGCTTCTACCAGCTCAAATTGATTCCCAAGCCCTTGAGCATCAAGGACGTGATCTGGACGCCGCCGGCGGCCGTCGCGAACGCGCAGTAATTCGATTCCTTTAGGAGACCACTCCATGAGCCTCAATATTTTCTGGTTCCTGCCTACCCACGGCGACGGCCATTACCTTGGCACTGCCGAAGGCGCCCGCGCCGTCGATCACGGTTACCTGCAGCAGGTCGCCCAGGCGGCGGATCGACTGGGCTTCGGCGGTGTGCTGATCCCCACCGGGCGTTCCTGCGAGGACTCCTGGCTGGTGGCCGCTTCGTTGATTCCCGTGACCCAGCGCCTGAAATTCCTGGTGGCCCTGCGCCCCGGGATCATTTCCCCGACGGTGGCGGCGCGTCAGGCCGCGACCCTCGACCGGTTGTCCGGCGGGCGGGCGTTGTTCAACCTGGTGACCGGCGGTGACCCGGACGAACTCGCCGGCGATGGCCTGTTCCTCGACCACGAGCAACGCTACCAGGCATCAGTGGAGTTCACCCGTATCTGGCGCCGGGTGCTGGAAGGCGAGACCGTGGATTACGACGGCGAGCACATCAGTGTGAAGGGCGCCAAGCTGCTCTATCCACCGATCCAGCAACCGCGTCCGCCGCTGTATTTCGGCGGCTCGTCGGAAGCCGCCCAGGACCTGGCGGCCGAGCAGGTGGAAATGGTGCTGACCTGGGGCGAGCCGCCCGCGGCCGTGGCGGAAAAAATCGCCCAGGTACGGGCCAAGGCGGCGAAGCTGGGCCGTACCGTGCGCTTCGGTATTCGCCTGCATGTGATCGTGCGGGAAACCAACGCCGAAGCCTGGCAGGCGGCCGACCGGCTGATCTCCCACCTGGACGATGACACCATCGCCCGTGCCCAGGCCTCCCTGGCGCGCTTCGATTCGGTGGGCCAACAACGCATGGCTGCCCTGCACGGTGGCCGTCGCGACAAGCTGGAAGTCAGCCCCAACCTCTGGGCCGGTGTCGGTCTGGTTCGCGGCGGTGCCGGTACGGCGCTGGTGGGCGATGGCCCGACCGTGGCGGCGCGGGTCAAGGAGTACGCTGACCTGGGCATCGACACCTTTATCTTCTCCGGTTATCCACACCTGGAAGAGTCCTATCGCGTGGCGGAACTGTTGTTCCCGCACCTGGACGTGGAGCGCCCTGAGCTACCGAAAAGCCAAGGTTATGTGAGCCCGTTCGGTGAAATGGTCGCCAACGACATTCTGCCCAAAGCCGCGTCCCAGAGCTGAGGCGGCCATGAAGAAAATCATCCACAACCTTGCGCCCTGGGCGGTGCCGCTGCTGTTGCTGGCGGTCTGGCAACTGTCGGTATCGGCTGGCTGGTTGTCCACGCGGATCCTGCCGGCACCGGTGGCGGTGATCGAAGCCGGGGTCAACCTGGTGCGCAGCGGCGAAATCTGGACACACCTGGCGATCAGCGGTTGGCGCGCAGCGGTCGGTTTTCTGATCGGCGGCGGCATCGGCCTGACCCTGGGCTTCATCACCGGGTTGTCGAAATGGGGCGAACGCCTGCTGGACAGCTCCGTGCAAATGGTCAGGAACGTCCCGCACCTGGCGCTGATTCCGCTGGTGATCCTGTGGTTCGGCATCGACGAGTCGGCGAAGATTTTCCTGGTGGCCCTGGGCACGTTGTTCCCCATCTACCTCAACACCTACCACGGGATTCGCAACGTCGACCCGGCGCTGGTGGAAATGTCCCGCAGCTACGGCTTGTCCGGCTTCAGCCTGTTTCGCCAGGTGATCCTGCCGGGTGCCTTGCCTTCGATCCTGGTGGGCGTGCGCTTTGCCCTGGGTTTCATGTGGCTGACGCTGATCGTGGCGGAAACCATCTCGGCCAGCTCCGGCATCGGTTACCTGGCGATGAATGCCCGGGAGTTCCTGCAGACCGATGTGGTGGTGCTGGCGATTCTCCTGTACGCCGTGCTGGGCAAATTGGCCGACCTGGCCGCTCGCGGGCTTGAGCGGGTCTGGCTGCGCTGGCACCCGGCGTACCAAGTGAACAAGGGAGGTGTGGCATGACCGCCCAACAACCTCCGCATCTGCTGCGTGGCATCCCGCTGGCGGTGCGCAAGCTGCAAAAAACCTTCGGCACGCGCCAGGTCTTGCGCGATATCGATCTGCATATTCCGGCCGGTCAGTTCGTGGCCGTGGTGGGTCGCAGTGGCTGTGGCAAAAGTACCTTGCTGCGTTTATTGGCTGGCCTCGATCAGCCCACCGGTGGACAGCTGTTGGCCGGTTCGGCGTCGTTGAGCGATGCGCGGGAAGATACGCGGCTGATGTTCCAGGAGGCACGTTTGCTGCCCTGGAAAAAAATCATCGATAACGTCGGCCTCGGCCTCAAGGGCAATTGGCGCCCGCAAGCGTTGCAGGCACTGGAAGCGGTGGGCCTGGCCGACCGCGCCCATGAGTGGCCGGCGGCGCTGTCCGGCGGCCAGAAGCAACGGGTGGCCCTGGCCCGCGCATTGATTCATAAGCCCCGGCTGTTGCTGCTCGACGAACCCTTGGGAGCGCTGGACGCCCTGACCCGTATCGAGATGCAGCAACTGATCGAAAACCTCTGGCGGCAGCACGGCTTCACGGTGTTGCTGGTGACCCACGACGTCAGCGAAGCGGTGGCGATTGCCGATCGGGTGATCCTGATCGAGGACGGCCAGATCGGCCTCGACCTGGCCATCGACCTGCCGCGTCCACGGGCTCGCGGCTCTCATCGCCTGGCGAGCCTGGAAACCGAAGTCCTCAACCGTGTGCTGTCCTTGCCCGGCCAACCGCCGGACCCCGAACCCGTTTCACCCTTGCCCACGCAGTTGCGTTGGGCGCAATAACTTCATCCAGACAGGAATCGACACCATGACTATCAAAGCCATCAACGTACGCAACCAGTTCAAAGGCACCATCAAGGAAATCGTCGAAGGCGACGTACTGTCGGAAATCGACGTGCAGACCGCTTCCGGCATCGTCACGTCGGTCATCACCACCCGCTCGGTCAAGGAGCTGGAGCTGGCGATCGGCAGCGAAGTGATCGCCTTCGTCAAATCCACCGAGGTGTCTATCGCCAAGTTGTGAACGATGCTTCACCCACAGCCCCGGACGGCGTGAGCCCTTCGGGGCTTTTCTATAGCGTAGTGCCGGTCAGTCAAGGACCAAGCGGCGCAGAAATCTGTGGGAGCAAAGCTTGCTCGCGATTGGGCATGACCGTTGAAAACCGTATCGGCTGGACCACCGCTATCGCGAGCAAGCTTTGCTCCCACGGGTCAACTGACAGTGGCTGTCATCACCGGATGGTTTCACGCTTGGGCAAATACGGCGGCAGGTACAGCCCCAGGTACGCATCGAACACCCGCATGCCTTCTTCGGCCATGCGTGGGGTGATCTGGCCGTGCTGCTGTATCGAGCGGGCGTAGACGCGATCGCCCAGCTCCATGGCCAGGGCGAACACATCGACGTCGCCGGGCAGGGGCGGCAGGGCGAAGTGGTGGTCGAACACCTTGTGCATCAAGTCACTCAGCTCGAGGTCGTGTTGGCGGTCGGCCTGGGTGACTTCGGTCAGGCCGTGCTGGGCCAGGATCAGTTGGCGAGCGGCGGCGTCCTGGTTGTAGATGGCGAGCATGCGCTGTTCCACCAGCCGTGACAGGTCGTGCCAATGGTTCAGCGCTGCATGATCGATCGGTGCTTGCAGGCCAGCGCGAAAAGCGGCGTGGACGTCGGCGGTCAGGGCTTCGAGCAGTGCCGGGACGCTGGCGAAGAAGTGGTACACGGAAGAGGGCGGGATCCCGGCGCGCTCGGCGACGCTGTAGATCGACAGGCTGGCCACGCCTTCGGCGGCAAGCAGCGTACGGGCGGCATCGAGAATGGTGTCGATCCGGGCCTGGCTGCGTGCGCGGGGTTTGCGGGGTGTGGCGATGCGTGTCATGAAGCTCTCCTGCGGGGCTGCCGGGCATTGTACGAGTCGGGTCCGGTGTTGTCTTCCCGGCCCTCATCGCGGGCAAGCCTTGCTCCCACAGAGCAATACTCAGTGAATCAGACCAAACGATCACAAAGCCCCCTGTGGGAGCTGAGCTTGCTCGCGATCCGCCGAAGGCGGCCATCCCTTCAAATACAAAAAAACGCCGCAGCCCCGAAGGCCTGCGGCGTTTCTTTTTTACCGCAACTGCTTACACGGTATGCAGGTACCAGTTGTACTCGAGGTCGGAGATGGAGTGTTCGAACTCCTCCAGCTCACTCTCCTTGCAGGCCACGAAGATATCGATGTATTTCGGATCGATGTACTTGGCCATGACTTCACTGTCGTCAAGCTCGCGCAGGGCATCGCGCAAGTTGTTCGGCAGGCTTTGCTCGTTTTGCTCGTAGCTGTTGCCTTCCACCGGCGCACCGGGCTCGATCTTGTTGACCAGGCCATGGTGCACGCCCGCCAACACGGCCGCCATCAGCAGGTAGGGGTTGGCATCGGCGCCGGCGACGCGGTGTTCCAGGCGCACGGCATCGGCCGAGCCGGTCGGCACGCGCAGGGCCACGGTGCGGTTGTCCAGGCCCCAGGTCGGCGAGTTCGGCACGTAGAACTGTGCGCCGAAACGACGGTAGGAGTTGACGTTCGGGCAGAGGAAAGCCATCTGCGCGGGCAGGGTCTCGAGCACACCGCCGATCGCGTGACGCAGTGCGGCGTTCTGCTCGGGATCCTCGCTGGCAAAGATATTCTTGCCGTCTTTATCCAGAATCGAAATGTGGACGTGCAACCCATTGCCCGCCTGGCCCGGATACGGCTTGGCCATGAAGGTGGTGTCCATTTCATGGTCGTAGGCGATGTTCTTGATCAGGCGCTTGAGCAGGACCGCATAGTCGCAAGCCTTGATCGGATCGGCCACGTGGTGCAGGTTCACTTCGAACTGCGCCGGGGCACTTTCCTTGACGATGGCGTCGGCAGGAATGCCTTGCTCCTTGGCCCCTTCCAGAATGTCCTGGAGGCAATCGACGTATTCGTCGAGGTCATCGATCAGGTAGACCTGGGTCGAATGCGGGCGTTTGCCGGAAATCGGCGAGCGAGGCGGTTGTGGGCGTCCATTCACGTTCTCCTGGTCGATCAGGTAGAACTCCAGCTCGAATGCGGCGCAGATGGTCAGGCCCAGTTCATCGAACTTGGTCACGACTTGGCGCAGGACTTCACGGGGATCGGCGAAGAAAGGTTCGCCTTCGAGTTCGTGCATGGTCATCAACAGTTGCGCAGTCGGGCGCTTCTGCCAAGGCTCGTTGCACAGGGTGTCAGGAATTGGATAACAGATCCGGTCAGCATCACCGATGTCCAGGCCCAGGCCGGTGCTTTCCACCGTAGAGCCATTGATATCCAGAGCAAATAAAGAGGCCGGCAGGTTGATGCCTTTCTCGTAAACCTTGTGGAGGCTGGTGCGTTCTATGCGCTTGCCGCGCACCACACCATTCATATCCGCAATCAGAAGGTCAACGTACAGAACCTCAGGATGTTCCTTAAGGAACGCGTTCGCTTCGTTAAGCTGAACGGCACGCGGGGGTACCGACATGATGCAACACCTTTGTTGTTAAAAATATCAATCATTGATCTCTTCGAAAGCCAGTCAACCCGAACGGCATGCCGAAGTCAAGCAGGGCCTTTTTTGCCCTAAAAAAGCACCTGCAGGGCTTTTTTGAGGCAATTTAGGGCGTTTTTTTCCCTTTAGGGGCCTTGGCGCCCGCAGGCTTGAGCGGGCCGTGTTGTATTTTTTACGGGGGTGTTGTGTAAAAAAATGAACAAGGCTAAGCTCGATTCAAACCCATAACAGCAATAATACCGGGGTGCTTCATGTCTCGCCTGCCGTTAATCGGCGTCACCACCTGCTCCAGGCAGATGGGTCTGCATGCTTATCACACCAGCGGCGATAAATATGCCCGGGCTGTCGCGACAGCCGCCAAGGGCTTGCCAGTGCTGGTCCCGTCCCTGGCGGATCTGTTCCCGCCGTCCGATATTCTGGACGCCCTGGACGGCATTCTTCTGACCGGCTCTCCTTCCAATGTAGAACCTTTTCATTATCAGGGCCCAGCCAGCGCGCCAGGCACTGCCCATGATCCTGCACGGGACGCCACCACCCTGCCGCTGTTCCGCGCCGCTGTCGAGGCGGGCGTCCCGGTGCTGGGCATTTGTCGTGGTTTCCAGGAGATGAACGTAGCCTTTGGCGGCAGCCTGCATCAGAAAGTTCATGAAGTCGGAACGTTCATCGATCATCGTGAAGACGATACTCAAGCGGTGGAGGTCCAATACGGTCCTGCCCACGCCGTGCACATCCAGCCTGGCGGCATACTGGCAGGCCTGGGGCTGCCCCAGTCGATTGAGGTCAACTCGATCCACAGCCAGGGCATCGAGCGCCTGGCGCCTGGGCTGCGGGCCGAAGCGGTGGCGCCGGATGGCCTGATCGAGGCCGTTTCGGTGCCAGAAGGCAAGGCTTTTGCTTTAGGTGTGCAATGGCACCCTGAATGGGAGGTAAGCTCTAACCCGCACTACCTTGCGATTTTCCAGGCATTTGGCGATGCCTGCCGAGCAAGGGCAACACAACGCGACGCAGATGCGTCAAACAACGCCTGACAACTAATAGCAGTCAGGAAACTCACGCCTAGAGGCATTTATGAGTAACAACCTCGACCAGCTCACCGATTGGTTGAAAGACCACAAGATCACAGAAGTCGAATGCATGATTGGCGACCTGACCGGTATCACCCGGGGCAAGATCTCGCCGACCAACAAGTTCATCGCCGAGAAAGGCATGCGCCTGCCCGAGAGCGTTCTGCTCCAGACCGTTACGGGCGACTATGTCGAAGACGACATCTATTACGAACTGCTCGACCCGGCTGACATCGACATGATCTGCCGCCCGGACGAGAACGCCGTGTTCCTTGTGCCCTGGGCCATCGAGCCCACCGCCCAGGTCATCCACGACGCCTACGACAAGCAGGGCAACCCCATCGAGCTGTCGCCGCGCAACGTGCTCAAGAAAGTGCTCAAGCTCTATGCCGACAAAGGTTGGCAGCCTATCGTCGCGCCGGAAATGGAGTTCTACCTGACCAAGCGCAGCGACGACCCGGACTTCCCGCTGCAACCGCCCATTGGCCGCTCCGGCCGCCCGGAAACCGGTCGCCAGTCTTTCTCGATCGAAGCGGCCAACGAATTCGATCCGCTGTTCGAAGACGTCTACGACTGGTGCGAACTGCAGGAGCTGGACCTCGATACCCTGATCCACGAGGACGGCACGGCGCAGATGGAAATCAATTTCCGTCACGGCGATGCCCTGTCCCTGGCCGACCAGATCCTGGTGTTCAAGCGCACCATGCGCGAGGCGGCACTCAAGCACGACGTGGCCGCCACCTTCATGGCCAAGCCCATGACCGGCGAGCCGGGCAGCGCGATGCACCTGCACCAGAGCATCATCGACAAGGAAACCGGCAAGAACGTCTTCTCCAATGAAGACGGGACCATGAGCGATCTGTTCCTGCACCACATCGGTGGCTTGCAGAAGTTCATCCCCGAGCTGTTGCCGCTGTTCGCCCCCAACGTCAACTCGTTCCGCCGCTTCCTGCCGGACACCTCGGCACCGGTGAACGTTGAGTGGGGCGAAGAGAACCGCACCGTGGGCCTGCGCGTGCCGGATGCCGGGCCGCAGAACCGTCGGGTGGAAAACCGTTTGCCGGGCGCCGACGCCAACCCGTACCTGGCGATTGCCGCCAGCCTGCTGTGTGGCTTCATCGGCATGGTCGAAGGCATCGATCCGAGCGCGCCGGTGGTGGGCCGTGGCTACGAACGCCGCAACCTGCGTTTGCCGCTGACCATCGAAGACGCCCTGGAACGCATGGAAAACAGCACCACCATCGAGAAATACCTGGGCAAGAAATTCATCACAGGCTACGTCGCGGTCAAGCGGGCCGAGCATGAAAACTTCAAGCGCGTCATCAGTTCGTGGGAGCGGGAATTCCTGCTCTTTGCCGTCTGAAGCGCCGGGCGAGGCTGCTTCAGGCAGCTTCGCCCCCACCGATAACAGGAGAATTCGCATGACCCGCAATAACCCGCAAACCCGTGAATGGCAGGCCCTGAGCAACGATCATCACTTGGCGCCGTTCAGCGATTTCAAGCAGCTCAAAGAGAAAGGCCCGCGCATCATCACCCACGCCAAGGGCGTCTACCTCTGGGACAGTGAAGGCAACAAGATCCTCGACGGCATGGCCGGCCTTTGGTGTGTGGCCGTCGGTTATGGCCGCGAGGAACTGGCCGACGCCGCCAGCCAGCAGATGCGTGAACTGCCGTACTACAACCTGTTCTTCCAGACGGCCCACCCGCCGGTGCTGGAATTGTCCAAAGCCATCGCCGACATCGCCCCTGAAGGCATGAACCACGTGTTCTTCACCGGCTCCGGCTCCGAGGGCAACGACACCATGCTGCGCATGGTCCGCCACTATTGGGCGATCAAGGGCCAGCCGAACAAGAAAGTCATCATCAGCCGCAAGAACGGTTATCACGGTTCGACCGTCGCGGGCGCGAGCCTGGGCGGCATGACCTACATGCACGAGCAGGGCGACCTGCCGATCCCGGGCATTGTCCACATCGCCCAGCCTTACTGGTTCGGTGAAGGCGGCGACATGAGCCCCGAAGAATTCGGCGTGTGGGCGGCCAACCAGTTGGAAGAAAAGATCCTGGAGATCGGCGTGGACAACGTCGGGGCCTTCATCGCCGAGCCGATCCAGGGCGCCGGTGGCGTGATCGTGCCGCCGGACAGCTACTGGCCGCGCATGAAGGAAATCCTCGCCAAGTACGACATTCTGTTCGTGGCCGACGAAGTGATCTGTGGCTTCGGCCGCACCGGTGAGTGGTTCGGTACCGACCATTACGGGTTGAAACCGCACATGATGACCATCGCCAAGGGCCTGACCTCCGGCTATATCCCCATGGGTGGGCTGATCGTGCGCGACGACGTGGTCGCGGTGCTCAACGAAGGCGGTGACTTCAACCACGGGTTTACCTACTCCGGTCACCCGGTGGCCGCGGCGGTGGCCCTGGAAAACATCCGCATCCTGCGCGACGAGAAGATCATCGAGCGTGTCCACAGCGAAACGGCACCCTATTTGCAGAAGCGTTTGCGGGAACTGAACGATCATCCGCTGGTGGGTGAAGTACGCGGGGTCGGTTTGCTGGGGGCGATCGAGCTGGTCCAGGACAAGGCCACGCGCAAACGCTACGAAGGCAAGGGCGTGGGCATGATCTGCCGGCAGTTCTGCTTCGATAACGGGCTGATCATGCGCGCGGTGGGCGACACCATGATCATTGCGCCGCCGCTGGTGATCAGCAAGGCCGAGATCGATGAATTGGTGACCAAGGCGCGGCAGTGCCTGGACCTGACGCTCAGTGCGTTGCAGGGCTAAGTGCTAGGCTCTGAGCGAGGTGCCGGTACAGGCCTCGCCCAGCGTGAACAAAAGGCTGGGCTTGTGTTGAAAGCCTGCCCTGTAACTTGCCAGACTACCGACTGTTCAAGTTGCCCGCGAGCCGGCTACTGAACGTGGCTAAAAAGAATAACTGGAGCATCAATCCATGAAGGCATTAGGTATGAAGATAGCTGGCAAGACCCTCCTCGCCATGTCACTGATGGGCGTGATGGCGGGCGCCGTCCAGGCGGACGACAAAGTGCTGCATGTCTACAACTGGTCCGACTACATTGCGCCGGACACCGTCGCCAAGTTCGAGAAAGAAACGGGGATCAAAGTCGTCTACGACGTGTTCGACAGCAACGAAACCCTGGAAGCCAAGTTGCTGGCCGGCAAGTCCGGTTATGACATCGTGGTGCCGTCGAACAACTTCCTGGCCAAGCAGATCAAGGCCGGCGTCTACCAGGAGCTGGACAAGTCCAAGCTGCCGAACTGGAAGAACCTGGACACCGACCTGCTCAAGGCTGTCGGCGATGCCAGCGACCAGGGCAACAAACACGCCTTCCCTTACATGTGGGGCACCATCGGCATCGGTTACAACCCCGAGAAGGTCAAGGCCGCATTGGGCGTCGACAAGATCGATTCCTGGGACACCCTGCTCAAGCCCGAGAACATCGCCAAGCTCAAGAGCTGCGGCGTGAGCTTCCTCGATTCGCCAACCGAAATGATTCCGGTGGCCCTGCATTACCTTGGCTACCCGACCGACAGCCAGGACAAGAAACAACTGGCCGAGGCCGAAGCACTGTTCCTCAAGTTGCGTCCATCGATCGGTTACTTCCATTCCTCCAAGTACATTTCCGACCTGGCCAACGGCAACATCTGCGTCGCCGTGGGCTACTCGGGTGATATCGAGCAATCCAAGAGCCGTGCTGCCGAGGCTGGCGGCAAAGTGAAAGTGGCCTACACCATTCCCAAGGAAGGTGCCGGTTCGTTCTACGACATGGTCGCCATTCCCAAGGATGCCGAAAATGTCGAGGCCGCTTATAAATGGATGAACTTCATCATGCAGCCGGAAATCATGGCGCAGATCACCGACAACGTGCGTTTCCCTAACGGCAACAAGGCCGCCACCGCGTTGGTGGACAAGGAAATCTCCGGTGACCCGAGCATTTACCCATCGGACGAAGTGAAGGCCAAGCTGTACGCCATCAGCGATCTGCCGCCCGCGACTCAGCGGATCCTGACCCGCAGCTGGACCAAGATCAAATCCGGTAAATAAGCCGGTCTGAAGCATCCTCCTGTTGTCGCTGGCATCGCCGCGGCGGCAACAGGAGCAGCTCAATAACTAAAAGTTTTGCTGGATCGGTTTATCGAGGGTAAGTTGCGCGCCGGTTTTGTTGCAGGGTCCATCGTGGCCAAGTAACGGGGGCAACTTGGGCCCAACTATTTAAGAGGACCTCCACGTGCCAGTCTTTTCTTTGTTACGCAACGCCTTGCTGGTCGGCGCCGGCCTGACGCTCGCCGTCAGTGTCCAGGCCGCTTCCACCGTGCATATTTATAATTGGTCGGACTACATCGGCGAGACCACCCTGGCGGATTTCGAAAAAGCCACTGGCATCAAGCCGGTGTATGACGTGTTCGACTCCAACGAAACCCTGGAAGGCAAGTTGCTGGCCGGACGTACCGGTTACGACGTGGTCGTGCCGTCCAACCACTTCCTGGGCAAGCAGATCAAGGCCGGGGCGTTCCAGAAACTCGACAAGGCGCAGTTGCCCAACTACGCCAACCTCGACCCTGCGCTGCTCAAGCGCCTGGAAAAGAACGACCCGGGCAACCAGTACGCCGTGCCTTACCTCTGGGGCACCAACGGCATCGGCTATAACGTCGAGAAGATCAAGGCGGTCCTGGGCGTCGAGAAGATCGATTCGTGGGCCATGCTGTTCGAACCGGAAAACATCAAGAAGCTGTCCAGCTGCGGTGTTTCGTTCCTCGACTCGGGCGACGAAATGATCCCGGCGATGCTCAATTACCTGGGCCTGAACCCCAACAGCGAAGACCCCGAAGATTACAAGAAGGCCGAGGCGCAGCTGCTCAAGATCCGGCCTTACGTGACCTATTTCAATTCCTCCAAGTACATCTCCGACCTGGCCAATGGCGAGATCTGCGTGGCGGCCGGTTTCTCCGGCGACATCTTCCAGGCCCGTGCTCGTGCCAGCGAGGCCGGCAAGGGCGTCAACATCGCCTACGTGATTCCCAAGGAAGGCGGCAATCTCTGGTTCGACATGCTGGCGATCCCGCGCGACGCCACCAACGTCAAGCAAGCGCATGCCTTCATCAACTATGTGCTCAAGCCTGAGGTCATCGCCCAGGTCAGCGACGTTGTCGGTTATGCCAACCCGAACCCGAAGGCTGGCGAACTGATGGATCAGAAAGTACGCACCGATGAAGCGGTTTATCCACCGCAGGCGGTCGTCGACAAGCTCTACGTCAACTCCGAGTTGCCGCCCAAGATCCAACGACTCATGACCCGCAGCTGGACCAAGGTCAAGTCGGGTAAATAACCTCAACACTCTTGTTCGTCCGCGTGGGGCGAACTGCAAATTCTGTGGGAGTTTCGTAAATGGCAGTTGCCTCCGGCGCCTATAAGAAAGCCCTCGAGGGCGACCAGACACCCAAGCAGGTGCTGGTCAAAATCGACCGGGTCACGAAGAAGTTCGACGAGACGATTGCCGTGGACGATGTGTCCCTGGAGATCAAGAAAGGCGAGATCTTCGCCTTGCTCGGCGGTTCGGGATCGGGCAAATCCACCTTGCTGCGCATGCTGGCCGGTTTCGAGCGGCCCACCGAGGGGCGGATTTTCCTCGACGGTGTGGACATCACCGACATGCCGCCCTATGAGCGGCCGATCAACATGATGTTCCAGTCCTACGCCCTGTTCCCGCACATGACCGTGGCGCAGAACATCGCTTTCGGCCTGCAACAGGACAAGATCCCGAAGGCCGAGATCGATGCCCGCGTAGCGGAGATGCTCAAGCTGGTGCAGATGAGCCAGTACGCCAAGCGCAAGCCGCACCAGCTCTCCGGCGGCCAGCGCCAGCGTGTGGCCCTGGCCCGTTCCCTGGCCAAGCGGCCGAAGCTGTTGTTGCTCGACGAGCCGATGGGCGCGCTGGATAAGAAACTGCGCTCGCAGATGCAGTTGGAGTTGGTGGAGATCATCGAGCGGGTTGGCGTGACCTGCGTCATGGTGACCCACGATCAGGAAGAGGCCATGACCATGGCCGAACGTATCGCGATCATGCACCTGGGCTGGATCGCCCAGATCGGCAGCCCGATCGACATCTACGAGACCCCGACCAGCCGGCTGGTCTGCGAGTTCATCGGCAACGTCAACATCTTCGAGACCGAAGTGGTGGACGACGCCGAAGGCCACGCGGTGCTGACCTGCAAGGACCTGGACCGCAACATCTACGTCGGCCACGGCATCAGCACCTCGGTGCAGGACAAGTCCGTGACCTACGCCATTCGCCCGGAAAAACTGCTGGTCACTTCCGAGCCGCCGACCTGCGAGCACAACTGGTCCAGCGGCAAGGTCCATGACATCGCCTACCTGGGCGGCCACTCGGTGTTCTACGTCGAGCTGCCGAGCGGCAAGCTGGTGCAGTCCTTCGTCGCCAACGCCGAACGCCGTGGCCAGCGCCCGACCTGGGGCGACCAGGTGTTCGTCTGGTGGGAAGACGACAGCGGCGTGGTACTTCGCTCATGAACATGCGCAAACTCAAACGCCGACTCGATCGAATAACGCCCGGTGGCCGCCAACTGGTCATCGGGGTGCCCTTCATCTGGCTGTTCCTGTTCTTCATGCTGCCGTTCTTCATCGTCCTGAAGATCAGCTTTGCCGAAGCCGACGTGGCCATCCCGCCGTACACCGAGATCTACAGCTACGTCGACCAGAAGCTGCAGGTGCTGCTCAACCTCGCCAACTACGCGATGCTGAGCGAGGACGAGTTGTACATCGCCGCCTACCTCGGCTCGCTGAAGATGGCCCTGATCAGCACGGTCTTGTGCCTGCTGATCGGCTACCCGATGGCCTATGGCATCGCCAATGCCCGCAAAGAGATGCAGACGGTGCTGGTGCTGCTGATCATGATGCCGACCTGGACCGCGATCCTGATCCGCGTCTACGCGTGGATGGGCATCCTCAGCAACAACGGCTTGCTCAACGGCTTTTTGCTGAGCATGGGTTGGATCAGCGAACCGCTGCAGATCCTCAACACCAACCTGGCGGTGTATATCGGGGTCGTCTACTCCTATCTGCCGTTCATGATCCTGCCGTTGTACGCCAACCTGGTGAAACATGACGCCAGCCTGTTGGAAGCCGCGTCGGACCTGGGGTCGAGCACCTTCAACAGCTTCTGGAAAATCACCGTGCCGCTGTCCAAGAACGGCATCGTCGCCGGCTGCATGCTGGTGTTCATCCCCGTGGTGGGCGAGTTCGTGATCCCGGAGCTGCTGGGCGGCCCGGAAACCCTGATGATCGGCAAAGTGCTGTGGCAGGAATTCTTCAATAACCGAGACTGGCCGGTGGCATCCGCCCTGGCGGTGGTGATGCTGGCGATCCTGATCGTGCCCATCATCCTGTTCAACCGCAGTCAGGCCAAAGAAATGGAGGGCAAGGAATGAAGCGCTTCAGTTTTTCAAGCCTGATGCTGGTGCTGGGTTTGCTGTTCATCTACGCACCGATGCTGATCCTGGTGATCTATTCGTTCAACGCCTCGAAACTGGTGACGGTGTGGGGCGGCTGGTCGATCAAGTGGTACGTCGGCCTGCTGGACAACAGTCAGCTGATGGGCTCGGTGGTGCGCTCGCTGGAAATCGCCTGCTACACGGCGATTGCCGCGGTGGCCCTGGGGACGCTGGCGGCCTTCGTGTTGACCCGCATCACTCACTTCAAGGGCCGCACGTTGTTCGGCGGCCTGGTCACCGCGCCGCTGGTGATGCCGGAAGTCATCACCGGCCTGTCGCTGTTGCTGCTGTTCGTCGCCATGGCGCAAATGATTGGCTGGCCCCAGGAGCGTGGCATCGTCACGATCTGGATCGCCCACACCACGTTCTGCGCGGCCTATGTGGCGGTGGTGGTCTCGGCACGCTTGCGTGAGTTGGACCTGTCCATCGAAGAGGCAGCCATGGACCTGGGTGCCCGGCCGTGGAAGGTGTTCTTTTTGATCACCATCCCGATGATCGCGCCGTCGCTGGCGGCGGGGGGCATGATGTCCTTCGCGTTGTCCCTGGATGACCTGGTGCTGGCGAGCTTCGTCTCCGGTCCCGGTTCGACCACCTTGCCGATGGAAGTATTCTCGGCCGTGCGCCTGGGGGTAAAACCGGAAATCAACGCCGTGGCGAGCCTGATCCTGCTGGCGGTGTCGCTGGTGACCTTCCTGGTCTGGTACTTCAGCCGCCGCGCCGAAGAGAATCGCAAGCGCGCGATCCAGCAAGCCATCGAAGAAAGCGCCGCCGACTCCTGGAAACAACCGGAAGTCCGCCGGGCCGAGACCGCACCGGTCTAACCCGACGCAGCTCTACCTGTGGGAGCGAGCTTGCTCGCGATAGCGGTGAGACAGTCGACGAAGATGTTGAATGTCAGTACGCCTTCGCGAGCAAGCCCGCTCCCACAGTTTTTTGGGGCGCCTACAAATCCGCAGTCGAACGCAGAGCCCATTGTGGGAGCGGGCTTGCTCGCGATAGCGGTGAGACAGTCGACGAAAAGGTTGAATGTCAGTCCGCCTTCGCGAGCAAGCCCGCTCCCACAGTTTTTTGGGTCGCCTACCAATCCGCAGCCGAACGCAGATCCCATTGTGGGAGCGAGCTTGCTCGCGATAGCGGTGAGACAGTCGACGAAAAGGTTGAATGTCAGTCCGCCTTCGCGAGCAAGCCCGCTCCCACAGTTTTTTGGGTCGCCTACAAATCCGCAGTCGAACGCAGATCCCATT
The DNA here is from genome assembly GCF_014851795.1 of Pseudomonas sp. Pdm06. NCBI lineage: Bacteria > Pseudomonadati > Pseudomonadota > Gammaproteobacteria > Pseudomonadales > Pseudomonadaceae > Pseudomonas > Pseudomonas sp. Pdm06. Next base: position 178,618 of record NZ_JACVAH010000015.1, read on the forward strand.
GTGGGAGCGGGCTTGCTCGCGATAGCGGTGAGACAGTCGACGAAGATGTTGAATGTCAGTCCGCCTTCGCGAGCAAGCTCGCTCCCACAGTTTTTGGGGCGCCTACAAATCCGCAGCCGAACGCAGAGCCCATTGTGGGAGCGGGCTTGCTCGCGATAGCGGTGAGACAGTCGACGAAGATGTTGAATGTCAGTACGCCTTCGCGAGCAAGCCCGCTCCCACAGTTTTTTGGGGCGCCTACAAATCCGCAGCCGAACGCAGATCCCATTGTGGGAGCGGGCTTGCTCGCGAAAGCGATGTGACAGTCGACGAAGATGTTGAATGTCAGTCCGCCTTCGCGAGCAAGCTCGCTCCCACAGTTTTTGGGGCGCCTACAAATCCGCAGCCGAACGCAGAGCCCATTTTGGGAACGAGCTTGCTCGCGAAAGCGATGTGACAGTCGACGAAGATGTTGAATGTCAGTCCGCCTTCGCGAGCAAGCCCGCTCCCACAGGTCTTTTTGTTGCCCACAAATCCGGGGGACAGACCCCAATCCAATGTGGGAGCGAGCTTGCTCGCGATAGCGGTTCAGTTATCGCCGCTCATTTCTTCAGCGCGTCATGGGCCTCCAGGGCTCGCAGGGAATAGATGTACGCCGCGCCGGCATTCAATGACACGGCGGTGGCCAGGGTGGCGGCGATTTCTTCGCGGGTGGCGCCGGCCTTGATGGCGGCGTCGGTGTGTACGCCAATGCAGCCGTCGCAGCGGGTGGTGATGGCCACGGCGATGGAGATCAGCTCGCGGGTCTTGGCATCGAGCACGTTGTTTTCAGCCGCGGCTTCGTCCAGGGCCATGTAGGCCTTGACCATCTTCGGATTGCTCTTGCCCAGGGCGCCAAAGGCGCTCTTGATGGTGGGCAGCAGTTCGGACCAGTTATTGAACATAGCGTTGACTCCTGTGAGAGAGGCGGGGAAGTGGGCCCCTGTAGTCTTGACCATCCGTGACGATCGAGCCCGGTTCAGTGATGAAAAAGATCTGCACGCACGGTTCAGGGCGCCCGGGCCGGCAACAGCTTCAGGGTCGTGCGGGTATTGGCGACCACTTCTTCCTCGGCCAGGTGCGCCTGGTAATAGACCCCTTCGATGTACGCCTCGGCCTGATCCTCGTAATGCTTGTCGAACGGCACGCCGCTCTGGCCGACGGGGTTGATGGTGACGCTATGGCTGGGGTCGGCGAAGTCGATGATGCGCCGGGTCGAAGGCCCGTAGGTCACCGGCCACGGCGCCGGGCCGATTCTGGCGGAGAGGTTGTTGGGCACTTCATGGGTACCAGGGGCCGCAAATGGCCCAACGTTGAAGACACGGTCCAGCGGCTTTTGCTGACCCAGCGGATGACCATGGGTCAGGGTGTGAGCCTTGCCCCATTGCCATTGCGTGGCATCGTCGCCCAGGGTGGCCCGCAGGTGCGCCAGGCTTTTCTTCCAGGCGACGCTCACCGTGTCTGCACGGGTTTCCGTGCCCAGCGTCGTGCGGTCATCCCACCACGGTGAATCCTTCGATGCCGCCAGGCGTGGCAGGGCCGCGTCGATCACCCGGGTCGACAGCGCGGTGTCGAAGAATCCGTCACCCAGTTCATCGTGCAGGGCGGCGTCGGCCAGGTTGAACAGGAACTGGTTGAACAGCGTGGCGTTGATGGAGTCCAGCGGGTAATCGCCCGGCCATTGGGCCAGTTGTTCCACCCATTTGCGTTCCTGCGGGTCGCTGACCACTTCACGCAGCACCGGCAACAACGGCGCGAGCACGCGAGGGCCGTAGGCGGTGGTGGTGCCCAGTTGCAGCTTCTGGGTGGTTTGGATGTCCCATTTCGCCTGCTTGTCGCTGAGCTGCTGGTTGAGTTGCTGGCCGCGGTCGGCGGGGTTGTAGTAGCCCGGGATCTCGATGCCGCTGGCCGGCACCGGCTGAAAGTTGGCCGAGACGATGTAGCCCCGTGCCGGGTTCTCTTCCTGGGGGTTGCTGCTGAACGGGTAGAAGCCTTCCTTTTCCGACTCCGGGCTGCTGCCATCGAGGATGAACGCGGGTTTCACGCCGGCGGGGCGCTTGGGCAGTTGCGCGGCGGCCCACCAACCGATATCGCCCTTGGCGTTGGCCCACACCACGTTCAGCCCCGGCGCGTGGATCTGGGCCGAGGCGCCACGGGCCTTGGCCAGGGTATCGGCGCGGTTGAGCTGGTAAAAGGCGTCGAGGATCGGGTTGCGACTTTCCAGGAACCCCCACCACATGGCGACCGGGGTCTTGCCGGCGTTCGCACCGAGGGCATCGTTGACGATCGGGCCGTGGGGCGACTGGCGCAGCACCAGCGTCACCGGTGCCTGGCCCTTGACCGCGATCTGCTGTTCGCTGCGGGTCATGTCCACCCATTGGCCGCGATACCAGACCTGCTCGGGATTGTCCGGGTTGACCTTCTCGGCGATCAGGTCCAGGTCGTCGTTCTGGAACATGGTGATGCTCCAGCCGAAATCCTTGTTCATGCCCAGCGTCGCAAAGGGCATCAAGGCCTGATAGTGCCCGTAGAGTTCGAAACCCGGCGCGGACAGGTGCGCCTCGTACCACACCGACGGCGTGGAAAAACGGATATGTGGGTCGCCCGCCAGCAACGGCTTGCCGCTGTGGGTACGGCTGCCAGCGAGCGCCCAGGCGTTACTGCCCTCGAACTGCGGCAGGCTGTTTTCCGCCAGGGCCTGTTCGCTCAGGCGGGCCAGGGCATTGAGGTCTTTCCAGTCGGCGGCGGCCAGGGCCAGGCCGCGCTTGGGACCTTCGGCCAGCACGCCCTGGGGCTGCCAGTCGAGGTCGAAGATGTTCAGGTAATCGGCGCCCAGTTGATCGCGCACATAGGTCAGCAGCGGTTCGGTTCGGAACGCCGCCGCGAAGCTGTAGGCCATGTAGCCGGTAATGCTCACGGTGTCTTCAGCCGTAAAGGGGCGCTTGGGAATGCCCAGCACATCGAACTCCACGGGCCGGGTGTGGCTGTCCTGGTAGGCGTTGATGCCGTCCAGGTAGGCCTGCATGGCGACCCAGGCCGGGGATTGCGGGTCTTGTTCGGTCACATAGGCCGCGGCGCGCTCGCGGATACGCAGGCTGCGCATCAGTTTGTCGGTGTCCAGCAGCTTCGGTCCCAGCACCTCGGCCAGTTCGCCCCGGGCGAGACGACGCATGATCTCCATCTGGAACAGCCGGTCCTGGGCATGGACATAGCCGAGGGCGCGGTACAGGTCGGTTTCGTTCTCGGCGCGGATATGCGGCACGCCACGTTCGTCGTAGCGCACCGTCACCGAGCCCTGGAGCCCTTGCACCTGCATCGTGCCCTGGCGGGTGGGCTGCTTGCTGTAGAGGTAGCCGCCCGCGACGATGATCGCGGTGACGATCAATGACAGGAAGGCGATGAGGGTGCGTTTCATAAAAATCCTTTTCTAAATGCCTATGGCTATCGATAAACAGCGTAGAGCATTGATCTTGAAAAAATAATAACCCGGCACCGAGTGTGATTCCTACTAAAACAAGTTGTATGTAAGAAGCTTCCTTCGATTTTTTGGGAATTGCACTACAAGAATTCCGTTGCTGGAGGGCGTAGACGAGACCTATAAATATAGGAGGGGTATAGGGTTGATTTATGTAGAGGCGGATCTTGAGAAGGCCGTAAGGAGGTGGGCATGTCCGGACTCATGGAATATATTTCAAAAAAAATAGCAGATGCTGATTTGGTGAGTAAGCCATTCAAGTTTTTTGAAGTAAAGGACTTTGTTCCAGAGCGGTGTTACAGCGCATTCGTTTCTAGCTTGCCAGCGTTGGACCTGTATAAGCCTTTAATGCATAAAAGCACTTTGAAGAATGGGCGTCCAACACGTTTTGAATTGCCTCTGTCTCTTGAAGACTGTTCGGCTGATTTGGGTAATGTTTTTTTGGGGTCTAAGGTTTCTATCGATGTTGTTGAGTTTCTTCGTGGTGAACAGTTCAAAAGTCTTTTGCTAAGCAAGTTTGGTTCAAGTGTTGATGTCACTCCTTATCCGCATCTGTACAAGGATTTCGCTGGATTTGATTTGCCTCCGCATACGGATATTGTTGAAAAGGCAATAACCTTTGGATGGTATTTGCCAAGGAGTGATGAATGTAAGGATTCGGGGCTTGGGCTGTTTGTGAAAAACGAAGATGGGTTTGAAGAGTTCAGGAAAATTCCCTATGCACCTAATGTGGCATTTGCTTTTTTGAGGTCAAATAATAGCTGGCATGGTGCTACACACCATCCCAATGCTCCCTATGAGAGAAATAGTTTTTTTGTAACGTTCTATCGAAAAAATCATTATAGGAATGGGGCTCTGCTAGTAAATGATCCAAATGTCAGCCGTAAGGAGATAAGGATTTATGAAGGATGAATTGTCGTTGGGCATAGGGTCTGATAAACATGTTCTAACTTTGGGGCGAGAGGTTTTGATCCGTGAGGGGCAGGCATTGATAAAACTTTCCAATGAGTTGGAGGGTAGCGGTTTTGTCGATGTCGTTAGACTTATATTGGCCTGCAAGGGACACGTGGTGATTTTAGGTGTTGGGAAAAGTGGCCATGTCGGTAAGAAAATTGCGGCAAGCCTAGCCTCCACTGGTACGCCTAGTTTTTTTATCCATCCGTCTGAGGCTAAGCATGGGGACTTGGGTATGATTACGGCACGCGACCTTGCAGTGTTAATATCGTATAGCGGTAGAAGTGAAGAGATTTTGTCTCTGCTTCCATATCTTCATGATATAGGTGTAAGTACGGTAGCGTTGACAAATCTTTCAAGCTCGGAATTGGCAAGTAAAACAAGTGCGCACGTCGCGTTGAAAGTTGATAGGGAAGCATGTCCGTATAATCTCGCGCCAACGGTAAGCTCCAGCGCTACATTAGGTGTCGGAGACGCTATTGCTATGGCTCTTATGAGGATTAAGCGTTTCACGAAGGAAGAGTTCTCAAAAAACCATCCCGCCGGAAATCTTGGTAAAGTGCTAACTGTGAAGATTCGTGACGTAATGGTGACAGGGGATAAAGTCCCTGCCGTACCTCCTGGTACGTTGTTTTTAGATGCGATCAGTTATATGGCGAATAAGCGCCTTGGATTTGTCGTCGTGGTAGATACATTCTCACGACCCTTGGGTGTATTTACGGATGACGATATGGTTCGAGTACTCAAGGGGCGTGATAATGTTTTTGACCTTAAAATCTCGGATGTTATGGCGGTGAATTTAAGGTGTGTGCATGAATATGAACTTATCGCAGACTGTGTAAGTATTGATGTGTCTGCAATTTTGGTTGTTGACCATAAAGGAAAACTTGTAGGTGTGTCGCACAAACATGATCTTGTAGCCTCTATTGTCGTATGAGTTGTTAGGAGAGGAACTCCCTGTTGTTGGTAAAGTGTGTTCGGTTGACTGCTGGCTGATCGGCAAGGCGGACTGGTTATGTTGATGCTGTCGTTGAATTCAACGTTGTCTATATTTGGTTTGATACTTTTGGGCTTTTTGCTTTCGTTGGCCGGCCTTATGCGTCGCGGTGCCGATGAGGTACTGAGTGACTATGTTTTTTATCTTGCTCTTCCGGTAGAGATTTTTTTAACAACGTTGAAATCCAATTACACTTCAGGCGTTAATGTCAGTGCTTATGTGCAAGCGTATGGTGTGGGTGTTTCTATACTGTGGGTTGTGATATTTATCGTGTATAGAATCTTTCTGAGGAAGAGCCTGGTGGAGGTCGGTTTAAATCTTATTGCTATCGGGCAAACTAATACCGCGTTCTTGGCGGTGCCTATCTTCATACTGCTGTTGGGTGATTCAGCTTTGGTTGTGCCAATAATTGTTTTTCAGTCCGTCATTCTTACGGCTGTTGCAATATTTGTCATGGAGGTTTCTTCTTTTTCGAAAGCTGGATCCTTAGGCGCTTTCTTAAAGAAAGCTCTATGGGTGGTGTTCAAGAATCCACTGATAACTTCCGCGCTCACAGGGTCCCTCATTTCGCAGGTTAAGCTCCCGCACTTGATCGATACAGATTTTTTTATCATCGAAGGCATGGAGGTGATTGCTAAAACTGCGGCACCTATTGCTCTAATAGCACTGGGCGCTTCGTTTTATGCTGGTCGCGTAACCTCCACTTTGAAAAACAACTGTAATGAAGTAGCGATGGGTGTGCTTATAAAGAATTTTTTACATCCGGCGATTTCTTTTGGGGTAGGACAGTATTTTTTTGGGTTGTCTGGCTTGTTGCTGTTTTCACTTATTTTGATATCTGCAATGCCGTCTCCGAAAAATACTTTTATTTTTGCGCAGATATATGGTGTGTCAGTGCAGAAGTTTAATTTGATACTTTTAGCTACCACTGGGGTTTCTTTTTTTGTAGTCAATGTGGCTTGTTATTTTTTTCTTCCTCATGTGGCATGAGGTTTTGAATTTGTTTTTTGTCAAACAGATCGGTACAGCAATTGAGGCTGTGATGAAGACGGCCGATGCAATTGCTCTTGGCGCTTTATTCGGCTTCTTCAACCAAACTTTATTTCGCCATTGGCCACGGACAATAACAACCCACCGCCATCGTATGGGTCGCATTGACCGTCCGACCAGCGCTCAATGCCTCGAGAATCGGCTCGATGAAGCTGTTGCTCGAATTGCAGGTCAGGCCTTCACTGTAAGGGCCGAAGTACGCCAGTTGGCCGCTGCGATCCCAGATCGCCACCGCTGGGCTGGCAGGAATCTGGCTTGAACCCGGAAGCGTCGGCAGGTTTTTCAGGCTGTTCAAGGTGGCCGGCAGTTGACCTTGGCTGCCGGCTTTTTGTACGGCATAAAACTCAACGCCTTGCGGTACATACTTATCGATCAGTTCGGCAAGGTGCTGCTGGTTGCCAACGTTGCACGGGCACGCCGGGTCCCAGAAGTGCACCAGGCGGATCGCGCCAGGGCCGGCCAGGTCGGCGGGCAGGCGCAGAGGGTCGCCGGAAAACACCGCGGTGTGTTGACTGAAGGCCCGCAGGAAACGGCCCTGGAACCAGTCGTAGGCCACCCACAAGACGACGGCGCACCCGAGGGCAAGCAGGCTGGCAAGCAAGGTCGTGCGGTGGGTCGGGCGCATGGAGTCGATCCTCTGAAGCCGCGTAGCTTGCCATGCTTGCCGCGACAGATGAATATCGCAGGCCTGTAAAGTCTGTTTCGCGCGATGCGCCCATGCCTGGAAACCTTGATGCCTGTCACTTTCGACCCCGATCTCCTGCGTGCCAGCCTGCAACCGCTGGCACAGTGGCAAGCCCTGTCCGAGCAAGCCCAGGCTTACCAGCGGTTCTACGGGCTGGATTTTCCCCAGCGCAGTGTGCGCAAAGGGTTGGGGCGTTTCGAGGTGGGCGGGTATGAGGTCGTCAGTCAGGTCTGGTGGCCGGAAAAGGCCGTGGCGACGTTGTTTGTGTTCCACGGTTACTACGACCACATGGGGTTGTACCGGCACTTGATCGAGTGGGCCCTGGAGCAGAAGTTCGTGGTGATCGCCTGCGACCTGCCGGGCCATGGCCTGTCCAGCGGCGAACGCGCCAGTATCGAGGATTTCGCCGAGTACCAGGCCACCTTGCAGGGGCTGTTGGCCGAGGCCGCGACCCTGGACCTGCCGCACCCCTGGCACCTGTGCGGGCAGAGCACCGGCGGGGCGATCGTGGTCGATCACGTGCTCAACCACGGCGCGCAGAGCCCGGCCCAGGGCCAGGTCATCCTGCTGTCACCCCTGGTACGGCCGCGGGCCTGGGGGTGGTCGCGCCTGAGTTATTACTTGCTCAAGCCGTTCGTGACGGGTATCGCCCGGCGTTTCAGCGAGAACTCCACCGACCCGCAGTTCCTGCCATTCCTGCAAGCCGACCCGCTGCAACCGCTGCGCCTGCCTACTGCCTGGGTGGGGGCATTGGCGCAATGGATCAAGCGTATCGAAGCGGCCCCGAGCAGCCCGCGCCAGCCCTTGATCGTGCAGGGGCAGGCGGACATGACGGTGGATTGGGTACACAACCTGCAAGTGCTGCGCGGCAAGTTCGACCGGCCGCAGGTCTTGATGCTGCCCGAGGGCCGGCATCACCTGGCGAACGAAGCGCAGGCTTTGCGGCAGGAGATGTTTGGGTTCTTGAGTAAGCGGATGAGTCGGTTTCGGGGTTGACCTGGATATAGCTATCGCGAGCAGGCTCGCTCCCACAGGGGGATTGGGTGAAATCGAATATTGCGACCGGCCACGATCCAATGTGGGAGCGAGCCTGCTCGCGATGGCGTAATCCCAGGCACTGGAGTTCTATCTACTGCCCCAGATTCTGCCCCACCGCCAATCCCGCCCGAATCGCCGCCAAAGCCGCCTGGTAATAAGCCTGGCCCTCGGCCGATTCGGCGAAGGTGGCGAACTCTTCCAGCTCGGTATCCGACAAGTCACGGTAGACGTACAGCAACGTGTTGTTCAGGTCCGCGCCGATCTGCTCCATCAGTCGCTGGCGCTGGCCGTTGAGCATGCCTTGGGCCTGGCCAGCACCCAGCAGACCGGGGATCATCGAACTCAGGCTGTCGGCTGCCACGCCGGCGATCGCCAGGCTGACTTCGGCGCCGGCTTCGCGGGCGGGCAGGGCCTGGGCCAGGTGGCCGATGATCAACAGGCGGTTGTCGCTGGCTTGCATCTTCGGCAGGCCCTTGGCGTTTTTTGCCAATTGATCGCGCCGGGTCGCCAGCAACTCGGCCGCCACGACCTTGCGGCCCAGGGGCGACTGGAAAAAGCCCAGGGCCGGGTTCGGGTCTCGAAGCTTGCTGCGTATTTGCGCCTCGGCCCGCTGGTCCATGGCCTGGGGGGCGAAACGTTGATTGCTGTTGTTGACCAGGGCTTGGAACACCGCCGGCGGCAGGCTGCTCTGATAGCGCTGCTGGGCGGCGCTCAAGGCATCATTGAAATGCGCCCGCTGTTCCGGCCAGCCGGCGACCTTGTACAACTGGTCGTAGCTGTCTGCCCAGGCGGGCAAAACGCAGAACATCAACAGTGAGAAAAGCAAACGGCGCATAGGGACTCCTGTCAGCAGCCGACTATTCTCCGTGGGGTGTGGGGTCTTGTCGAGAATTCGTATCAAGTTCGTACGGTGGTGCTATCCGACGCAGCGAACCCGCTGCGTGGCGCTGTCGGTTTTGCAGGCACAGGCATACTATGCGCGCCATGCAAATACCTTCTGATCACCCACTGCTGTTACGTATCGTCGACGACTTGGCCGAGCGCGGCTGGTCGCAGCAGAACCTCTTCCTGCCGGACGCGCTGACCCGTGCCCTGGCGGCTGAATGCCGCCAGCGTGCCGCCGAGGGCGAGTTGGCTCCGGCAGCGGTCGGGCGTGGGCCGTTCTCGGAGATTCGCGAAGGCATTCGGGGTGATCGTATCCAGTGGATCGAACCCGGCCAGGCGCCAGCCTGCGACCGTTACCTGGGGTTGATGGACAGCCTGCGCGAGGCGATGAATCGCGGGCTGTTCCTGGGGCTGGAGGATTTCGAAAGCCATTTCGCCCTGTACCCGCCCGGTGCGTTCTACCTCAAGCACGTCGACCGCTTCCGCGATGACGACCGACGCGCGGTGTCTGCGGTGCTCTACCTCAACGACGATTGGCTGCCGGAGCACGGCGGCCAGTTGCGCATGTATCTGGAGAATGGCGTGGAGCGTGACGTGGTGCCCATCGGCGGTTGCCTGGTGGTGTTCCTGTCGGGGGATATCCCCCATGAAGTACTGCCGGCCACCCGGGATCGCCTGTCCTTGACGGGGTGGTTCCGACGCCGCGGCAACGAGTTGTTCTGACGATGGAAAAGATCCTGGTCAGTCGCTGCCTGCTCGGCCATCGCGTGCGCTACGACGGCGGTGCCAGCGGGCCGTTCGATCAGCTTCAGCACTGGCTCGACGAAGGCCGGATCGTGGCGCTGTGCCCGGAAGTCGCCGGTGGCTTGCCCACGCCCCGGGCGGCGGCGGAGATTCCCGGCGGGCAGGGTGGACAGGTGCTCGACGGCCACGCCGCGGTGATCACCACCGAGGGCGAAGACGTGAGCACACAGTTTTTGTCAGGCGCGTATCAAGCGCTGGAACAGGTGCGTGAACACGGCATCCGTATCGCCGTGCTCAAGGCCAACAGCCCGTCGTGCGGCAATCTGCTGACCTATGACGGGACGTTCAGCGGTGTGAAGGTCAGTGGCGAAGGCGTGACGGCGGCATTGCTCAAGCGCCATGGGGTGCAGGTGTTCAGTGAGCTGGAGTTGGCTGAAGCGGCGGCGGCCCTCAAGGCCTTGAACAACGATTGATGGATTGCTTTTGTGGCGAGGGAGCTTGCTCCCGCTGGGCCACGAAGTGGCCCCGAAATGCTGAAACGCGGTAGGCCTGACACACCAAGGTGTCAGGTTTTGGGGTTGCTTCGCAACCCAGCGGGAGCAAGCTCCCTCGCCACAGGTCTTGTGTGCTTGCCAGAGGGTTTTGTGTCGCTTAGAGCTGCTCGGCCAACTGCTCGATCAGCTCCTGGCGTTCTGCCTGGCTCAACCGCGCCTGGGGATTGAGGGATGACCATTGTGGATGCGCCCGGGCCTTGTTCAGGGCGTCGGGCAGCTTGCCCTCGCGCCAGGTCTTGTCCTGGGGCGTGGCGATGCGGATGCTGTCCATCGCCGCATGGCCGCGCAGGTTGAGGGCTTGCAGCAATTGTCGTTGGCGCAGGGCCAGCAGGCGCAGCACGCCATCGTCCACCGTCAGTTCCCGTTGCCCCTTGAGCTTGCCCATCAACCGGTTGCCATAGCTGCGGGCGGTTTGCAGGGTGCCACCGACAATGGCCCCGGCCAAGGCCGCGGCACCGAGGGTCAGGCCGCCCACCAGCAAGTCCACGCCGGCACCGGCCGCCGCCCCTGCCGCGATTCCGCCACCGACGCGTACACCCAGTTGTTTGAGGGTTTCAGGGTTGAACAAATCATCGCCCCAGCGTCCGTCGAGCAGCGGCAGGTCGCTGGCGGCAGCGTCCTGGGGGCGGAACGCGTAGAGCTTGAGCAGGGCTTCGACGCAGCGCTGTTCGCGCTGACGCACCGCGTTGCGCAGCTCACTGATGGCCTCGCGTTCCAGCCCGGCATCACTGGCCACGCTGCGTCGGCAGGCGGCGCAGTCGATCAGCAATTCGGCGATCAAGCGCGCCGCGCTCTGCTGGCGGGCCAGGCGTTGGGCCTGTTGGTCGGCGACCAGTCGCTCCAGTTGCCCACGGGCGCTTTCCAGCAACAACGCGAGGCTTTCATACAGGCGCCGCTCGCCGTCCTCGGGCGGGGCGACGCTGTCAAAGCGCACCAGGGCGTGCAGCCCCAATCGCGCCAGGGCTTCGCGCCAGTCGGGCTCGCGATGGTGGGCGCTGCTGACGAAATTCAACACCGGCAGCAGCGGTTTGCCACAACTGGCGAGGACTTCCAATTCATCGCGGTACTTGGCCAGCACCGGCTCACGGGCGTCGATCACATACAGCCCGGCGTCGCTGGCGAGCAATTGCCGCAGCACCTTGGCTTCCTGTTCGAAGCGTTGCCGCGCCTCGCTGCCCTCGAGGAAGCGAGTCAGGCGCGCCGGGCCGTCCAGGCGTTCGCCAGGGCGCTCCAGGCGCTCGAGGTAATCGAGCAGGGCGATGGCGTCTTCCAGGCCCGGCGTGTCGTACAGCTCCAGCAGCGCTTCGCCGTCCACCGACAAACGTGCGCCCTCGACGTGCCGGGTGGTGCTCGGACGGTGGGACACCTCGCCGAAGCCGACGTCGCGGGTCAAGGTACGCAGCAGCGAGGTCTTGCCGACGTTGGTATGGCCGACCACGGCCAGCTTCAACGGCTTCATGGGTTCAGTCATGGCCGGTCTCCAGCCAGTTCAAGGGCATGCAGTCGGCGAAGGGTAGCTGCAACTGCTGCAGCGCGTTGTGCCAGTCGCCCAGGCGTTCGGCGTCGAGGGCTTCGCCTAGCGGCGCCTGCAACAGCCAGACGCGGGTGGCGCTGGCGCTGCGGGCCAGCTCGGCGATCAGCGCCAGGCTGCCCCGGTCCGGTGAACGGCGTGGGTCACAGGCAATGGCCAGGCGTGCGGGCGGAAAGCGCGACAGTTGTTCCAGGAGTTTGTGGCGCGACTCGCGGCTGTCGAGAATGCCGGCGCTTTTCACGGTTTCGGGCAGTTTGGGCGGCCAGGGCCGATCGTCCAGTTCGATCGCCACCAGCAGCGCGCCGTCGCTGTCCATCGCGCCAACGGCACTTTCGATGGGGTGCAACTGCGCGGGTGCGGCGTCGTTGACGCCCAGGCGCTCGCTGCTGGGCATCAGCCGTTCACGCAGTTGGGCGTAGCCCGGCAGGTTCAAATCCAGGTGCAATGTGGCGCGACCGCGTCGCCAGCGCCACAGGCACAGCAACGCCAGGCCCAGGCGCGGCAGCACGCCATAGACCAGCAGCACGCCGACCAGCCAGGCGGCCCAGGCCTGGCGGGCGCTCTCGATGGCCAGGGCGCCGTCACCGCTGGCGCGGATCATCTCCACCGTCGGCACACTGAAGCCCAACAGGGCAGGCAACGCGCCGAGGCCACGGGTCATGGCGACGAAGGTCTCGCTGCCGAGGAGGGTGGTTTCCCAGACAAAGCCATAGCGCCGGGTCGCCATCAGCATCAGTAGGATGATCAGCGCGCTGAGCATCGCCAGCAACCACACGCCGTTGACCAGCGCACCGAGGGCCCAGCGATTGAGCTTGTGTCGTTGCAGCAACAGCAGCAGGGCCGGTGCCAGTTGGGCGGCCTTGGCATCACGGGCGAGTTTTTCGCTGAGCCACAGCCACAGGCGCCCCAGCGCGGCACCTTGCTCGCCCGCGAAGATCAGGCCCAGGACCCAACCGACGAGCAGGATCAGGTTCAGCCCCAAAAGACTGCCCAGGGCCCAGAACACATTGACCGGTGCCTGGCCGTCGCCGAGGGCGGCGAACCCGAGGCCGGCGCCGCTGATGATGGCGAGCACCGCCAGCACGATAAGCGCCAGGCGTGCCCCTTGCAGCCAATGGCGCAGGGCTTGGGTGAGGCCATCGCGCTCGGCCAGCCAGCGGGCGCGGTGGCGGATGCGGGTGGAAAGATCGCCGCCTGCCGCGCGGGCCAGGCGATTGGCTTCCTGGTCCTCGAGCGGGCCGGCGTGTTCTTCACGCAGGCGGATCGTCTCGGTCAACCAGAGGTTCTGCAGTGCTGTCACGGGGGCTTCCGTTGCTCGAATGAGGGTTGAGCATAACCGCTGTGATGCCTGTCGGGGTACGCCGGGCCTCTGGTATCCTCGCGGCCATGAACAAAACTCTCCCCTTAAGCCTGATCGCAGCCCTCGGTGAAAACCGCGTGATCGGCGTCGACAACAGCATGCCCTGGCACCTGCCGGGGGATTTCAAATACTTCAAGGCCACCACGTTGGGCAAGCCGATCATCATGGGACGCAAGACCTGGGATTCCCTCGGTCGCCCGCTGCCCGGGCGCTTGAACATCGTGGTCAGTCGCCAGCCGGACCTGGTGCTGGAAGGCGCGGAAGTGTTTTCCACCCTGGAGGCCGCAGTGGCGCGGGCCGAGGCCTGGGCCCTGGAGCAGGGCGTCGATGAGCTGATGTTGATCGGCGGCGCCCAGCTGTACGCCCAGGCCCTGGCGCAGGCGGATCGACTGTACCTGACCCGCGTGGCGCTGAGCCCGGAGGGGGATGCCTGGTTTCCGGAATTTGATTCGAGCCAGTGGGCGTTGGTCTCGAACCAGCCGAACCCGGCGGAAGGGGACAAGCCGGCCTACAGCTTCGAAGTGTGGGAGAAGCTGTAAGCCCTGTGGGAACATGTCTGTGGGAGCATGGCTTGCCCGCGATGAAAGCGACGCGGTCTTCCATGGACCGAGGCGCCCGGATCGCGAGCAAGCTTTGCTCCCACAAGTGTCAGGCCATCAAGCGTGCACCAACTCCCCATGCTCCTCGGCATCGAGCAAGGCCTTGTCAGTCTGCTGCATCACCTGGCTGGTAATCGCCCCGGCGGTGATCGAGCCACTGACGTTCAACGCCGTACGGCCCATGTCGATCAATGGCTCGACGGAAATCAGCAAGGCGACCAGCGCGACCGGCAAGCCCATGGCCGGCAGCACGATCAGCGCGGCGAACGTCGCGCCGCCACCGACCCCGGCCACCCCGGCTGAACTCAACGTCACGATCGCCACCAGCGTCGCGATCCAGACCGGATCCAGCGGGTTGATGCCCACCGTCGGCGCGACCATCACCGCCAGCATGGCCGGATAAAGGCCGGCGCAACCGTTCTGGCCGATGGTGGCGCCGAACGAGGCGCTGAAGCTGGCAATCGCCCGTGGGATGCCGAGGCGGCTGGTCTGGGCTTCGATGCTCAACGGGATGGTGGCCGCGCTGGAGCGGCTGGTGAAGGCGAAGGTCAGCACCGGCCAGATCTTGCGGAAGAAGCGCAACGGGTTGATCCCGGCAGCGGACACCAACAGGCCATGGACCACGAACATCAGGCCCAGCCCGAGGTACGACACCACGACAAAACTGCCGAGCTTGATGATGTCCTGCAGGTTGGAGCCGGCCACCACCTTGGTCATCAGCGCCAGCACACCGTACGGCGTCAGCTTCATCACCAGGCGCACCAGGCGCGTCACCCAGCTTTGCAGGGTGTCGATGGCGTTGATCACTTTCTGGCCTTTCTCCACGTCATCCTTGAGCAACTGCAACGCCGCGACACCGAGGAACGCGGCGAAGATCACCACGCTGATGATCGATGTCGGCTTGGCCCGCGCCAGGTCGGCAAAGGGGTTTTGCGGAATGAACGAAAGCAGCAGTTGCGGGATGTTCAGGTCGGCGACCTTGCCGGCGTAGTCGCTCTGGATCACTTGCAGGCGCGCCAGTTCCTGGGTGCCGGCCACCAGGCCTTCGGCGGTGAGGCCGAACAGGTTGGTCAGGCCGATGCCGATCAGCGCGGCGATGGCGGTGGTGAACAGCAGCGTGCCAATGGTCAGGAAGCTGATCTTGCCCAGGGACGAGGCGTTATGCAGGCGGGCCACGGCGCTGAGGATCGAAGCGAAGACCAGTGGGATCACGATCATCTGCAGCAATTGCACGTAGCCGTTGCCCACCAGGTCGAACCAGCCGATCGAGGCCTTGAGGACCGGATTGCCGGCGCCATAAATCGTGTGCAGGGCGATACCGAACACCACGCCCAGCACCAGTGCCAGCAGCACTTTCTTGGCCAGGCTCCAGGTGCTATGACGGGTTTGCGCCAGGCCGAACAGCAAGGCGAGGAATACCAGCAGATTGAGGATCAGCGGCAGATTCATCAAAAGAGCTCCATCAGACTTGTGCCAGTCGCCTGAAGCCGCGACTGCGAACCGGGGAGCCTAACAGCCTGATAACTAATGAATTAATACTAAAAAAGCATGTAGATTGTCGTTTATGGAATAAGGCAATGACGTTTACGGATACGCGGCTGGCGTGATCACGATGTAAGCGGTCGCCCACAGGCGAGGACTGTCACAAGCATTTGTTAGCGTCGGATTCTTTGAACCTGGGAGAAATGCCGATGAAACTCGCACCTCGTTTTCTCGCTGTCGCTTTGAGTCTTGGCCTCGCTGGCCAGGTGCTCGCCACCGAACTCAAGCACTGGCCGGCGGAACAGGCCAAGGCCCTGGACGCGATGATCGCGGCCAACGCCAACAAGGGTAACTACGCGGTGTTCGACATGGACAACACCAGTTACCGCTACGACCTTGAGGAGTCGTTGCTGCCGTTCATGGAGAACAAGGGCCTTATCACCCGGGAAAGCCTGGACCCGTCCTTGAAGCTGATGCCGTTCAAGGACACGGCTGACCACAAGGAAAGCCTGTTCAGTTACTACTACCGCCTGTGCGAAGTGGATGACATGGTCTGCTATCCGTGGGTGGCCCAGGTGTTCTCGGGCTTTACGCTCAAGGAGCTCAAGGGCTATGTCGATGAGCTGATGGCGTCCGGCAAGCCGGTGCCGACCACCTATTACGATGGCGACAAGGTGGTCCAGTACAACGTCAACCCGCCGAAAATCTTCACCGGCCAGGCCGAGCTGTACAACAAGTTGATGGAAAACGGCATCGAGGTCTATGTCATGACCGCCGCTTCTGAAGAGCTGGTACGCATGGTCGCCGCGGACCCGAAATACGGCTACAACCTCAAGCCGCAGAACGTGATCGGCGTGACCACGTTGCTCAAGGACCGCAAGACCGGCGAACTGACCACCGCCCGCAAGCAGATCACCGCGGGTAAGTATGACGAGAAGGCCAACCTCGGCCTGGAATACACGCCTTACCTGTGGACCCCGGCGACCTGGATGGCCGGCAAGCACGCGGCGATCCTGACGTACATCGACGAATGGAAAAAACCGGTGCTGGTGGCCGGTGACACACCAAGCAGCGACGGCTACATGCTGTTCCACGATGTGGACGTGGCCAAGGGCGGGATTCACCTGTGGGTCAACCGCAAGGACAAATACATGACCCAGATCAACGGGATGATGGCCAAGCACGCCGCCGCCCAGGCCAAGGAAGGACTGCCGGTTACCGCGGACAAGAACTGGGTGATCGTCAAGCCGGAAGATATCCAGTAAGCCCCACACCCTGTGGGAGCGAGCTTGCTCGCGATGGCGTCGGATCAGTAGCATCCTTGCTGGCTGATACACCGCCATCGCGAGCAAGCTCGCTCCCACATTGAGTGTCGGTGTTCTCAGGATTTGCGCTCATCGCTAAAAAAATGCCCCGCACTTGGCGGGGCATTTTTATTGCGACTAACGACGCTTACAGGCCGTCAAGCATCGCCTTGTTACGCACCGCACCCTTGTCGGCGCTGGTGGCGAGCAGGGCGTAGGCCTTGAGGGCCGTGGTGACTTTGCGTGGGCGCACTTCCACCGGCTTCCAGCCCTTGTTGTCCTGTTCGATGCGGCGCCCGGCCAGTTCTTCGTCGCTGATCAACAGGTTGATCGAGCGGTTCGGGATATCGATCAGGACCTTGTCGCCATCGCGCACCAGGCCGATGGCACCGCCAGCCGCCGCTTCCGGCGAAGCGTGGCCGATGGACAGGCCAGAGGTGCCGCCGGAGAACCGGCCATCGGTCAGCAAGGCGCAGGCTTTGCCCAGGCCTTTGGACTTCAGGTAGGACGTCGGGTAGAGCATTTCCTGCATGCCCGGGCCGCCTTTCGGGCCTTCGTAGCGAATGATCACGATGTCGCCGGCCTTCACTTCGTCAGCGAGGATGCCGCGTACGGCGCTGTCCTGGCTTTCGAAAATCTTCGCGTTGCCTTCGAACACATGGATCGACTCGTCGACGCCGGCGGTCTTCACCACGCAGCCATCCAGGGCGATGTTGCCGTAGAGCACGGCCAGGCCACCCTCCTGGGAGTACGCGTGCTCGACGCTACGGATGCAGCCGTTTTCACGGTCGTCGTCCAGCGTCTCCCAGCGGGTCGACTGGCTGAACGCGGTTTGCGTCGGGATGCCCGCCGGGCCGGCCTTGAAGAAGTGATGCACGGCCTCGTCGGTGGTCTGGGTGATGTCCCACTTGGCGATGGCCTCGGCCATGCTCTTGCTGTGCACGGTCGGCAGGTCGGTGTGCAACAGGCCGCCACGGGCCAGTGAGCCGAGGATGCTGAAGATCCCGCCGGCACGGTGCACGTCTTCCATGTGGTACTTCTGGATGTTCGGCGCGACCTTGCACAGTTGCGGCACGTGACGGGACAGGCGGTCGATGTCGCGCAGGTCGAAATCGATCTCGGCTTCCTGGGCCGCGGCCAGCAAGTGCAGGATGGTGTTGGTGGAACCGCCCATGGCGATGTCCAGGGTCATGGCGTTTTCGAACGCCTTGAAGTTGGCGATGTTGCGCGGCAACACCGACTCGTCGTTTTCGCCGTAGTAGCGCTTGCACAGCTCGACGATGGTCCGGCCGGCCTGCAGGAACAACTGCTCGCGATCGCTGTGGGTGGCGAGGGTCGAACCGTTGCCCGGCAGGGCCAGGCCCAGGGCTTCGGTCAGGCAGTTCATCGAGTTGGCGGTGAACATGCCGGAGCACGAACCGCAGGTCGGGCAGGCGCTGCGCTCGTATTCGGCAACCTTCTCGTCAGAGGCGCTGGAGTCGGCGGCGATCACCATGGCATCGACCAGGTCGAGGCCGTGGCTGGCGAGCTTGGTCTTGCCGGCTTCCATCGGGCCGCCGGAAACGAAGATCACCGGGATGTTCAGGCGCAGGGCGGCCATGAGCATGCCCGGGGTGATCTTGTCGCAGTTGGAAATGCACACGATGGCGTCGGCGCAGTGGGCGTTGACCATGTATTCGACGGAGTCGGCGATGATCTCGCGGCTCGGCAGCGAATACAGCATGCCGTCGTGGCCCATGGCGATGCCGTCGTCCACGGCGATGGTGTTGAATTCCTTGGCAACGCCGCCGACGCGTTCGATTTCCCGGGCAACCAGTTGGCCGAGGTCCTTGAGGTGGACGTGGCCGGGTACGAACTGGGTGAAGGAGTTGGCAATGGCGATGATCGGCTTCTTGAAGTCGTCATCCTTCATCCCCGTGGCGCGCCACAAGGCACGGGCGCCGGCCATGTTGCGGCCATGGGTGGATGTTTTCGAGCGGTAATCAGGCATGGAGCACTCCGGGCGGCTAATCAGGTACTTATCAGGTATCAATGGGGAAGTGAGCTTCTGTCGACGTCTGGAGCACCTGGGTTTGGCCGTGTGTCCGGAAGTGGCCGATGACTTTGCAGGATCGCTGCGCGCCTCGGCATGAGCTCATAAACCCGCCGGGGATGAATGGCGATGAATGCCACGATTCTACACCGCTGGCGCCAGGATGAAATGACGCAAAGCGCTGATCGGGCGCCAATGTCGTGCACGGGATGACGACTGGCAGGGTTCAGCCGGTCAACAACCCCCTGTCACGCTGTCGGACCAGGGCATTGAGCGCCAGCCCCAGCAGGCTGAGCAGGACCAGGCACAGGGCCAGGGTGAGCTGCAAGTCCAGCGGGGTGAGGCTGATCGCGGCACTGGTCAGCCCGCCGACGATGAAGATCAGCACACTGCCGGCGGAGGCGGACGTGCCGGCCCGCCCAGGAAATCTGTTCATGGCTTGGGTGTGGGCGGCTGCGCGGGCAATGGTCGTTCCGGTGGTGCACACGATCATGGGCAGTAACAGGGTGGTGACTGACAAACCCAGGTGATTGGCAAGCCCCAGCATCAGGAGGCCTGCGGCGAGGATCAGGACCAGCCCCGTGATGATTTGCGTCTGTGGATCGATTCGATTGCTCAGCACGGACGCTACCGCGCCCCCGCCGATGTAGGCCAGCCCATAGCCCAGCAGCGCCAGGGAAAAAGCCTCGGGGGAGAGGCGCAACTGGTCGATCAGGACCAGCGGCGATATGACGATGAACGAAAAGTGGCAGGAAAAAGCCAGCGCCGAGGTTAACCAATAGGCCATGAAGCTGAAGTCGCCGCAGACCTTTCGATAGGATGCGATGAAATCCAGGCGCCTGGGTTGGCTGTCTGCCACAGGGCGTTGAAGTAAACGACAGGCGCTGATGAATGCACCGATTGCCAGGGCAATGAACACCAGGAAGCTGCCTCGCCAGCCCATCCAGCTTTGCAGCCCGGTGCCGGCCAGGGGCGAAACGGAAATGAAAATCCCCCCGCAGGTGACCAGAAAGATCCGCAGGCGCTGCTGTTCCCGACCGGTGAACAGGTCTTGGATCAGCGCTTGGGACAGTACGAAGCAACCGCATCCCAAGGCCTGGACGACACGCAAGAACAGAAAGGCCCCGTAACCGTCGGCGAGCACGCAACCGGCTGCTCCAACGGCGGAAACGGTGATTCCGATCAACAGCAGGTTTTTTCGTCCCATGACGTCGGAGAGCGGGCCGACCAGCAGTTGGGAAAGGGCAATCCCCACCGCGAACAGGCTGACAGACAGGGCAATGTCCGCGGATGAGCGTTCAAAATGCTCGGACAGGGCGGGGAACAAGGGCAGCACGACATCGATGGGAAAGACGCCGAGCAGCGTCAGCGTCAGCAACAAGCCGACGGTGGCTGGTTTGCGGGCAGCCAGACGATTTTGCGGATCAATCATTGACGAGGTCCAAGGCGTACCTGAGGGGCGCTTTCAATCCTAATGCGTCATGCCCGCCGGGCGCGGGGAGATTGAGTAGGAAGGCTCTGGTAATTGCGTGGGAGTTCTCCTGCGGACTTATTCAGACGCGCAAAAAAATCGCAGCCGAGGCCGCGATCAGAATGCGATTCGAGTGCGCGGGGCGCAGCGCTGCGGCACTGGCCCCGCCCGGTGTCAGCTGTTGGGCAACAACCGGCAGGTGATGCTCTTGATGTAGCGGGTCTCGGCGATGGCCGGGTGTACCGGGTGGTCTGGTCCCTGGCCGCCGCGTTCGAGCAGTTGGATGTTGCGGTCCAGATGACGGGCGCTGGTCAGCAGGATGTTTTGCAGGTCGTCTTCGGGCAGGTGCATCGAGCACGACGCGCTGACCAGGATGCCGTCCTTGCTGAGCAGGCGCATGGCTTGCTCGTTGAGACGGCGATAGGCGCCTTCGCCGTTCTTCAGGTCCTTCTTGCGCTTGATGAAGGCCGGTGGGTCGGCCACGATCACGTCGAAACGTTCTTCGCTGGCCTTGAGTTCTTTCAAGGCCTCGAACACGTCGCCTTCGATGCAGGTCAGCTTCTCGGCGAAGCCGTTCAACGCGGCGTTGCGCTCGACACCGTCGAGGGCGAAGGCCGAGGCATCGACGCAGAATACTTCACTGGCGCCGAACGCCGCGGCTTGCACACCCCAGCCGCCGATGTAGCTGAATAGGTCCAGCACGCGCTTGCCCTTGGCGTACGGGGCCAGGCGTGCGCGGTTCATGCGGTGGTCGTAGAACCAGCCGGTTTTCTGGCCTTCCATGACCGGCGCTTCGAACTTCACGCCGTTCTCTTCCAGGGCCACCCATTCCGGCACCAGGCCGAACACGGTCTCGACGTAGCGGTTCAGACCCTCGGCGTCACGGGCCGCGGAGTCGTTCTTGAACAGGATGCCGCTGGGCTTGAGCACCTGGGTCAGGGCGGCGATCACGTCGTCCTTGTGGGCTTCCATGGTGGCCGAGGCGATCTGCACCACCAGGATGTCGCCGAAACGGTCGACCACCAGGCCTGGCAACAGGTCGGAGTCACCGTAGACCAGGCGATAGAACGGCTTGTCGAACAGCCGCTCGCGCAGGGACAACGCCACGTTGAGGCGATGCACCAGCAGGGACTTGTCCAGCGGCAGCTTCACGTCACGGGACAGCAGCCGGGCGCAGATCAGGTTGTTGGGGCTCATCGCAACGATGCCCAACGGCTTGCCGCCGGCGGCTTCGAGGATGGCCTGGTCGCCGGCCTTGAAGCCGTGCAGGGGCGTGGCGGCCACATCGATTTCGTTGCTGTAGACCCACAGGTGGCCGGCGCGCAGGCGACGGTCGGCGTTGGCTTTGAGGCGCAGGCTAGGCAGGGACATGACGTCGCTCCGGAAAAAAGAGCGGGAGTATACCGTGTTGCAAGGGTTGACGGGCTTGAAGGACGATCGGTGGCCCGGTGGTGTATCGGATCCATCTTTAAGGGTTAGAATCCCCGCCTGACCCAGAGTGTGTACTCATGTCCAAAGAACTTTCCGCCGAACAGATCCAACAGTCCCTGCAAGGGATCAGTGTGCCGCCCCAGCCGCAGATCATGGTGGATCTGCAGATGGAGCAGTACATGCCCGACCCGGACCTGGAGACCATCGCCAAGTTGATCTCCCAGGACCCGGGTCTCTCGGGAGCCTTGCTCAAGATCGTCAACTCGCCCTATTACGGCCTGCGCAACAAGATCACCTCGATCCAGCGCGCGGTGAACCTGCTGGGCAGCCGTTCGATCATCAACCTGATCAATGCGCAGTCGATCAAGGGCGAGCTGCACGACGACGCCATCGTGACCCTGAACCGCTTCTGGGATACCGCCCAGGACGTGGCGATGACCTGCCTGACCCTGGCCAAGCGCGTCGGCCTGGAGAACGGTGACGAAGCCTATGCCTTGGGGTTGTTCCACGACTGCGGCGTGCCGTTGATGCTCAAGCAGTTCCCCAACTACATGAGCGTGCTGGAGGAGGCCTACGCCAGTGCCAGCGCCGAGTGCCGGGTGGTGGACACCGAGAACCGCGTGTTCAACACCAACCATGCGGTGGTCGGTTACTACACCTCCAAATCCTGGCGCCTGCCGGATCACGTCAGCCAGGCGATCGCCAACCACCACAATGCCCTGGCGGTCTTCAGCGACGACTCTTCACGCAACAACAGCCAGCTGAAAAACCTGCTGGCGATCCTGAAGATGTCCGAGAACATCTGTGCGTCCCACCGGGTGCTCGGCAACCAGGCCGAAGACCACGAGTGGGATAGCGTCGGGAGCCTGGTGCTCGACTACATCGGTTTGTCGGAATACGACTTCCAGACCCAGAAACAGGAAATTCGCGACCTCGCCTCTCGTTGAGTGCGTGGCGTCGCCTGACGCGAGAACCTCATGCCAGAACTGCCGGAAGTCGAAACCACCCGTCGCGGCATCGCGCCCCATCTTGAAGGCCAGCGGGTCAGTCGCGTGGTGGTCCGTGACCGCCGCCTGCGCTGGCCGATCCCTGAAGATCTCGATGTGCGGCTCTCGGGCCAGCGCATCGTGCAGGTGGAGCGGCGGGCCAAGTACCTGCTGATCAATGCCGAGGTCGGCACGTTGATCAGCCATCTGGGCATGTCCGGCAACCTGCGGCTGGTGGAGGTCGGCATGCCGGCCCTCAAGCATGAGCACGTGGACATCGAGCTGGAGTCCGGCCTGGCCTTGCGCTACACCGACCCTCGGCGCTTCGGCGCGATGCTCTGGAGCCTCGACCCGCTCAATCACGAGTTGCTGATTCGCCTCGGCCCCGAGCCCTTGACCGACCTGTTCGATGGCGAACGGTTGTTCCAGCTGTCGCGGGGGCGTTCCATGGCGGTCAAGCCGTTCATCATGGACAACGCGGTGGTGGTGGGCGTGGGCAATATCTACGCGACCGAGGCGCTGTTCGCCGCCGGGATCGACCCGCGTCGGGCTGCCGGAGGCATTTCCCGGGGGCGTTACCTGAAGCTGGCGATCGAAATCAAGCGCATCCTCGCCCATGCCATCGAGCGCGGCGGCACCACGTTGCGGGATTTCATCGGTGGGGACGGCCAGCCCGGCTATTTCCAGCAGGAGCTGTTCGTCTACGGCCGGGGCGGGGAATTGTGCAAGGTCTGTGGCACGGGGCTGCGGGAGATCCGCCTGGGCCAGCGTGCCAGTGTCTGGTGCCCACGCTGCCAGAGCTGATTCGTCCGACGGTCTATAGTCAGTAGTCATATTGATTTAGCCGAAGGATCGCCCGATGAAACCGCTTCGACCTGTCGTTCTAGCGCTGCTGCTGAGTGTCGGTTTGCCTGCCCTGGCAAACAGCGGCAGCGGCGACCCGCGCTACACCATCCAGAATCCGCCGGCCTTCGCCATGCTCGGTGACTTGCTGATCGCCCGCCCGCTGCTGCTCGCCGCTACGGTGATCGGGGCTGGGGCATTCGTGGTGTCGTTGCCCTTTACCGCGCTGGGCGGTGGGGTCGGCGATGCGGGGAAGGCGTTGGTGGTGGACCCGGCCAGGGCCACGTTCGTGCGGTGCCTGGGGTGTGTGGGGGAGGGGTTTGAGCGGCAGGAGTGAGGCGGGCAGCTGGAGCTTGGGTGCTGCTGCTGGCCTCATCGCGAGCAAGCTCGCTCCCACAGGGATCTGCTGTGTTTAGTGCCTGAAGCAAAGCGCCTGTGGGAGCGAGCTTGCTCGCGATGGGGCCTGTGGGGCCGCCTAAAAGCTCAATCCTTGCCAGTAATCTTGCGATATTTCGCCATCAACTGCTCTTCAGTCTCCGGATGAGCCTCGTCCAGCGGGATGCAATCCACCGGGCAAACCTGCTGGCACTGGGGTTCGTCGTAGTGGCCGACGCACTGGGTGCACAGGTTCGGGTCGATGACGTAGATCTCCTCGCCTTGGGAAATGGCCTCGTTCGGGCATTCGGGTTCGCAGACGTCGCAATTGATGCAGTCGTCGGTGATGATCAGGGACATGCAGGCTCCTGCCGGGGCGTTGGGCCCGGGCATCTGAAAACGTATGGGCGCAATTGTGCCGCATTGGCGAGCGCAGTGCACGCGGGCGCGATGGACTGCGTTGCGTTGCGAGGTGGCTCGCAGCGCCTGCCGGTCATTTCTTGAAGCGCAGGGTCAGCGCATCGGCCACGGCCGGGTGGACAAACTTGGTGATATCACCGCCCAACGCCGCAATTTCCCGTACCAGGGTCGAGGAAATGAAGGAGTAGCGCTCCGACGGCGTCAGGAACAGGCTCTCGACGTCCGGTGCCAGTTGGCGGTTCATGTTGGCCAGTTGGAACTCGTACTCGAAGTCCGAGACCGCACGCAGGCCGCGCAGGAACACATTGGCGTTCTTTTCCTTGGCAAAGTGGGCCAACAGCGTCGAGAAGCCGACCACTTCCACGTTGGGCAGATGCTTGGTGACCTCGCGGGCCAGCTCCACACGTTGCTCCAGCGGGAACAGCGGGTTCTTCTTCGGGCTGGCGGCGACGGCAATGATCACGTGGTCGAACAGGCGCGCGGCGCGTTCGACCAGATCGCCATGGCCCTTGGTAATAGGGTCGAAGGTACCTGGGTACAACACTCGGTTCATCGCGTCGTCCTGGCGGGAGTCCGTTGGGGAGTCGGATGGTATCGCAGCCTTCTCGGTCGGCCAAGTCGGCTGTTGGATAAGAAAGCACTATAGACGCTGCGAATAATCCGGATATTCATGGGGTTTTCAGGCGTTCGGCCAGGGCTGTCGCCAATTGTGCGGTCAGCCCGTACACCGATAATTGCGGGTTGGCGCCGATGCTGGTGGGGAACAGCGAGCCGTCATGGATCGACAGGTTGCCCAGTTGATGATGGCGGCCCAGGCTGTCGGTGACGGCGGTTTTCGGGTCTTCACCCATGGCGCAGCCACCCATCACGTGGGCACTGCCCAGGCGCGTGCGGTACAAGGCCAGGTCGAGCCCGTCGATCAGCGTGCGGGCCTCGGCCAGGGTCTTCACGTAGCGTGCGTCGTTGTGCAGGGGCATCACCGCCTTGGCGCCGCCGGCGAACTGTATTTCGGCCATGCTGTGGAAGGCCCGGCGCAAGCCGTCCCAGGTATACGGCGAAATGGGGTAGTCGAGTACGGGTGTGCCGTCGCTGCGCAACTCGACGCGGCCGCCGGGGCTGTCCGGGTGAAAACCGTCGCGCAGCAGTGCCAGCATGGCGTGGGTGTGAGGCAGCCGGGACATGTGCAAGGCGTTCTCGGGGCCGAACCCGCCCAACAGCGTGGCGGCGAGCGCCGGGTGCAAGGGCGGGACTTCGAGCTTGTAGGACATCTTGCCGGTGGTTCCGTCCTGCCATTGGAAGTGATCCGAATAAATCGATTGCGGCGCACCGTAGAACGGGTTGATGACCTCGTCGAATTGCCCGGCGGACATGTTCACCAAGTGCAGGAAGGTGCGTTTGCCCACGCGTTCGTGCGGGTCTGGCGCAGCGGAGCGCAACAGCAGGCCGGGGCTGTTGATGCCGCCGCCCGCCAGCACGTAGTGCCGTGCCTTGACGGTGATGCGCCGCCCGGTGGGCGCCACGCAACGCTCGTCCATGGCCTGGCACTCGAGGCCGGCAACGGCATCGTTCTTGATCGTCAGGCGTTCGGCCCGCGCCAGGTAAAGCAGCGCGCCACCCTTGTCCAGTGTGGCCGGGATGGTGGTGACCAGCATCGACTGCTTGGCGTTGGTCGGGCAGCCCATGCCGCAATAGCCCAGGTTCCAGCAGCCGCGCACGTTACGCGGGATGACGTGCCAGGCGTAGCCCAATTGTTCACAGCCTTTGCGGATCACGTCGTTGTTGGCGTTGGGCGGAACCAGCCACGGCGCCACGCCCAGGCGTTGTTCCATCTGTGCAAACCAGGGCGCCATTTCAGCGCGGCCGTGGCCCTTGACGTTGTGCTCGGCGGCCCAGTGATCGAGGGTCTGGTCGGGCGTGCGGAAGCTGGAGGTCCAATTGATCAGCGTCGTGCCACCGACGGCCCGGCCCTGGAGAATGGTGATGGCGCCGTCCTTGCTCATGCGCCCGAGGCTTTCCTGGTACAGGCTGCTGTAGGCCTGGTCTTCGAGCAGCTTGAAGTCATGGCTGGTCTTGAGCGGCCCTTCCTCGATCAGCAACACCCGGTAGCCGGCAGCACTGAGGATTTCCGCCGTGGTGCCGCCACCGGCACCGCTGCCGATGATTGCCACGTCGGCTTCCAGGGTCAGGTCCTCGGTCAACTGCGCGCCGTTGTAGGTGGTCCAGCCACGGGCCAGGCCTTCGCGAAAGGGATCGGGTACGGGCATGTTCAGGCGCTCTTATTGTTATGAGTATGTAGACCCCTGTGGGAGCGGGCTTGCTCGCGAATGCGGCGGGTCAGCTTGCACAAGTGTTGAATGTGTAACCGCATTCGCGAGCAAGCCCGCTCCCACAGGGGGTGGTTCTGGTTTTCAAACCGTTGGCGGCCCCGGATACCCGCAATGCGCCCAGGCTTCGGATTGGGTGTACCAGGCCATCATCACCAATTGCAGCAACGAGCTGTGACCTTGCTGTAGCAGATCCAGCGAACTGTTTTCCCACCGCGCGAGGAACTGGCGGATGTCATCGGCGCTGGCGTTTTCCCACGCCCCCCAGACCCCGGTCAGTGGCCCGCGGGTAACGCCCAGCGTGAGCACATCGAACAGCTGGTGCAGGAGCTTGAGCATGGCGGGGGACAAGTGGGCCAGGCTTCTGTCCAGGCTGCCCAGGGTCGCGTCAATGGCGGCAGGGATCTGCCCGACGGCCACTGCGCCGTCCAGCATCACAGGGATGACGGCGCGTAAAAACGCCAGGTCGCTGTCGCGCAGGGCCGTCAGGCCGGCGGCCGGCTGGCTTGGCGAGCAGCCGCTCAGGCTGGCGCCCAGTCCGACGGTGGCCAGGAAGGCGCTGGCGCCGAGGCTGAATTTCAGCAGGCCGCGCCGTGACAGCGCGGGGGTATCGGTGAGGCTGGCGTTCATGATTGTGATTACCCGGGCAGACACGCGTCAGCGGACAAACAGCTTCTGAATCAGTTTCTGCAAGGGGTTGCCGTAGGGCGGATAAATCAGCTTCGCCGCGTTGAATCGCTGTTTGGTCAGCACGCCCTTGGCTTTGCTGAAGGTCAGGAAGCCTTCATGCCCGTGGTAATGCCCCATTCCCGAGGGCCCGATGCCGCCGAACGGCATGTCATCCTGGGCGACATGCAACAGCGTGTCGTTCAGGCAGACGCCGCCGGAATGGGTTTCGTGGAGCACGCGATGCTGTTCGGCCTTGTTGTAGCCGAAGTAGTAGAGCGCCAGCGGGCGGGGTCGCTGATTGATGTAGGCAAACGCCTGGTCCAGATGGTCATAGGGCACGATGGGCAGCAGTGGGCCGAAGATCTCGTCTTGCATGACGGTCATCTCATCGTTGACGTTGAGCAGCAGGCTGTGTGGCATGCGGCGACCCTGGCCTTGCTCGAACAGCTCGATCAGCAACGCGCCCTTGCCGGTGGCGTCGCTGATGTAGCCATTGAGCCGCGCCAGTTGTCGTTCGTTGATGATGGCGGTGTAGTCCGGGTTGTCCGCCAGGGTCGGATAAAACCCGCGAACCGCCTCGCGATACGCTTCGACGAATTCACCGACGCGGTTCTGCGGCACCAGCACATAGTCCGGGGCGACACAGGTTTGCCCGGCATTCAGGGTTTTGCCGAAGGCAATGCGTTCGGCGGCGTCCTTGATGGGTACATCGACCGACACGATGGCCGGCGATTTCCCACCCAGCTCCAGGGTGACCGGGGTCAGGTTTTCAGCAGCGGCCCGCATGACATGCTTGCCGATGCTGGTGGCGCCGGTGAACAAGAGGTGATCGAAGGGCAACTTGGAAAACGCCATGCCGACCTCCGCCTCGCCGAGCACCACGCACACCAGGTCCTGGGGGAAGATCCGGGCGAGCAACTGCTTGAGCAGCAAGCCGGTCGCCGGTGTCGATTCGCTGAGCTTGAGCATCACCCGGTTGCCCGCCGCCAACGCCCCGACCAACGGCCCGATGGCCAGGAACAGCGGGTAGTTCCACGGCACGATGACCCCGACCACGCCCAACGGCTGATAGATCACTTTGGCTGAGGCCGGTTGAAAGGCCATGCCCACCTTGCGTCGGGAGGGTTTCATCCAGCCCTGGAGGTGCCGGCTGGCGTAATGGATGCCGTGCAGGCTGGGCATCAGCTCGGCCAACAGAGTTTCGTCGGCGCTGCGGTGGCTGAAATCCTGGCTGATGGCGTCGATCAAGGCTTGTCGTTCGTTGCTCAATACCTCGCGCAGTGCCTTGAGCCATTGCCGGCGCTGTTCGGCCGGTGGCATTGGGTGGGCAGCGTAGGCCTGGCGCTGGGCATCGAAGAGCGACCGCAGTTCGTCCAGTTGTTGTTGAGACTCGTGCAGGTAGGCAACGTCGGCAGGCATCGTCAGGCACCGGATGTTATTAGAATGAGGGCTTTCTAGAGCTTATACTCTAGAAAGTCAATGGCATCCGCAACGGCTGTGGGTTTTTCCTGTGACCGATAGGTCGTAAGATGCCGATCAATGCCTTCGTCGAATTAAAGCCCAAACCATGGCCCCACGAATGAAAACCAGCGAGCGCATCGTGCAAAACAGCCTCGAGCTGTTCAACCAACAGGGTGAGCGCAGCGTCAGCACCAATCACATCGCCGCCCACATGGACATGTCTCCGGGCAATCTCTATTACCACTTCCCCAACAAGCAGGCGATCATCGCCGTGCTGTTCAGTGAATACGAGAACCTGGTGGACAGCTTCCTGCGTCCGCCCCAGGGCCGGGCGGCCACGGTGGATGACAAGCGCTTCTACCTGCAGGAGCTGCTGGCGGCCATGTGGCGCTATCGCTTCCTGCACCGGGACCTGGAGCATCTGCTCGACAGCGATCCGGACCTTGCGGCCCGCTATCGTCGGTTTTCCCAGCGCTGCCTGATCCACGGCACCGCGATCTACGAAGGTTTCGTTGCCGCTGGCATCCTGAAGATGGACCGGGTGCAGATCGAGTCCCTGACCCTCAACGCCTGGATCATCCTCACGTCCTGGGTGCGGTTCTTGTGCACCACGCGGGAAAATTTCAGCCACCTGAGTGAGCAGGCCATCAAGCGCGGCGTCTATCAGGTGCTGGTGCTGGAAGCCGGTTTCGTGACCGATCAGGCCCGCGAAGCGGTGGATGCACTGTTCAAGGAATATTACGTCCCCCTGGCCCAGACCCTGGAGGAAGGGCAGTAGGATCGATCCCCGACTTAGCCACAGGAGCTCACCATGCCCATCGCGCAACTCATCAGCCCCCAAGCCCTCGAACAGCGGCGATCACGGCCCGGGCTGGTCATCCTCGACTGTCGTTTTGCCCTGGAAGACCCGGATTACGGCCAACGCAGTTATGCCGAGGGCCACATTGCCGGGGCGTCGTTCGCGGACCTTGAGCGCGACCTGAGCGGGCCGGTGACCAAAGGCGTGACCGGGCGTCATCCGCTGCCCGAGCCCGAGGCCTTGATCGAGCGCCTCAGGGCTTGGGGGCTCGATAACGACAGCGACGTCGTGCTGTACGACGACGGCCCCGGCGCTTATGCCGCGCGGGCCTGGTGGTTGCTGGCCTGGCTGGGCAAGCGCGATGGCGTGTCCATCCTCGACGGTGGGCTCAAGGCCTGGCATGCCGCTGGCTTGCCTTTGAGTCTGGATCCGCCGCAGCACAGTCGTGGGACTTTCACGGGGGCGCCGGATGCGAGCTTGTTGATCAATGCGCAAGCGCTGCAACAACGCCTCGGTGAGTCGGCCATGACCCTGCTGGATGCCCGGGCGTTGCCGCGCTTCAAGGGCGAAGTCGAGCCGATCGACCCGGTGGCCGGGCATATCCCGGGCGCCCAGTGCGCAGCGTTCACCGACAACCTGGGCGCCGATGGACGCTTCTTGCCGGCCGCCCAGCTCAAGCAACGCTTCGCCGAAAAACTGGGCGAGCGCTCGCCCACCGAACTGGTGGCGTACTGCGGCTCCGGCGTGACGGCGTGCCATAACCTGTTCGCCTTGTGCCTGGCAGGGTATCCCTTGGGAAGGCTGTATGCCGGCTCGTGGAGTGAATGGATCAATGATCCCCAGCGGGGCGTGGCAAAGGGCGAATAGCCCAGCCCCTAACCATGTGGGAGCGAGCTTGCTCGCGATGACGGTGTGCCAGGCAACTTCAATGTCGCTGCCCCACGGCTATCGCGAGCAAGCTCGCTCCCACAGGGGATTCCTGGTGAACGCTGAACCGGTGAACACCCCAAAAAAATTGTGGGAGCGAGCTTGCTCGCGATGACGGTGTGCCAGGCAATTTCAATGTCGCTGCCCCACGGCTATCGCGAGCAAGCTCGCTCCCACAGGGGATTCCTGGTGAACGCTGAACCGGTGAACACCCCAAAAAAATTGTGGGAGCGAGCTTGCTCGCGATGACGGTGTGCCAGGCAATTTCAATGTCGCTG
>NZ_JACVAH010000016.1:0-201488 GCF_014851795.1 Pseudomonas sp. Pdm06
GCTATCGCGAGCAAGCTCGCTCCCACAGGGGATTCCTGGTGAACGCTGAACCGGTGAACACCCCAAAAAAATTGTGGGAGCGAGCTTGCTCGCGATGACGGTGTGCCAGGCAATTTCAATGTCGCTGTCCCGCCGCTATCGCGAGCAAGCTCGCTCCCACAGGGGATTCCTGGCGAACGCTGAACCGGTGAACACCTCCCACAGTGGATTTGTGTTGTCTGCAAATGGTCAGCCGCGCCTCAGGCCGGCCAGCCAATCGGGAATCCGTCGCTCCAGGTAATACCCCGGGCGCCGCAGGGTTCCGTCGACAAACCCGACATGCCCGCCCCGGGCGTGCAGTTCAAGTCGGGTCGAGGTGGATAACTCGCCGGGTTCGGGCAGGCTGTGGGGAAACACAAAAGGATCGTCGGCGGCCTGGATGACCAGGGTCGGCGTGCTGATGCTCGCCATGAAATAACGGCTGGAGGCGCGGCGGTAGTAGTCCGCGGCATCGGAGAACCCGTGCAGCGGTGCCGTCACCCGGCCGTCAAAGTCCCAGAAGGTGCGCATGTTCTCCAGCGGGCCAAGGGCCGCCAGGGTCGCCAGGCCTTCGTGGCGTCCGTCGTGCTGGAACTGGCGTTGCTTGTTGCGCACATAGGCCACCATCTGTCGCATGAAGTGCGCCTGGTAGAACTTGGAAAATCCCTGGCCGATGCGATCGGCGCACTGGTCGAGGCGAAACGGTACCGAGACCGCCACGGCCCCTTGCAACTGGCTGTCGCGGCCGGCTTCTCCCAAGTGCTTGAGCAACACATTGCCGCCCAGTGAATAACCCACCGCAAACAGCGGCGCCAAGGGCCGCCTGGCGCGCAAGTGAGTAATGGCGGCGGCCAGGTCTTCGCTGACGCCCGAGTGGTAGCTGCGGGGCAACAGGTTCGGCTCGCCCGAGCAGCCGCGCCAGTTCAAGGCCGCGCTGGCCCAGCCCTGGCGACCGAGCGCCTGCTGCAACCCGGCCACGTAAGGCGAGTTGGAAGAGCCGGTCAGCCCGTGCAGCACCAGCACCAGTGGCGCCTCGGCGCTGTGGGGGCCGTGCCAGTCGAGGTCGAGGAAATCACCGTCTTCCAGCCACAGGCGCTCGCGTTGACGCTCGATGTGGGTGGTCTGGCGCCACAAGGGGCCCCACAAGGTTTGCAGGTGCGGGTTGCCAAGGCCCGGGGCAGGGACGAAACGTTCAGATGCGGCGGACATCATTATTATTCTCGATGCACTGGTCAGCCGTTCAGCCAATGTCCTTTGTCAAACGCTGCCACAACGCGTAATACACCCGTCCGGATTTCTGCTCGCGGTGCAAGCGCCAGTTGCCCGGCAAGCCCAGGGTGGACGGGGCAGTCTCGCTTTCAGTGTAGACCCAGGCATCCTCGGCCAGCCAGTGACGCTCCTCGAGCAAGGCGCAGACCGTCGGCAACAGGTTCTGGTTGAAAGGAGGGTCCAGGAACACCAGGTCGAAAGGCGTTGCCGGCTGGCTGTCCAGGTAGCGCAGCGCGTCGGCGGTCTGTACCTGACCGACGGTGCAACGCAGGGTGCCCAGGTGTTCCTTGAGGCTGGAGACCGCCAGGTTGCTGGCATCCAGCGCCTGGCCCATGGCGGCGCCACGGGACAGGGCCTCGAGAAACAGCGCGCCGCTGCCGGCGAACGGGTCGAGCACCCGGGCGCCTGCCACGTACGGCGCGAGCCAGTTGAACAGGGTTTCCCGCACGCGGTCCGGGGTGGGGCGCAACCCCGGGGCATCCGGGAAACTCAGGCGCCGGCTGCGCCATTCGCCGCCGATGATGCGCAACTGGTTCACACCGTTGTGCACAGGTTTCTTGCTGGAATTCGATGGGCGGGCCATTAGTGCTCCGGAACCCCGAGCGGCTGCTCGGCAGGTTTGTCAGTAGGGGGCGGCAACGGCTTTTGCGGCACGCTCGGGCCGGCGGTGACGATGACCATTTTGTCAGTGCTCAGGTGTTTGTTCAGCGCGGCCTTGACCTGCTCGACCGTCAGTTCCTGGGACTGGCGCATGAAGTCCTCCAGGTAGCTGAGCGGCAAGTCATAGAACCCCATGGCGCCGAGCTGGCCGACGATGTCGGCATTGCTGGCGGTGGACAGCGGGAAGCTGCCCGCCAACTCACGCTTGGCGTCATCGAGTTCTTTCTGGGTCGGACCGTTCTTGAGGTAGTCGGCGAACACGTCCTGCACCAGTTTCAAGGTGCCTTCGCTCATCTCGGCACGGGTCTGCAGGTTGATCATGAACGGGCCGCGGGCCTGCATCGCCGTAAAGCCGGAATACACGCCGTAGGTCAGGCCGCGTTTTTCACGGACTTCAGTCATCAGCCGCGTGCCGAAGCCACCGCCGCCGAGGATTTGGTTGCCCAGGGATACCGCGGCATAGTCCGGATCGTCGCGGTCGATGCCCAATTGCGCGAGCATCAGGTTGGTCTGCTTGGACGGGAACTCGATGTGGCCGATGCTCGCCTTCGGTTCCACCGGTGCCGGGGTTTTCGCCAGGGCCGGGCCTTTGGGCAGCGCGGCGGCGACCTGGTTGGCAATCGTTTCGGCTTCGGCGCGGGACAAGTCCCCCACCAGCGCGATCACGGCGTTGCCGGCGGCATAGGCCTTGGCGTGGAAAGCCCGGGCCTGGGCCAAGGTGATCGGTGGGATGCTGTCGGCGGTGCCGTCGCTGGAGTGGGCATAAGGATGCTCGCCGTAGAGGCGCTTCATCAGTTCCAGGCCCGCCAGTTTGCCGGGGTTCTGCTTCTGGTATTCGAAGCCGGCGAGCATCTGGTTCTTGATCCGGGCGAAGGAGTCGGCGGGGAAGGTTGGTTTGCCAACGACTTCGGCGAACAGCTTCAATGCCGGCTCACGCTTGTCGGCTGCGCTGAGACTGCGCAGGGACGCCACGGCCATGTCCCGATAGGCGCCGTTGCCGAAGTCCGCGCCGAGGCTTTCGAAACCTTGGGCGATGGCGCTGACGTCCTTGCCGGCCACGCCTTCGTTGAGCATGGCGTTGGTCAGCAGGGCGAGGCCGGGGGCGTCGCCGTCCTGGCTGCTGCCGGCGGCGAAGGTCAGGCGCAGGTCGAACATCGGCAATTCCCGGGCTTCGACGAACAGCACCTTGGCGCCGTCAGCGGTTGTCCAGGTTTGCACGTCGAGCTGGCGCCGACTGGGGGCCTTGTCGTTCAGTTCGGCCAGGGATTGCAGCTTGTTGCCGGACTTGGCCTTGTCCAATGCCTGGCTGGCGTTGGAGTCGCTGGACGGCGACAGGTAAAAGGCCAGGGCGCCGGCCAGGGCGATCAATACCAGGCCGATCGGCACCAGGCGCGATGATTTGCGCTCATTCATGAGCTTTCTCCTCGGGCAGGACGTGCGCAACGCTCAGGCGCGAGCGGGTGAAATACAGCTGGGCTGCCTTCTGGATGTCTTGCGGGGTCACGCTTTGCAGTTCGGCGAGTTCGGTGTCCATCAGCTTCCAGGACAAGCCGACGGTTTCCAGCTGGCCGATGGCGGTGGCCTGGCTGGTGATCGAGTCGCGCTCATACACCAGGCCGGCGATGACCTGGGCGCGCACGCGTTCCAGTTCGTCGGCGGTCGGGGCGGTGGTTTTCAACTGCTCAAGCAGGCGCCACAAACCTGCTTCTGCTTGGGCGAGGGTTTTGTTTTTCTGCGTGTTGGGCGTCGCCGACAAGGTGAACAACGAGTCGCCGCGGGTGAAGGCGTCGTAGCTCGACGAGCCGCCGGACACTAATTCTTCGCCGCGCTCCAGTTGGGTCGGGATCCGGCCGCTGTAGCCGCCGTCCAACAGGGCCGAGATCAGCCGCAGCGCGTTGACCGACGCCTTGTCCGTCGCGGTGGCGATGCTCGGCACGTTGAAGGCCAGCATCACGCTGGGCAGTTGGGTCTGCACGTGCAGGGTGATCTGGCGTTCGCCGGGTTCGGCCAGTTCCAGGGGGATTTTCGCGACCGGCACCGCGCGCCGGGCAATCGGGCCGAAATAACGCTGGGCCAGGGCCTTGACCTCCTCCGGCGTCACGTCGCCAACCACCACCAGGGTCGCGTTGTTCGGGGTGTACCAGGACTCGTACCAGTGACGCAGTTCCTCGACGGTCATCCGGTCCAGGTCGGCCATCCAGCCGATGGTCGGCGTGTGGTAGCCGCTGGCCGGGTAAGCCATGGCCTGGAAGCGCTCGTAGGCCTTGGACATGGGCTTGTCGTCGGTGCGCATGCGGCGCTCTTCCTTGATCACCTCGATTTCGCGGCTGAATTCCTCCGGCGGCAGGCGCAGGCTGGCCATGCGGTCGGCTTCCAGTTCGAAGGCCACGCCCAGGCGGTCGCGGGCCAGCACCTGGTAGTAGGCGGTGAAGTCGTCGCTGGTGAAGGCGTTCTCTTCGGCACCGAGGTCGCGCAGGATCAGCGACGCTTCGCCGGGGCCGACTTTTTCACTGCCCTTGAACATCATGTGCTCAAGGGCGTGGGACAAACCGGTCTGGCCTGGCGTTTCGTAGCTGGAACCGACCTTGTACCAGACCTGGGACACCACCACCGGCGCACGATGGTCTTCGCGCACGACGACCTTCAGGCCGTTGTCGAGGGTGAATTCATGGGTGGGTTGTGGGTCGGCAGCCAGGGCTGAAAGAGGCAGACAAACTGTGCTGAGCAGCAGGCCTGCGGCGCGGCGGGCAAGAGCATTCATTCGTGTTTAAACCTGTTGGGTTGCCTGCTAGGTCTTAGCCTCAGCAGGCGAGGAGGTGCTAGGATACTGATCCGTTTTACTGGCGGCCACGCCTATCGGGCCTTTTATCGGCCCGGGGTTGTCTGGGTTCTGCGGAGAAACCCTGGGTTTGCTCGTTGATCCCGGCGTTTTCGCCGATGATGCCGTACCAGTCCTTCGAAAAAATCGACTTTGAGGCGTCCGGGGACGCTTCGACAAAATGTTGCGCGTGAACAAGCTGGATGAAACGCAGTCTGTTCAGCATTGAATATTTATCACCGAGGCGCCCTCGTGGCGCGTCGCTACCGTGAGATAGCCGTCCTCCATGTTTGGTTCCAACGACGACAAGAAGACCCCAGCCGCGGCTGGCGAGAAAAAAGGCCTGTTCGGATGGCTGCGCAAGAAGCCGCAGGATACCGTCGTCGAACAGCCACAAGCGCTGCCTGAGCCCGCCGCCGAGGCAGTGGCCGAAGAGGCCGCGCCCATTGTCCTGCCGATCGCCGAGCCGGTGCTGCAACCGGTCGAGCCTGAGCCCGTTGCCGAGCCGATGGCCGAGCAGCCGCTGACCCCGCCCGCCGAGCAAACGCCCTGGCTGACCTTGCCGGTGGCGGAAGAGCCCGTCGCGCTGGTCGAGGAAGCGGCGCCCCATATCACCCCGCCGATTCCAGCGCCGACACAGGTTGTCGAGGCGCCAGTCGTCGAAGCTGTCATTGAACCGCCAGCCGCCGTCGTTGCACCCGTGGTTGCGCCTGCCGCCCCCGATCCGGCACCTGCTGTGCTGGAAGTCATGGCCCCCGTCGAGCCCGTCCGTAGCGCTGAGGAAAACAAGGTCGGCTTCTTCGCCCGCCTCAAGCAGGGCTTGTCCAAGACCAGCGCCAGCATCGGCGAAGGCATGGCCAGCCTGTTCCTGGGCAAGAAAGTCATCGACGACGAATTGCTGGAGGACATCGAAACCCGCCTGCTGACCGCCGATGTCGGCGTCGAGGCCACCTCGGTGATCATCCAGAGCCTGACCCAGAAGGTCGCACGCAAGCAGCTGACCGACGCCGACGCCCTGTACAAATCCCTGCAGGGCGAGCTGACCAGCCTGCTCAAGCCGGTGGAAAAGCCGCTGGTGATCGCCTCGCAGAACAAGCCGTTCGTGATCCTGGTCGTTGGTGTCAATGGCGCCGGCAAGACCACCACCATCGGCAAGCTGGCCAAGAAGCTGCAACTCGAAGGCAAGAAAGTCATGCTCGCCGCCGGCGACACCTTCCGCGCCGCCGCGGTCGAACAACTGCAAGTGTGGGGCGAGCGCAACAAGATCCCGGTGATCGCCCAGCACACCGGCGCCGACTCCGCTTCGGTGATCTTCGACGCCGTGCAGGCGGCCAAGGCCCGTGGCATCGATGTACTGATCGCCGACACGGCCGGTCGCCTGCACACCAAAGACAACCTGATGGAAGAATTGAAGAAGGTGCGCCGGGTGATCGGCAAGCTCGACGCCGACGCGCCCCACGAAGTGCTGCTGGTGCTGGACGCCGGTACCGGCCAGAACGCCATCAACCAGGCCAAGCAATTCAACCAGACCGTCGAACTGACCGGGCTGGCCCTGACCAAGCTCGACGGCACCGCCAAGGGCGGGGTGATTTTCGCCCTGGCCAAGCAGTTCGGCCTGCCCATTCGCTACATCGGCGTGGGCGAAGGCATCGACGACTTGCGCACCTTTGAAGCCGAGCCCTTTGTCCAGGCACTGTTTGCCGAACGGGAGCATTCATGATTCGTTTCGAACAGGTCGGTAAACGCTATCCGAACGGTCACGTCGGCTTGCATGAGCTGAGCTTTCGGGTCCGTCGGGGCGAGTTTCTGTTTGTCACCGGCCATTCCGGCGCCGGTAAAAGCACCTTGCTGCGCCTGTTGCTGGCGATGGAGCGGCCTTCCACCGGCAAACTGCTGCTGGCCGGCCAGGACCTGAGCACCATCAGCAATGCCCAGATCCCCTACCTGCGGCGGCAGATCGGCGTGGTGTTCCAGAATCACCAGTTGTTGTTCGACCGCACGGTGTTCAACAACGTGGCGTTGCCGTTGCAGATCCTTGGCCTGTCCAAGGCCGAGATCATCAAGCGCGTGGACTCGGCCCTGGAGCGTGTGGCCCTGTCGGACAAGACCGACCTGTACCCGGGCGACCTCTCCACCGGCCAGCAACAACGCGTCGGCATCGCCCGCGCCATCGTCCATCGCCCGGCCTTGCTGCTGGCGGACGAGCCCACCGGTAACCTCGACCCGCGCCTGGCGGCGGAAATCATGGGCGTGTTCGAAGACATCAACCGCCTGGGCACCAGTGTGCTGATTGCCAGTCACGACCTGGCCCTGATCGCCCGCATGCGTCACCGCATGCTCACCTTGCAACGCGGTCGATTGATCGGTGACGGGGAGGCTGGCGCATGAGTGCTACTCGCAGCCCGAAAGTGGCCGAACGCGTGGCCCCGAAGGCCTCCGATCCGCAGCCGCAAAAGAAAAAGCGCGACGATGACGACGGCCCGGACTTCGCCACGCTGCTGCGCGCCTGGATCGAAAGCCATCGCGCCAGCCTGCTGGACAGCCTGCGGCGTCTGGGCAAGCAGCCCATCGGCAGCTTCTTTACCTGCATGGTGATGGCGGTTGCCTTGAGCCTGCCCATGGGCCTGTCATTATTGCTGAATAATGTGGAGCGCCTGGGCGGCTCCTGGCAGCGCGCGGCGCAGATTTCCCTCTACCTGCAGATGGACGCCAGTCCCGCCGAAGGCCAGGCATTGGGTGAGCAGATCAAGGCGATGCCGGGAGTGGCCGAAGCCGAGTACATCGGCCGCGAGCAGGCGCTGGAAGAGTTCCAGCAACAGTCCGGCCTGGGCGACGCGCTCAAGGAACTGCCGGAGAACCCGCTGCCGGGCGTGGTGCTGGTGACCCCGAACGAGGTCGACAAGCCCGCCCTTGAAGCATTAAGACAAAGACTTTCCGAGTTGCCGAAGGTACAACAGGCGCAACTTGATCTAGTCTGGGTCGAGCGTCTTGCGGCGATCCTCAAGCTCGGCGACCGGTTTGTCTTCGGTCTGACGGTGCTGCTGGTTTCTGCATTACTTTTGGTGATAGGCAATACCATTCGTCTTCATATTGAAAACCGCCGCACCGAGATAGAAGTGATTAAACTCGTCGGCGGTACGGACAGTTATGTTCGCAGGCCCTTCCTTTATATGGGGGCGCTGTATGGCTTCGGTGCGGGGATTCTGTCCTGGGGCGTATTGGCGTTTGGCCTGGACTGGCTGAACGATGCGGTAGTGGGGCTGGCCGGTTTGTACGGCAGTGATTTCGCGCTGGCCGGAGTGCCAGTCGCCGACGGTCTGTCGCTCTTGCTTGGCGCGGTGCTGTTGGGTTATATCGGTGCATGGATTGCGGTCGCACGCCACTTGCGTGAGCTTGCGCCAAAATAGTGTTTTTTGCGCGTATTGACCTTTCGGTTTTTGTGGGAACTTGTCTTTGGGTTCCCGGTCAATTTTCGCAGTGCTGAACTGCACGAGTTATGTGAGTCGGAGGTTTTTTCGTATGACCACTTCTTTGCAACCTGCTTATGCTCTGGTCCCGGGTGCGAACCTGGAGGCCTATGTGCACACGGTGAACAGCATTCCCTTGCTGACGCCCGAGCAGGAGCGTGAACTGGCCGAGAGTCTCTATTATGAGCAGGATCTTGAGGCGGCTCGGCAGATGGTGCTCGCCCACCTGCGTTTTGTCGTACATATCGCCCGCAGCTATTCCGGCTACGGGCTGGCCCAGGCCGACCTGATCCAGGAAGGCAACGTCGGCCTGATGAAGGCGGTCAAGCGCTTCAACCCGGAAATGGGTGTGCGCCTGGTGTCGTTCGCCGTGCACTGGATCAAGGCGGAAATCCACGAGTTCATCCTGCGCAACTGGCGCATCGTGAAAGTCGCGACCACCAAGGCCCAGCGCAAGCTGTTCTTCAACCTGCGCAGCCAGAAGAAGCGTCTGGCCTGGCTGAACAACGAAGAAGTCCACCGCGTGGCTGAAAGCCTGGGCGTAGAACCCCGGGAAGTGCGCGAGATGGAAAGCCGCCTGACCGGCCATGACATGGCCTTCGACCCGGCCGCCGAAGCGGACGACGACAGCGCTTTCCAATCGCCGGCCAACTACCTGGAAGACCACCGGTATGACCCGGCGCGTCAACTGGAAGACGCCGACTGGAGCGACAACTCCAACACCAACCTGCACGAAGCCCTGGAAGTGCTGGACGAACGCAGCCGCGACATCCTCTACCAGCGCTGGCTGGCCGAGGAAAAAGCCACGCTGCACGACCTGGCGCAGAAGTACAACGTGTCGGCCGAGCGGATTCGCCAGCTCGAGAAGAGCGCGATGAACAAGCTCAAGGTGTCGATTGCGGCTTGACCTGCGATAGCAGCCATGAAAAACGCCCCGATCAGTGATGATCGGGGCGTTTTTGTTTGTGTGGGCAAAACCTCTGTGGGAGCGGGCTTGCTCGCGAATGCGGTGTGTCAGTCCATATCAATGTGTCTGACGCACCGCATTCGCGAGCAAGCCCGCTCCCACAAGGGATTTCCAGTGTCTGGGCTACTGCGCCCAAGGCGCTCGCCGCGAACGATCGAGCTCCAGCAGGTAGCTGTCGCCCCCCAGCTGGCTCATCTGCTGGCGAATCCAGCCCGCCCGCCGTAGCACATAGGGGCTCGGCCGGCTGGCGCTCCATTTCCGCGGGTTGGGCAATACCGCCGCCAGCAGGCTGGCCTGTTGCCGGGACAAGGCGTCGGCGCTGGTGCGGAAGTGGTGGCGTGCTGCGGCTTCCGCCCCGAACACACCGTCATCCCACTCGACGCTGTTGAGGTACACCTCAAGGATCCGCTGCTTGGGCCAGAGCACCTCGATCAGCGCGGTGAACCAGGCCTCCAGGCCTTTGCGCAGCCAACTGCGGCCCGACCACAGGAACAGGTTCTTGGACACTTGCTGGCTGAGGGTGCTGGCGCCGCGAATCGAACCGCCACGCCCATTGTGAGCGAAGGCGGCCTGGATCGCGCCAATGTCGAAGCCCCAGTGCTCGGGGAATTTCTGATCTTCACCAGCGATCACCGCCACCTTGAGGCTGTCGGAAATCCGGTCCCAAGGCTGCCAGGTGCGTTGCAGGTCGATCGGCTCACCGCCGAACCAGGATTCAACCTTGCGCTCGATCATCAGCGCGGTGAACGGCGGCGGCACCACGCGAAACAGCAGCACCAGCACGACGCTGCCGACGGCGAACCAGAGCAGGGCTTTAAGGAATCGTCGAAACAATAAACGCAGCATAGAGATGGCTTGGCCGAACCCGTCGAGCGGGCCATTATACAGACCCTGTCCACCGAGTCTGACTGGAGTTCCCATGTTGCGTAGCTTTCTGATGCTGGCGGCTTTTTTCGGTTTCACGGGCGTGGCGCTGGGGGCATTTGCCGCCCATGGCCTGAAAAATCGCCTGAGCGCCGATTACCTGGCGATTTTCCACACCGGCGTCACCTACCAACTGGTGCACACCCTGGCGTTGCTGGGCGTTGCGTTGCTGGCCACGCACATTCCCGGACGCGTCGTCACTTGGGCCGGGATTTCGTTTGTCATCGGCATCCTGTTGTTCTCCGGCAGCCTGTACCTGTTGACCCTGACCGGCATCAGCAAGCTGGGCATCATCACCCCGTTGGGTGGCGTGGCGTTCCTGATCGGCTGGTTGTGCCTGGGGCTTGCCGCCTGGCGGCTGGGCTGACCGGGCAGTCCATTTCATGACGAATGGCTTGGGTCGCCCTGACTGATCGGGCTAGAATGCCAGCCCCTAAAAATGATGGCGGCATCCGGCATGCGCATTCAGTTGAACGGCGAACCCCTTGAACTGCCCGACGGTGAAACCGTTGCGGCCCTGCTGACCCGTCTGGAACTGGCTGGACGTCGCGTCGCGGTGGAGCTCAATCTGGATATCGTCCCGCGCAGCCAGCACGCCGAAACCACGTTGAACGACGGCGATTCGGTCGAAGTGGTCCACGCCATCGGTGGTGGCTAGCCGCCTCGGTTTCGCAGCATTTCGCAAGAACCTCACCCCAACAGAGGATTTCCCATGAGCATCGTTCGTAGCGACAAGCCCTTCGTCCTGGCCGGTCGTACCTACCAGTCGCGCTTGCTGGTAGGCACCGGCAAATACCGCGACATGGAAGAAACCCGCCTGGCCATCGAGGCCTCGGGCGCCGAGATCGTGACCGTCGCCGTGCGCCGGACCAACATCGGCCAGAACCCGGGCGAACCGAACCTGCTGGATATCCTGCCGCCGGATCGCTACACCATCCTGCCGAACACCGCCGGTTGCTTCGACGCCATCGAGGCCGTGCGCACCTGCCGCCTGGCTCGTGAACTGCTCGATGGCCACAACCTGGTGAAGCTGGAAGTGCTGGCGGACCAGAAAACCCTGTTCCCCAACGTGATCGAAACCCTCAAGGCCGCCGAAACCCTGGTCAAGGAAGGTTTCGACGTGATGGTCTACACCAGCGATGACCCGATCATTGCCCGTCAGCTGGCG
Organism: Pseudomonas sp. Pdm06; assembly: GCF_014851795.1. Classification (NCBI taxonomy): domain Bacteria; kingdom Pseudomonadati; phylum Pseudomonadota; class Gammaproteobacteria; order Pseudomonadales; family Pseudomonadaceae; genus Pseudomonas; species Pseudomonas sp. Pdm06. The sequence goes on from NZ_JACVAH010000016.1 coordinate 11,292, forward strand.
GAAATCGGCTGCATCGCGGTCATGCCGCTGGCCGGCCTGATCGGCACTGGCCTGGGGATCTGCAACCCGTACAACCTGCAGATCATCCTGGAAGAAGCCAAGATCCCGGTGTTGGTGGATGCCGGTGTCGGCACCGCCTCCGACGCCACTATCGCCATGGAGTTGGGCTGCGAAGCGGTGCTGATGAACTCGGCCATCGCCCACGCCCAGCAGCCAGTCCTGATGGCCGAAGCCATGAAGCACGCCATCGTCGCCGGTCGCCTGGCGTACCTGGCCGGCCGCATGCCGAAAAAACTTTACGCCAGCGCCTCCTCGCCGCTGGATGGTCTGATCAAGTAAGAGCCATTGATGACTGAATCGAACGACACGCCGGTCCTGCCGGAAGAAGGCGAAGAGCGCCAGCACCGCCGCATCAAGAGTTTCGTGATGCGCGCCGGGCGCATGACTGAAGGCCAGCAGCGCGGCCTGGAGCAGGGCGCGCCGCTGTTTGTCCTGCCCCTGGCCGATGCACCGGTGGATTTTGACCAGGTGTTCGGCCGCTCGGCCCCGCGCTCGCTGGAAATCGGCTTCGGCATGGGCCACTCGTTGCTGGAAATGGCCGCCGCTTCGCCGGAGCAGGATTTCATCGGGGTGGAAGTCCACCGTCCCGGCGTGGGTGCGCTGCTCAACGGCGTGCTGACCCAAGGACTGACCAACCTGCGGGTCTACGATTGCGACGCCATCGAAGTGCTCAACCGCTGCGTGGCCGACAACAGTCTCGACCGGCTGATGCTGTTCTTCCCGGACCCTTGGCACAAAAGCCGGCACCACAAGCGCCGTATCGTCCAGGCGTCGTTCGCTGAACTGGTGCGCAGCAAGTTGAAGGTCGGCGGTGTGCTGCACATGGCCACCGACTGGGAACCCTACGCCGAGTACATGCTGGAAGTGATGAACGTCGCCCCGGGCTATCGCAACCTGGCCGAAGACGGCAAGTGCGTGCCACGCCCGGCCGAACGGCCGATCACCAAGTTCGAACGCCGTGGCGAACGGCTTGGGCATGGGGTTTGGGATTTGAAGTTCGAGAAGGTGGCATAAGTATCACGCGATACCCAATGTGGGAGTGAGCTTCTGTGGGAGCAAGGCTTGCCCGCGACAGCAGCGCCTCGGTCGCAACCTGAACCCCGAGTCGCCTGCATCGCGAGCAAGCTCAGCTCCCACAGAGGCTCGCTCCCACATTTGTTTCTGGCGTGCCTGGATCAGCGCCGATCCGCCACCACGCCAATCAACACCAGCACCACCAACAACACTGGCGCCAGGCTGTAGTTGTTGAACTGGCTCAAGCCCCTGACGATCCATGGCGTGGCATAGATCAGCGCGGCACCGCTGCCGATCATGCACAGCAGGGCGATCAAGGGGACGCGCAAGGCGCCGGCGATGCTGCCCAGGCGTTGGTCGACCCAGCCCTTGATGTCGGCACCAAACAGCACCAGCAGGCAGCCTACCAATGCCAGGGAGATTTCCGACAGGTTGCTGCGGCTCCAGCGGGACACGGTGGCCAGCAGGTCGAGTACCAGATCCATTCGATTTCCTTGTGTTGATCAGCTCAGAAATGTCTGCAGCAAGTCATTGAGAAACAGCTGTCCGCGCTCGGTGGCCGCCAGACGTGTCGGTTCGACCTGCAACAACCCGCTTTGTTCGGCCTCGCGCCGGCCTTCGGCCAGGCTTTGCAGGGGCAACCCGGTGCGTTCCGGGTACAGACGCGCGTCCACGCCTGCAGTCAGGCGCAGGGCGTTCATCAGGAACTCGAACGGCAGTTCTTCATTGGCCAGGGTTTTCTCGCCAGCCTGGAAGCTTTTGGCCGGATTGAGATAGTCCTTGGGCAGTCGGGTCTTCCAGGTGCGCACGATGCGCCCGTCCGGATGGCTGAGCTTGCCGTGGGCGCCGGCGCCGATGCCGATGAAGTCGCCGAAGCTCCAGTAGTTGAGGTTATGCCGCGCCGCTCGGCCGGGCTGGGCGTAGGCCGAGACTTCGTATTGGGCGTAGCCGTGTTCGGCCAGCAAGGCCTGCCCGGCTTCCTGGATATCCCACAGCGTGTCGTCTTCGGGCAAGGTCGGCGGCTGATTCCAGAACACCGTGTTCGGTTCCAGCGTCAGCTGGTACCAGGACAGGTGAGTCGGCTTCAAGGCAATGGCTTGGCGCAGGTCGCTCAAGGCGTCGTCGAGGGACTGGTCGGGCAGCCCATGCATCAGGTCCAGGTTGAAGTTGTCGAACCCGGCCTGGCGGGCCATGCCGGCGGCGCGCACCGCTTCGTCACCGTTGTGGATCCGCCCCAGGGCTTCGAGCTTGGCCTGCTGGAAGCTCTGGATACCGATGGACAGGCGGTTGATGCCCAAGGCCCGGTAAGCGACGAATTTTTCTTGCTCGAACGTGCCGGGGTTGGCTTCCAGGGTGATTTCGATGTCATGGGCGAACGGTATCCGCGCCTCGACACCCTTGAGCAATCGGCCCAGGGCCTGGGCGCTGAACAGGCTTGGCGTACCGCCACCGAAGAAGATCGAGCTCAGTTCGCGACCATGAACCCCGTGCAGATCCTGATCGAGATCGGCCAGCAAAGCGTCGACGTATTCCTCCTCCGGCAGCTGTGGACTGGCGGTGTGGGAGTTGAAGTCGCAATAGGGGCATTTGCGTACACACCACGGGATGTGGATGTACAGCGCCAGGGGCGGCAACACCGGCAGTGGCGCCCGGGGCGTTTGTGCACCGCCATGGATCAGCGGTGCGGGAGCGTCATCGATCATTGCAGGCCCAGGCGTTGACGCAGCAGGGCCATGGCGCGGGCGCGGTGGCTCAGTTGGTTTTTTTCCACCGGCCCCAGCTCGGCGCTGGAGCAATTGCGCTCCGGCACCCAGAACAACGGGTCGTAGCCAAAACCGTGCTCGCCGCTGGCTTGGGTGAGAATGCGCCCGTGCCACAGGCCTTCGCAGAGGATCGGCAGCGGATCGTCGGCGTGGCGGACCAGGGCCAGCACACAGACAAACTGCGCGCCGCGCTCGGCTTCGGGCACGTCCTTGAGGGCATCGAGCAGCTTGGCGTTGTTCGCCGCATCACCTTTGCCGTCAGCGTAACGGGCCGAGTAAATGCCCGGTGCGCCGCCGAGGAAGTCCACGGCCAGCCCGGAGTCGTCGGCGAGCGCCGGCAGGCCCGAGATGCGTGCGGCATTGCGGGCCTTGAGGATGGCGTTCTCGACGAACGACAGGCCGGTCTCTTCCGGTTCCACCTGGCTGAATTCGCCAATCGAGCGCAACTGCACCGACCCGCCGAGCATGGCCTGCAGTTCCTTGAGTTTGCCGGCGTTGTGGCTGGCCAGTACGAGTTGGGTGAGGTTCATCATTCGCCTGGGAACAGTTCCTGGTTGAAGTTGATGGTGTTGATCTTGTCGCCGGTTTGCACCTTGATTTCAAAGGTGCGGGTTTCCTGTTGGTCCACTGGATACTGGGCGATGTAATAGATCGCGCCTTGTTCGGTGATCTGGCGGAAGGAGAGGGGGACTGTCTTGCTGGTCAGGTCCTTCACCGTGCCGCTGACGTCGGCGATCAATGGCTTGCCGCTTTTGATCACCGAGACATTGATCACACCTTGGTTCTTGCTGCGAATCAGCTCGGCAGCCTTGGCGATGTCCGGCGTCAGGAAGGTGGAGTTGAAGGTGTTGTAGTGCACGGTGATATCACCGAACACTTCCTTGCGCTCGCCCTTGATGACGTCGGCGGCCATGGCGCCCACGCTCAGGCACGCGGTGATGAGAAACAACGCTAGACGTTTCATGTCGTGCTCCTGGTGAGGCCGGGGCTTACACCGCGACCTGGTAATCGGCAAGGCCTGGGCTGCTGACCCGATAGATGCCTATTTCACCTAACAGATTAGGCCATAGCTTGCTGGCCCACCCGTGGCGGTGCTGCTGGTCCACGGCCAGGCGATCGATGACCTTGGCTTCGCGTTCGCGGCACAGCGCTTCGAAATCCTTGAAGGTGCAGAAGTGGATGTTCGGCGTGTTGTACCAGGTGTAGGGCAGGAAATCCGAAACCGGCATGCGACCCTTGCTCGCCAGGTACCAGCGGCAACGCCAGTGGCCGAAGTTGGGGAAGGTGATGATGCACTGGCGCCCGACCCGCAGCATTTCGTCGAGGATCTTGTCCGGGTAGTGCACCGCTTGCAGGGCTTGGGTCATGACCACGATGTCGAAGCTGTTGCTGGCGAAGTTGCCCAGGCCCTTGTCCAGATCCTGCTCGATGACGTTGATGCCCTTGGCGACGCACTCGGCAATGTTGTCCGGGTCGTTTTCCAGGCCGTAGCCGGTGACCTGTTTGTTGTCCCGCAGCCAGGTCAGCAGTTCGCCGTTGCCGCAGCCCAGGTCGAGCACGCGGCTGCCGGCGGGGATCCATTCCTGGATGATGTCCAGATCGGCTCTCATGGCGTCCTCACAGCGTTATACGGTTCATGTAGTTGCCGAACGCCTGCAGGTAGCGCGGGATCGGGATCAAAAAGGCGTCGTGGCCCTGGGGCGCGTCGATTTCCAGGTAGCAGACGTCCTTGCGCGCGGCCATCAGCGCGTCCACCAGCTCCCGCGAGCGCGCCGGGGAGAAGCGCCAGTCGGTGGTGAACGACATCACGCAGAACTTGGCGGTGGCATTGGCGAAAGTTTTCGCCAGGTTATCGTCGAAGTTCGCCGCCGGATCGAAGTAGTCCAGCGCCTTGGTCATCAACAGGTAGGTGTTGGCGTCGAAACGCCCGGAAAACTCCTCGCCCTGGTAACGCAGGTAGCTTTCGACCTGGAACTCGACGCTGTGGAAGTCGTAGTTGAGCTTTTCGCTCTTGAGGCCACGGCCGAATTTCTCGCCCATGGAGTCGTCGGACAGGTAGGTGATGTGCCCGACCATCCGCGCCAGCATCAGCCCGCGCTTGGGGATCACGCCGTGTTCCTGGAACGAACCGCCGTGGAATTCGGGGTCGGTGAGGATCGCCTGGCGCGCCACTTCGTTGAAGGCGATGTTTTGCGCCGACAGCTTGGGGGCCGAGGCGATTGCCAGGCAGTGGCGCACGCGGTCCGGGTAGGTGATGGTCCATTGCAGGGCCTGCATGCCCCCCAGGCTGCCGCCGATCACGGCGGCCCACTGGCCGATACCGAGGCGGTCGGCCAGGCGGGCCTGGCTGTGGACCCAGTCTTCCACGGTCAGCACCGGGAAATCGGCGCCGAAGGGCTTGCCGGTGTCCGGGTTGAGACTGCTGGGGCCGGTGGAACCGTTGCAGCCGCCCAGGTTGTTCAGGCTGACCACGAAGAACTTGCTGGTGTCGATGGGCTTGCCCGGGCCGATGCAGCTGTCCCACCAGCCGGGCTTGCGGTCGTCGATGCTGTGGTAGCCAGCGGCGTGGTGATGCCCCGACAAGGCGTGGCAAATCAGCACGGCATTGCTCGCCGTGGCATTGAGGGTGCCGTAGGTTTCGTAGATCAGGTCATAGGCTGGCAACGAACGGCCGCAGGCCAGGGCCAGGGGCTCGCTGAAATGCGCCGTTTGCGGCGTCACCAGACCAACGGAATCGGGGGGAAAGGCAGCTGGCATCGACCCTGCTCGCGTTGAAATGAGGCGTAAGTCTAAAGACCGCTGGGGCGGGCGGCAAGCAAAGGGCGGCGCTGATTCTTCGGTGAGCGTAGGCCCTGTGGGAGCAAGGCTTGCCCGCGATGGGGGCGATGCGGTCTTTTGGGGACCGAGGCGCCTGTTTCGCGAGCAAGCTTTGCTCCCACAGAGAGAGTTGCTGACTGATCAGGCCGGTATCGGGTCAGATCAGCAGCCGCAGGATTTCCGGCATCATGGTCATCGCCGCCAGGTTGTTGATCACCAGCATGTCGATCAGCTTGAGCACCATGAACGCCAGGATCGGCGAGATATCCAGGCCACCCAGGTTCGGCAGGATGCGGCGGAACGGCGCCAGGGCCGGTTCGCAGATCTGGTTCACCAGTTCGGCCCCCGGGTTATGGCTGCCCGGCGCGACCCACGACAGGATCACGCTGATGATCATGGCGAAGAAGAAAATCTTCAGGAACAGCGCGGTGACGCCAATGAGCGACCAGATCAGCAATTGCAGCGGGTTGCCGGTGGTGCCGTAGGTCAGCAGCAGGGTCAGGGCCATCAGCGCCAGTTGCACGAGAATCGCCAGGACCAGCGACGACATGTCCAGGCCGAACAGGCTCGGGATGATCCGGCGCAGCGGCTTGAGCAGCGGCTGGGTGGCCTTGACGATGAACTGGCACAGCGGGTTGTAGAAGTTGGCGCGCACCAGTTGCAGCACGAAACGCAGCAGCACGATCAGCAAGTACAGGCTGCCGAGGGTTTGCAGCACGTAGACCGCTGCAGTGTTCAATCCAATCATGAATGGCTCCTTATTGGCCCAGTTGTTCGGCCATTTCGGCCGAGCGGTGCGCGGCGGCGCCGAGTGCTTTTTCCACCAGGGCTTCGAAGCCCCCGGCCTGGAACGATTTGATGGCCGCTTCGGTGGTGCCGGCCGGCGAGGTTACGCGACGACGCAGCTCGGCCGCATCGACGTCGCTCGACACCGCCATGTGCGCGGCACCGAGGGCGGTCTGCAAGGTCAACTGGGCGGCGGTTTCCCGGGTCAGGCCAAGTTTTTCGCCAGCGGCGGTCATGGCTTCGATCAGCAGGAAAAAGTACGCCGGGCCGGAGCCGGAGACGGCGGTGACCGCGTCCAGTTGCTGTTCGGTGTCCAGCCACAGGGCCAGGCCGACGGCCGACAGCAGCGTTTCGGCCTGCTGGCGTTGCTCGGCGCTCACGCGTGGCGTGGCGAACAGGCCGCTGACGCCCTGGCGTAGCAGCGCCGGAGTGTTGGGCATGCAGCGGACGATCGGCTGCTCGCCGAGCCAGTTGTTCATGCTGGCGCAGGTGATGCCGGCGGCAATCGATACCACCAGTTGATGGGGCTTGAGGCTGGGGCGAAGGGCTTCGCAGACGGTTTTCATCGCTTGCGGCTTGACCGCCAGCACGATGACGTCGGCGCCGTCGATGGCCTGGGCATTGTCGGCGAAGGTTTCGATGCCGTGCTCGGCACTCACTCGGGTGCGGGTCTCTTCACCCGGATCGCTGGCGCGGATCAGCGAAGCGTCCAGGCCCTTGGCCCGCAGGCCGCCGATCAGGCTGGCGGCCATGTTGCCGGCGCCGATGAAGGCAATACGCGTGTTGCTCATGACAGGTCCTTATAAAGAGATGAGTCGGTCATGGTTCAGGAGTGACCATAGTCGCGGGCACCAAACAGGGCAGTACCGATGCGCACCCAGGTGGCGCCTTGGGCAATGGCCGCCTCGAGGTCGTGGCTCATGCCCATGGAAAGCGTGTCCAGCGGCAGTGCCAGGCTGGCTTGCAGGCGTTGAACGGCGGCGAAGGCTGCATCCTGGGCGGCACGTTCTTCGGTGGGTTCGGGAATCGCCATCAGCCCGCGCAGCGTCAGGCGCGGCAGAGCGCTGATGGCGCTGGCCAGGGCGGGCAGGTCCGCCGGGGCGCAGCCGGATTTGCTGGCTTCACCGCTGACGTTGACCTGGATACAGATGTTCAGCGGCGGCAACTCGGCCGGGCGCTGCTCGGACAGGCGCTGTGCAATTTTCAAACGATCCACGGAATGCACCCAGTCGAAGTGTTCGGCGATAGCGCGCGTCTTGTTCGATTGAATGGGGCCGATGAAGTGCCAGATCAAGGGCAGGTCGGTCAATTCGACCTGTTTGCCCAGGGCCTCTTGCAGGTAGTTCTCGCCAAAGTCCCGCAGGCCGGCGGCATAGGCTTCACGCAGGGCCTGGGCAGGCTTGGTCTTGCTCACGGCCAGCAGTTGGACACTGCCTTCGGCGCGTTGGACGGTCTGCTCCGCCGTGCGGATGCGCGAACTAACCTGAGCAATGTTGTCTGCTATCGTGGACATAAAGGAAGCGCCAGCGGTGAGGTTCGCGGCATTCTACTGGAATTGAGGAGCGCTATGGATATCACTGAATTGCTGGCGTTCAGCGCCAAACAGGGGGCGTCGGACCTGCACCTGTCCGCTGGGCTGCCGCCGATGATCCGCGTGGATGGCGATGTGCGGCGGATCAACCTGCCGGCGCTGGACCACAAGCAGGTCCATGAACTGATCTACGACATCATGAACGACCGGCAGCGGGTGGATTACGAAAAGTTTCTGGAGACCGACTTTTCCTTCGACGTGCCGGGCGTCGCGCGATTCCGGGTCAACGCCTTCAACCAGAATCGCGGCGCGGGGGCGGTGTTCCGGACCATTCCGTCGAAAGTCCTGACCATGGAAGACCTGGGAATGGGCGAGGTGTTTCGCAAGGTGACCGAATCGCCGCGTGGGCTGGTGCTGGTGACCGGGCCGACCGGTTCGGGCAAGTCCACCACCCTGGCGGCCATGATCGACTACCTCAACAGCCATAAGCACCATCACATCCTCACCATCGAAGACCCTATCGAATTCGTTCACGAACCGCGCAAATGCCTGATCAACCAGCGCGAGGTGCACCGCGACACCCAAAGTTTCTCCACGGCGCTGCGTTCAGCCCTGCGGGAGGATCCGGACGTGATTCTGGTGGGCGAGATGCGCGACCTGGAAACCATCCGCCTGGCGCTGACCGCCGCCGAAACCGGGCACCTGGTGTTCGGCACCTTGCACACCACCTCGGCGGCCAAGACCATCGACCGGGTGGTGGACGTGTTCCCTGGTGACGAGAAATCCATGGTTCGCTCGATGTTGTCGGAGTCGTTGCAGGCGGTGATTTCCCAGGCGCTGATCAAGAAGATCGGCGGTGGCCGGATCGCGGCGCATGAAATCATGCTGGGGACCTCGGCCATCCGGAACCTGATCCGTGAAGACAAGGTGGCGCAGATGTACTCGTCCATCCAGACCGGCGGCTCGCTGGGGATGCAAACCCTGGACATGTGTTTGAAGGACTTGGTGAACAAGGGCCTGATCAGCCGCGAACATGCCCGGGAGCGGGCGCGTACGCCGGATAACTTCTGAGGCGGGGAAACGGTCAGTAAGGTCTGATACGGTCCCTGTGGCGAGGGAGCTTGCTCCCGCTGGGCCGCGAAGCGGACCCAAAATAATTGGGCCCCCAGAGATCATTGGTCTGTTTTGGGGCGGCTGCGCCACCCCGCGGGAGCAAGCTCCCTCGCCACAGGGGGGCCGGTGAGTTCTTCAGCTCAGCGCTGAACCACGCGCAGCGCACCTGGTTCTTTCGGCAGCACTCGCTTGGCGACCACGTAGTGACTGTCCCAGTACGGCTTGTTCAAGGTGTCGATGGTCACCGACTTGCCACGGCGTGGGGCGTGGATGAAGCGGTCGTTGCCCAGGTAGATGGCCACGTGGTTGACCCGGCGGCTCTTGAGCTTGAAGAAGATCAGGTCGCCGGGCTTGAGATCCTTGCGCTCGACTTTCTCGCCATGACCGGCGGCCATGGCGTTGGACGTGCGCGGCAGGTCGAACGTGGCGTCGTTGAAAGCGTATTTCACCAACCCGCTGCAATCGAAGCCTTTACTTGGGCTGCTGCCGCCCCAACGATAAGGTGTGCCGAGTACATTCACGGCGCGGCTCAGCACGTTGCTGCTCGCTTTGGTCGCCATGGGCGGAACCAGCTTGCTGTTGGCCGTGCCCACGCGCTGGACGCTTGGCTTGTTCTTGCTCGAAGGAGCAGAAACATGGGATTTCGGGGTGTAGCCGTTGACGTTGGGAAGACGTTGCTCACGATTGGTGGCGTGGGCGGCCAGTGGCAATAATAGGCAGATGGTTAGCCATGTCTTGAAAAATGGACGCATTAGGCAAGGCTCTTAAAGGTTAGCGCGCAACTTTATAACAGCTTTTTTTGCCATTCCGAGGCCGTTTGTCGATTCGAAACCCAGCGTAAACCCTGCACAATGGCGACAATTTGGCTTGATTGTCCGACAGAACCCCCGTGACACGGGGGTTTCCCCGGTTCGTGTCGCCCAGGACCGCTTGTCGGCGAGACACAAAAAAGTCACAAAAAGTCCGAACAAATTTTTCTATCGAGGCAAAAGAGGCCATTCATGAACAGCTATCAGCAGGACGCAATCCGCGATACCCACAGCAAAGTCATTGGGTATCTGCTGTGGATTTTCGGTTTTACCGGCGCCCACCGTTTCTATTACGGCAAGCCGGTCACGGGCACGATCTGGTTCTTCACCTTCGGCCTGCTGGGCATCGGTTGGCTGATCGACCTGTTCCTGATCCCGGCCATGGACCGCGAGGCGGACCTGCGTTTCACCCCAGGGCCGATCGAGTACAGCGTGGCGTGGATTCTGCTGACGTTTCTCGGGGTGCTGGGCGTACACCGGATGTACCAGGGCAAGTGGATCAGCGGGATTATTTACCTGCTGACCGGCGGGGTGTTTTTTCTCGGGGTGCTGTATGACTTCTGGACGCTGAACGATCAGGTGTCGATTCGTAATGCACAGAAGCGGGGGGCTTTTCACTAAGTCAGCTAGACCGAGTCGCCTGCATTCGCGAGCAAGCCCGCTCCCACACGGGATCCGCTGTGAACACATGATGTGTGAACACCTCAGATCCAATGTGGGAGCGGGCTTGCTCGCGAAGCAGGCGCCTCGGTATCAGGCCTGGTGGGTGATCCGCCCATCCATCAGGGTATAGCGCACCACTCCCGGCAGGCTGTGACCGAGGAACGGGCAGTTGTCGCCCTTGGAGCGCCAGGCTTCGCCGGCCACGGTGGATGCGGCTGGGTCGAACAGCACCAGGTCCGCCGCGGCGCCCACCGCCAGTTTCCCCGCCGGCAATTGCAGCGCCTGGGCCGGGCCGGCGCTCAGGCGGGCCAGCAAGGTCGGCAGGTCCAGCAAGCCGTCTTCCACCAGCGTCAGGGCGAGCGGCAGCAGCAGTTCGACGCTGCTGATGCCTGGCTCGGTGGCGCCGAACGGGGCCAGCTTGGCATCGCGCTCGTGGGGTTGGTGATGGCTGGAGATGGCCGAGATCACCCCGGACTTCACCGCCTCGCGCAGGCCATCGCGGTCGGCGCGGGTGCGCAGCGGCGGCTGGACGTGGTAGACGCTGTTGAAGTCGATCAGCGCCTCGTCGGTCAGGATCAACTGGTACAGCGCCACATCGGCAGTCACCGGCAAGCCGCGGGCCTGGGCCTGGGCGATCAATGCCGCGCCGCGGGCGCTGGTCAGCTGGCTGAAGTGGGCGCGCACGCCGCTTTGTTCCACCAACAGCAGGTCCCGGGCCAGGGCCACGGTCTCGGCGGTTTCCGGGATGCCCGGCAGGCCGAGGAAGCTGGCGGTCGGGCCTTCGTGGGCCAAGCCACCTTCGGCCAGGTCGTGATCCTGGGAGTTGAAGATCACCGTCAGGCCGAAGGTCGCCGCGTATTCCAGGGCGCGGCACAGGGTACGGGTGTTGCGGAAACTGTTCAGGCCGTTGCCGAACGCCACGCAACCGGCGTCCCGCAGGGCGATGAGTTCGGCCAGTTGCTCGCCGTCGAGGCCTTTGCTCAGTGCGCCGATCGGGAAGACCTTGGTGTTGCCGGCTTCGCGGGCGCGGTCGAGGATCAGTTCGGCCACGGCCGAGGTGTCCAGTACCGGTTTGGTCTGCGGCGGGCAACACAGGCTGGTCACGCCACCGGCGGCGGCGGCCCGGGTTTCGCTGACGATGCTGCCTTTGCGGCTGTAGCCCGGTTCGCGCAGGGCGACGTTCAGGTCCACCAGGCCAGGCGCGGCCACCAGGCCCTGGGCGTCGAGGATTTCAGCCGCCACGAAACCGGTGGGCGCGGCGCCCAGGGCGACGATCTTGCAGGCGTCGATATGGATGTCTGTCACTTGATCCAGGCCGCTGGCCGGATCGATCACGCGTGCGCCGAGAATGCTGAGCTTCACTGGGCGTTCTCCTGGTCGAATTGGCGCTGGGCCGTTTGCCCGCTCATGGCCATGGACAGCACGGCCATGCGGATGGCGATGCCGTAGGTCACCTGGTTGAGGATCACCGAGTGCGGCCCGTCGGCCACCGCCGACTCGATCTCCACGCCGCGGTTGATCGGCCCCGGGTGCATGACGATTGCATCCGGCTTGGCCCCGGCCAGGCGCGCCGTGGTCAGGCCGAACAGGCGGTAGAACTCGCCTTCGCTGGGCAGCAGGCCGCCGGTCATGCGCTCGCGTTGCAGGCGCAGCATGATCACCACGTCCACATCCTTGAGGCCTTCGGTCATGTCGGTGTAGACCTTCACGCCGTATTGCTCGACGCCGATGGGCAGCAGGGTTTTCGGCGCGATCACGCGGATGTCCGGGCAACCGAGGGTCTTGAGGGCCAGCATGTTCGAGCGGGCGACCCGCGAGTGCAGGATGTCGCCGACGATGGCCACCGACAGGTTTTCGAAGCTGCCCTTGTGCCGACGGATGGTCAGCATGTCGAGCATGCCCTGGGTCGGGTGGGCGTGACGGCCGTCGCCGCCGTTGATGATCGCCACTTGCGGGCACACGTGTTCGGCAATGAAATGCGCTGCGCCGGAGTCGCCGTGGCGCACGACGAACATGTCGGCGGCCATGGCTTCGAGGTTGCGCAAGGTGTCGAGCAGGGTTTCGCCCTTGCTCGCCGAGGACGTGGACACGTTCAAGGTGATCACGTCCGCCGACAGGCGCTGGGCCGCCAGTTCGAAGGTGGTGCGGGTGCGGGTGGAGTTTTCGAAGAACACGTTGCACACGGTCTTGCCGCGCAGCAACGGGACTTTCTTCACTGCCCGGGCACCGACCTCGAGGAACGAGTCGGCAGTGTCGAGGATTTCCGTCAACAGCTCGCGGCGCAGGCCGTCGAGGGACAGGAAGTGCCGCAGCTGGCCCTGATCGTTGAGCTGCAGCGGGCGCTTGGTTTCGAGAGGCGTCATCGCGATGGACTCTTACAAGGGCAGTTAAAGGGCAAGGTCTTGCAGTTCGAGTTGCAGCGGCGACGGCCCGGAGAGCTTGACCCGCTCATGGGCGGCCAGCGTCAGCGTCGCGCCGACCACGTTCGGCCGGATCGGCAGCTCGGCGGCGTCCAGGTCCAGCAGGCACACCAGCGTCACGCTGGCCGGGCGACCGTAGTCGAACAGTTCGTTCATGGCGGCGCGGATGGTCCGGCCGCTCATCAGCACGTCGTCGATCAGCACCAGGTGCTGGCCTTCGATCTCGAACGGCAGCGCCGAGGGGCGTACTTGCGGGTGCAGGCCGTTCTGGCTGAAGTCGTCGCGGTAGAAGGACACATCCAGGGTGCCCAGCGGCGATTGGCTGCCCAGTGCTTCGAGCAAGGCCTGGGCGACCCAGACGCCACCGGTGCGAATGCCGATGTAGCGCGGTTCGCTGATGCCGCGGTGTTCCAGGTGTGCCGTGAGACGAATCGCCATCTGGCTGATCAGTTCGGCAGGATTGGGCAGGCTCATGCTGGCTCCTTCAGGTTCCCGGGCCGGTGGTGAGTGGCGCGGCTTGTCGCTAAAAGAAAGCGCCTTGGCGGCGCTTTGTAAAAAATCAGGTTTCGAACAGGGCGGCGTTGGCGTCGAGCCAGCCTTGCAGCAGCAGGGCGGCGGCGATGGCGTCCACCGGGTTGTCGCGGTAGCTGCCTTTCTGCCCGCCGCGCACTAGGCGCTCGCCCTTGGCCTCGAAGGTGGTCAGGCGCTCGTCATGGGTATAGAAGGGCAGGTTGTAGCGGCCATTGAGCCGGCGGGCGAACTTTTCGGCGCGCAGGCACATGTCGCTGGGCGTGCCGTCCATGTTCAGCGGCAGGCCGACCACCACGGCATCGGGTTTCCATTCCTTGATCAGCGCTTCGACCTGGTTCCAGTCCGGAACACCGTTCTGCGCCTTCAAGGTGCACAACTCACGGGCCTGGCCGGTAATGACCTGGCCGACCGCTACGCCGATCTGTTTGGTGCCGTAATCGAAGCCCAGCAGCAAGCGCAGGGCCATCAGGCGTGTCCTGCCTGGCTGGTGAGCAGGCTGAGGTTGACCCCCAACCGGCTGGCCGCCGCTTCCAGGCGCAGTTCGCTGCTGGTATTGAACAGGATGTCGGCGTCGAACGGGCAGGTCAGCCAGGCGTTGTCGGCCAGCTCGGCTTCCAGTTGCCCGGGTTCCCAACCGGCATAGCCGAGGGCGATCAGGCTTTTCTGCGGGCCGACGCCATCGGCGATGGCGAACAATACGTCCTGGGAGGTGGACAGCGACAAGCCGTCCAGGTCCACCGTGGCCTGGTATTTGGGGCCCGACGGATGGAGCACGAAACCGCGGTCGGTCTGCACCGGGCCACCGATGAAAATCGGCACGTGCTGGCACAAAAGTGGCGGTTCGATCTCGGGCCGCAGTTGCTCAAGAATGTCCGCCAGGTTCAGCTCCTGCGGGCGATTGATCACCAGCCCCATGGCCCCATTGGCCGTGTGCTCGACGATGTAGGTCAAGGTATGGGCAAAGTTCGGATCGGCCATGTGCGGCATGGCAATCAGGAAGTGATGCTTGAGGTAGGTGGGGCTGACGTTTTTCATAGGCGCTAGTGTGGCGGCGCAGGGCCGAACTGACAAGCTGGGGATGTGCAGGAAATGCCCCGATCTGGCTGGCGACACCGATCAAATGTGGGAGCGGGCTTTGTGGGAGCAAGGCTTGCCCGCGATGAAAACGCTGCGGTCTCTTGAGGACCGCAGCGCCTGGATCGCGAGCAAGCTTTGCTCCCACAAAGCTCGCTCCCACAAGGGGATTGGGGGGTTATCAGTTGCTGGACAGCCGGTCGCCGCGGGCGAATTTCCAGGTGCGGATGATTTCCAGCCGGTCGATGTCCGACAGGTCCCCGGTAAACGGCGCGAACGGTGCGGCCAGGCGCACGATCCGCTGGGCGGCCTGGTCCAGCAACGGCTGGCCGGAAGATTCGAGCACCAGCACTTCATACAACGAGCCGTCCCGATTGATCGAGACCATTAGCCGCAGGTTGCCGTAGATCTGCTTGCGCCGCGCTTCGTCAGGGTAGTTGAGGTTGCCGATGCGCTCGACCTTCTTGCGCCACTCGTCCTTGTACCAGGCACCCTTGTCGCGCATGGTCGAAGCGGCGCTCAGGCGGTGGATGCGCGGGCGCTTGGCGTAGAGCTGTTGCTCCTGGGCCAGTTCGGCTTCCAGGCTGGCGATGTCGCTGGACAGCTGGGAGCTGTCGAAGGTGGGCACGGGGGCCTGGGGCTTGGGATCAGGCTTGACCTCTTCCTTGACCGGGGCTTTCTTCGGCTTCGGCGCCACGGTGGTCACGGCCGCCTTGGGCGCTGTCTCCTGCACTTCGGGCTTGGCCGCTGGCGGCGGGGTGACTTTCTGCACCGTGTTGTCCTGGAAGGGCGCGATCTCGGTGGTCTTGGGGATCGCCTTTTTTTCCAGGGTGCCGCTGCCTTGCTGGTTTTCCTGGGCGAGGAAGTCGGCCTTCTTGGGCTTGGTTTCGCTCTTGAAGGTGGCCAGGGTGATTTCCAGGGTCTGGCTGATCTGTTTCGGCTCGACCGTGGCAAACCCGACGCCCAGCAGCAAGGCCAGGTGGATCAACGCCGCCAGGAACAGGGTAAAACCGAGGCGATCGGCCGGGCGCACGCCACGATGGGCGAGCTCTTGGGGCAGATCGGACGGGAGTGTCATGACAAGGAAACCAACATCGCGTTTTTTTCAGGCCGGGCATGATAGCGCAATGTGGGTTTCCTTCAGCAGATCTGGATCAACGAGCCTTGAGCTTCTGATCGATGGCATCCATCAGCATGCCGCCGATGTCGGTGCCAAAGGCGTTATCGATCTCGCGGATGCAGGTCGGGCTGGTGACGTTGATTTCCGTCAGGTGCTCGCCGATCACGTCCAGGCCCACGAACAACAGGCCTTTTTCCCGCAGGGTCGGGCCGACCTGGGCAGCGATCCAGCGGTCCTTCTCGGTCAACGGCCGTGCCTCGCCGCGTCCGCCGGCTGCCAGGTTGCCCCGGGTTTCACCGGCCGCCGGGATACGCGCCAAGCAATAGTCCACCGGTTCGCCGTCGATCATCAGGATGCGTTTGTCGCCATCGACGATGGCCGGCAGGTAGCCCTGGATCATGATCTGCTGCTTGCCGTGCAGCGTCAGGGTTTCCAGGATCACCGACAGATTCGGGTGGCCGGCGGTGTGCCGGAAGATCGAGGATCCGCCCATGCCGTCCAAGGGCTTGAGGATCACGTCGCCGTGATGGTCGGCAAATTCGCGCAACACGTCCGGGCGACGGCTGACGATGGTCGGCGGCGTGCACTGCGGGAACAGCGTGGCAAACAGCTTTTCGTTGCAGTCGCGCAGGCTCTGGGGCTTGTTGACCACCAGCACGCCGGCGTTTTCCGCTTGTTCCAGCAGGTAGGTGGAGTACACGAACTCCATGTCGAACGGCGGATCCTTGCGCATCAGGATCACGTCCAGGTCGCTGAGCAGCGCATCGCGCTCGTCGCCCAGCTCGAACCACTTCTCAGGGTTGGCGAAGACGTTCAGCGGCTTCATCCGCGCCCGTGCCTGGCCTTCGGCCTGGTAGAGGTCGCGCTGCTCCATGTAGAACAGCTCCCAGCCGCGCTTCTGAGCGGCCAGCAGCATGGCCAGCGAGCTATCCTTTTTATAGGAAATGCTGGCGATAGGGTCCATGACAATGCCGACGCGTACGCTCATGGCTTGGTTCCTCGAAATATGATGGGCACATAATGGCGTGAAAAAGTGGCGTCAGAGTGGCGCCCGGAAGATTGGCGGTCAAGGAAAAACCACCGCGCCCAGCGGCCGATAGATCGGCGATGGAGACTGTGCTAAAAAGGCTGCCATGTGACGTGCGGGCCTTGAACATCAAGGGTTTGCGCTGTCGTTCACTCTCAGGCGTTAAAAACCGGTCCGCAGCGGCAATGGCAGAGCACTCTACGCAACAGCAACCCAGCGCCTTGAAGGTCATGGTCATCGACGACTCGAAGACCATCCGCCGCACCGCCGAAACCTTGCTGCGCAACGTGGGCTGCGAGGTGATCACGGCGATCGACGGTTTCGATGCCCTGGCCAAGATCGCCGATCATCATCCGGGCATCATCTTCGTCGACATCATGATGCCGCGCCTCGATGGCTACCAGACCTGTGCCCTGATCAAGAACAACAGCGCGTTCAAGGCCACGCCGGTGATCATGCTGTCGTCCCGGGATGGGTTGTTCGACAAGGCCAAGGGGCGCATCGTCGGTTCCGATCAGTTTTTGACCAAGCCGTTCAGCAAGGAAGAACTGCTGGGGGCGATACAGGCCCATGTCCCGGGCTTTGCCGCTGTCCAGCCGCACCAGGCACATTAATGACACTCGGCCAACGGGCCTGGGGTCAACAAGAAAATGGGGAACACCATGGCACGAGTTCTGATCGTCGATGATTCGCCGACTGAAATGTACAAACTGACCGGCATGCTGGAAAAGCACGGCCATCAGGTCCTGAAGGCCGAGAATGGCGCCGATGGCGTGGCGCTGGCCCGCCAGGAAAAACCCGATGCGGTGCTGATGGACATCGTCATGCCCGGCCTCAATGGTTTCCAGGCCACGCGCCAGTTGACCAAGGACCCGGACACCGGCCATATCCCGGTGATCATCATCACCACCAAGGATCAGGACACCGACAAGGTCTGGGGTACGCGCCAGGGGGCGAAGGACTACCTGACCAAGCCGGTGGACGAAGAAACCCTGATCGCGACCCTGAACAAAGTGCTGGCGGGTTGACGGCGCGGCCATGAGCCAATCCCTGACGGCCTTCGAACTGCTGCTGCAGATCGACCGGCGTTGCCGGCTGCTGGGGGCGGACCTGCCCTCCCAGCCGACCCATCGTGCCGGCTGGAGCGGCATCGGCTTTCGTCTGGGCGAGCACTGGTACGTGGCGCCGATGGGCGAAGTCAGCGAAGTGCTGCACGAGCCTCGTCACACGCATTTGCCCGGGGTCAAGCCGTGGGTGCGTGGCGTGGCTAACCTGCGCGGGCGCTTGTTGCCGTTGATGGATTTGTGCGGGTTCTTCGGCCATGAGCTGTCCACCGTGCGCAAGCAGCGGCGGGTGCTGGTGGTGGACCACGACGAGGTGTTCGCCGGGTTGCTGGTGGACGAGGTCCTCGGGCTGCAGCACTTTGCCCAGGACAGTCTGGAACCGATGCTGGTGGACGACCACGACGGCCCGGAAGCAGCCTTCGTCAAGGGCCGGTTCGGCGGCGAGCGCGAGTGGCAGGTGTTCAGCCCGTTTGCCCTGGCGCGGTCGCCGGGGTTCATGGATGTGGCGATTTGACGGAAAAGCTCGGGTGAATGGGCTGGCCCTTTCGCGAGCAAGCCCGCTCCCACCTTGGATCTATGGTGCTCACAAAGCTTGAGTTCACAGTAGATCCCAATGTGGGAGCGGGCTTGCTCGCGAAGGAGGCGACTCGGTCTGACAGGTAAGCAAGGCAGTGGCCCCACTGATAAAGCAGTGAGTTGGACTGGGTAGCACAGGCGAGAACCGATGATCAAAGCAAAAACAGGCAAGCCACTGGAAGCGTCGCGCAGTCGTTCGCAGATCATCGTGCTGTTCGTCGCGCTGATCGTCTTCATCGTGCTGCTGTTCGCCAACTTCGCTTACCTCAACACCCAGTCCACCTACGACAAACAGTACATCGGCCATGCCGGTGAGCTGCGGGTGCTGTCCCAGCGCATCGCCAAGAACGCCACCGAGGCCGCCGCCGGCAAGCCTGCGGCGTTCAAGCTGCTGAGCGATGCGCGCAATGACTTCGCCCAGCGCTGGGGCTACCTGAAACAGGGCGACCCGGTGACCGGCCTGCCGCCTGCGCCCGCCACCCTGCGCCCGCAGATGCGCGCCGTGCAGCTGGATTGGGAGCGCCTGCTCAAGAACACCGATGCCATTCTCTCCAGCGAACAGACCGTGCTGTCGCTGCACCAGGTGGCGGCCACCCTGGCCGAAACCGTGCCGCAGTTGCAGGTCGAGTACGAAAAAGTCGTCGAAATCCTGCTGCAACGCGGCGCCCCCGCCACCCAGGTGGCCATGGCCCAGCGCCAGTCCCTACTGGCCGAGCGGATTCTCGGCGCGGTGAATACCGTGCTGGCGGGGGACGAAAACGCCAGCCAGGCCGCCGATACCTTCGGTCGCGACGCGGCGCGTTTTGGCCAGGTGCTCAATGGCATGTTGCAAGGTGACCCGACCCTGAAAATCTCCCAGGTCCAGGACCGCGATGCCCGGGCGCGACTGAGCGAAATCAGCGAGCTGTTCGAGTTCGTCTCCGGCTCGGTGGATGAAATCCTCGAGACCTCGCCGGAGCTGTTCAAGGTCCGCGAATCGGCCGGCAATATCTTCAACCTGTCGCAGACCTTGCTCGACGAGGCTTCGCACCTGGCCACGGCCTTCGAAAACCTGGCCGGCGGGCGTTCCGTCAATACCATCGGCGGTTATGTGCTGGGCCTGCTGGCGCTGATGTCGATCATCCTGATCGGGCTGGTGATGGTCCGCGAGACCAACCGCCAGTTGCACGAAACCGCGGAAAAGAACGAGCGCAACCAGAACGCGATCATGCGGCTGCTGGATGAAATCGAGGACCTGGCCGACGGCGACCTGACCGTCACGGCCTCGGTCACCGAGGATTTCACCGGCACCATCGCCGATTCCATCAACTACTCGGTGGACCAACTGCGCGATCTGGTGGCGACCATCAACCTCACCGCCGGCCAGGTCGCCGCCGCCGTGCAGGAAACCCAGGCCACGGCGATGCACCTGGCCCAGGCGTCCGAGCACCAGGCCCAGCAAATTTCCGAAGCTTCGACTTCAATTAATGAAATGGCCCAGTCCATCGACCAGGTGTCGGCCAATGCCGCCGAATCGTCGGCGGTGGCCGAGCGTTCGGTGGAAATTGCCAACAAGGGTAATGAGGTGGTGCACAACACCATTCATGGCATGGACAACATTCGCGAGCAGATCCAGGACACCGCCAAGCGCATCAAACGCCTGGGTGAGTCATCCCAGGAAATTGGCGACATTGTCAGCCTGATCGACGACATCGCCGACCAGACCAACATCCTGGCCCTCAACGCCGCCATCCAGGCGTCCATGGCCGGTGATGCCGGGCGCGGGTTCGCGGTGGTGGCCGATGAAGTGCAACGCCTGGCCGAGCGTTCTTCGGCGGCGACCCGGCAAATCGAAACCCTGGTGCGGGCGATCCAGGCCGACACCAACGAAGCGGTGATTTCCATGGAGCAGACCACCACCGAAGTGGTGCGCGGTGCGCGACTGGCCCAGGACGCCGGCGTCGCCCTGGAAGAAATCGAAGGTGTGTCCAAGACCCTGGCGGCGCTGATCCAGAGCATCTCCAACGCGGCGCAGCAACAGACCACCTCGGCGGGGCAGATTTCCTTGACCATGAACGTGATCCAGCAGATCACCACGCAGACTTCGTCGGGCTCCACCGCCACCGCCGAAAGCATCGGCAACCTGGCGAAAATGGCCAGCCAACTGCGCCGTTCGGTGTCGGGGTTTACCTTGCCGGCTGCTGCGGCTGGCGATGAGGAAAAAGTGTGACCAACCGGATCCATCTGTTGGAAAAGGTTTTTGGTGGCGAGGAGGTTTCTGTGGGAGCAAGGCTTGCCCGCGATGAATGTAGCGCGGTACTTCGGAAACCGAGGTGTTTGCGTCGCGAGCAAGCTTTGCTCCCACAGGTAAATCCCTTCTCCACAGGCGTGTTGTGTTCTCCTGATTGGAGTGGTTATGGGTGATCGGCACGACTACGTGGCCCTGGAATGGGTCAAGGGCGAGATTGCCGAAACGCTGAAGCAGGCTCATCTGGCCCTCAACCGCCTGGTGGACGATCCCCAGGCGTCGGACGCCCTCGGGCAATGCCTGGCCTGCATTCACCAGGTCCACGGCGGCCTGCAGATGGTCGAGTTCTACGGTGCGGCGTTGCTGGCCGAGGAGATGGAGCAACTGTGCGCCGCCCTGCAGGACAACCGCGTCATCCATCGCGACGAAGCCATCAGTCTGTTGAGCCAGGCCCTGGGGCAGTTGCCGATCTACCTGGACCGTATACAAGGCGCCCGCCGTGACCTGCCGCTGGTGGTGTTGCCCTTGATCAACGACCTGCGCAGTGCCCGGGGCGAGAGCCTGTTGTCGGAAACCAGCCTGTTCAGTCCCGAGTTGCCCGATATTGCGCCGCTCAGCGACGAGGCCTTGCAGCGCCTCGAACCCGCTGACCTGCCAAACACCTTGCGCAAATGGCGCCAGACCCTGCAAATGGCCCTGGTGGGCCTGCTGCGCGAACAGGATGACGCGACCCACCTCGGTTACCTGGCCAAGGTTTTCCAGCGCCTGGAAACGTTGTGCGCCGGGGCGCCGCTCAATGCCTTATGGCAAGTGGCCTCAGCGCTGGTCGAAGGCATGCGTGACGGGCGCATCGCCAACAGCCCGGCGCTGCGCAGCCTGTTCAAGGAAGCCGACAAGGAGCTCAAGCGCCTGCTGGACCAAGGCATGTCCGGTATCAATCAGCCGGCACCGCCCCACCTGCTCAAGAGCTTGTTGTTCTATATTGCCAAGGCCGAACATCCCAGCGGGCAGATGCAGATCATGAAAGAACGCTACTCACTGGACGACGCGCTGCCCGACAGCGCCATGGTCGACGAAGAACGCGCGCGCCTGGCCGGGCCCGACCGCGATGCCATGCGCTCGGTGCTCGCCGCGCTGTGCGAGGAGTTGGTACGGGTCAAGGAGCGCCTGGACCTGTTCGTGCGCAGCGATCGCCAGCACGCCTCGGAACTGGACAGCCTGCTGGCGCCGTTGCGGCAGATCGCCGACACCTTGGCGGTGCTGGGTTTCGGCCAGCCGCGCAAGGTCATCATCGATCAGCTGGCGGTGGTGCTGAGCCTTGCCCAGGGCCAGCGCGAGCCGGATGACGCGACCCTCATGGACGTTGCCGGGGCCTTGCTCTATGTCGAGGCGACCCTGGCCGGCATGGTCGGCACCGTCGAGCCCGAGAGCCGCGAAGACACGCACCTGCCCACCACCGACCTGACCCAGATCCACCAGATCGTCATCAAGGAAACCCACACCTGCCTGCAACAGGCCAAGGATATGATCGTCGACTACATCGACGCGGACTGGAACAGCGAGCAGCTGCAACCGTTGCCGGCGCTGCTGACCCAGGTGCGCGGTGCGCTGGCCATGATCCCCCTGAGCCGTGCCGCCAGCCTGGTGGAGTCCTGCAATGCGTTCATCCGCGACCATCTGTTGCTGGAGCAGGCCCAGCCGGGTTGGGAAGAGCTCGACCATTTGGCCGACGTCATCACAGGTCTCGAATACTACCTGGAGCGCTTGAGCGAGGACCCGGAAACCCCTGGCGAGCCCTTGCTCGATGGGGTCGAACGGAGCCTGGCCGCGCTCGGTTATTACCCTGACGAAGCGCGGGTGCCGGTGCTTGACGATGTGTTGAGTCCCAACGAAGCCCAGGTCATGCAGGACTTGCAGGAACTGGATGACCCGCAGACGGTACAGTCCTTGGCACAAGTGCTGGCCAGTCCGGTGTCGGCGGTCAATCCGCCGGCCAGGAGCACCCCAGGCAGCCTGTTGCCCCCACCACGGGACGAGAGCCCGGTGGACGACGAGTTGCGCGAGGTCTTCCTCGAGGAAACCGCCGAGGTGCTCGACGTTCTGCGCGAATACTTGCCGCGCTGGAGTGCCCATCCCGACGACCACGGCGCCCTGAGCGAACTGCGCCGGGCTTTCCACACCCTCAAGGGCAGTGGTCGGATGGTGCGGGCGCTGGTGCTGGGTGAACTGGCCTGGGCTGTGGAAAACCTGCTCAACCGGGTGCTGGAGCGCAGCGTCGAACCGCAGGTGTCGGTCCGCCAGTTGATCGAAGACACGGTGCAGTTGTTGCCGGACCTGGTGGCCGAGTTCGCGGCCAATCGGCAACGCCAGCGCGATGACGTCGACCGCCTGGCCGCCCGCGCCCATGCCCTGGCCAAGGGCGGCGATGAGGACGACGAAGACGACGAGCAGGACGTGGCCGCTCTCGATCCGCTGTTGTTGAAGATCTTCGACAACGAAGCCCAGGGCCACCTCGCCAGCCTCAATCGTTTTCTCGACCAGGCGGCCGACCACCTGCCGTTGCAGGCCAGCGATGAATTGCAGCGGGCTTTGCACACCCTCAAGGGCAGCGCTTCGATGGCCGGCGTGCTACCCATCGCCGAGTTGGCCGGTGCGATGGATGAGCTGGCCCGGGAGTACCGGGCGCACCTGATTGTCCTCGACCTGGATGAGGTGGAATTGCTGCTGGAGGCCGAAGGGTTGCTGCGCCGCGGCCTGCGCCAGTTGCACAGCGAGCCGCTGGCGCCGATCCCCGACGCCGAGGATCTGATCCAGCGTGCCCAGGCCCTGCTGGCCGAGCGTCTGCACGCCGCCAACAGTGCGCCGGACAAAGCACTACGGACCAAGCGCGATCCACAACTGATCAACAACTTCCTCGCCCAGGGCATGGACATCCTGCTGGACGCCGAAAGCCTCTTGCAGCGCTGGCAGCAGCACCCCGGCGAAGGCCAGGAACTGAGTGCGCTGCTGGATGAGCTGACCACCCTCGGCGAAGGCGCGCACCTGGCCGATCTGCACCCGGTGGACGAACTCTGCGAAGCCTTGCTGGACCTCTACGGCGCGGTGGAAGAAAGCAGCCTGGCGGTCAGCGATGAATTTTTCCGGCAGGCGCAGCTCGCCCATGAAGCGCTGATCGACATGCTCGATCAGTTGGCGGCCGGGCAGCATGTGCGTGCGCAGCCGGAGCGGGTAGCGGCCCTGCGTCGCCTGCTTCAGGAGAGCCTCGACCCGTCGGCCACTGGCCTGATCCGCAGCGACGGCAGCCGCACGCTGAGTATCCGCGAACTGGGCCACGCGACGGCGGAAATGGAACGCGACGCGCCCGCCGAGACCTCGGTGGAAGATGACCTCGCGTCGATTTTCCTCGAAGAGGCCCAGGACATCCTCGAAAGTGCCGCCCAGGCCTTGCAACGCTGGTTGGCCGATCCGGATAACGGTGCGCCGCTGTCCTCGCTGCAACGTGACTTGCACACCCTCAAGGGCGGCGCGCGGATGGCCGACATCCGGCCGGTGAGCGACCTGGCCCAGGAGCTGGAAAACCTTTACGAAGGGCTGGTGGACCGGCGCTACAGCTACAGCGAGGAACTGGCGCAACTGCTCGGCAGCAGCCACGAACGCCTCGACCTGTTGCTCGGGCAGTTGCAACAGGGCCAACCGTTGGGCGATCCCGTTGCACTGATCGACTCTATCCGAAGGTTCCGCCAGGACAAGCCGAACGCCATCGAGACGAGCGCAGCGGCCCAGGCCGACGGTGCCGGCCATGATCCCGAGTTGCTGGAAATCTTCCTTGAAGAAGGTTTCGACATTCTCGACAGCTCAGGCGCGGCGTTGCTGCGCTGGCAGGAAGAACCGTCGAATCGCCAGGCCGTGGAAACCCTGCTGCGGGATTTGCACACCCTCAAGGGCGGTGCGCGGATGGTGGAAATCGTCCCTATCGGCGATTTGGCCCACGAGCTGGAAAACCTCTATGAAGGCCTGTCGGCGGGCCTGCTCCAGCCGACCCCGGCGCTGTTCGCCTTGCTGCAAAGCAGTCATGACCGACTGGCGCAGATGCTCGATGCGGTGCGCGCCGGCCATCCGTGTCCGCTGGCCGATCGGCTGATCGCGCAGATCCAGGCGGTGAATCATCCCCAGGCAAGTGCGGTGTCACAGGCTGCCCCGGCGCCGGAGCCGATCACGCCCCCCATCGCAAGTCCGCCCGCGGCGCCCGCCAGACAAGACCCCAGTGCCGCGGGCGACGGTGCGGACATGGTCAAGGTCTCCGCCGAGCTGCTCGACGACCTGGTGAACCTGGCGGGGGAAACCTCGATTTTCCGTGGGCGCATCGAACAGCAGGTCAACGACGCACACGTGGCCCTGGGCGAAATGGAAACCACCATCGAGCGCATGCGCGACCAGTTGCGGCGCCTGGATACCGAAACCCAGGGGCGGATTCTCAGTCGTCAACAGGTGGAGGCCGAGCGCCTGGGCTACGAAGAGTTCGACCCGCTGGAGATGGATCGGCATTCCCAGTTGCAGCAACTGTCCCGGGCGCTGTTCGAGTCTGCCTCGGACTTGCTCGAACTCAAGGAAACCCTGGATCGCAGCAATCATGATGCCGAGCTTCTGCTGCAACAGCAGGGGCGGATCAACACCGAGCTCCAGGAAGGCCTGATGCGCACGCGCATGGTGCCGTTCGAGCGCATGCTGCCGCGGCTCAAGCGCATCGTCCGGCAAGTGGCGCAGGAACTGGGCAAGGACGTGGAATTCGTGGTGGGCAATGCCGACGGCGAGATGGACCGTAACGTCCTGGAGCGTATGGCCGCGCCCCTGGAACACATGCTACGCAACGCCGTCGACCACGGCCTGGAACCGGCCGACGTGCGCGTCGCCGCTGGCAAGCCGGCGCGAGGGCGCATCAGCCTCGACCTGTCGCGGGAAGGCGGCGACATCATTTTCGACATCCGCGACGACGGTGCCGGCGTGCCACTGGAGGCGGTGCGGAGCAAGGCGATCAAGCGTGGCCTGCTTACGCCGAACAGCGATATCAGCGACCGCGACGTGCTGCAGTTCATCCTGCAACCGGGGTTTTCCACGGCGGAAAAAATCACCCAGATCTCCGGGCGTGGCGTGGGCATGGACGTGGTCCACGAAGAGGTGCGGCAGTTGGGCGGCAGCATGATCATCGATTCCACGCCGGGGCAGGGCGTGCATTTCCGCATTCGCCTGCCGTTTACCGTGGCGGTGAACCGGGCGTTGATGGTGCATTGTCACGAAGACCAGTACGCGATCCCGCTGAACGCCATCGAAAGCATTGTCCGGGTGTTGCCGGCCGAACTGGACGGCTATTACCAACTCGACCCGCCGACCTACACCTACGCCGGGCAACGCTATGAACTGTGCTACCTGGGCGAGCTGCTGAAAACCGGCGCCCGGCCGAAGCTGCTGGGCCAGAGCCAGCCGTTGCCGGTGCTGCTGGTGCAGTGCAACGAGCGGCACGTGGCCGTGCAGGTGGACGCTATCGCCGGGACCCGGGAGATCGTGGTCAAGAGCCTTGGCCCGCAGTTCTCGGCGGTGCAGGGCCTGTCCGGGGCGACGATCCTGGGGGATGGCCGGGTGGTGTTGATTCTCGACCTGCTGGCGCCGATCCGCGCCTTGCCCCACCAGGTCCCGCGTCGCCAGGTGCCAGCGGAGGGCGAGGGTGAACCGCAACGGCCACTGCTGGTGCTGGTGGTGGATGACTCAGTGACGGTGCGCAAGGTCACCAGCCGCCTGCTGGAGCGCCATGGCATGCACGTCCTGACCGCCAAGGACGGCGTGGACGCCATGGCACTGCTGTCCGAGCACGCGCCTGACCTGATGCTGCTGGACATCGAGATGCCGCGCATGGACGGCTTCGAAGTGGCCACGCAAGTGCGCAACGACCCACGCCTGGCGCACCTGCCGATCATCATGATCACCTCTCGCACCGGCCAAAAACACCGCGACCGCGCCATGGCCATCGGCGTCAACGACTACCTGGGCAAGCCGTACCAGGAATCGGTGCTGCTCGACAGCATCGCCTACTGGAGCAGAACCCATGCATGACCTGCATCACTCACGCGCCAGCCACCTCACCGGCCTGCTGCTGCCACTGGCCGACCGGCATCTGATCTTGCCCAACGTGGCGGTGGCCGAGCTGATCGACTACCAGAGCAGCGCCTTCGATATGGATACCCCGCCGTGGTTCCTGGGCTGGGTAAGCTGGCGCGAACGGCAAATCCCGCTGCTGAGCTTCGAGTCGGCCTGCGGCCAGAAAACCGTGATGGGCGAGCGCGTACGCATCGTCGTGCTCAATGCCCTGGGCGGCCGGCCGGATCTGCGCTTCATCGCCCTGCTGGTGCAAGGCATTCCCCGCTCCTGCAAGCTCGACAGTCAGTTGAGCTATGTCGACGTGCCGCTGTGCGGGCTGGAGCAGGCGGCGGTGCAGGTGGGGGAACACGTGGCGAAAGTGCCGGACTTGTTGGCGTTGGAGGAGTTGGTGGTGGCGGCCGGGTTGGTGAATACCTGAGACGGGCACGATACCTGTGGGAGCGAGCTTGCTCGCGATGGCGAAGTGTCAGCCGGCTCAGTGTTGACTGATCCACCGTCATCGTGAGCAAGCCCGCTCCACAAAAGTCCAGACGCTTACGTTTAACGCCACTTCCAACTTGATAAGTCCCAAAAAGGGACCTATCGTTCCCTTTTTGGGACTTATGGCCTTTTCCATGAATCACCTCTCTCTAAGCGATGCCTTGTTCACGGCCACTCAGCAACGGGTCCTGGGCCTGTTGTTCGGTAAACCGGATCAAAGTTTCTATGCCAATGAAATTGCTCGCTGGGCTCAAGTCGGCAAGGGCAGTCTGATGCGGGAGTTGGAGCGTTTGCAAAACTCTGGGATCTTGATGATGACTCGCCAGGGCAATCAAACCCATTACCAAGCCAATGTGAACTGCCCGATTTACGCGGAACTGTTGGGCATCGTTCAAAAAACCATGGGTATAGCGGAACCTTTGCGCCAAGCCTTGCAGCCGTTTTCCAGGCAGTTGAGCTGGGCATTCGTCTACGGTTCCATCGCCAAAGGCCAGGCGAACGCATCCAGTGATATAGATCTCATGCTGATCGGCGAAGGCCTGCACTACAGTGAAGTGATGGAGCGGCTTATGCCTCTGGAAGAGCAACTGGGCCGTCCTCTTAACCCTACGCTCTACACGCCCCAGGACTGGGCCGCAAAATTTGCGGCGGGTAACAGCTTCGTGGTTCGGGTAGCGCAGCAGGACAAGATCAACTTGCTGGGTGAAGACCCTTTGGAGTCCAAGGATGGGCAAGCAGGAAAGCCTGGAAAATCTGTTACGTAGCGGCAGCCTCAAAGCAGAACCGCCTGATCGCCAGGAATGTGAGGGCTTGATGCGTTCTGCAATGGACCGCCTGACAGATGCGCAAACAGTGTCTCTTTCGTTTGCCAGTCGATTCGACTTGGCGTACAACGCCGCCCATGCCGCCGCCCTTACGGCGTTACGTTTGAGCGGCTATCGTTCGGACAAGCGTTATCTGGTCTTTCAGTGTCTGGTTCATACGGCGGATGTCACTAAAGTGCAGGTCCGGCTATTCGCCCTATGCCATGAGCGGCGCAACCTTGCCGAGTACGAGGGCTACATGGATGAAGATGACGCGCTTCTTACCCAACTGATTGAGAGTGCGGTAGAACTGCTCGAACGGGTCCGGCAATTGATGGGTATGAGTTGATCCCTGCTGGCCGCCACAAAATCCAAAGCCAAACGCAATCCTTGTGGGAGCGAGCTTGCTCGCGATAGCGGAGTGTCAGCCGGCTCGGCGTTGACTGATCCACCGTCATCGCGAGCAAGCTCGCTCCCACAGGGGACTGGATCCGTTTTTCCACCGTTACTCCAACCGTAACGATCCGCCGCTGAGCTTGATTGATGCCCTCGCCACAACACTCCTAAGGTAACCCCCACGACAGCGAACCCGTGGAGTGGTCATGACAACAACAATATCCCCCGACTCGCGCTGGACGCGGCGGCGCAGCGAAAAGCAGCGGCGTCTCGAACTGGTGAAGGGGCTTGCCGACGGTGTGGTGTTGCCCACCGACAAGATCGTCGCGGCGCTGGAGGCGTTGATCCTGCCCGGCGACCGTGTGGTGCTGGAGGGCAATAACCAAAAGCAGGCGGATTTTCTCTCGCGCTCCCTGGCCAAGGCCGACCCGGGCAAGCTGCATGACTTGCACATGATCATGCCCAGCGTCGGCCGTTCCGAGCACCTGGACCTGTTCGAACGTGGCATCGCCCGCAAGCTCGATTTCTCCTTTGCCGGTACCCAGAGCCTGCGCATCAGCCAATTGCTGGAAGACGGCCTGCTGGAAATCGGTGCGATCCACACCTACATCGAACTCTACGCTCGGCTGGTGGTGGACCTGATTCCCAACGTGGTGCTCTCGGCCGGTTTCATGGCCGACCGCGCCGGCAACATCTACACCGGCCCCAGCACCGAAGACACGCCGGCGCTGATCGAGCCGGCGGCTTTCAGTGACGGGATTGTCATTGTCCAGGTCAACCAGTTGGTGGACGACGTCAGCGACCTGCCGCGAGTGGACATTCCGGCGTCCTGGGTGGACTTCGTGGTGGTGGCCGACAAGCCGTTCTACATCGAGCCGCTGTTCACCCGCGACCCGCGCCACATCAAGCCTGTGCATGTGTTGATGGCGATGATGGCGATCCGTGGGATCTACGAAAAGCACAACGTCCAGTCCCTCAATCACGGCATCGGTTTCAACACCGCGGCCATCGAATTGATCCTGCCGACCTACGGCGAATCCCTCGGCCTGAAGGGCAAGATCTGCCGCAACTGGACCCTCAATCCGCACCCAACCCTGATCCCGGCCATCGAAAGCGGCTGGGTCGAAAGCGTGCATTGCTTCGGCACCGAGTTGGGCATGGAAAATTACATCGCCGCCCGCCCCGACGTGTTCTTCACCGGCCACGACGGCTCGCTGCGTTCCAATCGCATGGTCTGCCAACTGGCCGGGCAGTACGCGGTGGATCTGTTCATCGGCGCCACCCTGCAAGTGGACGGCGACGGGCACTCCTCCACCGTGACCCGCGGCCGCTTGGCCGGCTTCGGCGGTGCGCCGAACATGGGCCACGACCCCCGCGGTCGCCGTCATGGCACGCCGGCCTGGCTCGACATGCGCCATGGCGATGGCGAGGCGCCGTTGCTCGAACGCGGCAAGAAGCTGGTGGTGCAGATGGTCGAGACGTTCCAGGAGGGCGGCAAACCGACCTTCGTCGAGACCCTCGATGCGGTGGACGTGGCGAAGAAAGCCGGCATGCCCCTGGCGCCGATCATGATCTACGGCGACGACGTCACCCACCTGCTGACCGAAGAGGGCATCGCCTACCTGTACAAGGCTCGTTCCCTGGAAGAACGCCAGGCGATGATCGCCGCCGTGGCCGGGGTCACTGCCATCGGCTTGCGCCACAACCCGAAAGACACCGCGCGCATGCGCCGCGAAGGGCTGATCGCCTTGCCCGAAGACCTCGGCATCCGTCGCACCGACGCCACCCGCGAGTTGCTCGCGGCCAAGAGCGTGGCCGATCTGGTGGAGTGGTCCGGTGGCCTCTACAACCCACCCGCCAAGTTCAGGAGCTGGTAAATGCACGCCTTCAACCTGCAACCGAAAAAACTGTCCTTGGCCGAACGTCTGGCGGACATGGCGGTGGATGCGCTGATCGACGAAGCCGACCTGTCACCTAAACCGGCCTTGGTGGACCGTCGTGGCAATGGCGCCCACACCGACCTGCACCTGGGCCTGATGCATGCTTCGGCGCTGTCGCTGTGGCCGGCGTTCAAGGAAATGGCCGAGGCCGCCCTGGAATGCGGCGAAATCGGCCTGCCGTTGCGTGAAGCCCTTGGGCGGATCGGCCGTGAGGGGGAAGCGGCGATGCTTGCCACCACGGGCGGGGTAAACACCCATCGTGGCGCGATCTGGGCCTTGGGCTTGCTCGTGGCGGCGGCGGCGCTGGAACCTGAATCCAGTGTCGCCAGCGCCGTTACTTTGCGCGCCGCCCGCCTGGCCTTGCTCAACGACCGTTATGCGCCTCGCCCCTTGAGCCATGGCGCCCAGGTCGCCCAGCGCTACGGCGTGCGCGGTGCCCGGGAAGAAGCGCAACTGGCGTTTCCGGCGGTGACTGGCCTGGGCCTGCCGCAACTCAAGCGCAGCCGCGCGGCAGGGGCGGGCGAGCAGAACGCCCGGCTCGATGCCTTGCTGGCGATCATGACCACCCTGGCCGACACCTGCGTGCTCTACCGCGCTGGCGAGCCGGGTTTGCAGGCCATGCAACAAGGCGCCAGAGCGGTGCTTGATGCCGGTGGCAGTGCGAGCCTGGGCGGTCGGCGCCAATTGCACGCGCTGGACCAACAACTGATTGCCTTGAACGCCTCGCCCGGCGGCGCTGCCGACCTGCTCGCCGCCTGCCTGTTCCTCGATCGTATCGAGCGCGGCGATGGCCTCTTCCCTGGAGTGTGCTGATGGAAACCTTATCCTTTGAATTCCCCGCCGGGCAGCCGCCACGAGGCCGGGCGCTGGTGGGCTGCGTCGGCTCGGGCGACCTGGAAGTGCTGATCGAACCTGGCCTGGCGGGCAAGCTGACCATCCAGGTGCAGACCTCGGTCAATGGCAGCGAGCAACGCTGGCAACATCTGTTCGCCCGCATGTTCGACGGCCAGACGCCACCGGCCCTGTCCATCGACATCCATGATTTCGGCGCCACCCCCGGCGTGGTGCGTTTGCGCCTGGAGCAAGGTTTCGAGGAGATCGGCCATGACTGACAGCGCAGCGTTGCTCAACAAGCACAGCTTCGTCGAACTCGGCGCCCGGCAGCGGGCCAAGGCCTTGCTCGATGACGGCACTTTCCGTGAATTGCTCGACCCGTTCCAGCGGGTCATGTCGCCGTGGTTGTTGCGTCAGGGCGTGGTGCCGCAAAGCGACGATGGCGTGGTGATCGCCAAAGGCTCGCTCGATGGCCTGCCCGTGGTGATCGCCGCCATTGAAGGTGCGTTCCAGGGCGGCAGCCTCGGCGAAGTCGGCGGGGCGAAGATTGCCGGGGCGTTGGAGCTGGCCGCCGAAGACAACCGCAAAGGCATTCCGACCCGCGCCGTGCTGCTGCTGGAAACCGGTGGCGTGCGGTTGCAGGAGGCCAACCTGGGGCTGGCGGCGATTGCCGAGATTCATTCGGCGATTGTCGATTTGCGTCAGTACCATCCGGTGGTGGGCGTGGTGGCAGGCAGCGTCGGTTGCTTTGGCGGCATGTCCATCGCCGCCGGGCTGTGCAGTTATCTGCTGGTGACCCGGGAAGCGCGGCTGGGCCTGAACGGTCCGCAAGTGATCGAACAGGAAGCCGGCCTCGACGAATACGACTCCCGTGACCGGCCATTCATCTGGAGCCTGACGGGCGGCGAGCAGCGTTTCGCTACGGGACTGGTGGATCGTTATGCGGCCGACGATGTGACGCAGATCCGCCAACAGGTCGGCCAATTGCTGCACCTGGGCGTGCCCGTGCAACACCGTAGCGGCCAGGCCGAGCTGTTCCTGCAGCGCTTGGCGCGCTTGGACACTGATGTGCAAATCGAACCGGCAGCGGTTCGTCAGTTGTATCAGGGAGAACGCCCATGAGTGCGTATTCATTGAGAGGCTTGCGCTGGTTCGAAGCCTTGAGTGGCGATGCCAGCGCGGTACAAGGTTTGCCTGCTTCGTTGAAAGTCGCCGATGTCCGCCTGGGCGAGCAAACCGTACGCCTGCTGGCGGTGGTGGCCGATCCCGACAACCGTTTCCCCCGGGCGCGCAACGGCGAAGTCGGCTTGCTGGAAGGCTGGGGCCTGGCCAAGGCGGTGGATGACGCCATCGATGCCGACCGCGATGCCACCCACAAGCGTGCGTTGATCGCGATTGTCGATGTACCGAGCCAGGCCTATGGCCGGCGTGAAGAAGCCCTGGGCATTCATCAGGCCTTGGCCGGTGCGGCCGACAGCTATGCCCGTGCGCGGTTGGCCGGGCATCCGGTAATTGGCTTGCTGGTGGGCAAGGCGATGTCGGGGGCGTTCCTGGCCCACGGCTACCAGGCCAACCGGCTGATTGCCCTGCGCGACCCGGGCGTGATGGTCCACGCCATGGGCAAGGCCTCGGCGGCGCGGGTGACCTTGCGCAGTGTCGAAGAGCTTGAAGCCTTGGCCGCCAGCGTGCCGCCGATGGCCTACGACATCGACAGTTTTGCCAGTCTGGGCCTGCTGTGGGAAACCTTGTCGGTGGAGCAGATCGAGCAGCCCTGCGCGAGCGATCTGGCTCGGGTCACCGACTGCCTGCAACAAGCGATCAACGATGTCGCCACGGCACCTCGCGACTTGCGCAGCCGCCTCGGTGCGACCCATCGGGCAGCCTCCAGCACCGTTCGCCAATTGTTGAGCGCGCAGTGGTGAACGGGTTCCTGGCCCATGACCTGCTCTGGGGAATGACGCCGGAGCACTTGCCGGCGGATGCACCAGGCTGGGCCGTCGAGAGCCTCGGCCTCGGTCAACCGGTGGTGGTGCGCCGGGCGCTGACCTTGCCCGGGGATGTCGCGGTGGGCGTGCGCGGTCGCTCCAGGGAGCAGCGTTACGCCACGTCGATGCCGATGGCTGCGATCCAGCGCCGGGTGCGCCCGGAGGACCTGTGCCAGGTCGAGTCGCCGCGCGATCTGCCGGCCCTGCACGCCCTGGCCCGGCTGCGCCCGCTGCTCGATGGCCGTGGCTGGACCTGGGGCGTCAGCGGCAGCGCCGGGTTCGAACTCGCCAGCGGTGTCGAGGCCCTGCATGAACGCAGTGACCTGGATTTGATTCTGCGCACACCGCACTGTCTGGATCGTCTCCAGGCCAGGGATTTGCTGGTGCTACTGGATGCTTCGGTATGCGCCGTGGACATGCAGTTGCAAACGCCTTGCGGCGCGGTGGCTCTGCGGGAATGGGCGGGTTCGTCGCCTCGGGTCTTGCTCAAGGATGATGTTCAGGCCCGGCTGGTGAGCGACCCTTGGCAGCCTTGCGTGGAGCAGGTCGCGTGAGCAGCCTCTTCGTTTTTCCCGGCCAGGGTGCGCAGCGCGTGGGCATGCTCCATGGGCTGGCGCCGCTGATCCTGGACGAGGCGGGGGATGTGCTCGGTGAAGACGTCTTGCGACTGGACAGCGCCGAGGCGTTGCAATCGACCCGCGCCGTGCAGCTGTGCCTGCTGATCGCCGGCGTGGCGGCGGCCCGCAGATTGCTGGAACAAGCCCCCGCGCCGGATTATGTGGCAGGGCTGTCCATCGGTGCGTATCCGGCGGCGGTCGTTGCCGGGGCGCTGGGCTTCGAGGATGCGCTGCGGCTGGTCAGCCTGCGCGGTGAACTGATGCAGCAGGCGTATCCGCATGGCTACGGCATGAGCGCGATCATCGGCCTGGACCTGGCGGCAGTGGAAGCCTTGCTGGAGCAGGTGCACGGTGAAACAACGCCGGTCTACCTGGCCAATATCAACGCCGACAACCAAGTGGTCATTGCCGGCAGCGACGAAGCCATGGGCCTGGTCGCCGAAAAGGCTCGGCGCCAAGGCGCTGGCAAAGCCTGTCGGCTGGCGGTGAGCGTGCCGTCCCATTGCCCGTTGCTGGAGGCTCCGGCGCGGACATTGGCCCAGGCGTTTGCCGAGGTGCCGTTGAAAGCCGCCACACTGGGCTATCTCAGCGGCAGCCGCGCCCGGCCGGTGATCAGCACTGAGGCCCTGCGCGACGACCTGGCCTTCAACATGTGCCGCGTCGTCGATTGGCGCGGCACCGTGCAAAGCGCCTACGAGCGTGGCGTGCGGCTACAGATCGAACTGCCACCCGGCGCGGTACTCACCGGGCTGGCGCGCCGGGTGTTCGAGCAGGGCACCGTCATTGCCTTCGACGGTGCCCGGCTCGATACCTTGCAGGCGCTGTTGCGTGAGGAGGGAAACCGCCAACCCTAGACACCGACTCAAGCTGGCGAAGCACAAAAACAACAACTTCGACGATGCACTTTGAGGACTACGACAATGATTATTTACGGTGTGGCGCTGTTGGCGATCTGTACGCTGACAGGGGTGATCCTGGGCGACATGCTCGGCGTGTTGCTGGGCGTCAAGTCCAACGTGGGCGGGGTCGGCATTGCCATGATCCTGCTGATCTGCGCACGGCTGTGGATGCAAAAACGCGGCGGCATGACCAAGGACTGTGAGATGGGCGTGGCCTTCTGGGGCGCCATGTACATTCCGGTGGTGGTGGCGATGGCCGCGCAGCAGAACGTGGTTACGGCCCTGCACGGTGGCCCGGTGGCGGTGTTGGCGGCCATCGGTTCGGTGGTGCTCTGTGGTTGCACCATTGCGCTGATCAGCCGGACCCACAAAGGCGAGCCATTGCCTGATGAGCCGGCGGAACTGACCCCGCTGGGCACGCCAGCAGGAGGCCGCTGATATGTGGGATCTCATCGAGAAAGGCCTGGAACACAACGGTCTGATCACGGCGTTCGCGTTCGTGGGCGTGATCATGTGGGTATCGGTGGTGTTGTCCAAGCGCCTGACCTATGGACGGATCCACGGCTCGGCGATCGCTATTGTCATCGGCCTGGTGCTGGCCTGGGTGGGCGGCACCATGACTGGCGGGCAAAAAGGTCTGGCGGACTTGTCCCTGTTCTCCGGTATCGGTTTGATGGGCGGGGCCATGTTGCGTGACTTCGCCATCGTTGCCACGGCCTTCGAAGTGCAGGCCACCGAGGCGAAGAAGGCCGGGATGATTGGCGTCATCGCGTTGCTGCTGGGCACGATCCTGCCGTTCATCGTCGGCGCGAGCATTGCCTGGTTGTTCGGTTATCGCGACGCGGTGAGCATGACCACCATCGGCGCGGGTGCGGTGACCTACATCGTCGGGCCCGTGACCGGGGCCGCGATTGGCGCCACGTCCGATGTGATGGCGTTGTCGATTGCCACCGGCTTGATCAAGGCGATCATCGTAATGGTCGGCACCCCCATGGCGGCCCGCTGGATGGGCCTGGATAACCCGCGCTCGGCCATGGTATTCGGTGGCTTGGCCGGGACGGTGAGTGGTGTGACGGCCGGCTTGGCGGCGACGGACCGGCGGCTGGTGCCGTACGGCGCGTTGACGGCGACCTTCCACACCGGGTTGGGGTGCTTGCTGGGGCCTTCGTTGTTGTACTTCATTGTTCGCGGGATTGTTGGTTAAGCCTCCGGATCGGCTCTGAGTGGGCCGATGCCATCGCGAGCAAGCTCGCTCCCACAGTGGATCGGGGTGAACCTGGATTCTGGGTATGCCACGAACCTTGTGGGAGCGAGCTTGCTCGCGATGGGGGCAGCACGATTTCAGGCCTGGCGATTGGCGTACATCCGGCACTCGGCCAACAGCGCCAGCAGGTTCGGATCACGCTCCTTGGCCTTCAGGAACACCACGCCGATGTGCTGCTGCAACCGGTACTTTTCCTGCAACGGGATCAGTTTCACCCGGTTTTCATACACCGCCGCAATCCGGCCCGGCAGCAAGGCATAGCCCACCCCGGAACTGACCATGCTCAGCAGGGTGAAGATGTCGTTGACCTGCATCGCCACCTTCGGTTCGAACCCCGCCTGCTTGAATACCCGAATCCCGTCCTGATGTGTGGCAAAACCCTGGGTCAAGGTGATGAATGTCTCGTCGCGGACCTCGGCCAGGTCGACTTCGCTGCGCTGGGCAAAGGGTGAGTCGGCTGGCGTGGCGAGGAAGATGTCATCGGAAAACAGCGCAATCTGCTCGCAGTCCGGGTCGTTGACGCTGTCGTCCAGGGACACCAGGATCGCATCGACCTCCATGTTCTTGAGCTTGTACAGCAAGTCGATGTTGGAGCCCATGATCAGGTCGATATTGAGTTCGCTGCGGCGGATCTTCAGGCCCATGATCAACTGCGGCACGGTCTTGACCGTCAGCGAATACAGCGAGCCGAGCTTGAAGCGCTCGGCGGAGAAACCGGCGGCCTCACGGGTCAGGCGCACGCTGTCGACCACGTCCTGGATCAGCTTCTGCGCCCGCTCTTCCAGCACGTAAGCGCTTTCCAGCGGTGTGAGGTTGCGACCTTCATGCTTGAACAATGGGCAGCGCAGGGCGCTTTCCAGTGAGTGAATAGCCCGGTGCACACTGACGTTGCTGGTCTGCAACTCGGCCGCTGCCCGCGCCAGGTTGCCGGTGCGCATGAAGGCCAGGAACACCTCCAGTTTCTTCAGGGTCAATTCTTCGTCGATCAGCATGGGGCGGACTCTTATTCGTATGGTTTGATTGTGCCCCAATCGACTCTTTTTGGAGGAGTTAATCAGTGGTGGGCTCAGAGGGGTAGCAGCAAAGCATTGCACTTTGCAGCGCCAAGCCTGAGCCTGGGCACCTGTTTCTAAATGTGAGGTGGTATTGGATGTATCACGGGGAACGACTCAACGCCTGGACGCACCTGGTGGGGGCGGTGGCGGCGTTTATCGGCGCAGTGTGGTTGCTGGTGATCGCCGGGATGGCGGGCGATCCGTGGAAGATCGTCAGCGTGGCGATCTACGGGTTCACCTTGTTGGTGCTGTACAGCGCTTCGACGGTTTATCACAGCGTGCGCGGGCGCAAAAAAGAAATCATGCAGAAGGTCGATCACTTTTCGATCTACCTGTTGATCGCCGGCAGCTATACCCCGTTCTGCCTGGTGACCCTGCGCGGGCCGTGGGGCTGGACGTTGTTCGGGATCGTCTGGGGCCTGGCGGTGATCGGGATCTTGCAGGAAATCAAGCCGCGTTCCGAAGCGCGGATCCTGTCGATCGTGATCTACGCCGTAATGGGCTGGATCGTGCTGGTGGCGGTCAAACCGTTGTTGGCGGCTCTGGGCAGCACCGGGTTCGCCTGGCTGGCCTCGGGCGGCGTGTTGTACACCGTGGGCATCATCTTTTTCGCTCTTGACCATCGGTTGCGCCACGCCCACGGCATCTGGCACCTGTTCGTGATCGCCGGCAGCCTGCTGCACTTCGTGGCGATTCTGTTTTATGTGCTCTAACTCATGACCACCACCAAACTACTGTGGGAGCGGGCTTGCTCGCGAAAGCGGTGTATCAGCCGGCATAGATATTGGCTGACACTCCGTCTTCGCGAGCAAGCCCGCTCCCACATTTGGTCTTCAGCATCCGCAGGACACTAGAAATCCCCCCATAACTGCTGCGCCACGGCCAGGGCCACCACCGGCGCGGTTTCGGTGCGCAGCACGCGCGGGCCGAGGCGGGCGGCCTGGTAGCCGGCGGTCTTGGCCTGCTCGACCTCGGCATCCGACAACCCGCCTTCGGGACCGATCAGGAAGGCCAGGGTCGACGGTTTTTCATGACTGACCAGCGGCTCGGCCACCGGGTGCAGCACCAGCTTCAGTTCGGCTTCGGCCTGCTTCAGCCAGTCAGCCAGCAGCAGCGGTGGGTGGATCACCGGCACGGTCGAGCGCCCGCACTGCTCGCAAGCGCTGATCGCCACCTGGCGCCAATGCAGCAGGCGCTTGTCGGCGCGTTCGTCCTTGAGGCGCACTTCGCAACGTTCGCTGAAAATCGGGGTGATCTCGCTGACCCCCAGCTCCGTGGCTTTCTGGATCGCCCAATCCATGCGCTCGCCTCGGGACAGGCCCTGGCCGAGGTGAATGCGTAGCGGCGATTCAGGTTGTCCGGCGAACTGCTCGTCCAACTGCACCCGCACGCGCTTTTTGCCGACTTCGGCCAACGTGCCGCGAAACTCCTGGCCGGAGCCATCGAACACCTGCACCGCATCGCCCTCGGCCATGCGCAGCACCCGACCGATGTAGTGGGCCTGGGCTTCAGGCAGTTCGTGGTCGCCGAGGCTCAGGGGGGCGTCGATGAAGAAGCGGGACAGTCTCATGTTTTGTTCTCTATTGAATCTGAATTCGACATTGCTGCAGGGGAGCTTTTGTGGCGAGGGAGCTTGCTCCCGCTCGGGTGCGCAGCGCCCGCTCTTCTTTAAGGGCCGCTTCGCAGCCCAGCGGGAGCAAGCTCCCTCGCCACAGAGAAACGTGTCGTCAGCCCGGATCGCGATAGCCTGGGTGAAAGTCCTTTGGCACCGCCACGCTGACCTTGTCCCGGGTGGCGATGTCGATGCCTTCACTGGCCACCTCGGCAAGGAAGTCGATCTGCTCGGGGGTGATGACATACGGCGGCAGGAAATACACCACGCTACCCAACGGCCGCAACAATGCACCGCGCTCCAGGGCATGCTGGAACACCGCCAGGCCACGCCGTTCCTGCCACGGATACGCGGTTTTGCTGGCCTTGTCCTTGACCATCTCGATGGCCAGCACCATGCCGGTCTGGCGCACTTCGGCGACGTTCGGGTGATCGGCCAGGTGCGCGGTGGCGCTGGCCATGCGCTGGGCCAGGGCCTGGTTGTTTTCGATGACGTTGTCTTCTTCGAAGATGTCCAGCGTCGCCAGGGCCGCCGCGCAGGCAAGCGGGTTGCCGGTGTAGCTGTGGGAGTGCAGGAAGGCGCGCAGGGTCGGGTAGTCGTCGTAGAACGCGCTGTAGACCTCGTCGGTGGTCACGCACGCCGCCAGCGGCAGGTAGCCGCCGGTCAGGGCCTTGGACAGACAGAGAAAATCCGGTGTGATACCGGCCTGCTCACAAGCGAACATCGTCCCGGTGCGGCCAAAGCCGACGGCGATTTCGTCATGGATCAGGTGCACGCCATAGCGGTCGCACGCCTCGCGCAATAACTTCAGGTACACCGGGTGGTACATGCGCATGCCGCCGGCACCCTGGATCAGCGGTTCGACGATCACCGCCGCCACCGTGTCGTGGTGCTCGGCCAGGGTCTGCTCCATGGCGGCGAACAGGTTGCGCGAATGTTCTTCCCAGCCCATGCCTTCGGGGCGGTGGTAGCAGTCGGGGCTCGGCACCTTGATCGTGTCCAGCAGCAACGCTTTGTAGGTTTCGGTGAACAACGGCACATCGCCCACTGACATCGCCGCAATGGTTTCGCCGTGGTAACTGTTGCTCAGGGTGACGAAGCGCTTCTTGTCCGGCCGGCCGCGATTGATCCAGTAGTGGAAGCTCATCTTCATCGCCACTTCGATGCAGGACGAGCCGTTATCGGCATAGAAGCACCGGGTCAGGCCCTCGGGCGTCATCTTCACCAGGCGCTCGGACAGTTCGATCACGGGCTGATGGCTGAAGCCGGCCAGGATCACATGCTCCAACTGATCGACCTGGTCCTTGATGCGCTGGTTGATGCGCGGGTTGGCGTGGCCGAACACGTTGACCCACCAGGAACTGACGGCATCGAGGTAGCGCTTGCCTTCGAAATCCTCCAGCCACACGCCTTCACCGCGCTTGATGGGGATCAGCGGCAGCTGTTCGTGGTCTTTCATCTGGGTGCAGGGATGCCACAGCACCGCGAGGTCGCGTTGCATCCACTGGTTATTCAGGCCCATTTACAGTCTCCTCGAGGCGGCTCGCGGCGGGCGCGGGCAAAACAATCGCGCAAGCCTATGCAATGGCGGCCCTGGGGACAACCCATTGTGTCGTTGACGCTACTTTGCGCGAGGCGATAGACGCCGCTGGCGGCGCTTTGATGGCTGTCGTATTCTTCGCTGTTCCCTGAGCCGACTGGCTCGAAAAACCGAGAGCCGCCTGGCTCGAAAGCTGAAATTTCCTACGTTTAATCCGGAGTTCGTTGAATGTCTGCTGGTTGGCTGCGCGCCTGTGCGCTGGTGATGATAGGGCTGTTCAGCGTTTCGGCGCTGGCCAAGGACAAACAACCGACGGCCATCGTCATCGGCGGCGGCCTGGCGGGACTCACCGCGGCCTATGAGCTGCAGAACAAGGGCTGGGCCGTGACTCTGCTGGAAGCCAAGCCGGACCTGGGCGGTCGCTCGGGCATGGCCACCAGCGAGTGGATCGGCAATGAGAAGACGCAGCCGGTACTGAACAAGTACGTCTCGAGCTTCAAGCTGAGCACCACGCCGGCCCCGGAATTCGTGCGTACCCCCAGCTACCTGATCGACGGCACCTACTTCACCGCCGCCGACCTGGCGACCAAGCAGCCGGCCACCGCCGAAGCCCTCAAGCGCTACGAAACCACCCTGGACGACCTGGCGCGCTCCATCGAAGACCCGCAGAACCCGGCAGCCAACAATACCCTGCATGCCCTGGACCAGATCAGCGTGTCCAACTGGCTCGACCGCCTGCAACTGCCAGCCACCGCGCGGCAACTGGTCAACCAGGAAATTCGTACCCGTTATGACGAGCCTTCGCGCTTGTCGCTGCTGTATTTCGCCCAGCAGAGCCGAGTCTATCGCGGTGTGTCCGACCGCGACCTGCGGGCCTCGCGCCTGCTCGGCGGCAGTCCGACCCTGGCCCAGGCGTTCGTCAAGCAACTGAAAACCATCAAGACCAACTCGCCGGTGTCGGCCATCTCCCAGGACAAGGATGGCGTGACCGTCAAGGTCGGCAGCGTGGGTTACCAGGCTGACTACGTGGTGCTGGCGGTGCCACTGCGGGCGCTGAACAAGATCCAGTTGACCCCGGCCCTGGACGCCCAGCATCAAGGCGCGATCAAGGGCACCAACTACGGTTGGCGCGACCAGATCATGCTCAAGTTCAAGACCCCCGTCTGGGACAGCAAGGCACGCATGTCGGGCGAAATCTACAGCAACGCCGGCCTGGGCATGATGTGGATCGAGCCGGCCATGAAGGGCGGCGCCAACGTGGTCATCAACCTGTCCGGCGACAACGCCCGGGTGATGCAGGCCTTCGGCGACAAGCAGATGGTCGATCAGGTGCTGATCCGTCTGCACGCGTTTTATCCACAGGCCCGTGGCGCGTTCACCGGCTATGAAATCCGCCGCTACAGCACCGACCCGTCCACGGGCGGCGCGTACCTGGCCTTTGGCCCGGGCCAGATCAGCAAGTACTGGCGTCTGTGGGAAAAACCGTTGCAGCGTGTAGCCTTTGCCGGCGAACACACCGACACCCTGTATCCGGGCACCCTGGAAGGCGCGTTGCGCAGCGGCCAGCGGGCGGCCAGCCAGGTTGAAGACCTGGCGGCCGGCAAGTCGTTCGAACCGGCCAAGGTCGCTCCCGCCGCGACAGCCGCCGCTGCCGGTGCGGTGGCGGCGAAGAAGGGCAACTTCTTCAGCAACCTGTTCGGTGGCTCGGATGACGACAAGAAGCCGGAGCCGGTCAAGGCGCCCGAGCCGGTAGCGCCGCCAGCACCGACGCCTGCGCCAACCCCGGCACCTGCGCCGGTAGAAGCGCCTAAGGCCGCGGCCCCGGTAAAAGCCGAGCCTGCCAAGAAAGCACCGGCGAAGAAACCGGCAGCCAAGACCCCGGCAAAAAAAGCCCCGGCCAAGGCCCCGGTGAAAAAGACTGAATCGGCGAAGAAGCCAGCGGCGAAGCCGGCGACGACCACTGAAACCAAGGTTCAGTAGTCGTCCTGGCGAAAAGCGCGGCTCAAGGGTCTAGCACTGTTCGCTCAAGGCTTGTCTGAATCATTGTGGCGAGGGAGCTTGCTCCCGCTGGGCTGCGCAGCAGCCCCTTTTTGTGAGCGCTTCGCACTCAAGCGGGAGCAAGCTCCCTCGCCACGGGCTCATCGCTTTTCTTAAGTAAGCAGCATAAGGCCCAAGGGCTGCTCTTTTTTTATCCTGCATTAGGCGTGTACTGACGCTGTCACCCAGAGCCCGGCGTTGTGCAACGAGCGCTAACTTCTTACACGCTGCGGCGATATATCGGAACTTCCCACCCATTAACAGGATGGAAGTGATAGAGCGCACCAGTCATAGGCTCTAGGCTCCTAAAAACTGGAGCGCTTATGAAAATCCTAATAGCGATGGTTGCGTTGGTAGTACTTTCTGGGTGTGTCTATGGCGAATGCCGGGATCCTTTGAGAATTCCGATGATCCCAAAAAGAGATCTGCAGTTGGCATACAAGTGCACGATGGATCCATACAAGCCCGAGTGCTCGGTGAATTAGTACATCAACTGTCAGGCTATCCTAGGATA
Source organism: Pseudomonas sp. Pdm06 (assembly GCF_014851795.1). Lineage (NCBI taxonomy): Bacteria > Pseudomonadati > Pseudomonadota > Gammaproteobacteria > Pseudomonadales > Pseudomonadaceae > Pseudomonas > Pseudomonas sp. Pdm06. The sequence goes on from NZ_JACVAH010000016.1 coordinate 54,013, forward strand.
TTAGAGCTGGGGAGGGCCCAGCACACATGCTTCATGGCAAAAAAGCGCCGTGAGCAGGCTGCGATAGGGCCCTTTCAATCACGCGATCGCTGTTTGCACCGGTCGCCATCACCCACCGTTTCCCCTTTAATCTTTCCTTAACCCACCCCCTCCAGACTGATGATCGTATTTCTCGATATTTCAAAGCGAAAATTTCCGCTTTAAATCGATAGATAACTCGCTAGTCTTGATCGCAGTTTTTACAGGATATGAGCAATGCAGCTTCGCAACTCTTCTTCTCGCTATGGCTGGGTCAGTATCGCTGTGCACTGGGGCGTTGCGCTGGTGGTGTACGGGCTGTTCGCCCTGGGCCTGTGGATGGTCGGCCTGGATTACTACAGCACCTGGCGCAAAGACGCGCCGGACCTGCACAAGAGCATTGGCCTGGTGCTGCTGGCGGTCATGTTGCTGCGGGTGGTCTGGCGGTTTGTCAGCCCGCCACCACCGACCCTGCCAACCTATGGCCGCCTGACCCGCGTCGGCGCCAAGCTTGGCCATAGCGCACTGTATCTCGGGTTGTTCGCCGTGATGATTGCCGGTTACCTGATTTCCACCGCAGACGGTGTCGGGATCCCGGTGTTTGGCCTGTTTGAAGTACCCGCGCTGGTGTCCGGACTGCCCGATCAGGCAGACGTCGCCGGTGAGATTCACTTCTACCTGGCATGGGCGCTGGTCATTTTTTCCGGCCTTCATGCGTTGGCAGCATTGAAACACCACTTTATCGACCGTGACGCGACCCTCAAGCGAATGCTGGGGCGCCAAGCCTGATGTTCAACCTCGACTCCAAAGGAATAGAAAGCATGTTGAAAAAGACGCTCGCCGCCCTGGCAATCGGTTCTGCCCTGCTGTCTGCCGGCCAGGCCATGGCTGCCGACTACGTCGTCGACAAGGAAGGCCAGCACGCCTTCGTCGACTTCAAGATCAGCCACCTGGGCTATAGCTACATCACCGGTACCTTCAAGGACATCGACGGCAAGTTCAGCTTCGACGCCGCCAAGCCTGAAGCCAGCAAGATCGAGTTCAACGTGAATACCGCCAGTGTGTTCACCAACCACGCCGAGCGCGACAAGCACATCGCCAGCGCTGACTTCCTGAACGCCAGCAAATTCGGCAAGGCGACCTTCGTTTCCACCAGCGTCAAGTCCACTGGCAAGAACGCTGATGGCAAGGAAACCGCCGATGTGACCGGTGACCTGACCCTGCTGGGCGTGACCAAGCCGGTCGTGGTCAAGGCCACCTTCCTGGGTGAAGGCAAGGACCCGTGGGGCGGCTACCGTGCTGGCTTCGAAGGCACCACCAGCATCAAGCGTTCGGACTTCGGCAAGCAGAAAGACCTGGGTCCAACCTCCGACGCGGTCGAACTGTACGTCTCGTTTGAAGGTGTCAAAGCGAAGTAACCTTCGCGCCTGACAAAAAACGCCCCTGGTCTTGGGACCTGGGGCGTTTTTTATTGCGCGGATTCGGGCAACGCAGAGAACCCTGTGGGAGCGAGCCTGCTCGCGATGACGGCAGTTCTGTCACATTGATGTTGGCTGATACACCGCTATCGCGAGCAAGCTCGCTCCCACATTTGGAATGTGTCGGGCCAAAAAAACTGGTCTTGGGACCAGGGGCGTTTTTTATTGCGCGGATTCGGGCAACGCAGAGAACCCTGTGGGAGCGAGCTTGCTCGCGATGACGGCAGTTCTGTCACATTGGTGTTGGCTGATACACCGCTATCGCGAGCAAGCTCGCTCCCACATCTGGAATGTGTCGAGCCAAAAAAAGCCCCGGGTCGCGAGACCCGGGGCTTTTTCACGGCTTGAAAAACTCAGCGATTGCGCGTCAGCAATGCCGGTTTTTCGCCCCGTGGACGGCTTGGCAGTTGATCCAGCTGTTCAGGTGTCGGGAAGCGATCGGCTTTCGATTCCTTGTGCATGATCTTCGGCTGGTTGCTGCGTGGGTTTTGCACGGCAGGTTCCTGGCGAGGCTGGTCGTCACGAGCCGGGCGGCGCGGGCGGGTGTCGTCGCGGCGGGCCTGGCCGTCACGGGGGGCGCCGTTGCGTGGGCCGCTGCGCTTGGCCGGTGGTGTGCCGGTAGATGAGCCGTTGCTGTTGCGCGGACCGTTCTGGCGACCCTGTGGCTGGCCACTGCGCGGTGCCCCTGCACCTGCGCCCTGTGCCGGGGCGCCCGGACGGCGACCGCGGCCCTGGGCCGGTTTCTGCTGTGGCACGTAGTCGACGCGGTTACCGAAGTTATCGACATCGTCATCCAGGAACTCGTCCGGGGCACGATCGGCTGCGGCGCGTGGAGCCGGGCGCTGCTGCTCACGGGCCGGGGTGCCTTCGCGGGGCTTCTGCTCGCGGGCAGGGCGTTCGCCGCGGCCATTGCTGTTGCTGGCCGATTTTTCCTTGCCCTTGTCCTTGCCTTTGTCTTTGCGACCGCCGCCACCACCGCCGCCGTTCGGACCGTCGCCCCGTGGGCCACGGGCATTGCGCGGATTACGCACATCCGGACGTTCGCGTACTTCAGGCTTCTCGGCTTCGATGGTGCTGGCATCGAAGCCCATCAGGTCGCCGTCGGCGATTTTCTGCTTGGTCATGCGCTCGATGCTTTTGAGCAGCTTTTCTTCGTCCGGCGCGACCAGCGAGATCGCTTCGCCCGAACGACCGGCACGGCCGGTACGGCCGATACGGTGAACGTAATCTTCATCGACGTTCGGCAGCTCGAAGTTGACCACGTGGGGCAACTGGTCGATGTCCAGGCCACGGGCCGCGATGTCGGTGGCCACGAGGATGCGCACTTCGCCGGCCTTGAAGTCGGCCAGGGCCTTGGTGCGGGCGTTCTGGCTCTTGTTGCCGTGGATCGCCACGGCTGGCAGGCCGTGCTTGTCCAGGTACTCGGCCAGGCGGTTGGCGCCGTGCTTGGTACGGGTGAAGACCAGGACCTGTTCCCAGGCGCCGGCGGTAATCAGGTGCGCCAGCAGGGCACGCTTGTGGCTGGCCGCCAGGCGGAACACACGCTGCTCGATACGCTCCACCGTGGTGTTCGGCGGCGTGACTTCGATGCGCTCCGGGTTGTGCAGCAGTTTGCCGGCCAGGTCGGTGATGTCCTTGGAGAACGTCGCCGAAAACAGCAGGTTCTGGCGCTTGGCAGGCAGGCGGGCGAGGACTTTCTTCACGTCATGGACGAAGCCCATGTCGAGCATGCGGTCGGCTTCGTCCAGCACGAGGATTTCAACGTGGGACAAATCGACGCTGCCCTGGCCGGCCAGGTCCAGCAGGCGACCGGGGCAGGCCACCAGTACATCGACGCCACGGGACATGGCCTGGACCTGGGGGTTCATGCCGACGCCGCCAAAAATGCAGGCGCTGACGAACTTCAGGTCGCGAGCGTAGACCTTGAAGCTCTCGTGTACCTGGGCCGCCAGTTCGCGGGTGGGGGTCAGGACCAGTACGCGCGGTTGGCGCGGGCCATGACGCTGGGATTTGTCTGGGTGACCGTTGGGAAACAACCGCTCCAGGATCGGAAGGGCGAAACCACCGGTTTTACCAGTACCTGTCTGCGCCGCGACCATCAGGTCGCGACCTTGCAACACGGCGGGAATGGCCCGCTGTTGCACCGGGGTAGGCTGGGTATAGCCGGCGGCTTCGATGGCGCCGACTAAAGCCTCGGAGAGACCGAGGGAAGCAAAGGACATGAGTAATCCTGTTTTAGTGAGGGCCTGGCCCAATGGGATAGTCTTGCCGGGCGCGAATGACGTTCAACCAAAAGACGTCATCCCGTCCGGTCCTGCCGGGCCTCGAAGGCGGGTCCGGACAAGGCTCGCGCGGGCTGTAGGCTGCGCTGTAGCGGTGTCGGGATGCCTTTTGCAAGACCGGGCGTCCGGGCGTGAGCCTGGCGGGAAGGCCGGAGTATAACAGAGCAAACGCCTCGCGCCGCTTTCCTGCTGCTCAACGGTTTATTTCAGCTCTGGTCCAGCGGGTGAGGTGGCCTTGGTCATGGCGCCTGCACCGTAGCGGGCGCTCAGTTCGGCATAGGCCGGTTCGCGCTTGAAACGCTTGAGTTCGGCACTGAAGCGTTGCACCAGCAAATCCATCCCGGCATTGCGTCGCACCGCCAGGTATTGGCTTTGACGGCTCACCACCACTGGGTTTTCGGTGATCTGGTCGCCCAACTGCATTTGTTCGAGCACATGTCGGCCGACCCTGCGGTCGGTGATGAGCAGGTCGATCCGTCCCAGTTGCAACTTGCCGAAATTGGCTTCGTGGGTGGGCGCCGCTTCACGTTTGAACAGGGTCGACTCACTGAAGGCCTGGCTGTACAGGTAACCGGGCGAGGTGCCGACGGTCAGGCCGCCCAGGTCGTCGAGCGTGCGAAACGGATGGGGGCGGGCGTTGGCGTAGAACATCACGAATTCCACGTCCGACAGTGGTTCGCTGGGGTAAAGCAACAGGGCATCGCGCTCATCGCTGTGGAAAATGTCCAGCGCACCGTCCGCCAACCCTTGTTCCAGCATCGCCAGGCACCGCTTCCAGGGCAGGAATTGCCATTCCACGTCGATGCCCAGGCGCTTGAACACAATGGCCGTGGTTTCGTAGTCCAGGCCGAGCATCTTGCCGTTCTCTTCGTAGACATAAGGCGCCCAGGGTTCGGTGACAATGCGCAACTTTTCGGCCTGGGCGGTGACGCTCAGGCACAAGAGAAGAAGGGTGGTCAGCAACTGGGCAATGACGGGCATGGGCCTGAGGTTACGACGAGAGCTCATCAAATAGCTAGAGCGCTCTGGCCTGTGCCCTGGTGGCCTGTTTGGTGAGTGAGTCAACTTCTGCGAATTTGAACTGACGAACTCACCACACAGGCCACTAGTTGCCTTTTGCCTGCATCAGGTGCGCATAGATGGCTTCGCGGCGCTCACCCAGTACGAGGCGAATCAGCGGATGATCGAGCCAACGTTTGAGCTCATGGTCCTGCAGCGATTTTTCCAGGCGATGTTCGACGTTCTCCAGGGCTTTTTCCCACCAGACCGGGGCACAGGCCTGGTCGAACTCGTTGGTATGGCGGTAGCAGCCATAGAGAATCTCGCGCATGAACTGGCGTTTATGGCTGGGCAGCCCCAGGGTGATGAATTTGTAGGCCAGGCGTTGGAGGGTCGGCGGCCGAGGCAGGGTGGCGGTGACTTGGCCGGTTTCATCCAGGGCCTGGTGGCAAGTCGGTGCGGCACCGTGTTTGTCGAGCCAGGCTTTGGTCTTGGCGCGGAACAGCTGTTTGCGGCTCCAATAGTGGTGGATCAGGTCCGGACACTCGCGCACCTGCACCGAGCGATAGGCCGCTACCGAAAGGCAGAATTCTTCCAGCGTGTAGGCACCCTTCGCCAATGGATACAGCTCATCCATCAGGGCGATCGAGCGATCCAGGACTGACGCATCGACGCAGTTGAGACCAATGACCCCGGAGTTCAACAAGGGCATGTCGTCGTCCGCCAGCTGCCGCTGGCGCAGTGTGTCGGCCAGTGTCAGGTAAAGCCCGGCGTCCTTGTTGGCGCCATACGTCAGGCCGAAGGCATTGCACAGCAACGTACCAGGCTGGACGCGGCGAAACAGTTCGAGGGGGGAGCAATGGAAAAAAGTGTCGGTGTCGATCAGCAGCGCCACTTCGGCTTCTTCGAGCACCTTCTGCATTACCACGTGCTTGGCACGGAAGTGATACCCGTGGGGTTCGATCCAGGCCTGGCGGGTTTCATTGTCCAGTGGGCGCAAACGCACCGGCAGCCCTGCGTACGGTGCGGGATTGTCGGTGAACACCTGGATATCCAAGGCTTCGTCCGGTGTCTTGCGCAGGCCGGCCAACGCGCTGGCGATGCTGAACAACGCTTCCTGGTGATAGGTTTCGGCCCCGTAGACCAGATAAATGAGTTGTGGGGTCGTTAACCTGTGACCGTTGGGCATCTACTGCGATCCTCCAGATGTCTGTGCCTAAAAAAAAAGGCCTTGGTTTTCGCCAAGGCCTCTTTGTACCACCGCATTAAGTCAATTCAGCGCGGCAGCTTGAGGTTGTTCCATACCGCGAGGCTGGGCTCGGCCTGGTTAAGGGTATAGAAATGCAGCCCCGGTGCACCGCCCTGCAACAAACGCTCACACATTTGTGTGATGACTTCCTCGCCGAAGCTTTGGATGCTTGAGGAGTCATCGCCATACGCTTCCAGTTGTTTGCGGATCCAGCGTGGGATTTCTGCACCGCATGCGTCGGAGAAGCGCGCCAGCTTGCTGTAGTTGGTGATCGGCATGATTCCCGGCACGACAGGAATGTCGACGCCCAGCTTGCGGATACGTTCGACGAAGTAGAAATAACTGTCGGCGTTGAAGAAGTACTGGGTGATGGCGCTGTTGGCGCCAGCATTGGCTTTACGCACGAAATTGCGCAGATCGTCTTCGAAGTTGCGCGCTTGCGGGTGCATTTCCGGATACGCAGCCACTTCGACGTGGAAGTGTTCGCCGGTTTCCTCGCGAATGAAGCTCACCAGTTCGTTGGCGTGGCGCAGCTCACCGCTGGCCATGCCCATGCCCGACGGCAGGTCGCCGCGCAGGGCAACGATGCGCTTGATGCCGGCGGCCTTGTACTGGGCCAACAGGCTGCGCAGGTCGTCCTTGCTGTCGCCGACGCAGGACAGGTGAGGGGCTGCGGGAACTTTGACTTCGCTTTCGAGCTGCAACACGGTGTTCAGGGTGCGATCACGGGTCGAACCACCGGCGCCATAGGTGCAGGAGAAGAAGTCGGGGTTGTAGCTGGCCAACTGGCGGGCAGTGGCGATCAGTTTTTCATGCCCAGCATCGGTCTTCGTCGGGAAGAACTCGAAGCTGTAGCGACGGTCTTGGGACATGGTCATATCCTTGGAAACTCGTAGGCCGGTGAGGCTTGCATATCCCTGGTGGGGGCGGGCTTATGTGGGAGCAAGCTTGCTCGCGATTGCCATCGCCTCGGTACGGCAGTTGGGCCGAGGTGTCTGCATCGCGAGCAAGCTCGCTCCCACAAAAAAGCCTGCTCCCGTGGGGGAGCGGCGCCGATCAGTAGCGGTAAGCGTGCGGCTTGAACGGGCCTTCGACGGTGACGCCGATGTAGTCAGCCTGTTGCTTGGTCAGCTTGGTGACCACGCCGCCGAAACCGCGGACCATTTCCAGGGCCACTTCTTCGTCGAGTTTCTTGGGCAGTACTTCCACGGTCAGGCGCTCGGCTTTCTGGGCCGGCGACAGGTCGGCGTATTTCTGGCCGAACAGGAAGATCTGGGCCAGGACCTGGTTGGCGAACGAACCGTCCATGATGCGGCTTGGGTGACCGGTGGCGTTGCCCAGGTTAACCAGGCGGCCTTCGGCCAGCAGGATCAGGTAGTCGTCGTTCTGTGGGTCGAAGCTGCCGGTGCCGGTGCGGTGCACCTTGTGGACCTGTGGCTTCACTTCTTCCCATGCCCAGTTCTTGCGCATGAAAGCGGTGTCGATTTCGTTGTCGAAGTGACCGATGTTGCAGACCACGGCGCGCTTCTTCAGGGCCTTGAGCATGTTGGCATCGCAGACATTGACGTTGCCGGTGGTGGTCACGATCAGGTCGATCTTGCCCAGCAGCGCCTTGTCGATGCTGGCCTCGGTGCCGTCGTTGATCCCGTCGATGAACGGCGAAACCAGCTCGAAACCGTCCATGCAAGCCTGCATGGCGCAGATCGGGTCGACTTCGGACACCTTGACGATCATGCCTTCCTGACGCAGGGACTGGGAAGAACCCTTGCCCACGTCACCGTAGCCGATCACCAGCGCCTGCTTGCCCGACAGCAGGTGGTCGGTACCGCGCTTGATGGCGTCGTTGAGGCTGTGACGGCAGCCGTACTTGTTGTCGTTCTTGCTCTTGGTCACCGAGTCGTTGACGTTGATGGCCGGGATCTTCAGTTCGCCCTTGGCCAGCATGTCCAGCAGGCGGTGTACGCCGGTGGTGGTTTCCTCGGTCACGCCGTGGACGTTTTCCAGCACGGATGCGTATTTCTTGTGCAGCAGCTCGGTCAGGTCGCCGCCGTCGTCGAGGATCATGTTGGTGTCCCATGGCTGGCCATCCTTGAGGATGGTCTGTTCCAGGCACCACTCGTACTCTTGCTCGGTCTCGCCTTTCCAGGCGAATACCGGGATACCGGCGGCGGCGATGGCGGCAGCGGCCTGGTCCTGGGTCGAGAAGATGTTGCAGGACGACCAGCGCACTTCGGCACCCAGGGCAACCAGGGTTTCGATCAGCACGGCGGTCTGGATGGTCATGTGGATGCAGCCGAGGATTTTTGCGCCTTTCAATGGCTGTTCGCCAGAGTACTTGCGACGCAGACCCATCAGGGCTGGCATTTCGGATTCGGCGATGATGATTTCGCGACGGCCCCAGGCAGCCAGGGACATGTCGGCGACTTTGTAATCGGTAAAAGCTGCAGGCGTGATAACAGCGCTCATGAAGAGCCTCCATTCGTAATGTATGCGAATGGGCGCCGTTGTGCGTTTAGTGTCCGTGCGGGCAGGCCCGTACAAACAACGCCCCATCCGAGCCTGACAGGTCGAGCCTGCTGCAGCGCCCCTCGGACAGGTGGCGGGAACGGTCCAACGGGTGGACCGGGTAAAGCGGGGGCGATTATAACGGGCTAATCGGATCTTCCAAAAGGGTTTCTGTCGGCAAATCGAAATTGCCGATGATCGTCATAGGGCCCGCGACCTAGAGCCTGACCGCCCGGTCTGCCATGATGCGGCTATTCAACGGCCAGACGCTCAGGAGTGATCATGAATTTCCACACCCGCAAATGGGTCAAGCCCGAAGACCTCAACCCCAACGGCACGCTGTTCGGCGGCAGCCTGTTGCGCTGGATCGACGAGGAGGCGGCGATCTACGCCATTGTCCAGTTGGGCAACCAGCGCGTGGTCACCAAGTACATCTCGGAAATCAATTTCGTCAGCGCTTCGCGCCAGGGCGACATCATCGAGCTGGGCATCACCGCCACCGAGTTTGGCCGCACCTCCATCACCCTGACCTGCGAGGTGCGCAACAAGATCACCCGCAAGAGCATCCTGACCGTGGAGAAGATGGTCTTCGTCAACCTCGGCGAAGACGGCTTGCCCGCGCCTCATGGGCGGACCGAGATCACGTACGTCAAGGATCAGTTCAAGGAGGATGTCGTCGGGTGAGATCGGCGGCGTTGTCATCGCGAGCAAGCTCGCTCCCACAAGGGGTCTGCGGTGAGGACTCCCCTGTGGGAGCGAGCTTGCTCGCGATGACGATTGCACATTCAACACCGATGCAAACCGACCCACCGCTATCGCGAGCAAGCTCGCTCCCACATTTGTGTTTGGGGTGCCACTGAACAGCTCTGAACGCCGCGTGTCGTAGGTACATCACGCCACCGGTTCAGGAGCTGTATGGACACCCACAAAGACGGCAAGACCCCTGACCTTTCGGCTCAGGAGCAGCACGAAGTCGACCGTAACCAGCCGCCACGGGCGGCCGTGTTGCATGAAATCATCCGCACCCAGGGCAATCTGGAGCTGGAACGCAGTATCGCCGCGCTCTGGTGGTCGGCCCTGGCGGCGGGACTGACCATGGGGTTGTCGCTGATGGCGATGGGCTTGCTCAGCTCCCGGCTGCCGGACCACGAGGGCTTCAAGGTGATCGCCAGTTTCGGTTACTGCGCCGGCTTTCTCGCGGTGATCCTGGCCCGTCAGCAGCTGTTCACCGAAAACACCCTGACCGCCGTGCTGCCGATCATGAGCAAACCCACGCTGGGCAACTTCGGTCGGTTGTTGCGGCTGTGGGGGGTGGTGCTGGTGGGCAACCTGTGCGGCACCTTGCTGGTGGCCTACGTGATGCTGCACCTGCCCATTTTCGACCCGCGCACCGACCAGGCTTTCCTGGAAATCGGCCGCAAGGTCATGGAGAACGACACCGGCCAGATGTTCGCCAAGGGCATCATTTCCGGCTGGATGATCGCCACCATGGTCTGGATGATCCCGTCCATGGAAAGCGCCAAGATGTGGATCATCATTCTGATTACTTACCTGATGGCGCTGGGGGATTTCACCCACATCGTCGTCGGCTCGGCCGAAGTGTCCTACCTGGTGTTCGCCGGCCAGTTGTCCTGGGAGGACTTCTGGATGGTGTTCGCCGGGCCGACGCTGGCCGGCAACATCGTCGGCGGTAGCTTCATCTTCGCTTTGATCAGCCATGCACAGATCCGCAGCGAAGTCGGCCTGCCCAACGATAAACGCCCAGATAAGCCTGCGCGGCGCAGTGATTCGGAGTAGGCGGGAACCTGATCCCTGGCTCCCGGCGTGAGCGGCGGTTATTTGAATTGCATGTTGCGCAGTGTCTGGCGGGTTGTCGACTCTGGATCGAGCATCCCCGTGTAGCGCGACCTGTAGTTGGCGATGACCCGTTCGAGTGAATTGTTGAACGCGATCTTCTGTTCCAGTGAGTTTTTGAAGGCCTTTGGATCTTGCACGTCCTGCAGGTCCCGGATGACCCCTTTTATCAGCTTGATGTTCGCATCGGGCTGGCCGCCGATAAAGCGTGCGGGATTCAGCACGTTTTGCACGACGTTATGGATGCGCGTGGCAATGTCGTGCAGGTGCATTTGCTCGACGGCGTGACGGGTCACCTCGGAAATGGCGCCGGTCGCGCCGCTGTCCCACTCGGCGGCAGCCTGCAGGAACTGCATGAAGTCCGGGTCATTGCCGTGGTTGAGGCGTTTTGCCAACCAATCCAGCTTGCCGGGCTGGTCCGCAAGCTGGTCGAGGGCCCAGATGGCCCTGTGCATTTGTGAAGTGGGTTCAAGCTTGGAGGATGTTTCGTTGGCCGCCTGGATCGCTTCCTTCAATTGCGTCAACGCCAGTAGTGCGTGGCGCCTGAAGGCGATTACCTCGGCGCAGGCTTCGTCGCCTTCCAGTTCTATGCTCAGCGGCTCGAAGTCCTTGTCGCTCAACGCCAGCAGGGCGTCCTCGACCGAGGCAAACGAAAAGGTCTGCTGCGTGGCGTTGCGCTCGTCCACGTGGGTTTGAACAGCCTTGCGCAGTTCTTCCTGGAGATGGTTCTTGGTCTCCTTGGACATGCTGAAGTTGATCGTTCCGCTCACCAAGCCAGAGTAATTGCCTTTATCGGTTATCAGCGGCACGACGACGGTCTTGTCGGCAAAGGGCTTCAGTTGTTCGGCATTCCATGCAGAGCTGGCTGTGTGGGGAGCCTTGAGCACCCGATCGATCAGGGCCGAGATGCCCGTGCCTCGCGGGCTTTCCTGGGCCGACTCTTGAGCCTCGAATACCAGAATCAACGGCTCGCCGTCCGGAATCGGGCTCATGGAGGTGGCCGGGTTGTAGATGGCAGGTACCGGTGTGTTGTTCAGGATGCCGCCATCGGCAAATGCCGTGGTGGCGCCCATCGGTTGGAACGGCTGTCCTTGCAGGGTCGGCTGGCTGAACACCACCGGCAGCGATGCGGAGATATGCGCAGCCACGGCAATGTCCATATCGGGGGTCAGGTCCGCGCTGAAGACCACCAATTGCGTGCCTTCCTCGAACATGGCGGTGCCGGTGATTTCCACGGATTTGATTTGCGGGACCTCTTTGCTCAGGACGGCCAGGTCGGCAAAAGTGACGTATTGGTTCCTTTCCACATTGGCAACGGCTTGTTGCGCGTCTTCGGAAAGAGGCTCCGGGTGTTCTTTGCAACGCTGCAACAGCGACGTGCAAGCCTCTTCCCTGATCAGTTTCTCCAGTGGCATCCCTTTGGAGCCCAGGCGTGGCAGCAAATCACACAACAGTTGCGCCAGCGGGAGTTTTTCCAGTTTCTCGCCCAGCTTCGACAATCCGTTCTGGATTTTTTGAACAGTAGCGTTGGTGCTGTCGAGCAAGGAAATGAGAGGGATATCGTCAGAAATCCTATCGAAGCCGGCATGATTCATGCCGCTGGCGAGCAACGCTGCCGATATGGCCCCCGCAGAGGAGCCTGAAATCGTTCTGATATTGTCCATGATGCCGTTGGTTTCGAGCGTATCGACGAAGCCGGAATACGCCACCCCCTTGGCGCCACCGCCACTGAGTACCAATTCTGTGATGGGAGGCCGATTGATACTGACCTGAGCGCTACCGTCTTCATTTCGAACGAGGGTGATCGACCGGTCTGTCGCGCCGCATGCCAGTTGTTGGGGGCGTTCAGGGATGGCTTGTTTGGCGAACTGGCCTACGTTTTCAAAAGACGAGTGAAGGGAAGGGGCGTGTTGCGAGATTGCTAGCATTCTGGTTCGTTCCGTGTGCCCGGGAGGGAGGGGGCCGAACTGTAAGCAAGATCTGAAGGCTAATTGCGTTGCGACTCAATTGGACAAATATCCGCCGGCTGCGAACGGCAATCGGCGGATCTCAATGAAAGCCCTCTGGAACAAGACTTCTGGAGGGTGGGTAAAACAGCTCGCAGGGATGGGGGCAAAGTCTTACTGAAGGCGTCGCCCATTCGCTCACGGGCAGGGCATATTTCTCAGGCCCTCAAACAGCGACTGCCGCCAAGCGTCGTTGTCGCTGAATAAAGAACAAGGCGGTCAATACCGTGAGGCCGCCGACCGCTGCTCCGGTCCAGGGTAGATCCGCCAGGTCGGCACCGCTGGCCACCACCAACCCACCCATCCAGGCCCCGGCGGCGTTGCCCAGGTTGAATGCGCTCTGGTTGAGTGTGGAGCCGAGGTTCGGTGCTTCGTGGGCCTGGTCGATGATCAGCAATTGCAGGATCGGGCACAGGGCGAAGGCGAAGATGCCCCACAGCACCAGGGTGATTGCCGCCGGGATCACCGACCGGCTGGTCTGGCTGAACGCGGCCAATACCAGCACCACGGCCAGGGCCATGCCGACGAGCGAAGGCAGCAGGCGCCGGTCCGCCAGGCGTCCACCGAGGAAGCTGCCGGCCGTCAGGCCGACGCCGAACAACAGCAGCATGACGGTGATGCCGTGGGGGCTGACACCGGTGATGTCCTGCAGGATCGGCGCGATGTAGGTGAATACGCTGAACAGACTGGTTGAGGCCAGTACGCTCATGCCCAGGGCGAGCAACACGTTGACCTTGCCCAGGACCTTGAACTCACTGGCCAGGTTGGCTTTGTCCATGGGGATTTCCTTGGGCAGCCAGACCCATTGGGCAATGGCCGCGATCACGCCGATGATCGAGACCGCCCAGAAAGTCGAGCGCCAGCCGGCGTATTGACCCAGGGCCGTGCCCAACGGGACGCCCAGCACGTTGGCCAGGGTCAGGCCGGTGAACATCATGGCAATCGCCTGGGCCCGCTTGTTCGGCGCCACCAGTCCGGCGGCCACCACCGAGCCGATGCCGAAGAACGCCCCGTGGCACAGCGCCGTGATCACCCGGGCAGCCATCAGCGTGGTGTAGTTCGGCGCCAGGGCGCAGAGCACATTGCCGAGAATGAACATCAGGGTCATGCCCAACAGCGTGGCCTTGCGCGGCATGTTGGCGGTGCCGATCGCCAGGATCGGCGCGCCGAACACCACGCCCAGGGCGTAGCCGGTGATCAGCAGCCCGGCCTGGGGAATGCTCACGGCCAGGTCCCGGGCGACATCGGGCAACAGCCCCATGATGACGAATTCAGTCGTGCCGATGCCAAAAGCGGCAACGGCCAAAGCAAGCAAGGCGAGTGGCATGCGCAGGGTCTCTGTCTGTAGTCTTGACGCTCTGATCAGGCATACGCATGCCGGCGCCCGGTTCTAGTGAACTTGGCAGCAGCAGAATTATTGGAATTGGCTTATGCGCAACTGAGTGCGGCGTGGTCGGCTTGAAGTATAAACGATCGCGAATCAATTCATGAGCCCCGCTGATCGTAGGAGCTGTCGAGTGAAACGAGGCTGCGATCTTTCCACTGACAATTGAGTCTGGCGTGAAAGATCAAAAGATCGCAGCCTTCGGCAGCTCCTACGGGCGGAGGGAGAAGACAAGGAGCGTGCCGTGCTTGCGACGGCCTTGGTGTTGGTAGCGGCGCTGTTGCATGCGGCGTGGAATACGCTGATCAAATTCAGTGGCGAGCGTTTGCTGGTGGTGGCGTGCATGGACAGCGTCGCCCTGCTGTTCGTCGCGTTGACCCTGGGTTTCGTGGCATTGCCGCCGTTGGAGATCTGGCCGTGGATCCTGGCGTCGGCGGCGTTCGAGCTGTTGTACCGCTATTTGCTGATCCAGGCTTATCGGGTCGGTGACCTGGGGTTGGTCTATCCACTGATGCGTGGCCTGTCGCCGCTGGTGGTGCTGGCCCTGACGTTTATTTTCGCCGGTGAAGCGCTGACGACCCAGCAGGTCATCGGTATTTTGCTGATCCCGCTCGGCATGCTTTGCCTGTTGTGGCAGGGCGGTGGCGGCGACCGGCTGCCCTGGTCGATGCTGCCAGTGGTGGCGCTGATCGGCCTGTGCATCGGTTGCTACACCTTCATCGATGGCCATGCCCTGCGGCGTTGGTCCCATCCGCTGGATTACCTGGTCTGGGTCACGCTGCTCAGCGCCTGGCCCTTCCCCTTGCTGGCGTTGGTGAGCAAACGACCGGCGTTCATGCGGTTCTGGCACGAACAGTGGCGGCTGGGGTTGGCGGTCGGATTCTGCGTATTGTTCAGCTACGCTCTGGTGCTATGGGCCATGCAACTGGGTTCGATCGCCGAAGCGGCGGCACTGCGGGAGATCAGCGTGATCCTGGTGGTGCTGTTTGGCATGCGCTACCTGAAAGAACCTTTTGGCCGGCCGCGGCTCTTAGCTTGCGGGCTGGTGCTGATTGGCATGTTGGTGATGAAAGCCTGAGCGGCGCCTGACGCTCGACTCTCTATAAAACTCAAAAAGGAAGTGCGGTATGACGGTTGCCCTGTGGTGTGTGTTGATTGCTTTTCTCCTGCCTTACCTGTGTATCGGGATCGCCAAGGCCGGTGGGAAATACCGGTTGCAGGATAATCACGATCCCCGGGACTTTCTCGATTCACTCGAAGGCGCTCCCCGGCGCGCCTACGCGGCGCAACTGAACAGCTTTGAAATCAGCCCGTTTTTCGCCGCCGCCGTGATCGTTGCCCACCTGGCCGGCAACGCCGAACTGGTCACCATCAACGTGCTGGCGGTGCTGTTCATCACCAGTCGCCTGCTCTACATCATTTGCTATCTGGCGGACTGGGCGATTCTGCGTTCGCTGGTGTGGTTCGTGGGGGTAGGGTTGGTGGCGAGTTTCTTCTTCGTTTCGATTTGAGCCTGGCGGCTGAATCGTCGGCGTCTGTACTGGCCTTATCGCGAGCAAGCTCGCTCCCACATTGGATCAAGCCGCACACAAGATATGTGCCCACTGGCGATCGACTGTGGGAGCGAGCTTGCTCGCGATGGGGCCAGTACCATCAATCCATCTCTCAAGGGTTGGCGGTCACCGCATTCGCCACCTGAGGCACTTGCGGCAACGCCATGCCCTTGGGCCAGAGCATCCAGATCTGCCCCTGCTGTTTCATGTCCCCGGCCAGTTGGCCTGCCGCTTCACCCGTGCCCCAGAACAGGTCCGCCCGTACTTCGCCGGTAATCGCACCGCCAGTGTCCTGGGCGGCGACGGGGCGATTCAAGGCGCTGCCGTCGGGGCGAGTGGTGGATAACCACAACAGGCTGCCCAGCGGAATCACCTTGCGGTCCACCGCCACGCTGTAGCCGGCGGTCAGGGGTACATTCAGCGAACCGCGCGGGCCTTCGTTGCTGTCGGGGTTGCGGTTGAAGAACACGTAGCTGGGGTTGCTGGCGAGCAATTCGGGAATGCGGTTCGGGTTGGCCTTGGCCCAGGCACTGATGGTGCCCATGGTCACGTCTTCTTTCTTGAGTTCGCCTTGTTCGACCAGCCAGCGTCCGATGGGGCGGTAGGGATGGCCGTTCTGGTCGGCATAGCCGATGCGCAGTTGGCGGCCGTCAGCCAGTTGAATGCGTCCCGAACCCTGGATCTGCAGGAATTGCAGGTTCATGGGATCGGTCAGCCAGGCAATGACCGGCGCCTTCACGCCATTGGTCTCGATGGTGGCCGCGTCGTCGTACGGCTTGAGCACCCGGCCTTCGAGGCGGCCGCGCAGGCGTTTGCCCTTGAGCTCAGGGTAGATGCTGTCCAGCGACACGATGATCATGTCCTCCGGTACACCGTAGACCGGGATATTCGCCGTGGTGGTCTGGGTGAGGCTGCCGGGGTAGACCGGCTCGTAATAGCCGGTAATCAGGCCGTTGGGGCTGTTGTCCCCCGAGCGCAGGCCATAGACGTCCAGGTTCTGTTTCAGGAAGTTGCGTACATCCTGTGGGGTTTGCGGCACGTTGGCCGCTGCCGCACAGGTCGGACCCCAGGTCGCATCGGCCTTGAGCCGGGTACACGCGCTGCGCCAGGAACCGAAACCGGCCAGCAGGTCTGCATCGGACACCGCCGGCAGCGCCTCCCAGGGGGCGCTGACATAGGTGGCGAGGGCGTGGGTCTGAGGTTCTTCGACCTTTTCGCCGCGGTTACAACCGGCCAACAGTGCCATCAGCGGTAGGGTCAATGCCAGGCCTTTGTGCCAGGGCTTGATGCGGCTGTTCATGAAGATTTCCTTTGCAGCCATTCGGGCGCTGTCAGGCGCTCGAACAACCCGTATTGTTGATAGGGCCATTGGTCTTTACCGATGACCCGAGGATACTAACCGCCGTTTCCTGCCCCGAGGCCAAGATGTTTGTAAAACGATTTTCCATGGCCGTGCTGGCCTGCCTGATGTTGTCCGCCTGTGGCGGCGTCGATCCCAATTCTCCCCTGGGCCAGCGCAAGACCATCTTCAAGCAGATGCTCAAGACCAACGAAGAGCTGGGCGGCATGTTGCGCGGCCGAGTCCCGTTTGACGGCGCACGTTTCGCCGAGGGCGCGGCGCAACTGGACCAATTGTCCCATGAGCCGTGGAAGCACTTCCCGCAAGTGCGCGAGCAAGACCACACCAGCGCCCGGGATGACGTCTGGCAAAAACAGGCACGCTTCCAGGAACTGGCTCGCAGCCTTGAAGCGGCCACCGGTGAGTTGGTGACCGCCAGCAAAGTCCAGCCTTACAGGGCCAGTTACCTGGGGCCGGCGGTGCAGAAGGTCGAAGATGCGTGCAGTGCCTGTCATAAAGAGTTTCGGGATTATTGACATGCCTTGAAGGATCGCAGGCTTCGCCAGCGCCTACAGATCGGATGTTCACTTATCCAACTCATCCACCGCTTCCTGCAACTCCTTGCGGGAGGTTGCCAGCTTGTCCTTGCGTTTGTTGATCCGCTCGGCGTCGCCTTTCTTCATGGCCTTTTCCAGGTCGGCCTGACGCCGGCTGACCTCGTGCTTGGCATCGAGTACCTTGTTTTCACGCTCCTTGCGCAAGGATGCATCGGTGCAATGGGTGGTGACTTCACTCAATGCGGTTTCCAGGCCTGCCTGCTGGTCCTGGTTGCCACGGGACTTGGCCAGTTCGATCTGGTTGATGATGCCCTGGCGCTTGGCCGCGCAGCCGGTGAGTTCCGGGGTTTGCTCGTCCGCCAGCAAAGGGGCGGCCATGGCGCTGCATAAGACCAGCAGGGCAACGGGGGACAGAAAATTCATAGCAACTCCGTAAAAAATCGCGAGCGGTCGGTACAGATGCGCTGTTGGAACGCATGTTCGCCCCTTGGGTTCAACCGCACGGGGGCCGGATTAAAAACCGTCGACCCCGGCGGAGCGTAATACGTCACTCAAGGCCAGCACCTGCGGGTCGCGAAAAAAGGCGCTCAATTGCGCGGCGCGTCCCGCTCCGATGCCGACTTCGGCTTGCCATTGTTCGGTGCTGCGCTCGGCCAGCGCCTGCCACGGCCCGTCCAGCCCGGCCTCACCGATGGGTGGCAGGCCCAAGGCCTTGAGCCATTGCCCGAAAGGGCGTTGCCGGGCGCTGTCGAGGCTGGCGAGCAGGCGCGCGCTAGTGCGTTCGCCGAAGCCGTCAATGTTAGCAAGCTCGGCGGCATCGAGGGTCAACCAATCCAACAATCCGTGGAGTCGACCGGCAGCCAGGAGTTTTTCCCAGGTGCCGGGGCCGACATGGGCCAGGGCGAGCCCGTGCTTGCCGCTGAGCCAGTTCAGGCGTGCGAGGAATTGGCTTTCACAGCCGGGCGTCGCTTGCCAGCAACTCAAGAAGTGGTGATCGCTTGCCGTGGGGACATTGACGTCCTGGCGCTCGAGGCTGCGCAGCACCACCTCGTCGAGGCGTGGAATGGTCAGCCCGGCCAGGCTGATGGCAACCCGATCGCCGGGACGGATGTCCATCTCCTCCCAGCGCTTGAGGGAACTGACGCTGACCCGGCGAATCCGCCGGTCGTCGAGCAGGGTCGGTTCAAGTTCCAACACAGGGGTGATGCGCCCGGTACGCCCGACCTTGAAGCGCACCTTGCGCACTTCGGCCAGGGCCTGGGCATACGGGTATTTCCAGGCCACGCTCCAGAACGGCGTCCTGGCCTGCCAACGGTCGGCGGGTGGGCGGCGGCTCTGGCGCAGGACGATCCCGTCGCTGGCGAAGGGCAGCGGCGTGCGGTACCAGTGGTCGCGCCACCGCTGGGCATCCCTCAGTGTCCGGACAGGTTGGTTGTAGTCGCGGGTGTCAGCGAAACCCAGCGCGTTCAGCGCGGCCATCCGCTCTGGCAGGGTGCCGGGCCCTTCAGGCCAGTCCCAGACGAACAGGCCGATGGAGGATGCCTCCTGCGCTGTCAAATTGTTGCGCGCCATCAAACCCGCCACGGTTGCGCGGGCGTTCAGGCTGCCGTGGCTGGCTTGGACATGGGCGTCCAGGCGCCAGTACAACTCGCCCTGGACGACCAGGTCCACGGGCTGGCGCAGTCGCTGGGCGATGGCGCCGATCTGGTGCGCACTCGCGGTCCAGTCATGCCCCAGGACGCCATCGCCGCGGCTGATCGCCTGATGCAGGCGACCCGTGCGGTAAACCAGGGAGACCGCCACGCCATCGACTTTCGGTTGCACCCAGACGTCCTCTCGACCGAGCAGCCAGGCCTCCACGGCGTCGGCGTCCTTCAGTTTTTCCAGGCCGGTATGGACGACAGGGTGCCGCACCTTTCCGCCCGCTGAGCGCAGGGGATCGTCGGGCGCCGCGAGATTGAAGCAGCGGCGCCATTGGCCCAGCTGTGTACGGGATTGATCATAAAGCTCATCGGCCACCAGCGACTGGCCGAGGCGGTGGTAACGGTCGTCCCAGGTGTCGATTTGTTGTTGCAGTGCGGCGATCTCCGCCCGGGCCCGTTCAGCGGGCCAGTCGGGACAGGGTGCGGCTAGCGCGGGGAGGGCCATGAATACGAGGCAGGCGAGGGCATAGAGGAACGGTGGCATCGAAGCATCCTTGCTCGGTTGAGTATCTGAAGGCTAGTCAGCGTCCCGGCTGTTGCGAGGGGCGGAGCGTTACCGGATTTTGCGGTGCCTGGTGGCAAAGTCGCGGCGGTACAGTCCCGTAGGATTTCGTCAGGCAACTGTCCCTTGAACCCCTCGATGACCGGTGCAGAATGAGCCTTCGATCCACCTCTGCCTGGAACGCCCGAATGGACCTGCCGACACTCGCTGTTTTCATTCCGGCCTGCTTTGCGCTGAACATGGCGCCGGGGCCGAACAACCTGCTCTCTATCAGCAACGCCTCGCGTTATGGCTTCGTCCGGGCGTGCAGCGGTGGCGTCGGTCGGTTGCTGGCGTTTGCGATCATGATCGCCCTGGCTGCGGTGGGGCTCACCGCCGTGTTGCACACATCGGAGCTGCTGTTCCTGGGAATCAAGCTCGTCGGTGCCGCTTACCTGTTCTATCTGGCCGTGCAGTTGTGGCGGGCCCAGCCCGAGGCCGACAGCGAAGCCGGGCTCGCATCGATGACCCGGGCCGGCCTGGCGCGCCAGGAGTTTCTGGTGGCGATTGGCAATCCGAAGGCAATTTTGTTGTTCACTGCGTTCCTGCCGCAATTCGTCGACCGTACAGGTACCGTCACCCAACAATTCGCCGTGCTGGGCGGCTTGTTCCTCGCGCTGGAGTGCATCGCCATCGGGTTGTATTGCTACATGGGCATTTACGCGCGGCGGCTGTTCGCCCGGCCCAGTGGCAAACGCCTGTTCAATCGGATGTGTGCGGGGCTGCTCGCCAGTGCGGCTTCGTTTTTGCTGGTGGCACGGCGTTCTTGAGCGCCATGACGAGGGGATTTTGTGGGAGCAAGGCTTGCCCGCGATACAGGCGCCTCGTTACCGCAGGGACCGCGTTGTCCTCATCGCGGGCAAGCCTTGCTCCCACAGATAAATTCTCCCGCCACAAGAACCTGGCATGACTTTGCACTCTGAGTAGTCAAGCACCTGGCATGAAAAAGCCCCTGACGACCCAGTCGCCAGGGGCTTTTCCTTACACGCGGGTGTTACAGGCCGGCAGCGGCGCGCAGGGCGTCCGCGCGGTCGGTTTTTTCCCAGGTGAACGTGGTGAAGGTATCGCCATCGACGGTCCTGGTCTCTGGCGTACGGCCGAAGTGACCATAGGCGGCGGTTTCCTGGTACATCGGGTGCAGCAGGTCGAGCATGGTGGTGATGGCGTATGGACGCAGGTCGAACACTTCGCGGACCAGGTTGATGATCTTGTCATCGCCGATCTTGCCGGTGCCGAAGGTGTTCAGCGAGATCGACGTAGGCTGGGCGACGCCAATGGCGTAGGACACCTGGATCTCGCAGCGCTCGGCCAGGCCGGCGGCCACGATGTTCTTGGCGACATAACGACCGGCGTAGGCGGCCGAACGGTCAACCTTCGATGGATCCTTGCCGGAAAACGCGCCACCGCCGTGACGGGCCATGCCGCCATAGCTGTCGACGATGATCTTGCGACCGGTCAGGCCGCAGTCGCCCACCGGGCCGCCGATGATGAACTGGCCGGTCGGGTTGATGTGGAACTGGGTGTCCTTGGACAGCAATTCGGCAGGCAGCACGTGCTTGACGATCAATTCCATCACGCCTTCGCGCAGGTCTTTGTAGGACACCTCAGGGTTGTGCTGGGTCGACAGGACGACGGCGTCGATACCGACCACCTTGCCGCCTTCGTAACGGCAGGTCACCTGGGACTTGGCGTCCGGGCGCAGCCACGGCAGCAGGCCGGATTTACGGGCCTCGGCCTGGCGTTTAACCAACTGGTGCGAGAAGGTGATCGGGGCCGGCATCAGCACGTCGGTCTCGTTGCTGGCGTAGCCGAACATCAGGCCCTGGTCGCCTGCGCCCTGGTCTTCAGGCTTGGCCCGGTCAACGCCCTGGTTGATGTCCGGGGACTGCTTGCCGATGATGTTCATCACGCCGCAGGTCGCGCCGTCGAAGCCGACGTCGGAGCTGTTGTAGCCGATGCCCAGGATGACGTCGCGAACGATCTGTTCCAGGTCGACCCAGGCCGACGTGGTGACTTCGCCAGCGATGATCGCCACGCCCGTTTTCACCAGAGTCTCGCACGCCACGCGGGCGAACTTGTCTTCAGCAATGATGGCGTCCAGCACCGCATCAGAAATCTGGTCGGCGATTTTGTCCGGATGCCCTTCAGACACGGACTCGGAGGTGAAAAGGGAGTATTCGCTCATCTCGATGTTTTCCTACAAGTTACCGTTGGTGAGTGTCGCCAGTGGGTCGCTGAAAGTGGCGAACCTGGATCTGGAAACCATTACGTAAGCCTACATAGAGGCTTTCCCCGGGCACGAGGCCCGCTGCGGTGGCCCAGCGGGCCAGATCGTCCTGTTCAAAGCCGAGCCAGAGGTCGCCGCAGGCTTCCCTGGCCCAGCTCTGGTTGTGGCTGCATAACTCGGTCACCAGCAGGCTGCCGCCCGGTTGCAGCAGGCGGGCCATGTGCTTGAGTGCATCGGCCGGCGCGGCGAAATGATGCAGCACCATGTTCAATACCACGCAGTCGGCCTGCAGGCTCATGCCATCCAGTGCATCGGCCAGTTGCAGGCGCACGTTAGCCAGGGCCTCGCGCTCACACACCTGGCGCGCCAGTTCGAGCATGGCCGGGCTGTTGTCCAGTGCCGTCACCTGGCTGAAGCGCCGCGCCAGCTCCGGCAGAAAGGCGCCATCGCCGGGGCCGACTTCGATCGCCGTGGCCGCAGGCTCGAAGCTCAATTTGTCGAGCAGCGCTACCACGCTTTCACGGTACTGCGGCAAGCCGGCGATCAGGTCTTGCTGGGCGCGAAACTTCTCGGCGACCCGTGCGAAGAAGTCCTGGCTGGCGGCTGCCCGTTGCCCGTGAACCTGGGCGATGCGAGTCTGCACGTCGGTCGGCAGGCTCAGTGCGTCCACTTCGTCCAGCAGCGCCGCGTGCAGCTTACCGCCCAGCAGGTCGGTGTGGGGCAGGGCGCGACGATAGAAAATGGCGTTGCCTTCCCGGCGGGTCGCCACCAGGTCGGCCTGGGCCAGGACCTTGAGGTGGTGACTCATGCCGGACTGGCCGATGCCGAAGATCTGCGCCAGTTCCAGCACGCCGAACGAATCGTTGGCCAGGGCGCGCAATACATTGAGCCGCAACGGATCGCCGCCGGCCTTGCAAAGGGCCGCCAGCTCTTCGCAGTCGTCGTGGCGAATGGAGGGCGCGGGCAGGTTCATAGTGGGGCCGTCTGTTTCATGAGTGGTGCGGTCCGTTTCAGTGGGGCAGTCTAGTGAGGGGTTTGGATCATCGCAAGTTCAATATCAAAAAGTTTTGATATTGGATGATAAATGGCACTTCCCGATCCGTGCTTGACTCTACAGGCCATCAGCGGAAAGGTTTCACCCGGCGAATGCGACTTTATCCACCGGAAAAACGCTCAAGGATGACTATCTGTCATTGCCCCGGAGCGGGTGGGTGAGGGAAAATGCTCGCCTTTTTCAGTTTCGTTTTATTCATTCTCGATTCAATACCCGCAGGAGAACAGCGATGCCCAGCCGTCGTGAGCGTGCCAATGCCATTCGTGCCCTCAGCATGGATGCCGTGCAGAAAGCCAACAGCGGCCATCCCGGTGCCCCCATGGGTATGGCGGATATCGCCGAGGTGCTTTGGCGCGACTACCTCAAGCACAGCCCGAGCAATCCTTCGTTCGCCGACCGTGACCGCTTCGTGCTGTCCAACGGCCACGGTTCGATGTTGATCTACTCGCTGCTGCACCTGACCGGCTATGACCTGTCGATCGATGACCTGAAGAACTTCCGCCAGTTGCACAGCCGCACCCCGGGCCACCCGGAATACGGCTACACCCCTGGCGTGGAAACCACCACCGGCCCGTTGGGCCAGGGCCTGGCCAACGCCGTGGGTTTTGCCCTCGCCGAGAAAGTCCTGGCGGCGCAGTTCAACCGCCCAGGTCACAACGTCGTCGACCACCACACCTACGTGTTCCTGGGCGATGGCTGCATGATGGAAGGTATTTCCCATGAGGTCGCCTCCCTGGCTGGCACCCTGGGCCTGGACAAGCTGATCGCGTTCTACGACGACAACGGCATCTCCATCGATGGCGAAGTCGAAGGCTGGTTCACCGACGACACCCCCAAGCGCTTCGAAGCCTACAACTGGCTGGTGATTCGCAATGTCGACGGCCACGACCCGGAAGAAATCAAGACCGCCATCGAGACCGCTCGCAAAAGCGCCCAGCCGACCCTGATCTGCTGCAAGACCACCATCGGTTTCGGCTCGCCGAACAAGCAAGGCAAGGAAGATTGCCACGGTGCACCGTTGGGGGCCGAGGAAATCGCCCTGACCCGCGCTGCGCTGAAATGGAACCATGGCCCGTTCGAAATCCCGGCCGACATCTACGCCGAATGGGATGCCAAGGAAAAGGGCCGTGCGCTCGAAGCCGAGTGGGACCAGCGTTTCGCTGCCTATTCCGCCGAATTCCCCGCGCTGGCAAACGAGCTGGTGCGTCGCCTCAGCGGCGAGCTGCCGGCCGACTTCGCCGAAAAAGCCTCGGCGTACATCGCTGAAGTCGCCGCCAAGGGCGAAACCATTGCCAGCCGCAAGGCCAGCCAGAACACCCTGAACGCCTTCGGCCCATTGCTGCCTGAGCTGCTGGGCGGTTCGGCCGACCTGGCCGGATCCAACCTGACCCTGTGGAAAGGCTGCAAAGGCGTCAGCGCCGAAGACGCCAGCGGCAACTACATGTACTACGGCGTTCGCGAGTTCGGCATGAGCGCAATCATGAACGGCGTCGCGCTGCACGGTGGCCTGGTACCTTACGGCGCCACTTTCCTGATGTTCATGGAATACGCCCGCAACGCCGTGCGCATGTCGGCGCTGATGAAAAAACGCATCCTGTATGTGTTCACCCACGATTCCATCGGCCTGGGCGAAGACGGCCCGACGCACCAGCCGATCGAGCAACTGGCGAGCCTGCGTTGCACGCCGAACCTGGACACCTGGCGTCCCTGCGACGCCGTGGAATCGGCAGTGGCCTGGAAATACGCCCTCGAGCGTAACGACGGCCCATCGGCGCTGATCTTCTCCCGTCAGAACCTGCAGCACCAGAACCGCGATGCCGACCAGATCGGCGATATCACGCGCGGCGGCTACGTGCTCAAGGACTGCATCGGCGAGCCTGAACTGATCCTGATCGCCACCGGCTCCGAAGTCGGCCTGGCCGTCCAGGCCTACGACAAGCTGACCGAGCAGGGCCGCAACGTACGCGTCGTGTCCATGCCGTGCACCAGCGTGTTCGATGCCCAGGAGGCTGGCTACAAGCAGGCGGTGTTGCCGCTGCAAGTCAGCGCGCGGATCGCCATCGAGGCTGCCCATGCCGATTACTGGTACAAGTACGTGGGCCTGGAAGGCCGCGTGATCGGCATGACCACCTACGGCGAATCGGCACCTGCGCCGGCGCTGTTCGAGGAGTTCGGCTTCACCCTGGAAAATATCCTGGGCCAGGCTGAAGAGCTGCTGGAAGACTAAGTCCAGGAATGCATCGCCAGTTCTGACGTTATCGCGGGCAAGCCTTGCTCCCACAGGATGTGCACACCCACTGGGAAATGCCATCCTGTGGGAGCATGGCTTGCCCGCGATGACAATGGCATGTTCAGCGCCACATTCATGGATTCACCCAGGCCAGAGAACCCCATGCCCCAACCGCGTCCCTACAAAGTTGCACTCAACGGCTACGGCCGGATAGGTCGTTGCGTCTTGCGTGCGTTGTTCGAGCGAGGGGCCAAGGCCGATTTCGAAATCGTGGCGATCAATGACCTGGCCGACATGGCCAGCATCGAATACCTGACACGCTTTGACTCCACCCACGGCCGGTTTCCCGGTGAAGTGCGGGTCGAGGGCGATTGTCTGCATATCAATGGCGACTGCGTGAAAGTGCTGCGCAGTGCCACCCCCGAAGGCATCGATTGGGCGTCCCTGGGTGTCGACCTGGTGCTCGAGTGTTCCGGTGCCTACCACACCCGCGAAGACGGCCAGCGTTTTCTCGCTGCCGGCGCGCCACGGGTGCTGTTCTCCCAGCCGATGGCCAGCGAAGCGGATGTCGATGCCACCATCGTCTACGGCGTGAACCAGGATTGCCTGACCGGCGAAGAGCTGCTGGTGTCCAACGCGTCCTGCACCACCAACTGCGGCGTGCCGCTGTTGCGCCTGCTGGACCAGGCCATTGGTCTGGAATATGTGTCGATCACCACGATCCACTCGGCGATGAACGACCAGCCAGTGATCGACGCCTACCATCATGAGGACTTGCGCCGCACCCGTTCGGCGTTCCAATCGGTGATTCCGGTGTCCACTGGTCTGGCGCGCGGCATTGAACGGCTGCTGCCGGAACTTGCCGGGCGAATTCAGGCCAAAGCCGTGCGGGTGCCGACGGTCAACGTGTCCTGCCTCGACATCACGATGCAGACCGTGAGCGATACCGACGCCACCGAGGTCAACCGGATCCTGCGCGAAGCCGCCACCAGCGGCCCGCTCAAAGGCCTCCTGGCTTACACCGAGTTGCCTCACGCCAGTTGTGATTTTAACCATGACCCCCATTCGGCCATTGTCGATGCCAGCCAGACCCGTGTTTCCGGGCCGCGGCTTGTGAACATCCTGGCCTGGTTCGACAACGAATGGGGGTTTGCCAACCGAATGCTGGACGTTGCCGAGCATTACCTGCAAACCGCTTCGAAAAAACCTGCTCTCTAAACAGTTACCCAGGAATTGCGACCCATGACCGTGTTGAAGATGTCCGACCTCGATCTGCAAGGTAAGCGCGTACTGATCCGCGAAGACCTCAACGTCCCCATCAAGGACGGTGTTGTCACCAGCGACGCGCGTATCCTGGCTTCGCTGCCGACCATCAAGCTGGCCCTGGAAAAAGGCGCGGCCGTGATGATCTGCTCCCACCTGGGCCGCCCGACCGAAGGCGAGTTTTCTGCGGAAAACAGCCTCAAGCCGGTAGCCGATTACTTGAGCCGTGCCCTGGGCCGCGACGTGCCGTTGGTCGCGGACTACCTGGACGGCGTCGATGTGAAGGCCGGTGATGTCGTGCTGTTCGAAAACGTGCGCTTCAACAAGGGCGAGAAAAAGAACGCCGACGAATTGGCCCAGCAGTACGCCGCGCTGTGCGACGTATTCGTGATGGACGCCTTTGGCACCGCTCACCGCGCCGAGGGTTCGACCCATGGCGTGGCGAAATTCGCCAAAGTCGCCGCCGCAGGCCCGTTGCTGGCGGCCGAGCTGGATGCACTGGGCAAGGCCCTGGGCTCTCCAGCCCAGCCGATGGCCGCCATCGTGGCCGGCTCCAAGGTCTCCACCAAGCTGGACGTGCTCAACAGCCTGAGCCAGGTGTGCAACCAGTTGATCGTCGGTGGCGGCATCGCCAACACGTTCCTCGCCGCCGCCGGTCACCCGGTCGGCAAATCCCTGTACGAGCCGGACCTGCTGGACACCGCCCGGGAAATCGCCGCCAAGGTCAGCGTACCGCTGCCGGTGGACGTGGTCGTGGCCAAGGAATTCGCTGAAAGCGCGACGGCCACTGTCAAGTTGGTGGCCGACGTGGCCGACGATGACATGATCCTCGACATTGGTCCGCAAACCGCAGCCAACTTCGCCCAATTGCTGAAATCCTCCCAGACGATCCTGTGGAACGGCCCGGTTGGCGTGTTCGAGTTCGACCAGTTCGGCAACGGCACCAAGGTGCTGGCCCAAGCCATCGCCGAAAGCGCTGCGTTCTCCATCGCGGGCGGCGGCGATACCCTGGCGGCCATCGACAAATATGGCGTGGCCGCGCAGATCTCCTACATTTCCACCGGTGGCGGCGCATTCCTCGAGTTCGTCGAGGGCAAAGTGTTGCCGGCCGTGGAAGTCCTGGAAAGCCGGGCCAAGGCCTGAGGCTGCGTTGACCAGGCAAAGGAGTGTTCTGATGGTCAAGACGTTCACGTTGCTGCTGGCGACAACGATGCTGGTGGCTTGCTCGAGCAGCCCGCAGGCTCCGGCCCCGCAAACCGGCACGCCGACGCCCGAAGAAGGCTGTTACCAGGCCGACTGGCAGGCCGAGACGAATCCGGTGCTGAACAAGCGTTCCGGACCGGACGGCCTGGACAAATACGAGACGCAAACCCCGGCCAAGGAACATGGTTGTCCTTGACGGGTCTGACTCTTAACTCATGGCGGGCGGCGTGTGCCGTCCGTCGAGGAACACGGATGAAAGGCTTGATCGCCGTTATGGCGTTGGCATTGCTGGCCGGTTGTTCGCAGCTGGGTTTTTTGCAGTCGTCCGAGCCCGTTGCAGAGGGCTGGACGAGTTGGACCTGTGACAGCGAGGCCAAAGTGCTCTGGCGCTACACCGATGCCGCCCGCAAGGAAGTCGATGTACGCCTGGGCGGCGCCGATAAGGTTTATCGCCTCAAGCTTGAGCCGGGTGCTGAAGGTTCGCTGTACAGCGATGACATGCTGGCATTTCACGTCAAGGGTGAAGAAGGCCTGGTGTACTGGGTCGCCACCAATGACTTGATTGGGCGTGGCTGCAAGGCGCAGTAATACGATTGAACTGATCCACAGAGATCCAAATGTGGGAGCAGATCCAGTGTGGGAGCGAGCTTGCTCGCGATAGCGGTGTACCAGGCAACAGTGATGTTGAATGTACCGCCCTCATCGCGAGCAAGCTCGCTCCCACACGGATCGCGTCAGTATTTGGATTTAGCGATACCGAACACGCAGCTCGGGCCAACCCCCGATCCGCAATGACTTGAATAGCCGCCGCCGCTCCGGCAGGCTGGCACGATTAACGACCCTCGACCGGGAGAGAGACACAATGGCACTTATCAGCATGCGTCAGATGCTGGACCACGCAGCCGAGTTCGGCTACGGCGTTCCAGCCTTTAACGTCAACAACCTTGAGCAGATGCGCGCCATCATGGAAGCCGCTGACAAGACTGACTCTCCGGTGATCGTCCAGGCTTCGGCCGGTGCCCGCAAATACGCCGGCGCGCCGTTCCTGCGTCACCTGATCCTGGCGGCGATCGAAGAATTCCCGCACATCCCGGTGTGCATGCACCAGGACCACGGCACCAGCCCGGACGTTTGCCAGCGCTCCATCCAACTGGGCTTCAGCTCGGTGATGATGGACGGTTCCCTGGGTGAAGACGGCAAGACCCCGACCGACTACGAATACAACGTCCGCGTTACCCAGCAGACCGTGGCCATGGCCCACGCCTGCGGCGTTTCCGTGGAAGGCGAGCTGGGTTGCCTGGGTTCGTTGGAAACCGGCATGGCCGGTGAAGAAGACGGCATCGGTGCCGAAGGCGTGCTGGACCACAGCCAGATGCTGACCGACCCGGAAGAAGCGGCGGACTTCGTCAAGAAAACCCAGGTCGACGCCCTGGCCATCGCCATCGGCACCAGCCACGGCGCCTACAAGTTCACCAAGCCACCTACCGGCGACGTGCTGGCCATCGACCGCATCAAGGAAATCCACAAGCGCATTCCCAACACCCACTTGGTGATGCACGGTTCGTCCTCGGTACCGCAAGAGTGGCTGGCGATCATCAACCAGTACGGCGGCGACATCAAGGAAACCTACGGCGTGCCGGTTGAGGAGATCGTCGAAGGTATCAAGTACGGCGTGCGCAAGGTCAACATCGACACTGACCTGCGCCTGGCCTCTACCGGTGCCATGCGTCGTTTGATGGCGACCAATCCGAGTGAGTTCGACCCGCGTAAGTTCTTCGGCGCTACTGTGACGGCCATGCGTGATGTGTGCATTGCGCGGTATGAGGCGTTTGGGACGGCGGGTAATGCTTCTAAGATCAAGCCGATCTCGTTGGAAGCGATGTATCAGCGGTATTTGAAGGGTGAGTTGAACGCTAAGGTCAACTGAGGCTTCAGTGTTGTGAGAAAACCCGCAGTGATGCGGGTTTTTTTATGTTTTGGGTTTGTGTGTATATCCGTTTCTTGGGTAACGGCGGCTTATGGTTCCGCCCTTACGGCGGGTTACTTTTGGCAAACGCCCCAAAAGTAACCAAAAGGTCTTTGCCCCACCACTCGGCACCTCGCCTAGGCTCGGTGTGCCCTCACTCCGGCATTGCTCCGTGGGCCGCCGCGAAGGGCCATCCATGGCCCAGCGCGGCTATCCCGGCATCCATGCCGGGATGCCCACTACGCAATACCTGCGTTCGGCCAGCGTGGTTAATGGGGCCCCCAGATCAAAAGCCCGCCGAGGCGGCCTTATAGCCGACCTGATTCTTGATGTGATCGCGTTTCTCCTGTGGGAGCGGGCTTGCTCGCGAAGGCACTGTTACTGTCGATGAAGATATTGAGTTTGCAGGCTTCTTCCTACGGGAAGCTTTACTGCCCTTCGAGCCCGCGCTGTTCAATCACGCCAAAAACATCCGCTACATCCTGGACCATGATTCGGGCGATGTTGGTGATGGTGTTGATGTCGGTCTCTGCTGAATCGCGCAGTGTGGTGCAGGCCATCAGCGTCAGGTAGTCGAGGGTGGCGTGCAGGCGTTCGCTGGCGCAGGCGTGGAGCTCGGGCAGTGGGGCGGTTTTATCGATGAACAGGACGGGTTGGGTGGTGGCGATTGGGGTTAGCGGGGTGAAGCTGTTGGACGATTGATTCGATGTCATAAGGTTTAATTCCTCAAGAAAAAAGAAATGCCACCTTTTCGCTGCGAAACAAACGGGTGGCAGCTACGCGCGGGTTCGCAGACCGAAGAGGAATCAAACTCGGCAGACCCAAAGATCTCCCGCGCGCAACCGCCATAAAATGAACGCGGGCAAGTTTGCCTGAATTTTCATTCGACGGTGTATTCCTCAATGGGCTGCGAAACCCTCCCACCGACCAAAGCCAGTAGGTGAACCAAACTATAGAAGGGGATTTTTGACGCAACAACCGACCTGTAGGACGCCCACAACCCCCGTGGCGAGGGAGCTTGCTCCCGTTCGGTGGCGCAGCCGCCGTAAATCCTGGGCATGGGGCTGGTCTGACGAAAAGAGGGGGTTGCTTCGCAGCCCAGCGGGGATAAATCCCCTCGCCACAAAAGGGGGGATTCCTACGAGATTTTCAGAAGGTCGGGGGAACGATCAAAATCTCCGACCACCCCACAAATCCTAGTCGGCTGTCAGGCCGCCATCGCGAGCAAGCTCGCTCCCACAATTGGATCGGAGTACGACCGTGAGGGCCAGGCCGGCTGGCAGGCCGCCTCGCGGTGGACGTTGATCTCGGCGCCCCGTTAACCACGCTGGCCGAACGTAGGTATTGCGCAGTGGGCACCTCGGCATGGATGCCGAGGTAGCCGCGCTGGGCCATGGATGGCCCTTCGCGGCGGCCCACGGAGCAATGCCTACGTTCGGGCATGCCGAGCCTAGGCGAGGCACCGAGTGGTGGGGCATAAAGCGTTTTGCTTACTTTTGCGCTTCTCAAAAGTGAGCCGCTGTAAGAGCGGAACCGCCAGTAGCCGTGACCGCAGCAATGGATATACACACGGTATCTCTCTATCGAAGACACACAATCAAGTGTTGTGATCGATATCCAACTTGCTGAACGTCACCTTCCCACCTTCGCTGGTATAGCCACTGTTGTCCTGCACATACACACCAGCCTTGAAGTACAACGGCTTGACCTTCCATTTGGAACTGACGGTGGTGTACCAACTACGACCCGCCGCAGTAATACCCAGGTCACCCGTACGATCAAGGTGAAGCCGATAACTGAAGGACTGAGCCAGCTTCACGCCGGACGCGACGGTG
Source organism: Pseudomonas sp. Pdm06 (assembly GCF_014851795.1). Lineage (NCBI taxonomy): Bacteria > Pseudomonadati > Pseudomonadota > Gammaproteobacteria > Pseudomonadales > Pseudomonadaceae > Pseudomonas > Pseudomonas sp. Pdm06. The sequence continues at coordinate 85,259 of NZ_JACVAH010000016.1, forward strand.
ATAACCCGACCCTCATCGTCATCGGGACGCATGCGGACCTTGGCAACGATGTCGCCAGTCTTGCCGTCATCCTTATACTGGTACTCCAGTTTCACCATGGGTTTGCTGCTGTCCTTGGCATGAATCTGCCCGATCACGATCTTGCCGCTGCTGGGCACCTGGTTGACCACCAGGGTCGCGCTCAATTTATTGTCGGCGTCAGGGTAGACCCAGTTGCGCAAGGTGCCGTCTTTATAGGTTTCCCGTAATTCACTGCGCGGGTAGATCGCGTTTTCGGTCTTGGTGCCGGTGACAGGCGACCAGAAGTACACCGTGCTGCCTTCTGAGTTGAAGTACTTATCCTTGAACCCATCCACCAGTCGAGGCGTTTCGATGGTTTTCGGTGGGCTGCCCTCGGGGATGCTCAGGTTCCAGGTTGCAAGATCGACCATGTTCGGATCCTTTCTGAGAAGAAGAAATGATTTACGCCACAGCCGGAGGGCTCTAAGACGCGCTTTTGCTGAGGCCAAGAAGGGGGCGCGAACGCGTATTTGGCACGTTCGTACGGCGGAGGGTTGGCGTCAACAGTCCGTCAGAGTTGCGTTTACCGGTTTGGTGCCCGAGATAGACGACCGTTAGTCGGCTAGTAGGAATTTTTCGGGAACATGGCGATATGGCATCTGTCTATGGCGCCCTGTTGTAGGGCGTCAAGCAGCGGATACGGAGGTTTTTGTCGCACGAGGCAAGCAGCGTCCCTGCTGCTATGGCGCTACGAGAGGGCGCAATCAGAGGTTGTGATCGATATCCAGCATGCTGAAGGTCACTTTCCCGCCTTCGGTGACGTAGCCGGTGTTGTCTTGCACATACACGCCTGCCTTGAAGTACAGCGGCTTGTCGCTCCAGGTGTTGCTGATGTTGGTATTCCACTGATAGCCGGCGCCGTTGATGGTCAGGACGCCGGCGGGGCTGAGGTGAATCAGGTAGGAGAACGACTGGTTCAGCTTGATACCCGTGGCGATGGTGATGACCTGGCCCGATTCGTCATCGGGGCGAATGCGGACCTTGGCGACGATGTTGCCGGTGGAGCTATAGGTCTTGTACTGGTACTCCAGCTTCACCATGGGGCTGGTGCTGTCCTTGGCGTGGATCTGGCCGATCACGATCTTGCCGCTGCTGGGCACTTGGCTGACGGTCAGGGTGGCGGCCAGTTTGTTGTCCGCCGCCGAGTACAGCCAGTTGCGCAACGTACCGTTGCTGTAGGTCTCCCGCAGTTCGCTGCGCGGGTAGATCGCGTTTTCCGTCTTGGCGCCGGTCACCGGTGCCCAGAAGAACAGGGTCCCGGTTTCGGAGTTGAAGTATTGGTCCTTGAACCCCTGTACCAGCAGCGGGGTTGAAATGGTTGCCGGTGGGCTGCCCTCTGGGATGCTCAAGTTCCAGGTTGCGAGATCGATCATGTCCAGGTCCTGCGTGTCGAGATGTAAAGGTGGACGCCGTAGCGGGAGGCTTTAAACCGCCCTTTTGAAGCGTTTCGGAACGCTGGACTGGGCTTTTTCTTGTTGACCGTTCGGCGAATGTTTGACGTCAATTGTCCGTCGATTGGGTCTTTGCAGTTTCTGTGCCTGAAGAGGGTGACCGTTAGTCGGCTATTTCGGGCTTTGTCTGGATGATGGCGCGATGACACCTACTGCTTTTCAAAATCCCGGTCTAGAGTGAGGGGACAGTATTTGTCCGATTTGCTACGTAAAAACGGACGTGGCGCCCGATAAGAGAAGCAGCATGGAATGCGCGCAACCAACGCCCGGCGAAGACAGCTCTGTCCTTTTGATTGTTGATGATTACCCTGAAAACCTGCTCAGCATGCGGGCCTTGTTGCAGCGGCAGGATTGGCGAGTGATGACCGCGTCCTCGGGGGTCGAGGCGCTTAACCTGCTGCTCGAACACGACATCGATCTGGTGCTGCTGGATGTGCAGATGCCCGACATGGACGGTTTCGAAGTGGCGCGCTTGATGCGCGGCAGCCAGCGCACGCGGCTCACGCCGATCATTTTCCTGACCGCCAACGAGCAATCCCAGGACGCGGTCATCAAGGGCTACGCCAGTGGCGCCGTGGATTACCTGTTCAAACCCTTCGATCCGCAAATCCTCAAGCCCAAGGTTCAGGCATTGCTCGAGCACCAGCGCAATCGCCGGGCCTTGCAGCGCCTGAGCCAGGATCTCGAAGCGGCCAGGGCCTTCAATGCCTCGGTGCTGGACAACGCCGCCGAAGGCATCCTGGTGGTGGATGAGAATGGCTGTATCCGCTTCGCCAACCCGTCGACCTGCCGTTTGCTCAATGCCACCGCCGATCAGTTGCAGGGGATGCCGTTCCTGGATTTCCTGCAGAAACCCCATATTCCCGAGTGGATCGGTTCCGATATCCATAACGCCTATCGGCGTGGTGAAACCTGGCGACTGCATGACGCGGTGCTGCGCACGGCACCCGGCCAGCAGGTGTCGGTGGCCTTGTCCTGCGCGCCGCTGCCCTCGGAGCAGAAGGCGATGGTGGTGACGCTCCAGGACATGTCCGTGGTTCGCCACTTGCACCAGCAGCTCGAATACCAGGCTGTCACGGACCCGCTGACCGGCTTGCTCAACCGCCGGGGCTTCTACCAGACCGCGGAAAACCTGTTGATGCGCAGCGAGCGGCTTGAAAGCAATTGGGTGCTGCTGTACCTGGACCTCGATGGCTTCAAGCGGGTCAATGACTCGCTGGGGCACGATGCCGGGGACCGGGTCTTGCGCTGGGTGTCGGAGCAGTTGAAGGCGTGCCTGCGCCCCTTCGATATTCTGGCGCGGCTGGGCGGTGACGAGTTCACGGCCCTGCTGGATCTGGAGTTTCCCGAGCAGGCGGCGAAGATCGCGGAGAAACTCATCGAGCGCGTCGCGATCTGCCAGCAGATCGAAGGCATGGACGTGGCACTCGGCGCCAGTATTGGCATTGCGACGTACCCGGACTGTGGCGCCAACCTCGATGGCTTGCTACGGGCCTCCGACATCGCCATGTACGAAGCCAAGCGTGCCGGTCGCCAGCAATACCGTTTCTACGACCATGAAATGAACGGTCGAGCCCGTTCACGGCTGATGCTGGAAGAGAGCGTGCGCTCGGCCATCGAAAACCGTGATTTCAATATGGTCTACCAGCCGCAGGTGAGCATCGTCGACGGGCGGATCCGTGGGTTCGAGGCGCTGTTGCGCTGGCAGCATCCGAGCGTCGGCGATGTGCCGCCAGGCCTGTTCCTGCCGTTGCTGGAAGAGGCGCGATTGATCAGTCGGCTGGGCAGTTGGATTTATCATCGCAGTGCAGCCCAGCGCAAAGTCTGGGAGCGCTTGTTCGCTGACGACCTGGTGTTGGGGGTAAGCCTGAGCAGCACTCAGTTCGGCATGCCGAACCTGGTGACCGAGTTGCGCCAGGTCCTGGAGCGCCATGCCTTGAAGCCTCGGCAGTTGGAGGTCGAGGTGACCGAGGATGCGTTGATGCGCAATCCCGATGAAACTCAAAAGCAATTGCGGTTGCTGCGCCAGCTCGGGGTGCGGGTGGCGTTGGATGACTTCGGTTCGGGCCCGTGTTCGCTGACGCATCTGCGCGACCTTGACCTCGATACCCTCAAGCTGGATCGGCACTTGATTGCCCGCTTGCCGGGGTCGCCCCGGGACGCCGCGTTGGCCGCCTCGGTCATCGACCTCTGTACGCAGTTGGGTTTGCGGGTCATCGCCGAAGGGGTGGAAACCCGCGAGCAGTATCTGTGGCTACACGCCCACGGCTGTGAGTTCGTGCAGGGGTTCCTGGTGGCGCGACCGTTGATGGCCGAAGACACCGATGTCTTCGCCACGCCCTTCGACTGGAGCGCGGTGCAGGCCTGAATTCGCTACACTGGCGGCCTCTTGTGACTGTGTTGCCTGCCGATGACCGCGCTCAAATACCTCCAGGCCTACCCCGCCGCCCTGCAAGCCCAAGTGCAGCAATTGATCGCCCAGGACCGCCTGGGCGATTACCTGCAACAGCGCTACCCGGGTCGGCATCCGATCCAGAGCGACAAGGCCCTGTACGGTTATGCACTGGACCTCAAGCAGCAATACCTGCGTAACGCGCCGGCCATCGACAAGGTATTGTTCGACAGTCGCCTGGACCTGACCCACCGTGCTCTCGGCCTGCACACCGCGGTGTCGCGGGTGCAGGGCGGCAAGCTCAAGGCCAAGAAGGAAATCCGCATCGCGGCGCTGTTCAAGGACGCGGCACCCGAGTTCCTGAAGATGATCGTGGTACACGAGCTGGCGCACTTCAAGGAGTCGGACCACAACAAGGCTTTCTACCAACTCTGCGAACACATGCTGCCGGGCTATCACCAACTGGAATTCGACCTGCGGGTGTACCTGACCTGGCGTGACCTGCAACCTCACAAGGACTGACCGGATGGACGTGAGCAAGACCAAGACCAGTTTTTACCGTCGCCTGTACGTGGCTTACCTGATCGACAGCGGCCTGGCGAGCAACGTCCCGGCGCTCACGGAAGTCACCGGCATGCCGCGACGCACTGCCCAGGACACGGTCGCGGCCCTGGCGGACCTGGATATTGTGTGTGAGTTCGAACAAGAGGAGGGCGCTCGCAACCACGCCGGGCGTTATCGGATTCGCGACTGGGGGGCGATTGACCGGGGGTGGATCGAGGCGAATCTGCTGCGGATCAAGGCGGTGCTCGAGTATCCCTGATTGTTGGGTGGTGTTTGGGCTGGCCCTATCGCGAGCAAGCTCGCTCCCACATCGATCTTCGGTGAACACGCGATTGATGTACGACCTGGATCCACTGTGGGAGCGAGCTTGCTCGCGATGCCGTCATCAAGGTCGATGCATACCGATGTGTGGAATCCCATCCTCCAGGTATTCCACCCCCACCACTTCAAACCCGTACCGCCCGTAGTACCCCTGCAAATGCGCCTGGGCCGACAATGAGATCGATGTGCCGGGCCAATGTTTCTTGGCCTGCTTGAGCGCCTGTTCCATCAGCGTGTGGCCCAACCCCTGGCCGCGCGCCTGGGGTGCGATGATCACGCGCCCGATCACCACGTCACTGTTCTGCGAGTGCGGGTCGAGCAAACGCAGGTAGGCCACCAAGTGGTTGTCATGCCAGGCCATCAGGTGGCAGGTGTCGCCCTCCAGGTCCAGCCCGTCGACGTCCGGGTAGGCGCAGTTCTGCTCGACGACGAAGACGTCGGCGCGCAATTTGAGGATGGCATACAGCTGTTCCTTGCTCAGGTCACTGTGATGTTTGCAGACCCACTCGATATCCATTTTTGAATTTCCTGAAGAACCTGCTGCCGATATTAAGCGTGGTTGACTCGGAAGTCTCTTGCTCGCGCGACCGGAAAATCTGTGACAAAGACCAAAATGCCATCATTCCTTTGTCGCGGTGCTGTCGTCTTTGTGTAATCTTCGTGACAGCCCTGCGCAGCGGTTCCAATGAGCTAATGTTAGGACCGGGTGTCCGAGGATGCCTGTTGAGTTTCGGCTAAAAACAAACCGGGCTTTGAACCCGTCAAGGACGCTTGGCATGCCGCGATTGCATCGAACTCTTGCATTGATCGGGTTGCTGTTGCTGAGCTACGAGGCTTGCGCGCAGAAGTTGCGCCTGGTCGCCGATGCCTGGCCGCCCTTTACCGACTCCACCTTGATCAATGGCGGCCTGGCGACCGATATCGTCAGCACCGCCCTGGCGCGGGCCGGCTATGCCGCGGACTTCGAACAGGTGCCTTGGGCCCGGGCGATGCTGGGCATCGGCGAGGGCCGCTATGACGTGCTGATCAACGCCTGGTACAGCGAGGAGCGCACCCATATCGGCCGGTTCTCCGCCGAATACCTGATCAACCGCGTGCGCTTCATCAAGCGCAAGGACGAGGCGATCCAGTTCGACAGCCTGCAACAGCTGCGTGCCTATCCCATCGCTGTCGTGCGCGGTTATGCCTATTCCAAGGACTTCGATGAAGACCCGCAAATGCAGAAAGTCCCGGTGCATAACTTCGCCATGGCGGTGCGCATGCTGGCTGCCGACCGCGTGAAGTTGACCCTGGAAGACGAGTTCGTCGCCCGCTATTACCTGGCCCGCGAATCGCCAAAGGTGCGTAGCGCCGTGGAGTTCCTGCCCAAGCCCTTGAGCGAAAACAGCCTGCACATCCTGGTCAGCCTGAAGAACCCGGAGCATGAGCAGATCGTGGCCGGGTTCGATCGGGAGATCGCAGCGATGAAGGCGGATGGGAGTTATGCGCGGTTATTGAAGGCGCATGGGATGTAGCGCCTGAGCCGGCCCTATCGCGAGCAAGCTCGCTCCCACAGTGGATCGCTGGTGTGCACAGACTTTGTGTTACAGCAGATTCAATGTGGGAGCGAGCTTGCTCGCGATGAGGTCCGCTTGGACACCACAGCCCTCAAGCCTCGCCAGTGTCCTTGATCAAATGCGCGGCCAACGTGCGCAACGGCCCCAACTGTCGACAGATCAACCCCAGTTGCGTCTGCACCAGGCGCTGGCCTTCGTCGATTTCATCGGGCATCTGTTCAAGCTCGCTGGCCAGGGCTTCCTCTTCGTCGCTCTGGATCGCAATCGGTTGTTTGCTCGCCAGGCCCTGGGCGATTTCATCGATGCTCGCTGCCAGTCTCACCCCGGCACCGTCGATTAACTGTTCGCGCACTTCCGTCGGCAGTTCGGTGCCCCGGTGGGCGCCCAGGCCAGACAAGTAACTGAGCAAGGTGTGGGACAGCACCAGGAAGCGGAACCCCACATCGGCTTCCTTGCGGAAATGCCCAGGCTCCATCAGCATGTTGGCCAGCGTGGTGGACAGCGCGGCATCGGCGTTGTGGGCGTTGCGTCGGGCCAGGCGGTAGGCCAGGTCGTCACTTTTGCCAGCGGCGTATTGCTGCATGATCTGGCGCAGGTAAATGCTGTTGCAGGTCAGCGTGTTGGCCAGCACTTTGTTCAGCCGCCGACCTTGCCAGTCGGGCAGGAACAGGAACACCGCCAGCCCGGCGATCAGGCTGCCGAGCAAGGTATCGAACAGCCGCGGCAGCAGCAGACCATAGCCGTCGCCCACCTGGTTGAAGCAGAACAGCACCATGATGGTTATCCCCGCCGTTGCCAGGGTGTAGCGGGTGGTGCGGTTGGTAAAGAACACCACCCCGGCGGCAATGGCGAAGCACGATTGCACCAGCGGGTTGGGGAACAGATCGAACAGCGCCCAGGCCACCGTCAGGCCGATGGCGGTGCCGATGATCCGCTGGCCGAGCTTGCGGCGGGTGGCGCCGTAGTTGGGTTGGCACACGAACAGCGTGGTGAGGATGATCCAATAGCCCTGGGACGGGTGGATCATGTGCACCACGGCGTAACCCACGCTCAAAGCCAGGGGCAAGCGCAGGGCATGCCGGAACAGCAGCGAGGTGGGCGTGAGCTGGGTGCGCAAGCGCAGCCAGACATCCTTGAGGCTGCGCGGCGAGCGGTCCAGCAGGCTGCTGTCGGTGGCGTCGGCCAGGGCGTCGGGGTTGCTCGCGTCGCTGAGCAGGCGGTCCATGGTGCCCAGGTTCACCGCCAGCGCCCGTAACGAGCGCAGCAAGCCGCGCCAGGCCGGGTTGCTCTGGATGCGCAGGTGCTCAAGGGACGCGTGCAGGTCGTTGAGGGCCTCGGCGAAGGTGTCGTCGTAGACGAACGGCTGGCGCAGTTGGATCGACTCGGCCAGCGCCTGGCAGGCCTTGCCTTGCTGGCGCAGCAGGCGCTGGCAGCGGAACAGCACGTCGCTGTGGAAGAAGGCCTCGGCCAGGGCGTTGTAGGGATAGTGGGAGGAACTGGCGCGTTCGTGGATGTCCTGGGCCAGGAAGTACAGCTTCAGGTAGCGACTGACCTTCGAGCCCGGCCGGCCGTTGCCCACGCGGTGCAGGATGATTTCCTTCGCGCTGTTGAGCGCGGCGACCACCCGGCCATTCTGCTGGGCCAGTTCCAGGCGGCGGGCCTCGACGTCGAGTTGGCGGATCGGCTCGAGGAGCGACGATTTGAGTTTGAGGTAGCGTCCCAACTCGCGAAACAGCCGCGCCAGGCTTTGCTGCACCGGTTGGTTGGAAAACAGCGCCTGCCACAGCACCGAAAGCAGGCCGTACCAGGTGGCGCCGGCCACCAGCAGCAGCGGCTCATGCCAGAAATCGGTGACCGCGCCGCCGCGCTGGTCCACGCCGATCATGGTGTAGACCGAAAGGATCAGGGTGGCCGAGGCAATCGCGCCATAACGTTCGCCCAGGGCGCCGAGCATGGTCAGGCCGAAGCTCGCCAGGGCCAGGGCGATGATGAACAGGACGGGGTAGGGGAACAGCAACTCCACCGACAGCGCCGCGACGGTGAAACACACCAGGGTCACGGCCAGCGCATTGAGACGGCCCTGCCAGCTGTCATCGGTCTCGGCCAGGGCACTGGCGATGATGCCCAGGAACAGGGGAATCAGCAGCGCCATTTCGTCCAGGTACCAGCACAGCCCCATGCTGCCGGTCAGGGCGATGAAGACCCGCACGCTATAACTGAACTTATCCAACGCCCAAAGGCGACGCAAAGACTGGCTAAACGAGTTCGATGACATGAAGTGCACGGGCCTGACGGGCAATGACGCTAAATTGAGGCAGTAATGACGCCGACGCAATGGCGGCGATCACATCTGACAGCAAAAAGTGTTCCGGGAGCCGCCTGAGGCCCCTTTACCTGTGGCGAGGGAGCTTGCTCCCGCTCGACTGCGCAGCAGTCGCAAAACAGGCACCGCACGCTGCCTGAATAAACTCAGCGCATCAAAGGAAGGGGCTGCTTCGCAGCCCAGCGGGAGCAAGCTCCCTCGCCACAAAAGCAGGCTCAACCCAGGTTGGGATCAGACGTACTGCGCCGCCGCATAACCCGATGCCCACGCCCATTGGAAATTGAACCCGCCCAGGTGCCCGGTGACGTCCAGCACTTCGCCGATGAAGTACAGGCCAGGGCTTTTCAACGATTCCATGGTCTTGGACGAGACTTCCCGGGTGTCGACGCCGCCGAGGGTAACTTCGGCGGTGCGGTAGCCTTCGGTACCGGCGGGGACGACGTTCCAGCTCGCCAATTTCTCGGCAATGTCCGCTAGCTCGGCGTGGGTGTACTGCTTCATGGGTTTGGACACGAACCAGGTGTCGGCCAGCAGGTTGGCCATTTTCTTGGTGAACAGCTCGCCCAGCAGGGTCTTGAGTTCATTGTTGGGGCGTTCGGCCTGCTGTTGTTGCAGCCATTGCGGCACATCTTGATCGGGCAGCAGGTTGATCTGTACCGTGTCCCCCGGTTCCCAGAATGAAGAAATCTGCAGGATCGCCGGCCCGCTCAGGCCGCGATGGGTGAACAGGATGTTCTCGCGAAAACCCTGGTCGTTGCAGCTCACCAGGCAATCCACCGAGGTGCCCGACAGCTCGGTGCACAGCGCCTTGAGCTGATCGGTGATGGTGAACGGCACCAGCCCGGCGCGGGTCGGCAGCAGCGCATGGCCAAACTGTTTCGCCACCTGATAACCAAAACCGGTCGCCCCGAGGGTCGGGATCGACAACCCACCCGTGGCGATCACCAGGGATTGGCAGGCGAGGGCGCCGAGGGTGGTCTGCAGCAGGTAGCCGCCGTCGGTTTTTTCGATCTGGGTGATCGACGTGTCGAGGTGCAGGCTGACGCCGGCCTGGTCGCATTCATCCAGCAGCAGGCCGAGGATGTCGCTGGACTTGTTATCGCAGAACAACTGGCCGAGCTTTTTCTCGTGATAGGGCACGCCGTGCTTGGCCACCAGTGCGATGAAATCCCACTGGGTGTAGCGGGCCAGGGCCGACTTGCAGAAGTGCGGGTTCTGCGACAGGAAGTTGCCCGGCTCGGTGTACATGTTGGTGAAATTGCAGCGCCCACCGCCGGACATGAGGATTTTCTTGCCGGCCTTGTTGGCGTGGTCCAGCAGCATCACCTGCCGCCCGCGCGCGGCCGCGGTCAATGCACACATCAACCCCGCGGCGCCAGCGCCAATGATCACGACTTCGGTAGAGCGCAAAACGGTGTCCTCTGAATGTCTGGGGTCTGGCAGGAGTTTGCTCTTGTGGCGAGGGAGCTTGCTCCCGCTGGGCTGCGCAGCAGCTCTGAAAGCGATGAACGCGATGCTTCAGACAGTTCGCGTTCGTTGGTTTTGCGACCGCTTCGCTCGAGCGGGAGCAAGCTCCCTCGCCACAGGGTGAATCAACAGCGGTCAGAGGATCCGCACTCGCAACGAGCGGCCCTTGATCTTGCCATCGTTCAGGCGTTGCAGGGCCTGTTTGGCGATGCCGCGTTCCACGGCCACATAGGCCTGGAAATCGAAGATCGCGATCTTGCCGACCTGGGCGCCGGGGATGCCGGCCTCGCCGGTCAGGGCGCCGAGGATGTCGCCGGGGCGGACCTTGTCCTTGCGCCCGGCGCCGATGCACAGGGTGCTCATGGCCGGCAACAGCGGGCCGCCGCCCTGGGGCTTGAGGTTGTCCAGTTGGTCCCAGCTCAGGGGCGACTTCTGCAGTTGCTCGATGGCCTGGGCGCGATGGGCTTCGGACGGCGCCACCAGGCTGATGGCGATGCCTTTTTCACCGGCGCGACCGGTGCGGCCGACGCGGTGGATATGAATTTCCGAGTCCCGGGCCAGTTCGACGTTGATCACCATGTCCAGGGCATCGATGTCCAGGCCGCGGGCCGCCACGTCAGTAGCCACCAGCACCGAGGTACTGCGGTTGGCGAACATCGCCAGCACCTGGTCGCGGTCGCGCTGTTCCAGGTCGCCGTGCAGGCCAACGGCAGAAATGCCCTTGGCGGTCAGGTGGTCGACGGTTTCCTGGACTTGCTGCTTGGTGAAGCAGAACGCCACGCAGGAGGCCGGGCGGAAATGCGCCAGCACCTTGACCACCGCGTCCATGCGCTCCTCGGGGGAGATCTCATAGAAGCGCTGCTCGATCTGCGCGTCGGAGTGAAACGCCTCGGCTTTCACTTGCTGCGGATTGCGCATGAACTTGGACGACAGTTGCTTGATGCCCACCGGATAGGTGGCGGAGAACAGCAGCGTCTGGCGGCGTTCCGGGGTCTGTTGGATGATGTCTTCGATGGCGTCGTAGAAGCCCATGTCGAGCATGCGGTCGGCTTCGTCGAGGATCAGCGTATTGAGGCCATCGAGCACCAGCGAACCCTTGCGCAGGTGTTGCTGGATACGCCCTGGCGTGCCGACGATGATGTGGGCGCCGTGTTCGAGGGAAGCGATCTGCGGGCCGAAGGACACGCCGCCGCACAGGGTCAGGACCTTGATGTTGTCTTCGGCGCGGGCCAGGCGACGGATTTCCTTGGCGACCTGGTCAGCCAGCTCGCGGGTGGGGCACATCACCAGTGCCTGGCAGCCGAAGAAGCGTGGGTTGATCGGGTTCAGCAGGCCGATGCCGAAGGCGGCGGTCTTGCCGCTGCCGGTCTTGGCCTGGGCGATCAGGTCCATGCCCTTGAGGATCACCGGCAAGCTTTGCGCCTGGATCGGCGTCATCTGGGCATAACCGAGTGATTCGAGGTTAGCCAGCATGGCGGCGGACAGCGGCAAAGTATTAAAAGCGGTGGCAATGGTGGTCACGGGACTGGCCTGCAAAACAAAATGTCGCGCAGTGTAGCAGCCTCGTGCCACTTTCTTCGAAAGTTCTGGACGAGCTGTGGGGCAGGGTCCGGAAGCAAGACCATGGGGACAAGGCTGTGGGAGCAAGGCTTGCCCGCGAAACAGGCACCTCGGTTATTCAAGGCACCGCGTGCTCCTTATCGCGAGCAAGCTTTGCTCCCACAACTCCATCACAGGGTTGCCGGGTCTGGCTTCTCAATCGCTCCCTCCAATGTTCAGCCAGCCTTTCAGTGCTCGATATGCTCATCGGGACGCTTCTGCCGCCGGCCATCCTGCTTGGACAACTGGGAAAAAATCGTCGCCGCCAGCATGGCCATGATCCCCACCGTCACGAATGTCAGCTGGAACGCGCCCAGCACCGTCTCCACCCCGTCGTTGCCCACCTGGGCGGTAAAGCCGCCGAGCAGGGCGCCGGCGCAGGCCACGCCGAGGCTCAGGGACAGTTGCGCCACCACCGACAACAGGCTGTTGCCGCTGCTGGCGCTGGCGTCGTCCAGGTCGATCAGGGTCACGGTGTTCATCGCGGTGAATTGCAGCGAGTTGATCGCCCCCAGCACCGCCAGTTGCGCCAGCAGCAGCCAGTACGGCGTCTGTTCGCTGACCAGGCCCATGCTCGCCAGCATCACGCCCAGGGCCACGGTATTGCCGGTCAGGACGATGCGATAGCCCAGGCGTTCGATCAGCGGTCGGGCCACGGACTTGGCGACCATGGCCGCTGCCGCCAGGGGCAGCATGCTCATGCCGGCCTGGGACGGTGAATAGCCGAGGGCGACTTGCAGCAGCAACGGCACCAGGAACGGCAATGCGCCGCTGCCCAGGCGCGCGAACAGGTTGCCGAGGATGCCCACCGCGAAGGTGCGGGTCTTGAACAGCGACGGCGGGAACAGCGCGTTCTCGACATGCCCGGCCCGCAGCCAATAGGCCGCCAGGCAGGCCATGCCGCCGAACAGCAACAGCATCACCCGCAGGTGCGGCAGGTGCAGTTCGCCCAGGCCCTCCATGGCGACGGTGATCAGCACCATCGCCGCGCCGAACAGCAGGAACCCCAGGCCATCGAACCGGGTGCGCTCGCTGCCGCGCAGGTCGGGGATGAATTTCCACACCGCGTAACAGCCGATCACGCCCACCGGCAGGTTGATGATGAAGATCCAGTGCCAGGTCAGGTACTCGACCATCCAGCCGCCCATGGTCGGCCCGATTAGTGGGCCGAGCAGGCCGGGGATGGTGATGAAGCCCATGATCCGCACCAGTTCCGAGCGCGGATAAGCCCGCAGCACCACCAGCCTGCCCACCGGCAGCATCAGCGCACCGCCCAGGCCCTGGATGACCCGGGCGCCGATCAGCATGCTCAACGAATTGGACAGGGCGCACAGCAGCGAGCCGAAGCTGAACAGCAGGATCGCCCCGAAGAAAATCTTCTTGGTGCCGAAGCGGTCGGCGATCCAGCCCGAGGCCGGGATCAGCAACGCCACGGTGAGCATGTAGGCGATGATCACGCCTTGCATGCGCAGCGGGTTTTCCGCCAGGTCGCTGGCCATGGCGGGCAGGGCGGTGTTGAGGATGGTCCCGTCCAGGGACTGCATGAAGAAGGCAATCGCCACGACCCATGGAAGCCAGCGGGCGGTGACGGCGTCGAGCGGTGCGCGGTTGGGCATGGGACCTCTTGTTTGTGTTCGGGTGTCTGTTGGCTTCATCGCGGGCAAGCCTTGCTCCCACATGTACGGCGCACATCCTGTGGGAGCAAGGCTTGCCCGCGATGCTTTGTTACAGCGTCAAGGTCAACCGCTTCACCAGTGCCCCCGGCAACAACATCGAGGCCGTTGCTCGCTGGCTGTAGGTGCTGGCCGAGAGCAGAAGTTCCCGCTCTTGGGTCAGGCTTTCCAGTTGTGAGCCGAGCAGGCTGTAGACGCTGTCGTCGAAACGCATGGTGCTGACCGGCGCCACGATCTGGCCATTCTCGACCCAGAACGTGGCGAAGCGGGTCATGCCGGTCAGGCGCGCCGCCGGTTGGTCCGAGTAGTTCAGGTACCAGAGGTTGCTGATGTACAGCCCGGTGCCGAGTTCTTCGAGGATGTGTCTTTGCTCCAGTTGTCCGCCCCGCATGTCCAGCGCCGTAGGGTATTCGTAGCTGCTGGCGCCGTTGGCCGCGAGGCCATATTCGGCGGCGCTGCGGGAGTTGACCAGTCGCGCATTGGCCGTGCCCTTGGCGATCAGCCCCAAGTCATCGCGGGGATAACCTTCGTCGGAAAATGCCGGGCTCAAAGAGCCGCTGACCTGCTCCGCCAGCCACACGTTGGGGCTGAAGTGGGCTTCGCCAGCGTAGAACTTCTGCAGCGGGCTTTGCTTGCTGGCGATTGCACGGGCCGAGAATCCGCCCCAACTGAGCATGCCCATGATCTCTTCCAGAGCGGCCGGCGCCAGGTAGGCGCGATATTCGCCGGGCGGCAGCGTGCGCAGCGGGCGGCCGAGGAATTCCAATTGCTTGCGGGCCTGTTCGAAGCGCCGGGCAAATCCGTCACTGCTCCATTCATGCCCGGCGTAGCTGGCTTTCACCGCCTGGCCATTGTCATGGAACAGGCTGAAATCGAAGTTGAAGCTGTTGGCCTGATGCCAAGCGAACGCCCCCGAAGAACTGGCGAAACCACGGCTGATGGGCCCGGCGGCGTAGAACCCCACCAGGTCCAGGCCTTCGGCAGCGCGGGTGATTTCGGTAACGGCCTGTTCCGTCTCGGGCAATGGATGGGCCTGCACATTGTTGCTCTGCCAGTGGTCGGGGTTGAGCAGCAGGTAGGGATCGCGGGGCAGCAATGGCAAGGTTTCGCGCAGTTGTTGCAGGCCTTCGGCCAGGCGTTGCAAGTCCGTCTCGGCTTCGCCGGACAAGGTGATCTGCAAATCGGCGTGGCGCCCGTCGTCGATCAGTTTGAAACTGACATTGGCTTGCTGCACCTGGCCGGCCTGGCGGACCTTGCCATGGTTGAAACGGACGAAGGCCGAAGACTCGGCGGCGTAGCCGAGGGTGAACTGTTCAGGCGCATGCAGGGCATCGCGCAGCCAGTCGACCAGCGCCTTGAAGACCTCGGCCTGATTATTGACGGTGCTCATCAGGCATCTCCCCCAAACACATCAACGTTGCTGAACACGCAGGCTGGCGACGCATGGCCGACGCGGATGACCTGGTTCGGTTCGCCCTTGCCACAGTTCGGCGTGCCCAGGACCTGGAGGGTGCTGGCATCGCCCACCGCGCGCAGGCTCTTCCAGAATTGCGCGGAAATGCCCCGGTAGTTGGGGTTCTTCACCACGCCCTTGAGCTCGCCGTTCTCGATCAACTGGCCCCACTCGCAGCCGAACTGGAACTTGTTGCGGGCGTCGTCGATGGACCAGGAGCGGTTGGTGCGCATCAGCACGCCCCGTTCAGTGCCCTGGATCAGTTGCGCCAGGGACTGGTCGCCGGGTTCGATGTTCAGGTTCGCCATGCGGTCGATGGGTGGCCGATTCCAGCCGCAGGCGCGGCTGTTGGCGACACCGTCGAGGCCGGCGCGGAACTGCGACAGCGCGCCGCCCAGTGGACGCAGCAACAGGCCTTCGCGAATCAGGAACTGTTTGCTGGCGGCGCTGCCGTCGTCGTCGTGGCTGTAGCTGGCCAGTTCTTCGGGAATGTTCGGGTCGAAGGTCACGTTCAGCAGGCGGGAGCCGTATTGCAGATGGCCGAAATCGCCGGTCTTGACGAAGCTGGTGCCGGCGTAATTGCGCTCGTCACCCAGGATGCGGTCCAGTTCCAGCGGATGGCCGATGGACTCGTGGATCTGCAGCATCATCTGGTCGGGCATCAGCAGCAGGTCACGGGGACCTTGCGGCGTGTTCGGCGCCATCAGCAGCTGCAGGGCCTGGTCGGCGATTTTCGGCCCGGCACCGATCAGGCCGCAGCGGCTGATCACATCGAAGCCGCCCTGCTGGCCGAAATTTTCCCGGCCCAGGGTGCGGGTCTGACTGTCGTGGCCGTCGAAGGCGGTGACTTCCAGGGCTGGGTAGATGAAGCGTTGGGCCTGGCGTAGTTCTGCGCCGGCACTGTTGAGGTAGATCTGCTCGACCTGGGTCAGGCCGATGCTGGCCTGCCAGTTCACCAGGCGCTCGTCCTGGGGCACCGCGGCCGATTCGTCGCCGAGCAATTGGTAGCAGTCGCTCAGGGGCGGGAAGGCCTGGTCGAAATGTGGCGAGAAGTAATCGGCGCGGTCACTGGACACGGCTTGCTCGCGCAGGTCGAGCAAGGCATGGGGCTTGAGCTGGCGAGCATGTTGTTCGGCACGTTCCAGTGCCGCTTGCAGACCGGCCTGGGACAGGTCGTTGGTGGCGGCATACGCCTCGACACCGTTGACCCGCGCGGTGAGCATCGCACCTTCATCACGGTTCAGGCTGGGCGGTTCGGCGACGTTCTTGCGCACCGACAAATGCTGGCCGGATTCGCGCACGTAACGCAGGGAAAAGAATTCAGCGCCCGTGCGCAAGGCAGCAAAACGCTCCTTGAGCCGGGGGTGGAAGTCGAACATGGAACCTCCTTGTCTGGAGCGAGGGTGCGGCGCATTGCGGTGATTTGACGCGGCGGCTCTAGATTAGGCCTGGGGTGGGGGTGGGATCAAGGTAGAAGGGAATACTGAGGTTGTCAGGGCGGACGCTTTCGCGAGCAAGCCCGCTCCCACATTGGATCTTCGGCGGGCACGGGATCCGTGCCGGCCATCGTGCCCTTTGTGGGAGCGGGCTTGCCGCGAAGACGGCGGTACATCCGACATGGATGCACGCTGATCCACCGCTTTCGCGAGCAAGCTCGCTCCCACATTGGATCTTCGGTGGGCACGGGATCCGTGCCGGCCATCGTGCCCTTTGTGGGAGCGGGCTTGCCCGCGAAGACGGCGGTACATCCGACGTGGATGCACGCTGACCCACCGCTTTCGCGAGCAAGCTCGCTCCCACACTGGATCTTCGGCGAGCACGGGATCCGTGCCGGCCATCGTGCCCTTTGTGGGAGCGGGCTTGCCCGCGAAGACGGCGGTACATCCGACGTGGATGCACGCTGACCCACCGCTTTCGCGAGCAAGCTCGCTCCCACAGAGGGATCTTCAATGGTCACAAAATGTGCGTCCGCTGCAGATCCCTGTGGGAGCGAGCTTGCTCGCGATGGCTGTCCTGAGCCTTACTGAGCCATTGGCCCCACTTCGCGCAGTGGCTTGCCACGCACCGGCGCTTCGCCGGCCACGTAGTACGGGGCGGTGCTGCGTGGCAGGGGCTTGCGGCCGCGGATCTTGTCGGCGATTTTCTCGGCGATCATGATCGTCGGCGCGTTCAGGTTGCCGGTGGTGATGATCGGCATGATCGAGGCATCCACCACGCGCAGCCCTTGCATGCCATGCACACGGCCTTCGCCGTCCACCACGGCCATATCGTCGGTGCCCATCTTGCACGAGCAGGACGGGTGGAACGCGGTTTCGGCGTGTTCGCGGATGAACTGGTCCAGTTGCGCGTCCGTCTGCACCTCGATGCCCGGACTGATCTCGCGACCCCGGAACGGGTCGAGTGCCGGTTGCTGCATGATCTCGCGGGTCAGGCGGATGCCGTCGCGAAACTCCTGCCAGTCCTGTTCGGTCGCCATGTAGTTGAACAGGATGCTCGGGTGCTGGCGCGGGTCCTTGGACTTGGCCTGGATCCGGCCGCGGCTTGGCGAGCGCATGGAGCCCATGTGCGCCTGGAAACCGTGTTCCTTCACGCCGTTGCTGCCGTTGTAGTTAATCGCCACCGGCAGGAAGTGATACTGGATGTTCGGCCAATCGAAATCCGGACGGGTGCGGATGAAGCCGCCGGCCTCGAACTGGTTGCTGGCACCGATACCAGTGCCGTTGAACAGCCATTCGGCCCCGATGGCCGGTTGGTTGTACCAGAGCAGCGAGGGGTACAGCGAGACCGGTTGGGTGCAGGCGTATTGCAGGTACAGCTCCAGGTGGTCCTGCAGGTTCTCACCGACCCCCGGCAGGTCGTGGACCACCGGAATGTCGAGGCTTTCCAGCAAGTGGGCCGGGCCGACGCCGGAGCGTTGCAGGATCTGTGGCGAGGCGATGGCGCCGGAGCACAGCAGCACTTCCTTGCGTGCCCGGGCTTCCACGCGCTCTTCAGCCGCGCCCACCAGGTAACGCACGCCGACCGCGCGTTTGCCTTCGAAGATGATCTTGTCGGTCAGGGCGTGGGTGACGATGGTCAGGGTCGAGCGCTTCTTGGCGACGTCCAGGTAACCGCGCGCGGTGCTGGCCCGACGGCCGTTGGGCGTGACGGTACGGTCCATCGGGCCGAAACCTTCCTGCTGGTAGCCGTTGAGGTCTTCGGTACGCGGGTAACCGGCCTGCACGCCGGCTTCGACCATGGCGTGGAACAATGGGTTGTTGCCGGCCTTGGGCGTGGTCACGCTGACCGGGCCGTCACCACCGTGGTAGTCGTTCGGGCCGATGTCCCGGGTCTCGGCTTTTCTGAAGTAGGGCAGGCAGTCCAGGTACGTCCAGTCCTCGAGGCCAGGCAGTTTTGCCCAGTTGTCATAGTCCAGGGCGTTGCCGCGGATGTAGCACATGCCATTGATCAGCGAAGAACCGCCCAGGCCCTTGCCGCGACCGCATTCCATGCGGCGGCCGTTCATGTGCGGCTCCGGGTCGGTCTCGTAGGCCCAGTTGTAGCGTCGGCCTTGCAGCGGGAACGCCAGGGCGGCGGGCATTTGCGTGCGAAAGTCCAGGCGATAGTCCGGGCCGCCGGCTTCGAGCAGCAGGACGGTGACGCCCTCGTCTTCGGTCAGGCGGGTGGCCAGGGTGTTACCGGCCGAGCCGGCGCCGATGATGATGTAATCGAATTCTTGGGACATGAAATGCACCCTCTTTTTGAATTGGGTTCAGGTCGCGGTCGCCGAGTGCCCTTGTGGCGAGGGAGCTTGCTCCCGCTCGGCTGCGCAGCAGTCGCATGCAGAGCGACCGTGTTCTGTCTGGATGACCTGTAGGGCTGGTTTGGGGCTGCTTCGCAGCCCAGCGGGAGCAAGCTCCCTCGCCACAAAAGCCTCAGCCCGGTCCCAGGTCCAGCGTCAGATCAGAACACCGACGCGTAATCGCCCAGTTCGACCTGTACCGATTTGATTCGCGTGAAGTTGTTCAGCGAACTGATGCCGTTCTCCCGGCCTACGCCCGATTGCTTGTAGCCGCCCACCGGCATTTCAGCCGCCGATTCGCCCCAGGCGTTGATCCAGCAGATGCCGGCTTCGAGCTGGTGGATCACGCGGTGGGCGCGGTTCAGGTCGCGGGTCACGACGCCGGCGGCCAGGCCGAAGTCGGTGTCGTTGGCGCGGCGGATCACTTCTTCTTCGGTGTCATAGGTGAGGATGCTCATCACCGGGCCGAAGATTTCCTCGCGCACGATGGTCATCTCATCGGTGCAATCGGTGAACACGGTCGGAGCGACGAACGCGCCCTTGGCCAATTCGCCTTCAGTCAGGCGACCGCCGCCGCACAGCAGGCGCGCGCCTTCGGCTTTGCCTTTCTCGATGTAGCCCAGCACGCTTTCCATGTGGGCGAAGCTCACCAGTGGGCCGAAGTTGGTGTTTTCGTCCTCTGGGTTGCCAACGCGGATGCGTGCCACACGCTCGGCGATCTTGGCTTCGAAGGCGGCCTTGAGGTGGCTCGGCACGAACACGCGGGTGCCGTTGGTGCAAACCTGGCCGGAACTGTAGAAGTTGGCCATCATCGCGGTGTCGGCGGCGCGATCCAGGTCGGCGTCGTCGAAGATGATCAGCGGCGACTTGCCGCCCAGCTCCATGGTCACGTCCTTGAGCGAAGAGCTCGAGGCGCTGGCCATGACTTTCTTGCCGGTGTCGGTGCCGCCGGTGAAGGAGATTTTCTCGATGCGCGGGTGCTCGGTCAGCCAGGTGCCGACTTCACGGCCGCTGCCGGTCAATACGTTGAACACACCCGCTGGAACCCCGGCTTCGGTGTAGATCTCGGCCAGTTTCAGGGTGGTGAGGGAGGTGACTTCGCTCGGCTTGAAGATCATCGCGTTGCCAGCCGCCAGGGCCGGTGCGGATTTCCACAGGGCGATCTGGATCGGGTAGTTCCACGCGCCGATACCGGCTACCACGCCCAGGGGCTCGCGACGGGTGTAGACGAATGAAGTGGTGCGCAGCGGAACCTGCTCGCCTTCGATGGCAGGCACCAGGCCGGCGTAGTACTCCAGCACGTCGGCGCCGGTGACGATGTCGACGTAGCGGGTTTCGGAGTAGGCCTTGCCGGTGTCCAGGGTTTCCAGGGCGGCCAGTTCATCGTTGCGCTCGCGCAGGATGTCCACGGCGCGGCGCAGGATGCGCGAACGCTGCATGGCGGTCATGGCGGCCCAGACTTTCTGGCCCTTTTCGGCGCTGACCACGGCGCGCTCGACGTCCTCGAACGTTGCGCGCTGCACCAGGGCGAGTACTTCACCGTTGGCCGGGTTGATGGCTTCGAAAGTGGCGTCGCCGCTGGCATCGCTGTACGCGCCATCGATGTAGAGTTTTTGCAGTTCGAAACGGGCCATAAAGTCCTCGCAAGTGCATGAGTGGTTGGCTGGCCACCGAGCGTGTCGTTTACAGCTGACTACGCGCTGCGGTGGGGGTTCAGGAGTCGAGCGGTTCTGTGTGCTCTGGCACCCCTGCCTTGGCCAGTTGGAAATCCATGTATTCGTAAGCGATCTGGTGCGCCTGGGCGGTATCGAACGCGTCTCCCGACAGCGCTCCGCGCAGCCACAAACCGTCAATCAATGCGGCCAGGCCCCGTGCCGCGCTGCGTGCCTGATCAACGGGCAACACGCGGCGGAACTGGCTACACAGGTTGGAATACAGACGGTGATCGTTGATCCGCTGCAACCTGTGCAAAGACGGGTGGTGCATGCTGGTGGCCCAGAAGGCCAGCCAGGTTTTCATTGCCGGGCCATTGACCTGGCTGGCGTCGAAGTTGCCTTCGATGATCACCTTGAGGTGAGCCCGCGGGCTCGAATCCTCCAGCGCATGACGGCGCGCGGTGACGTTCTCGCTCAGGACAGTCATCAGGTACTGGGCCGTGGCCGCGATCAGGCCGTTCTTGTCCTGAAAGTAGTGACTGATGATGCCGTTGGAGACACCGGCCAAACGGGCGATCAGCGCAATGCTGGCGTCCCCCATCCCGACCTGATCGACCGCTTGCAACGTGGCTTCGATCAATTGTTGGCGGCGGATGGGTTGCATACCGACCTTGGGCATCTAGCACATCTCCTTAGGCCTGCAGGCGGACGAGTGCAGTCCGTCATGGCGAGGGCCAGTCTATTTTGTTTTGATTGAACGTTCAATCAACAAAAACAAAGTTCTATGACAAGTCGTCGCTGTTTGTCGGGATTCCATGTGTAAATGGCGCCTGAAGGCACATGGAAACCCGCCGCGCGGGGGCGAGGACTTTTTCGGGATGTCTTTATAACACTCGTCGGTCGGTTGCCGAGCAAACGGTTGTGGCTAGGCTGAATGTCCGCACAAACAAAAACGCCGCGATCATCTCGCGGCGTTTGTGTGCGTGGGCTCAGCCCAGGTTCTTGCCGAGCAGTGCGTGGTACAGCTCGCTGTCGCCCAGGATCCCGACGACTTTCTGGTTATCGTGGAGCACCAGTTTGTTGCCGGTCTGGTAGCGGATCTGCAACGCGTCGCGCATGCCGATGTTGGAGTCCACCAGGGTCGGACGCCGGCCCAGCTCTTCTACCGATTGGCCCGGTGCCCAGTTTTGCAGGTCCAGGACCGCGCCGTTCTGCCGGGCGCCCTTGATGGTGTTGCCTTCGGCCAGGTCGAGCCAGGAGTCGCCGCCCGGATCCAGGCAGACCGAACCGTTGATGCGCTTGCAGTTGTCCAGGGTGCGCATCAGGCTGCGACCGCAGAGCACGTTGAGTGGGTTGGTGTGGGCGACGAAGGTGCGCACATAGTCGTCCGCCGGGTTCAGCACGATCTCTTCCGGCTTGCTGTACTGGATGATCTTGCCGTCTTTCATGATGGCGATCCGCGTGCCCAGTTTCAGGGCTTCGTCCAGGTCATGGCTGACGAACACGATGGTCTTTTGCAGTTTGCGTTGCAGTTCCAACAGTTCGTCCTGCAAACCCTGGCGGATCAGCGGGTCGAGGGCCGAGAACGGTTCGTCCATCAGCAGGATGTCGGCGTCCATCGCCAGGGCGCGGGCCAGGCCGACCCGTTGCTGCATACCGCCGGACAGCTCGTCGGGTTTCTTGTTGCGCCACTGGGTCAGGCCCACCAGCTCAAGCTTTTCATCCACCAGCTTGCGCCGTTCCTTCTCCGGGCGGCCCTGCATTTCCAGGCCGAAGCTGATGTTTTCGCGCACCGTCAGCCAAGGCATCAGGGCGAACTTCTGGAACACCATGGCGATGCGCTTGGTGCGCATCATCTTCAGTTCGGCGGGGGTGCAGGAAGCGATGTCGATCTGCCGGCCTTCGTGCTCGACGAACAACTTGCCACGACTGACGGTGTTCAAGCCGTTGATGCAGCGCAGCAGGCTGGATTTGCCTGAGCCGGAAAGGCCCATCAAGACGCAGATCTCACCCTTCTCGATGGATAGGCTGGCTTTTTCCACGCCGACGATCAGGCCGGTCTGCTGCAGGATCTCGGGGCGCGAAAAACCCTTGTCCAGCAGGTCCAGCGCGGCCTTGGGGCGGTTGGAGAAAATAACATCGACGTCTTCGAAACGAATGATGCTCATGCGTCACCCCCTACTTTAGCGTCGGGTTGTTTGCAGATTCGGTCGAGCATGATCGCCAGTAATACGATCGCCAGGCCGGCTTCGAAGCCCAGGGCGATATCGGCGGTGTTCAGTGCGTTGACCACGGGTTTGCCCAGGCCATCGGCACCCACCAGCGCGGCGATCACTACCATCGACAACGACAGCATGATGCACTGGGTGATACCGGCCGCGATGCTTGGCATCGCATGGGGCAGTTCGATACGCGACAGGAGTTGGCGGCGGGAGCAGCCGAAGGCTTTGCCGGCGTCCATCAGTTCGTCCGGAACGTCGCGGATGCCCAGGTAGGTCAGGCGGATGGGCGCGGCAATCGCGAACACCACCGTGGAGATCAGGCCCGGGACCACACCCAGACCGAAAAGGGTCAGGGTAGGAATGAGGTAGACGAAGGTCGGTACGGTCTGCATCAGATCGAGTACCGGCCGCATCATTGTGTAGAACATCGGCTTGTGCGCGGCAACAATGCCCAGCGGCACGCCGATCAGCACGCAGACCAGGGTCGCGAACAGCACCTGGGCCAGGGTTTCCATGGTTTCTTGCCAGTAACCCAGGTTGAGAATCAGCAGGAAGGACGCGATGACGAATACGGTCAGGCCCCATTTGCGCTGGATGAAGTGCGCCAATAGCGCGATGAGGCCGATCAGGGCCAGGGGGTTGAACCAGGTCAGCGCAAACGTCACGCCGTGAATCATCGTTTCCAGAAACAGCGCGATTGCGTCGAATGTGCTGGCGCCGTTTTGCGTCAACCATTCGACAAAGCCCGCGATGTACTGGCCCAAGGGTATTTTCTGATCAATAAGCATGGTAGTGAACGTCCGCATGCAAGGGAATAAACAGCCCGGGCGAGCGAACTCGCCCGGCATAACATAAGCAGTTACTGCGCAAGTTTGGCTTTCACGGCTTCCAGGCCAGGTTTACCGTCAATGGTGGTCACGCCAGCGAGCCAGGTATCGAGTACCTGTGGGTTTTTCTTCAGCCAGGCCTTGGCGGCGGCCTCAGGTTTCATCTTGTCGTCGAGCACGTTGCCCATCAGCGTGCTTTCCATGTCGACGGTGAACTCCAGGTTTTTCAACAGTTGTCCAACGTTGCTGCATTCCTGGCTGTAGCCCTTGCGGGTGTTGGTCGCCACGGTAGCGGCACCGAAGTTGGGGCCGAAGAAGTCGTCGCCGCCGGTCAGGTACTGGATCTTGAAACGCGTGTTCATCGGGTGTGGCGCCCAGCCGAGGAACACCACGTCGGTGCCACGCTTGGAGGCGCGGTCGACCTGCGAGAGCATGCCCGCTTCACTCGACTCGACGACTTTGAAGCCGGCGTCCTTCAGGCCGAAGGCGTTCTTTTCGATCATGCTCTGGATCAGGCGGTTGCCGTCGTTGCCTGGTTCGATGCCGTAGATCTTGCCGTCCAGCTCTTTCTTGAATTTGGGGATGTCGGCGAAGTCATGCAGACCTTTGTCGTACAAGGCCTGGGGCACGGCGAGGGTGTACTTGGCGCCCTTGAGGTTGGTGCGCACGGTTTCCACGGTGCCGGCTTCGCGGTAGGCCTTGATGTCGTTTTCCATGGTCGGCATCCAGTTGCCGAGGAATACATCCATGTTCTTGCCATCGGCCAGGGACTTGTAGGTCACCGGCACGGAAATCATGGTGGTCTTGGTCTTGTAGCCCAGCGCGTCCAGCACCACGCTGGTGGTCGCCGTGGTCACGGTAATGTCGGTCCAGCCGACATCGGAGAAGTTGACGGTGCTGCACTTTTCGGGGTCTGCAGCGTTGGCCAGCATCGGAAGACTCAGCATGGCGGCCAACAACAACGGCTTGGAACCTTTCATGGGTGGACTCCTGGTGTTTTATCGGCGGTGTCCGGTCAGGACAACCACGCTTAATTGGATGTTGCGGTTGGTGGCGCGTGGGCACTCTCTGACACGCGGCCTTGCAAACGAGCCGTAACCGATCATGTACCAGTGCAAATCTGACGCCTACAGGGTGGGTCGTATCCAGTACAGGGATGGTCGCATCCAGTGTCGGTGACGTCGTTTACAGATTTTTTCCGCCCCTGACGGGCCTCTGAGACGCAGAAAAACGCCGCAGAAACGGGGTCAGGGACGGGCGGCGCTGGTGGGCATGATTGCGTCGGTGTCAGACGTCGGGCGCCCAGGCAAAAACCGGATGATGCGGCCATCCCGGCGTTGAGCGTAGCAGCTCCGTCACCGGACGCTCCTGCGCCCGGATGTGCCTGTTCTGGAGGTTATCGGCAATGGCAATCAGCGTTTTCGACTTGTTCAAAATCGGTATCGGCCCGTCCAGTTCCCACACCGTGGGCCCCATGCGTGCCGCGGCGCTGTTCGTTGAAGCGCTGAAGGCAAAGGCCCTGCTCAATGATGTGCGCCGGGTCGAGGTGCAATTGTTCGGTTCGCTGTCGGCCACCGGCATCGGCCACGGCAGTGACAACGCCGTGATCATGGGCCTGATGGGGGAGTGGCCGGACGCAATCGACCCGTCGCAGATCGGCCCGCGCATCGAGCTGCTGCGTGAAACCCAGACCCTGCTGCTCGACGGTCGCCTGCCGGTGCCGTTCGTATGGTCCCGGGACATGCGCCTGATCGACGAGAACCTGCCGTTCCATCCCAACGCGATGACGCTGGTGGCCGAGGGCGCCGACGGCGAGCTGCACCGTGACACTTATTACTCGGTGGGCGGTGGCTTTGTCGTCGATCAGGCCCAGGCCTCCAGCGGCGTGGTGGATCTGGACAGCACTGAGCTGCCTTACGATTTCTCCAGTGCCGAAGAGTTGCTTGAGCTGTGCCGTACCCACAACTTGCGGGTAGCCGAGTTGATGCTGGCCAACGAAAAGGTTTGGCGGTCCGAAGAAGAGATCCGCAGTGGCCTGATGAAACTGTGGCGGGCCATGCAGGATTGCGTCGAGCAGGGCCTCAAGCACGAAGGCATTCTGCCGGGCGGTTTGAATGTGCGCCGGCGGGCGGCCAAGTTGCACCGCAGCCTGCAAGAGCTGAACAAGCCCAATGTCATCGGCTCGACCCTCAGCGCCATGGAGTGGGTCAACCTGTTCGCCCTGGCGGTCAACGAGGAGAACGCGGCAGGCGGGCGTATGGTCACGGCGCCGACCAACGGTGCGGCGGGGATCATCCCGGCGGTGCTGCACTACTTCATGAAATTCAGCGAAGCGGTCACCGACGCCAACGTCGTGGATTATTTCCTCGCTGCGGCGGCCATCGGGATCCTGTGCAAAAAGAACGCATCGATCTCCGGCGCCGAAGTCGGTTGCCAGGGCGAGGTGGGATCGGCTTGTGCCATGGCGGCGGCAGGCCTGGCGGAAATCCTCGGGGCCACGCCGGAGCAACTGTGCAACGCGGCGGAAATCGGCCTGGAACACAACCTCGGCCTGACCTGCGACCCGGTGGGCGGCCTGGTGCAGGTGCCGTGCATCGAGCGCAACGCGATCGCCGCGGTCAAGGCCATCAACGCCGCACAAATGGCCCTGCGCGGGGATGGCCAGCATTTCATCTCTCTGGACCGGGTGATCCGCACCATGCGTGATACCGGTGCCGACATGCATGACAAATATAAAGAGACCTCGCGCGGCGGCTTGGCGGTCAGTGCGGTGGAGTGCTGAAGCACGCATTGCCGGGGCTCCCTGTGGCGAGGGAGCTTGCTCCCGCTGGGCCCGGTAGGAGCTGGCGAAGCCTGCGATCTTTTGATCTTGATCTTTGGCTCTCGATTCAATGGGCTGTGGAAAGATCGCAGCCTCGCTTCGCTCGACAGCTCCTACCGGGCTGAGCGGGAGCAAGCTCCCTCGTCACGGGTTGTTCTTAAAATCGCTCACAAAATGCACACCCATCCTGAAACACGCCACCTTTTAGCGCGTCGCAAACAGACAAGGCACCCGTTGTCGGGCCAGCCGCTCAATCGTGCTCGACCGTCCGTCACCCGCACCTGTGGTGCTACTCCTTGCGCTAGCCGCGCAGCCCAGTTCCCACAAGTGCTACCGAACTGCTCACAGCCTTCTGTGATCGGTACCTGCCGCCATTGATGGCACCTAAAACCTGGACGCGATGCACGCCTTATATAGACAGGCCGCGATGTCGTTTTCAGGATTTATTGAACACACATTCAATTTTAGGCATGGCAATTGCTCTATCCCGATAAAGCCCTGTCTCGCGCAAGAGAACGTGGCAATAACAAGAGCCTCCGCCTGAGGCCATCACCCGCTTTGTGTGAGGAGATACCGCGATGACGACGTCCAACTCCGGGGCCCAACCCCAGAACCGTGCGCCTCAATCCATCGGCTTTTTGCTGCTGGACAATTTCACGCTGATTTCCCTGGCGTCCGCGGTGGAACCGCTACGCATGGCCAACCAGCTGTCCGGTCGCGAGCTGTATCGCTGGACCACCCTCACCGTCGATGGCGGCCAGGTCTGGGCCAGCGACGGTTTGCAGATCACCCCCGACGCCTCCATGCACAAGGCGCCGCCCCTGGACACCGTCATCGTCTGTGGGGGCATTGGCATCCAACGCACCGTGACCCGTGAACACGTGTCGTGGTTGCAGAGCCAGGCCCGCCAGTCCCGTCGCCTCGGCGCGGTCTGCACCGGCAGCTGGGCCCTGGCCTGCGCCGGCCTGTTGGATGGTTTCGATTGCAGCGTGCACTGGGAATGCCTGGCGGCGATGCAGGAAGCGTTCCCGCGGGTGTCGATGAGTACCCGCCTGTTCACCCTCGACCGCAACCGCTTCACCAGCTCCGGTGGCACCGCGCCGCTGGACATGATGCTGCACTTGATCAGTCGCGATCACGGTCGCGAGCTGTCGGCGGCGATCTCTGAAATGTTTGTCTACGAACGTATCCGCAACGAGCAGGATCACCAGCGTGTACCGCTCAAGCACATGCTTGGCACCAACCAGCCGAAGTTGCAGGAAATCGTGGCGTTGATGGAAGCCAACCTCGAAGAGCCGATCGACCTGGACGAACTGGCGGTGTACGTCGCCGTGTCCCGGCGTCAGCTGGAGCGGTTGTTCCAGAAATACCTGCACTGCTCACCGTCGCGCTACTACCTCAAGCTGCGGCTCATTCGTGCGCGGCAGTTGCTCAAGCAGACGCCGATGTCGATCATCGAGGTGGCCTCGGTGTGCGGCTTCGTTTCCACCCCGCACTTCTCCAAGTGCTACCGCGAATACTTCGGCATTCCACCGCGGGACGAACGCGTAGGCTCCAACACCACGCAACAGGTGGCGATGATGCCGCTGCCGCAGGCGTTGGTGCTGTCGCCATTGTCCGGGCCGCTGTCGGCGCTGAGCCAGGCGCGTAATGAATCGACGTTTGCCAGTGTGAGGCTCTAAGACCTCTAGCGCCTTCATCGCGAGCAAGCTCGCTCCCACAGGGCGATCGCCTGGGTGCAATAGAAAGTGCGCACACCAGGGATCACTGTGGGAGCGAGCTTGCTCGCGATTGGTTTTATCAGGCGCTGTGGTTTTGCTGGTAATTCATCAGCGCCGGCAACAGCTGCTTGTCGATTGCCTGGCGCACGGCCGGCAGGATGGTGGCGCTGCTGGTGTACATGTCCTTGACCATCCGCCGCAGTTCATTGGCGCGGGCCTGGTCCAAACCCCGCACAGCGCACTCGCAGGCCTGTTCGGCGGTGGAGCCACTGGGTATCTGCAGTCCCAGGGCCTTGAGATGGCCCAGCAGGTCTTCCTGGTCGATCAAATCGGCGTGCATCATGACGCTTTTCCTTGTTCAGGGATTGGGGTCGTGTCTCGATTCTGGTAGCCACCCGAAGCGGCGGCAAGGGCAAATGGTCGCAATGTCACGAATGACTATGGAGGCGTCGTTTTCGGTTAACTTGCCCAGGCCTGGACTGGGCACACTGGCCCCAAGCTGAATCACGATGGTTTGGTCACCCTCGCGCGACAGCTCCTCCAGTAACGCAACCTGCCCCGATCCTGTCACGGCTTGATCGGGGATTTTTTTGTCTGTGACAATCAGGGAGTGATGGGTTGTTCGTCAGGACGCTATCGCGGGCAAGCTCGCTCCCACAGGGGGTTGTGTCGTTCACGAAACCTAATGTGGGAGCGAGCTTGCTCGCGATGAACGATGACGCGGTCTACCTCTGCAACACCAGAATCCGCGACAACAATTCATCCCGATCCACATAGCACCCCTGGAAATGCCGCGCGCCGGAAGCCGGGTCGAAGGCGTTGCGCGCGTGAAGCGTGCGGCGGTTGTCGAAGCACCAGAGCTGGCCCGGTTCGAGACGCTGCACCAAGCGAAAGCGTGGCTCGCGGGTCAGGGCGATGAAGCGGCGGTAGGCGCGGTAGAGTTTGGGCATCTGCTCGACCGAGGTGTCGAACGGCCCACGCAGGAAGTTCGCCATGCGGATTTCCGAGACTTCTCCGAGGGCGTCCAGGGCGATGATCGGCGCCAGGCAGCGGTAGTCGCTGCGGCGGTCCTTGTTGCGAAACTCCACCGGAATCCGGCACAAGGCGTCGAAGGCCTCGGGGTCTTCCTGGCGCAGGGTTTCGGCAATGGCAAAACCGTCGACAAAAATGCTCTCGCCACCGTCGGCGTCATTCACCAGGCAATGCAAGAACTGCAGCCCCGGCTGCAACTCCCGGGTCGGCAGGTCGGTGTGCAGCGGCAGGTTGAAAGCGGTGTAGGCGTTGCTGTCGGCATCGGCCTTGGACTGCACGTTGAACAGCACGCCGAAGTTGCTCTCGCGGATGAAGGCGATGCGTTGGGCTACCCGTTTCAGCGAACCGGGTTCGGTGGGCACCCCGCGCACTTGGGTCAGGCCGATGTCGCGCAGCGCCAGCAACCATTGCAGCAGCGCGTCGGTATCGTCCATCAGCGCCGGATAATCGAACACCGGCAGCGGCAGGTCGTGCCGCCACAGCTGGCGCCGGGGCTTGTTCGCCAGGCGCTCGGCCCGGGATTGATCATCGTAGGCATGGGCACGCAACCAGCCGGGGTCAAAACGGCTCTGGTGGCCGTCCTGCCAGTCCACGCATAGGCAGCCTTCGTCGTCGAGGCGAATCGCGCCGGGGGCCATGTCCTCAGCGACATCGACGATTTCCAGCACCTGCTCGCGGGTGACGCTGTAGACGCATTGGGGGCAAGGGCAGTTGTCCCGTAACCATGGGTGATGAAAGGGGCTGGTCCGGCCATCGGCCCATGTGACTTGCACACGGTCGGCCAAGGGGGTTGCGGCGGTCAACGCGAAGATCAGGGGATAACGGCGAAAGTCGGCAAAAGCGGCGGCGGTGTTCATGCGATCTCCTGTGCGAGGCTTACCGGGCGGGGGGCAGGGCGATGACCCGACCGATGTAGGCTGGGGGCGGCAGGTCGGATTGCTCGTCCAGCAGGGCGTCGAGCCGGGCCAGGGTCTGCTCCGTGAAGGGCGCCGAGCGCGGGCCGGCCAGGTCGACGTGCAGCAGCATCTGTTCATTACCGGCCAGTTCTTTATCACCACCAACCAGATGCAGGCTGTGGTAGAGGTGCAGGCGTTTGGCGTCGTGACCGATGATCTGCGTGTGCACTTGCACCTCGGCCCCGAGCTTCACTTCGTGCAGGTAGTTGAGGTGTAGCTCGAGGGTGAACAGCGAGTGACCGCTGGCTTCGCGGTTCTGGCTGTCCAGGCCGAGCCGGTCCATCAGCGCGTCGGTGGCGTAGCTGAAGATCAGCAAGTAGAAGGCATCGCGCAGATGGCCGTTGTAGTCGACCCATTCGGGGAGGATGCGGGTTTGGTAGGTGGTGAGGGTGGGCATGCTGGAACTCCACAAATAGTCGCTGGTGTACACCCTTGTGGCGAGGGAGCTTGTTTCCTCTGGGTTGCGGTGTAGGAGCTGTCGAGTGCAACGAGGC
Source organism: Pseudomonas sp. Pdm06 (assembly GCF_014851795.1). NCBI lineage: Bacteria > Pseudomonadati > Pseudomonadota > Gammaproteobacteria > Pseudomonadales > Pseudomonadaceae > Pseudomonas > Pseudomonas sp. Pdm06. The sequence continues at coordinate 115,627 of NZ_JACVAH010000016.1, forward strand.
TGCGATCTTTCCCCAGACAATTGAGTCCTGAGCGAAAGATCAAAAGATCGCAGCCTTCGGCAGCTCCTACGCGCAGTCCAGCGGGAGCAAGCTCCCTCGCCACAAGGGGGAGTGTTTATTCGCTAAAGGCCATTCCATGCTTGGCCTTGGTGGTCTTCACCGCCTCCAGCACCGCCAGCAAACAATCATCACGATAGCGCTCCAGGGCCGAGATGCTGTGGCTGCCCAATTGCTCGCTCGTGCCGTCCACCACATCGTCGATCAGCTTCTCGGTCAGCTCCGGCGCAGGCAGGTAGGTCCAGGGCAGTTGCAGTGCCGGGCCGAACTGGGCCATGAAGTGCCGCATGCCGGCATCGCCACCGGCCAGGGTGTAGGTCAGGAACGTGCCCATGAATGACCAGCGCAGGCCGGCGCCAAAACGAATGGCATCGTCGATTTCCCCAGTGGTGGCGACGCCGTCGTTGACCAGGTGCAGGGCTTCGCGCCACAGCGCTTCGAGCAGGCGGTCGGCGATGAAGCCGGGCACTTCCTTGCGTACGTGCAGCGGTCGCATGCCGAGGGATTCATACACTTGCATGGCGGCCTGCACGGCTTCGGGTGCGGTGTTCTTGCCACCGACCACTTCCACCAGCGGCAACAGGTAGACCGGGTTGAACGGGTGTCCGACCACGCAGCGTTCGGGGTGGGTGCAACCTTCGTAGAACTCACTGGGCAGCAGCCCCGAAGTGCTGGAACCGATCAATGCATTCGGCTTGGCGGCTGCGCTGATCTGGCCGTGCAGTTCGAGCTTCAGTTCCAGGCGCTCGGGGGCGCTTTCCTGGATGAAGTCGGCGTCGCGCACGCATTCTTCGACGGTCGCGACAAAGCGCAGCCGATCCTGTGAGGCACCAGGGGCCAGGCCTTGTTTCTCCAGCGCGCCCCAAGCGTTGGCGACGCGTTTGCGCAATGCCGCCTCGGCACCCGGCGCCGGGTCCCAGGCGACAACGTCGAGGCCATGGGCCAAGGCCCGGCTGACCCAGCCGCTGCCGATCACGCCGCTGCCCAGGGCGGCGAAGGTCTTGATGTCGGTGATAAAGCTCATGGTGATGTCCTGAAAAAATAGTTCGGTGGTCTCCTGTGGGAGCAAGGCTTGCCCGCGATGGCGGCAGTAGATTCAGCAGGGATGTCGACTGACATACCGTCATCGCGGGCAAGCCTTGCTCCCACAGGTTGTGCCCCCCAATAGGGGAATGTGGATGTCGGCTCAGCCGCGCTGGGCCAAGCCCATTTTCTTGCGGCCTTCAGCCGGGGTGAGCACGCGGGCACCGAGGCGGCTGAGGATTTCGCCAGCGCGTTCCACCAGTTGGCCGTTGGTGGCGAGCACGCCTTTATCCAGCCAGAGGTTGTCTTCCAGCCCGACCCGCACGTTGCCCCCCAGCAGCACCGCCTGGGCGGCCATCGGCATTTGCATGCGGCCGATGCCGAAGCCGGCCCACACCGCGTCGGCGGGCAGGTTGTCGACCATGGCCTTCATGGTGGTGGTGTCGGCCGGCGCGCCCCATGGGATGCCCAGGCAGAGCTGGAACAGCGGGTTGTCCAGCAGGCCTTCCTTGATCAGTTGCTTGGCGAACCACAGGTGCCCGGTGTCGAAGATTTCCAGCTCGGCCTTGACCCCCAGCTCGGTGATCCGCTTGGCCCCGGCCCGTAGTTGCGCCGGGGTGGAGACGTAAATGGTGTCGCCGTCGCCGAAGTTCAGGGTGCCGCAATCCAGCGTGCAGATTTCCGGCAACAGCTCTTCGACGTGGGCCAGGCGGGTCAGCGGACCCACCAGGTCAGTGTTGGGGCCGAACTCCATCGGCCGTTCGCCCGCACCGATCTCCAGGTCACCGCCCATGCCGGCGGTGAGGTTGACGATGATGTCCACGTCCGCCTCGCGGATGCGCTCCATCACTTCGCGGTACAGCGCCACGTCGCGGCTGAACTTGCCAGTCTGCGGGTCGCGGACGTGGCAGTGGACCACGGTGGCACCGGCCTTGGCGGCTTCGACGGCAGCAGCGGCGATCTGTTTCGGGGTGACCGGCACGTGGGGGCTCTTGGCGGTCGTGTCGCCAGCACCGGTGAGTGCGCAGGTGATGATGACGTCGTGGTTCATGGTGCGGATTCCTTCAGGCGTGGTGAGTCACCGCGCAGCCGTGTGGTGCTGCGCAGAGGGAGAACGGTTGGTCAGTTACTGGTGAGTTTCAGGTTGTCGGCGGCCGGCTTGCCGTCGAAGGTGGTCACACCGTCGAGCCAGCGCTGCTTGTCTTGCGGATGATCCTTGAGCCACTGCCGGGCCGATTCGAGCGGATCCTTGTGATCGAGCAGCGGCTGCATCATCCGGCTCTCGTCTTCGGCGGTGAAGGTCAGGTTGCTCAGCAAGCGACCGACGTTCGGGCATTGCTCGGCGTAGTTCGGCGCAGTGACGGTCCAGACGGTGGCCATGCCTTCGTTCGGACCGAGGGCGTCTTCGCTGCCGGTGAGGTAGGTCATTTGCACGTTGACGTTCATCGGATGCGGCGCCCAGCCAAAGAACACCACGGCTTCCTTGCGCCGTACGGCGCGGTCCACGGCGGCGAGCATGCCGGCTTCGCTGGACTCCACCAGTTGGAATTTGCCCAGGCCGAACTGGTTCTTGGTGATCATCGCCTTGATCTGCGTGTTGGCGCCGGAGCCGGGTTCGATGCCGTAGATCTTGCCACCCAACTCTTTTTCGAATTTGGCGATGTCGGCGAAGGTCTTCAGGCCCTTGTCGGCCAGGTAGGTCGGCACGGCCAGGGTGGCGCGGGCGTCCTTGAGGCTGGGTTGTTCCAGGACCTTGACCTGCTTGGCTTCGACGAATGGGGTGATGGTCTGGGTCATCAGCGGGTTCCAGTAGCCCAGGAACAGGTCCAGGCGTTGGTCACGAATGCCGGCGAAGATGATTTGCTGGGAGGCGCTGGTCTGCTTGGTCTTGTAGCCGAGGCCATCGAGCATCACCTGGGTCAGGGCGCTGGTGGCGATGACGTCGGTCCAGTTGACCACACCCAGGCGCACGTTCTGGCACGCGGCGGGTTCGGCGGCCATGGCGGCGCCATTCAGTAAAGTGGTAGCGCTGAGTGCAAGAACGCAAGAGCTGATCAGTCGTTTCATGTCGGGTTCCTCGGCAGCTTATTGTTATGGGGCCCGGTGTCTGTGCGCCGGTGATGCCAAGTTACGCAGCCCGAAGCGTGGCAAAACGCACAGCGGCGACGTGCTCTTGCACTGCAGCGACCTGCGCCCTTGAACGACGCTTGCAACTGGCGTATCAAGGTCCGCACGCTACCCGTCGACCGAGTGCGCTCCATGTCCCAGGATTTCTACTTCTTGTTGATGCCGGGCTTTTCAGCCATCGGTTTCATCTCGGCCATCGAGCCGTTGCGGGTCGCCAATCGCTTTCGTGGCGAGCTGTATCGCTGGCATGTGTTGAGCGTCGATGGCGGGGCGGTGCTGGCGAGCAATGGCATGTCGGTCAACGCCGATGCCGCGCTGGAACCGTTGAAGAAGGGCGCGACCCTTTGGGTGGTGGCGGGATTCGAACCGCTGAAGTTCGCCACCCCGGCATTGGAGCGCTGGCTGCACCGGCTGGACAACGAAGGCGTGACCCTGGGCGGCATCGACACGGGCAGTGTGGTCTTGGCCGAAGCGGGTCTGCTGGAAGGGCATCGCGTGACCCTGCATTGGGAAGCGATCGAAGCGTTCAAGGAGTCTTATCCACAGCTCAGCGTGACCCAGGAACTGTTCGAAATCGACCGCCGCCGCATCACCTGCGCGGGCGGCACTGCTTCCATTGATCTGATGCTGGACCTGATCGGCCAGGCCCACGGCGCGGAGTTGGCGATCCAGGTCAGCGAACAGTTCGTGCTTGGCCGCATCCGCCCGCGCAAAGATCACCAGCGCATGGAAATCGCCAGTCGCTACGGCATTCGCAACAAGAAGCTGGTGCACGTCATCGGTGAGATGGAAACCCACAGCGAGCCGCCCCTGAGCACCTTGGCCCTGGCCGAATCCATCAACGTCACGCGACGCCAGCTCGAAAGGCTGTTCCGCCTGCACCTGAACGACACCCCGAGCAACTTCTATCTGCGCTTGCGCCTGGAAAAGGCCCGGCAACTGCTGCGCCAGACCGACATGAGCGTGCTGGAAGTGAGCATCGCCTGCGGTTTTGAATCACCGTCGTACTTCACCCGCAGTTACCGGGCACGGTTCGCGCGCTGTCCACGGGAGGATCGGCGGCGACAGGGGGATGGGCGGGAGCTGGTTTGACAGGCTTTTATACTCAATTATGTTCGGGACTATAAATTATACCTGTCGCCATAATTGGGTATAAAAGCTTGATACCGCCAGTCATCGGTCATAGATCTGTGGCGAGGGGAGAGCGCATTTATTTTCTCACCAGCGCCGAGCACGCCGCCTTGTACGCCTCGTGCTGATACTTGTTCAGCGTCGCCGGCAAGACGAAGTCATGTTTCTTGTGCTGCGCGTTGAGGGTCTGCGGTGACAGCAGTGTCACCTCGCAGCCTTCCAGCAACTGGAAAACCCCTTCAATCTTGAACGTGGTCGGTCCGCCGGCGAACTCGCCTTTCTTGCTGCGCTTCTTGATGGCGATGCGTTCGATGCCATTCTCGACCACGAACGCCCGTACCTGGGCGGCAAACGCCTTGACGTTGGCAGCTTCGTCATCGTCGTCCAAGGCGATTTTCTTGGTGTTCAGCGCGATGTGAGTCAACGCCTGCTGCTCCAGCGAGGCAACGGCGATGATCGCTTCGCTGCCTTTGATTTCGATACCGCAGGTTTTCATGGGAGTCTCTTTGCTCGGTGGTGACGTACAGCTTACAGCTCTAACTGATCAGCATGGATACCAAAGGCAGCGGCAATTTTCTCGCGAGTAGCCCGGCGAGGCTTTGCGACCGATTCCTGTTGAGCAAACGCTGACTGAGAAATACCCAGGCGCCTGGCGACTTCATCCTGAGTCAGGTTCAAGTGTTCGCGCCAGGCGCGGATAGGCGTAGCGCCGTCGACGATACGGCTGACCACTTCATGGGGAATTAGATCGGGCTCCAGTTTTTGCGCAACGTATTGTGCGTACGGAATGACCACAAATGCCGGGTTTCCGTCTGCATCGTTGATGATCTGAATATCAGTAGGTGCGTTCATCATAGAAGGGATATAAGTCTTTTATAAGATTTGCGAATCCTGACTTATATTCTTTCCGGGGCCAACGCGTGAACGATGTCTGGATATTGCTCCGTGGATAACCCTTTACTCCTGCCCAATCGACTCCAAAAACTCCGACCGATCATCGCTCACCTGGGCCATGCAGTCGTTTTCGGCGATTTTGTAGGCTTCGCTGCCGGGTTTGGCTGGGAAGGCGGCGATGGCGCAATCGGCGTCGCGTTGTTTGAGCCACAGTTGTTGGGCGGCCTTGACCTTGGCGGTGATGTCGTTGAGCTGGGCCTTGTCGCTGGCGTAGCGGGTTTGCAGGCGTTCGTTGAGGCTCTGCAGGTTTTCGTTGAGCAGTTGTTCGGCGGCCGTCTTGCCGTAGGCCGAGCAGGCCAGGGTCTGGACGTCGTTTTCAACTTCGTCGCAGGGGTTGGGCTCGGTGTCTTCGGTTGCGTGTGCCAGGGTGCTGATCAGTGCCAAAGCCAGGAAGATTGATTTCATCGCGTTGCCGCTCAAGTCCAGTGAAAACCAGTGATGCGGCGGATTCTGGCGCAACCGTCGGGTAAAGAACAGACGGGCAGGGTGGGCCTGTCGTAGCCCATTGTCGTGGATTGACGCTTTCGGCAATTCCCCTGTCGTTTTTGCACCGGGTCGCGACGGCCCTCAGGCATATGCTGGCCCCAAAGCGCCGGCACACGATTCGGCGCATGAATCGCTGACAAAAGGGGACTGCCTGATGAGCCCAGCCGAATTGCACGCCGACAGCATCGTTATCGACGGGCTGATTATTGCCAAGTGGAACCGCGACCTGTTCGAAGACATGCGCAAGGGCGGCCTGACCGCAGCCAACTGCACCGTGTCGGTGTGGGAAGGTTTCCAGGCCACCATCAACAACATCGTCGCCAGCCAGAAGCTGATCCGCGAGAACAGCGACCTGGTGATTCCGGTGAAAACCACTGCCGACATCCGTCGCGCCAAGGAACAGGGCAAGACCGGCATCATCTTCGGCTTCCAGAACGCCCACGCCTTCGAAGACCAGCTCGGCTACGTCGAGATCTTCAAGCAGTTGGGCGTCGGTGTGGTGCAGATGTGCTACAACACCCAGAACCTGGTCGGCACCGGTTGCTACGAACGCGACGGCGGCCTGTCGGGCTTCGGTCGCGAGATCGTCGCCGAGATGAACCGTGTCGGCATCATGTGCGACCTGTCCCACGTCGGTTCCAAGACCTCCGAAGAAGTCATCCTCGAATCGAAGAAGCCGGTGTGCTACTCCCACTGCCTGCCGTCCGGCCTGAAAGAGCACCCGCGCAACAAATCCGATGAAGAGCTGAAGTTCATCGCCGACCACGGCGGTTTCGTCGGCGTGACCATGTTCGCGCCGTTCCTGGCCAAGGGCATCGATTCGACCATCGACGACTACGCCGAAGCCATCGAATACACCATGAACATCGTCGGTGAGGACGCCATCGGCATCGGTACCGACTTCACCCAGGGCCACGGCCAGGATTTCTTCGAAATGCTGACCCACGACAAGGGCTACGCCCGTCGTCTGACCAGCTTCGGCAAGATCATCAACCCCCTGGGCATCCGCACCGTGGGCGAGTTTCCGAACCTCACCGAGACGCTGCTCAAGCGCGGCCATCCTGAGCGGGTGGTGCGCAAGATCATGGGTGAAAACTGGGTCAACGTGCTGAAAGACGTCTGGGGCGAATAACCGCCGCCGCATCGCTAATCCTCTACCTGCGGCCCTCTGCGCCGCAGGCAATACCACGAATTTCCGGAGTCAAGTTTTCATGGCCAAGATCGCCCCGCAACTGCCTATCGAAGTCGACAGCGAAACCGGTATCTGGACGTCCGACGCCCTGCCGATGCTGTACGTACCGCGTCACTTCTTCGTCAACAACCACATGGGCATCGAAGAAGTGCTGGGCGCCGACGCCTACGCCGAGATTCTCTACAAGGCCGGCTACAAATCCGCCTGGCACTGGTGTGAAAAAGAAGCCGAATGCCACGGCCTGGAAGGCGTCGCAGTGTTCGAGCACTACATGAAGCGCCTGTCCCAGCGTGGCTGGGGCCTGTTCAAGATCCAGGACATCGACCTGGATAAAGGCACCGCCAGCGTCAAGCTCGAGCACTCGGCGTTCGTCTATGTGTACGGCAAGGTCGGGCGCAAGGTCGACTACATGTTCACCGGCTGGTTCGCCGGCGCCATGGACCAGATCCTCGCCGCTCGTGGCAGTTCGATCCGCACCGTGGCCGAGCAGGTCTACGGCGGTTCCGAAGAAGGCCACGACGACGGCCTGTTCATCGTCAAGCCGTTGTAAGTCGAGGATCGCGCCATGGCTTTTGAAGCAATGTTCCAGCCGATCCAGATCGGCAAGCTGACCATCCGCAACCGCGTGCTCAGCACCGCGCACGCCGAGGTCTACGCCACCGACGGCGGCATGACCACCGACCGGTACGTGAAGTATTACGAAGAGAAGGCCAAGGGCGGCATCGGCCTGGCGATCTGTGGTGGCTCGTCGGTGGTTGCCATCGACAGCCCGCAGGAATGGTGGAGCTCGGTGAACCTGTCCACCGACCGCATTATCCCGCACTTCCAGAACCTGGCCGACGCCATGCACAAGCATGGCGCCAAGATCATGATCCAGATTACCCACATGGGCCGTCGCTCGCGCTGGGACGGTTTCAATTGGCCGACCCTGATGTCGCCGTCCGGCGTGCGTGAGCCGGTGCACCGTGCCACCTGCAAGACCATCGAGCCGGAAGAAATCTGGCGGGTGATTGGCAACTACGCCCAGGCGGCACGGCGTGCCAAGGCCGGTGGCCTGGACGGCGTCGAGCTGTCCGCCGTGCACCAGCACATGATCGACCAGTTCTGGAGCCCGCGGGTCAACAAGCGTACCGACGAATGGGGCGGCAGCTTCGAAGGCCGCATGAAGTTCGGCCTGGAAGTGCTGAAGGCCGTGCGCGCCGAAGTGGGCGACGATTTCTGCGTGGGCATGCGCCTGTGCGGCGACGAGTTCCACCCGGACGGCTTGTCCCACGAGGACATGAAGCAGATCGCCAAATACTACGACGACACCGGCATGCTGGATTTCATCGGCGTGGTGGGCTCGGGTTGCGACACCCACAACACCCTGGCCAACGTCATCCCGAACATGAGTTATCCACCGGAGCCGTTCCTGCACTTGGCCGCCGGTATCAAGGAAGTGGTCAAGGTCCCGGTGCTGCACGCGCAGAACATCAAGGACCCGAACCAGGCCACGCGGATCCTGGAAGGCGGTTACGTCGACATGGTCGGCATGACCCGTGCCCACATCGCCGACCCGCACCTGATCGCCAAGATCAAGATGGGCCAGATTGACCAGATCAAGCAGTGCGTGGGCGCCAACTACTGCATCGACCGTCAGTACCAAGGCCTGGACGTGCTGTGCATCCAGAACGCCGCGACGTCCCGTGAATACATGGGCGTGCCGCACATCATCGAGAAGTCCACCGGGCCCAAGCGCAAAGTGGTCGTCGTCGGTGCCGGCCCGGCCGGGATGGAAGCGGCGCGTGTCGCTGCCGAACGTGGGCACGACGTGACCTTGTTCGAGAAGAAGGAATTCATCGGCGGGCAGATCACTACCGCCTCGAAAGCCCCGCAACGGGACCAGATCGCCGGTATCACTCGCTGGTTCCAACTGGAACTGGCGCGGCTGAAAGTCGACCTGCGCCTGGGCGTGGCGGCTGACGCGGCGACGATCATGGACCTGCGTCCGGATGTGGTAGTGCTCGCCGTCGGCGGCCATCCGTTCCTGGAGCAGAACGAACACTGGGGCGCCGCCGAAGGGCTGGTGGTCAGCAGTTGGGACGTGCTCGACGGCAAGGTCGCGCCGGGCAAGAACGTGCTGGTCTACGACACCATTTGCGAGTTCACCGGCATGTCGGTGGCCGACTTCCTCGCCGACAAAGGCAGCCAGGTCGAGATCGTCACCGACGACATCAAGCCGGGCGTGGCCATTGGCGGGACTTCGTTCCCCACGTACTACCGCAGCATGTACCCCAAGGAAGTGATCATGACCGGGGACATGATGCTGGAGAAGGTCTACCGCGAAGGCGACAAGCTGGTGGCGGTGCTGGAGAACGAATACACCGGCGCCAAGGAAGAACGCGTGGTGGACCAGGTGGTGGTGGAAAACGGCGTGCGGCCGGACGAAGAAATCTACTACGCGCTCAAGGAAGGTTCGCGCAACAAGGGCCAGATCGACGTCGAAGCCTTGTTCGCGATCAAGCCCCAGCCGTGCCTGGAGCAGAGCGGCGATGGCTACCTGCTGTTCCGCATCGGTGACTGCGTGGCCCAGCGTAATACCCACGCGGCCATCTACGACGCCCTGCGGTTGTGCAAGGATTTCTAACGGCTTGTGGATAACCCTGTGGGAGCGAGCTTGCTCGCGATAGCGGTGGATCAGGCGACATTTATGTTGGATCTGAGTCCGTCTTCGCGAGCAAGCTCGCTCCCACAGGGATCGAGCAAGACATCCAGGTTTCTGTGCCTGCAAGACCTGAGGTCTTTGGGAGCTTCACCATGCTGAACACCCTTCTTCCAATCCTGCTGTTCGCAGCCCTGGGCCTCGCGGTCCTCGGCGCCTTGCGGCGGGTGAACATGTGGCGCCGGGGACGACCGGCCAAGGTCGACCTGATCGGCGGTCTCTTTGCCATGCCCAAGCGCTACATGGTGGATTTGCACCACGTAGTGGCGCGGGACAAATACATTGCCAACACCCACGTGGCCACGGCCGGTGGTGCGGTGGCGTCGGTGGTGCTGGCGATCCTGGTCCACGGGTTTGGCCTGCATAACCGTTTCCTCGGCTATGCGTTGCTGTTGATGTCGGCCGTCATGTTCGTCGGTGCGATCTTCGTCTACCTGCGTCGGCGCAATCCGCCGGCCCGTTTGTCCAAGGGCCCGTGGATGCGCCTGCCGAAAAGCCTGTTGGCGTTTTCGGCGTCGTTCTTCCTGGTGACCCTGCCGGTGGCGGGCATCCTGCCGGAGAACTTCGGCGGTTGGCTGGTGGCGGCGGTCCTGGGTGTCGGTGTGCTGTGGGGCGTGTCGGAATTGTTCTTCGGCATGACCTGGGGCGGGCCGATGAAGCACGCCTTCGCCGGTGCCCTGCACCTGGCCTGGCACCGCCGCGCCGAGCGCTTTGGCGGCGGCCGTTCCACCGGTCTCAAGCCGCTGGACCTGAACGATCCCGCCGCGCCACTGGGCGTGGAGAAACCCAAGGATTTCACCTGGAACCAACTGCTGGGCTTCGACGCCTGCGTGCAGTGCGGCAAGTGTGAGGCTGCCTGCCCGGCGTTCGCGGCCGGCCAGCCGTTGAACCCGAAAAAACTCATCCAGGACATGGTCGTCGGCCTGGCCGGCGGCACCGACGCGAAATTCGCTGGCAGCCCATACCCGGGCAAACCTGTGGGCGAACATGCGGGTAATCCCCATCAGCCGATCGTCAACGGCCTGGTAGACGCCGAGACCCTGTGGTCCTGCACCACCTGCCGTGCGTGCGTCGAGGAATGCCCGATGATGATCGAGCACGTCGATGCCATCGTCGACATGCGTCGCCACCTGACCCTGGAAAAAGGCGCCACGCCGAACAAGGGTGCCGAGGTGCTGGAAAACCTCATTGCCACCGACAACCCTGGCGGCTTTGCCCCGGGCGGGCGGATGAACTGGGCGGCGGACCTGAACTTGAACCTGCTCAGCGAGAAGAAATCCACCGACGTGCTGTTCTGGGTCGGCGACGGTGCCTTCGACATGCGCAACCAGCGCACCTTGCGCGCCTTCGTCAAAGTGCTGAAGGCGGCGAAAATCGATTTTGCCGTGCTCGGCCTCGAAGAACGCGACAGTGGCGACGTGGCCCGGCGCCTGGGTGACGAAGCGACGTTCCAACTGTTGGCCAAACGCAACATCCAGACCCTGGCCAAATACAGCTTCAACCGCATCGTCACCTGCGACCCCCACAGCTTCCATGTGCTGAAAAACGAGTACGGCGCCTTCGATGGCAACTACCTGGTGCAGCACCACAGCACCTATCTGGCGGAGATTATCGACGCCGGTGCGCTGAACCTCGGCCAGCACAAGGGCGACAGCGTGACGTATCACGACCCGTGCTACCTGGGCCGCTACAACGGCGAATACGAGGCGCCGCGCCAGGTGCTGCGTGCGCTGGGTATCGAGGTCAAGGAGATGCAGCGTTCCGGTTTCCGTTCGCGTTGCTGCGGCGGCGGCGGCGGTGCGCCGATCACTGACATTCCAGGCAAGCAGCGGATTCCTGACATGCGCATGGACGACATTCGCGAAACCGGCGCTGAGCTGGTGGCGGTGGGTTGTCCACAGTGCACCGCGATGCTCGAAGGCGTGGTCGAACCACGGCCAATGATCAAGGACATTGCCGAACTGGTGGCTGACGCATTGCTTGAAGACGCAACGCCGAGCAAGCCCGTGGCCCCAGCCAAACGTGAACCTGCGGAGGTGCATTAATGAGCGACATCATCCGCCGCGACCCTCGCGCCGAGTGGATCGCCCGCAACCGCCTGCACCCGCTGCACGCGGCCATGCAACCGGCACAACACAGCTGGATGGGCCCCAACGGCGTCATTCGCAAGAACGTCCATGGCATCGGTTTCATCGGCCCCAACGGCATCAAGCGCATCGACCGCAGCGGTGCCCAGCAGGGTGGCGCGACCAAGCGTACCGCCGCGACCGAAGTGCAATTGCCGCTGCATCAGGTGCCGCAACCGGCGTTCTACATCAGTGTGGTGCCGGACATGGTCGGTGGTCGCCTCAGCAGCCACGACCGCGATCTGCTGGGCCTGGCCCATCAGCTTGCGGGGACGGACGGCGCGGTGCTGGCAGTGGTGTTCGGTGAGCACAAGGAAAACGCCTTCGCCACGGCCGGTGTCGACCGCTTGCTGGTACTGGAAGGTGAGGCCTTCAGCGGTTATGCACCGGAACAACGGGTGCAGGGCCTGCGGGCTGTGGATAACCAATTCAACCCACGCCATTGGCTGCTGCCCGACAGCCGCACCGGTGGCGGTGAACTGGGCCGGCGTTTTGCCGCAGCCCTGGGCGAGCGCCCGGCCACGCGGGTCTGGCAGGTCAAGGGCGAGGAGTGCATTGGCCGTGCCGGTGCGGGCCTGCAAGACTTGGCCCGGCCACTGGCGCGCTTGATCCTGGCAGCGGCCGAATGCGCCGAACCGGTCAGCGAAACCCGCCACGAAGCCTCGCCGGTGGAGTTATCCACAAGCGTGGCCCGCAGCTTGTCGCGAATCGAAGATCTCGGTGCGGTGGCGGTGGACCCGGGCGCGATCCCGATGGCCGAGGCCGAATTCATTTTCTCTGGCGGCAACGGGGTCAAGGACTGGGCGCTGTTCCACCAGACCGCTGCGGCCCTGGGCGCCACCGAAGGCGCTTCGCGGGTGGCAGTGGACGACGGCTTCATGGCCCGGGATCGCCAGGTCGGTGCGTCCGGTACCTGGGTCACGGCACGGGTCTACGTGGCGGTGGGGATTTCCGGGGCGATCCAGCACCTGCAGGGCATTGGCGCCTGCGACAAGGTGGTGGCGATCAACCTCGACCCAGGCTGCGACATGATCAAACGGGCAGACCTGTCGGTGATCGGTGACAGCGCGGCGATTCTCCAGGCCTTGATCGCGGCGGTAGAGGCTTACCGCAACGAAGCCAAGCGCGATGCGGCTTAAGAAGGATAAGTTGATGAGTACCCAAGTGATCAGCCTCGTGTCCATTGGCGCCCACCCCACTTCCGGTCGGCCCCGGCGCGCCGAACAGGACGCCCGGGCCGTGGAACTGGGCCTGCAACTGGCCGGCAACGACCTGCAAGTGCTGCACGCCGGTGACGTGGCCGAACCGGCCCTGCGCGCCTACTTGGGCATGGGCCTGGATGAACTCCACGTCCTGGAAAATCCCGAGGGGGCCGACGCCCTGCCGGCCCTGACCGACTACCTGCGTGACGCTGGCGCCCAAGTGGTGCTCACCGGCAGCCAGGCGGAAACCGGTGAAGGCTCGGGCATGCTTCCCTTTCTGCTGGCGGAAAACCTCGGTTGGCCGTTGGTGGTGGGGCTGGCCCAGGTCGAGTCCATCGACAGCGGCGTGGCCCTGGTGCTGCAAGCCTTGCCCCGCGGCCAACGGCGCCGTCTCAAAGTGCGCCTGCCATTCCTGGCCACTGTGGATAACGCCGCGCCAAAACCTCGGCAAAGCGCCTACGGCCCGGCCCGGCGTGGGGCATTGCATGCCGAGGAAGTCGAAGTGATCGACGACACCTTGCTGGCGGTGGCGACCCTGCAACCGGCCAAGCCACGCCCCAAGCGCTTGAAAGTGATCAAGGCCAAGAGTGGCGCCGACCGCATGAAAGCCGCCACGGCCAAGGCCAGCGGCGGAGGCGGGCAAGTGCTCAAAGGCGTGAGCCCGGAGGCCGGGGCCGAGGCCATTCTCAAGTTGTTGATTGAGGAAGGGGTTGTTCGCTAAACCCAGGAATACCTGAATCCCTTTGTGGGAGCGAGCTTGCTCGCGATGGCGGTATGTCAGGTTGCATCTTCTTCGCTGACACGCCGCTATCGCGAGCAAGCTCGCTCCCACAGGAGGGCCGTGTTTGCCCACCATTGCTGTGCGTCTCTGTGGATAACCTGCTCGGCCCCCCGCCGTAAACCAGGCCATCCAGGCCTGCGCTCAAAAAACACCCACCTGACCTGCTGCAACATCCGGCCATAAAACCGCTGGCCTGACGGGTTGCCGCGTTTCAAGCCTGTGGGTGAAAAAGGTCGTTTCATCGCCAATGGAGTCCTATCAATGGAAGTAGCAATTCGCCCGGCCTTGCCCACGGATGCACGGGAGATCGCCCGTCTGTTCCGGATTTCCTCAGAGGGTGCGTCGGATTACATCTGGAGCCAGCTGGCGGAGCCAGGCCAGGATCTCCTTGACGTGGGCGCCGCGCGTTATGCCCGGGAAGGTGTCGATTTTTCCTACCAGAACTGCCTTGTCGCCCAGGCCAACGGACAGGTCATCGGCATGATGCACGCTTATGTAACGCGTCATGATCCACAGGCGGCCCCAGTCACAGACCCGGTCCTGGCGCCCTACGCCGACATGGAAGTGCCCGACACCCTCTATATCTCAAGCTTGGCCCTGCATGAAGGCTGGCGTAACAAGGGGCTCGGCGTTCGCTTCCTCGAACTGGCGCAACAGCGTGCCGATCAACTGGCACTCAAGGGCCTGAGCCTGATCGACTACGCCGCGAACACCGGCGCCCGGCGTTTTTACGAGCGCCATGGCTTTGGCATTGTCAAAACCTGTCAGGTCGTCCCGCATCCGTTGATTCAAGTAACGGGCGCGGCCTATCTCATGCATCGGCCGTAGCCGGCACGGCGGCCCTGAAACCCTGTGGGAGCGAGCTTGCTCGCGATAGCGGTAGATCAGTGGCATCGATGTTGACTGACGCACCGCCATCGCGAGCAAGCTCGCTCCCACAGGGGCATGTGTTTACTCACAATCCCTGTGCGCGCCTCTGTGGATAACCTGTTCGCCCCTCGCTGCACCCCATGCAAATCGGGCCCTGCCGGCCTGCGATCAAAAAGTAGCTAGTCTAACCCACGGTTTTTATTGGCTTTTTGTTGTGAATAACGACTCCTATCAGGCGAAACTTGCCCCCAATCTCTGTTGGCGCTTCTGTGGATAAGATGTTCGCTCAACGCTGCAAGCCATACGGGACGTGGTGTTCAGTGGATTGATCATAAAATGATCGATTGGTGTTTTTTATCGGTAAAACCTCCGGAAAACCGCGATTTACAAGCCGTCCACGGGGTTTTCCACAGAATCGTCAAAATTACCCCCAAACACTGTTGGCGCTTCTGTGGATAAGGTGTTTGCTCACCGCCACAGCCCATGCTTATCGGGGCTTACAGGGAGTTGGTCAAAAAACAACCGATAAGCCAGTAAAACCGGCATTGTCCATAAGTCACGGTTTTTATTCACTTTGCCGGGGAGAAAATGCCCGACTTACGCACACTTGTCCCCATTTGCTGTGGGTGGCCATGTGGATAACTTGTTCGCCAAACGCTGCAGGCCACGGCCGGCATAGCGCAAATCGCGATAGATCAAATTTCATACAGTTCTAAGGCCCAACCTTGACGCAGGTCTGTCGGCTGTCTTCACTTCCATGGCACAAGGACATCGCACTTTATCCACATCAGGTTCAGGGAGAACACATGATGGATAGCAATCACCCCCGCTCGCACCCGCTTCCCCTGCTGACCTGCGTCCCGGCACCGCCTGCTTCGCTGCATAAACGCATCCACCGTCGCGCCGCCAATCAGCGTGCACGTCTATAGCGTCCGGTTTTTCCCCCTGTAGCACCGCTGACTGCCGCTGGACCCTGCACGGGACAGTGGCCAGGCGTTCGTGCGCCTGTCGATTTGCAGGCAACCGCAGAGTTGCCCCTTCTGCCTGAGAGGACTTGAACATGACACGGATCTCAACCCCCATCAGTGATATCCAGGAGCACTACGACGTCATCGTCATCGGTTCCGGCTACGGTGGCGGCATTGCTGCCTCGCGCCTGTCCCGGGCCGGACGCAAGGTATGCCTGCTGGAGCGTGGCCGGGAGATCCAGCCCGGCGAATACCCCAACACCCTGCTCGCGGCCACCGAGGAACTGCAGGTCCATGATCCGGACGGGCATATCGGCTCGCGCACCGGGCTGTTTGACCTGCACGTCAACGCCCAGCAGAACGTGGTGGTTGGCTGCGGCCTGGGCGGCACGTCGCTGATCAATGCCAACGTTGCGCTGGAGCCGGAGCCTGGCGTATTCGACGACCCGCGCTGGCCCCTGGCGGTACGGGAGCACCGCGACACGCTGCTCAAGGACGGCTACGCCCGGGCCCGGGAGATGCTCAAGCCCAACCCTTACCCGGCTTCAGCACCGAACCTGCCCAAGCTCGACGCTCACAAGAAGTCGGCCGATTACCTCAAGCAAGGCGCGCATTTCTACAAGCCGCCGATCAACGTGACCTTCGACAAGCTGCCCAACAACCTCAACCACGTCGGCGTCGAACAGTTGCCCTGCAATGGCTGTGGCGATTGCGTCTCGGGCTGTAACAACAAGGCCAAGAACACCACGCTGATGAATTACCTGCCGGATGCCTGGAACCACGGCGCGGAAATTTTCTGCCAGGCCGAGGTGCGGCACCTGGAGCGCGACGGCGACGGCTGGATCGTGCACTTCCAATACCTGGACAGCGGCCGCGAGCTGTTCTCGGCGCCCACGTTGTTCGTGCGGGCCGATATCGTGGTGGTGTCCGCCGGCACCCTGGGCTCCACCGAAATCATGTTGCGCTCGCGGGACAAGGGCCTGGCCATGTCCAGCCAACTGGGCGAGCACATGAGCGGCAACGGCGACATCCTCGGCTTCGGCCATAACTGCGACCAGGTCATCAATGGCATCGGTTTCGGCGCCCATCCGGCCAAGGAGCTGGAGCCGGTGGGGCCGTGCATCACCTCGATCATCGACATGCGCACCGAAGGCGACTGGCGCAGCCGCATGGTCATCGAGGAAGGTTCGATTCCCGGCGCCCTCGGCCGGGCCATGGTGCCGAGCATGGCGGCGTTTGCCGAAATGATCGGCGTGCCCACCGACACCGGTTTCGGTGCCAGCCTCAAGTACAAGGGCCGGGAGGCCGAGAGCTTCCTGCGCGGGCCGTATTACGGCGCGCTGCACAACATGCAGACCTACTTGATCATGAGCCATGACAACGCCAAGGGCCGCATGCTGCTCGACAACAAGGACCAGTTGCGCATCGACTGGCCCGGCGGCGGCGAACAGGAGAACGTCACCCTTGGCAACGAGCGGCTGCACCAGAGCACCAAGGCCCTGGGCGGGATCTGGGTCGAGAACCCGATCTGGACCAAGCTGCTCAAGCACAGCATCGTTTCGGTCCACCCCCTGGGCGGTTGCGTGATGGGCGAGGACGCGACGCAAGGGGTGGTCAACCATAAGGGCCAGGTGTTCAGTGGCGCCAGTGGCACCGATGTCTACCCGGGCCTGTACGTGACTGACGGTGCGGTGATTCCCACGTCCTTGGCGGTCAACCCGCTGCTGACCATCTCGGCGGTAAGCGAGCGCAACATGGGCCTGTTGGCGGCCGACCGTGGCTGGATCATCGACTACACGCTGCCCTCGGCCCCGCGCAAAGCGGTGGCGCCGCCGACCCTCGGCGTGCAATTCACCGAAACCATGAAGGGCTACTTCTCCACGGCCTTCACCCAGGCCCAGGGCACCGATCTGAGCCTGTACGCAGCGGCGGCCAAGCGCGGCAAGGCCGACAACTCGCCCATCGAATTCACCCTGACCATCACCGCCGCCGACCTCAACCGTCTGATCAAGGAGCCGGAACACGCCGCCACCCTGGTGGGCACCCTCGAGGCACCGCTGCTCTCACCGCAACCGCTGGTGGCCAGCAACGGGGTGTTCAACCTGTTCGAGCAGTACCAGGAACAGGTCGGCGTACGGCACATGAACTACGACATGAAGCTGACCGCCGAGGACGGCAGCGACTATTACTTCAGCGCCTTCAAGACCGTGCCCGAGGACAACGGCGTGCTGAATATCTGGCACGACACCAGCACGCTCTATGTCACGCTCTATCGCGGGCCGGACAAGACCGGCGCAGTGATTGGCTGCGGCGTGATGCACATCCTGCCGGCCGACTTCGCCAAGCAGATGACCACCATGAAAGTGCTCAACGCGCGCAACGAGCGTGAGCGCGTGGAGGCGCTGGCGCGATTCGGCAAGTTCTTTGCCGGGATCCTGTGGGAGAGCTACGGCGGTGTCTTCGCCGGCGACGTCTATTTCAACCCGGACGCGCCGCCCCGGTTGAAACGGCCGTTGGATGCGCCGGCGCCGGCCGTGCATTTCTTCCAGACCGAAGACAACGTCGAGCTGCGCCTGACCCGTTATCAGGCCGGCACCAAAGGTCCGGTGATGTTGGTCCATGGCTTGGGTGTGGGCTCGAACATCTTCTCCACCGACACCATCCATACCAACCTGCTGGAATACCTCTGCAAGCACGAATACGACGTCTGGCTCCTGGATTTACGGGTGAGCATCCTGCTGCCGGCCAGCAAGCATGAATGGAACGGCGACCAGGTGGCCCAGTACGATTTCAAGGCCGCCATCGAGCAGATCCAGCAAGCGACCCTGGCCCGTGACGTGCAGTGCGTGGTGCATTGCTACGGCGCGACGACGTTCTTCATGTCGATGCTGGCGGGGCTGCAGGGTGTGCGCTCGGTGGTCTGCTCGCAGATCGCCGCCGACACGGTGGTCGCCACCGCCACCGGTCTGAAGGCCGGTTTGCACTTGCCGGGAATGCTCGATGCCATCGGCATCAAGTCCCTCACGGCCTACGCCGACACCAAGGAAAGCTGGTTCAACAAACTCTACGACAAGGCCCTCAATGGCTATGCCCGGATCGAGGCCCAGGGCTATTGCACCAACCCGGTCTGCCATCGCATCACGTTCATGTATGCATCGTTGTACCGCCACGACACCCTCAACGAAACCCTGCACGACAACCTGCATGAGCTGTTCGGCGAGTCGAACATCCAGACCTTCGAGCACCTGGCGCTGATCGTGCGCAAGGGGCACCTGGTGGACTTCAAGGGCAACGACGTCTACATGCCGCATTTCGATCGGTTGAAGTTGCCGATCTGCTTCATCAGCGGCGCCGACAACCAGTGCTACCTGCCGCAAAGCACCCTCAAGACCTACGAGCGACTGTGCGAGATGCATGGCCCGCAGTTGTTCAGCCGCCACGAAGTGCCGGGGTATGGCCATATCGACTGCATGTTTGGCAAGGATGCGGTGGTGGATGTGTATCCGATCATTCTTGGGCACTTGGAAAAGACCGCCCTCGGCTAGGGGCACAACTGATCCGTGGCGAGGGAGCTTGCTCCCGCTCGGCTCTGTAGGAGCTGCCGAAGGCTGCGATCTTTTTGATCTTTCGCTTGGGATTCAAGTGTCCGGGGAAAGATCGCAGCCTCGTTGCACTCGACAGCTCCTACGCCTAGCGGGAGCAAGCTCCCTCGCCACAAAAGCTTTGCTCTGAGCCAAGAATAAGGAAAAGGATGCCATGAACGCTTACATCCGCTGGTTCCAACGCATCATCTGGGTCGGGATTGTCATGAACATGTTCTTCGCGATCCCGGCGTTGTTCGCGCCGGCATTGCTGACGTCCATGATCGGCCTGCCACCTGTCTTGTCCGATCCCTGGCTGGAGAACGCCGGCATGTTGCTGGTGGGGATCAGCCTGTTCTACATGCCCTCGGGGTTCAACGCGCTGCGTTTCGTGGTGCATTCGTGGTTGTGCGTGCTGTCGCGGCTGGTGGCGGTGGTGTTCTGGATCTACCTGATCAACACCAATAACCAGGGCCAATTATTTGTGCCGATGTTGATGGGCGACCTGAGCATGTTCCTGATCCTGGGCGTGCTGCTGTACCTGGGCAGCCCGGTGGCCAATCGTCCGTTGGCCTTGCTCTGCGACGGTTGGCGGGAGTGGCGCGCCGGCTGGGCGCTGCGCTGGCAGAGCCACGGGTTCAAGGTCGGCATGTTGGTGGTGGTCGTGCTGCTGGGTTTCATTGGCTACCAGACCTGGTACCAAATGATCCGGGAGGTGCCGCAACCGGACTTTGCCTCCGACGAAGACCATTACAAATACGCCGCGATCGGCCTGGGCATCGAGGCGCGGATTCCCTACTACCTGTTCGCCGTGCTGCCGCAAATGTGCCCGGAAAAACTGCCCAAGCCCGGCGGCTACGAAGTGTTCGGGTTTCTCTATGAAAACGGCAAAGACCTGCCCATCGGCATGGCCAAGCGGCAACTCGGTTACCCCACGGTCGAGCCCAATTGCGCCCTGTGTCACACCGGTTCCTACCGGGCCAATGCCACTGACGTGGCAGTGCCGGTCGCCGCCGCGCCGGCCAATACCCTGCAACTGCAAGCCTTCCAGTGGTTCGCCTACGATTGCGCCAGCGACCCGAAATTCACCCCCGAGGCGGTGATGGCGGCGATCAATGGCAAGTTCCAGCTGGGTTTTTTCGAAAAACTGTACAACCGTTACTTGATCATCCCGATGGCCAAGAGTGCGCTGCTCAAGCAGAAGCAGGCCTATGCCTGGCAGAAGCTGCGCCCGGCCCAGGGGCCAGGGCGGACCGACACCTTCAACCCGACCAAAATGGTGGTGTTCGGCTTCCCGGATGACTCCACCATCGGCACCGTGGATCTGCCACAGGTCTGGAACCAGAAACCCCGCGAGTCCATGTACCTGCATTGGGACGGCAATAACAACCAGATCCACGAGCGCAACTACGCAGCGGCCATGGCCGTGGGCGCGACACCGGAATCGGTGCTGCCGCCGAGTTTCAACCGGGTGACCAACTGGCTGCTGGGCCACAAGGCACCGGCCTGGCCGTTCGCCCTGGACTCGGCGAAAGTCGCCCAGGGCAAACCGATCTGGGAGAAAAACTGCGCGGGCTGCCATGATTTCGGCCGCAGCGACACCGGCCAGGTCACCACCAACATCGACCAGTTGGGCACTGATCCCCATCGCCTGAATTCCTTCACCACAGGCTTGGTGACGGCGTTCCACGGCTTCAAGAAACCGCCGTTCGACTTTGGCGCCTACCGCAAGACCCAGAGCTACAGCAACACCCCCACCGACGGCATCTGGCTGCGCGCGCCGTACCTGCACAACGGTTCGGTGCCGACCCTGTGGGATTTGCTGCAAGCGCCGGAACAGCGTC
The DNA here is from genome assembly GCF_014851795.1 of Pseudomonas sp. Pdm06. NCBI lineage: Bacteria > Pseudomonadati > Pseudomonadota > Gammaproteobacteria > Pseudomonadales > Pseudomonadaceae > Pseudomonas > Pseudomonas sp. Pdm06. The sequence continues at coordinate 136,670 of NZ_JACVAH010000016.1, forward strand.
CGCAGGTGTTCTACACCGGCTCTGACATTTACGACCAGGAGAAGGTCGGCTTCGTCACCCGCGGTGCACAGATGAAAGCATCGGCGGATTTCAAATACGACACCCGCCTGGAAGGCAACCACAACGGCGGCCACCTGTATGGCACGCAGCTGTCGGACATCGACAAACGGGCCCTGATCGAATTCATGAAGACCCTGTAGCCCAGGGCATTGCGAAGGAGCGTTCACATGTCATTACTGCACCATTGGGAACATGAGTTCGACAAGGTCAAGGTCCGCCTGCACGGGTTGGTCACGCGGCTGGAGATGTCCTGGAAGAAACTCGTCAACGACCTGGAACCCGAGGAGTTTCAGGCCATCGTCAAACTGCTGCAGCGCGGGCACGACCAGGCGCGGCACGTCATCGAGCATGGCGACCTCCCGGATGACGAGCCGGCCGTACCCTGGGAGCTGGCCCACGGCCTTTCGATCCTGAAGATCGGCAACCCCACGCCGTTGCCGCAAAGCGAAGACGAACTGCCGACCCGGGTGCTCAAGGACGGCACCTTGCTTGGTTGCCGCAAATGGGAGCTGCTGGACCTGCTGTGGAGCGAGGCGCTGCTCAAGTGGATCGAAAACCTGCGGCATCACGCGCCGTTCGCCACCAACCCGGCGCTGGTGAAAATGGACAGCGACGTGGTGCTGGCCATCGCCGGCGACTGGGGCACCGGGCCGTTCGACAGTCACGCGCCGGCGGTGGCCGTGGCCAATCAGATGCAACTGGCCCAGGCTGACTTCACCATCCATCTGGGTGATGTGTATTACGCCGGTACCCATTCCCAGGAAGACGTCGACATGGTCGGCTGGCCCCAGGGCAAGCACGGCTCGTTCACCCTCAACTCCAACCACGAGATGTACAGCGGTGCCCACGGTTACTTCAAGGAACTGGCCAAGCGTTTTCCGGTGCAGCAAGGCACCAGCTACTTTGCCTTGTACAACGACGACTGGCTGGTGGTTGGCCTGGACAGTGCCTACGCCTCGGACGCGATGAACCTGTACATGGACGGCACCCTCAACACCCAGCAGATCGAGTGGATGAAAACCTTGCCCAAGCGCAAGAAGTTGATGGTGCTCAGTCATCACCAGGGCTTCGATATTTCCGGGCACAACAAGACCGCCCTCTACCAACCGGTGTGCGATGCCCTGGGGCGTGAGCCGGACTACTGGTATTGGGGGCATTTGCACAACGGCATCTGCTACGCGCCGCAAGGCGGGTTGCACGCGCGCTGCGCCGGGCACGGGGCGATTCCCTACGGCACTACCAGCGAGCTGAACGGGCATGCCCGGGTGCTGTGGTCGGAGACTCAATTGGCGGGGGACGAGGCGTATCCGGAGCGGGTGTTGAATGGGTACGTGAAGGTGCGGTTGGTGGGGGAGGAGATTGTCGAGACGTTTTATGGGGAGGATGGCAGTGTGCGGTGGTCTTCCAAGTAGTCGGTGAGTGTCAGGCCGCTATCGCGAGCAAGCTCGCTCCCACAGGTTTTGTGAACGACACAGAACCCCTGTGGGAGCGAGCTTGCTCGCGATGCTTCTGACTTAGCCCTGGACCGGAACACCCTTGAGGTACGGTGCAGGCTCGGCCCCGAGGTTGTTGAGCATGCGCTCGCTGTACCAGTCCACGAAGTTCACCACGCCGAACTCGTAGGTCTTGGAGTACGGGCCAGGCTGGTAGGCGGTGGAGTTGATGCCGCGCTGGTTTTCTTCGGCCAGGCGACGGTCCTGGTCGTTGGTGGCGTCCCAGACTTCACGCATGCGCGCCACGTCGTAGTCCACGCCTTCGACCGCGTCCTTGTGCACCAGCCACTTGGTGGTGACCATGGTTTCCTGGGCGCTGATCGGCCACACGGTGAACACGATGATGTGGTCGCCCATGCAGTGGTTCCACGAGTGCGGCAGGTGCAGGATGCGCATCGAACCCAGGTCCGGGTTCTTGATGCGGCCCATCAGCTTGGCGCAGCCTTGCTTGCCGTCCATGGTCATCGACACGGTGCCCTTGAGCAACGGCATGCGCACGATACGATTGCGCAGGCCGAAGCTGGCGTGGGCGTAAGGGATCTTCTCGGCGTCCCAGGCGGCGGCGGAAGCGGCCACGTGGTCCTTGAAGGCCTGGTCGGCCCGCGGGTCGGTGACGTCGTCCCATTCCAGCAGGGTCTTGAGCAATTCGGGGTGCGAGGCGTTGCAGTGGTAACACTCGCGGTTGTTTTCCAGCACCAGTTTCCAGTTGGCCTTTTCCATCAAGGTGGTTTGCACCGCCACCTTGGTGTTCTCCATGTCGTACGGTTCCATGTAATGGTTCAGCGTCGACAGGAAGTCATCGATGGCCGGCGGGTTCTCGGCCAGGCTGATGAAGATGTAGCCACCGGCAGTCTTCACGTTCACGGGTTTCAAGCCATACTGCTTCATGTCGAAGTCGGCGCCCATCTCGGTGCCGGCGAACAGCAGGCGACCGTCCAGCTCGTAGGTCCACTGGTGGTAGTGGCAGACCAGTTTGGCGACCTTACCCTTTTCGCTGGTGCACAGCCGCGAACCGCGGTGGCGGCAGACGTTATGGAACGCGTGGACCACACCGTCGGCACCGCGAATCACGATGATCGGGTTCTTGCCGACTTGCAGGGTCAGGTAGTTGCCCTTGGCCGGGATTTCGCAGGTCATGCCGGCGATCAACCATTCCTTCTGGAAGATTTCCTGCATGTCGATATCGAACAGGCGCTCATCGCTGTAGAACGGTTGCGGCAGCGAGAAGGTGCGCTCGCGCTCTTGCAGCATTTGCGCGGTGGCCTTGCGTGCGGGTTCCAGCGGATCGCCCAGGCTCAGGGTAGTGGTGTCCATCGTTTTATCCTCGTGGCCCTCTAAGCGGAGCCGGTGAAAATGACTAATCGGTTGTGCTACGCAAGGCAGAAAACTTCGTTTATCTGTTGGGGCGAGTGTGGGGCCGCGCAGGGGCCGAACCTTATCCATGGGCGACATGGCCCAATCTGTTCCCGACGCGCAAGCCCCGGTAGTTAAGGGCTGGTCGCGATAAGTATGTGAATGTCGCAGATAGGTAAATGGTCACCCAGGCGCCTGCGCACAATCGCCAACATGAAGGCCGACAGTCGGCCGTGGAGATCAGCATGTCCAATAACTTCCTGAACCCGGTCACCACCCAGACCTGGGCCAATGGCCGACATATCGTACGTTGCGTCAAAGTCATCCAGGAAACCTGGGATGTGCGCACCTTCTGCTTCATGGCCGATCAGCCGATCATGTTCTTTTTCAAGCCGGGGCAATTCGTCACCCTGGAGCTGGAAATCGAAGGCCAGCCGATCATGCGCTCCTACACCATCTCCAGTTCGCCGTCGGTGCCCTACAGCTTCTCGGTCACCATCAAGCGCGTGCCGGGGGGCAAGGTGTCCAACTGGTTGCACGACACCCTGCATGAAGGTCAGGAGTTGGCGGTGCACGGGCCGGTGGGGCTGTTCAACGCCATCGACTTCTCCAGCCCCAAGGTGCTCTACCTCAGTGGTGGCGTCGGGATTACCCCGGTAATGTCCATGGCGCGCTGGTATTACGACACCAACGCCAACGTCGACATGGTGTTTATCCACAGCGCCCGCTCGCCCAAGGACATCATCTATCACCGCGAGCTGGAACACATGGCGTCGCGGATCGACAACTTCAGCCTCCACCTGATTTGCGAAAAACACGGCCTGGGCGAGCCTTGGGCTGGCTATCGCGGCTACCTGAACCACAAGATGCTGGAGTTGATGGCGCCGGACTTCCTGGAGCGTGAAGTGTTCTGCTGCGGCCCGACGCCGTACATGAACGCGGTCAAGCGCTTGCTGGAGACCTGTGGCTTCGACATGAAGCGCTATCACGAGGAATCCTTCGGTGCCACGCCACCGGAAGCCCGTGCCGACGCCGTGGAACAGGCCGAACAGGCGGCCGACGCGCCGGAAGTCGATGCGGCGGACCTGCACCTGGTGGAATTCACCTCCTCTGGCAAGAGCATCCGCGTGGGCCCGGGCGAAACCGTACACGCCGCCGCCGCCAAGCTCGGCATGATGATCCCCAAGGCCTGCGGCATGGGCATCTGCGGCACCTGCAAGGTGTTGAAGCTGGGCGGGGAGGTGGAGATGGATCACAACGGCGGGATCACCGAGGACGACGAGGCCGAGGGCTACATCCTGTCGTGCTGCAGCGTGCCAAAGGGGGATGTGCGGATCGAGTTTTGATGCCGCAGTGAGCCCCCTGTGGCGGGGGAGCTTGCTCCCGCTCGGCTGCGCAGCAGTCGTTATCCGGTAAACACGAGCTACCTGATACACCGCATGGGGCTGCTACGCAGCCCAGCGGGAGCAAGCTCCCTCGCCACAAAAGGCGCCCAAAGCCATCCAGGCTTTGGGTGGTCGCTTAAAGACTCATCACTTCCCGAATATCCGCCGCCAATTCCCGCACCCGCGCTTCTTCGGTATCCCACGAGCACATGAAGCGTGCGCCGCCCTTGCCGATGAAGGTGTAGAAGCGCCAGCCCTTGGCGGTCAGCGCGGCGATGGCCGGTTCCGACAGTTGCAGGAAAACGCCGTTGGCCTGGACCGGGAACATCAGTTCCACGCCGGGAATGTCGCTGACCAGTTCTGCCAGCAATTGGGCGCAGTGGTTGGCGTGGCGGGCGTGTTTGAGCCAGGCGTCGTTCTGTAGCAGGCCGACCCAGGGCGCGGACAGGAAGCGCATTTTCGACGCCAGTTGCCCGGCCTGTTTGCAGCGGTAGTCGAAATCCACGGCCAGGTCGTGGTTGAAGAACAGGATCGCTTCGCCCACCGCCATGCCGTTCTTGGTGCCGCCAAAGCACAGCACGTCCACGCCGACCTTCCAGGTCAGGTCCGCCGGGGAGCAGCCGAGGAAGGCGCAGGCGTTGGAAAAGCGCGCGCCGTCCATGTGCAGGTTCAGTCCCAGTTCCTTGCAGGTGACGCTGATGGCGCGGATTTCATCCGGCGTGTAGACGCTGCCGACTTCCGTGGCTTGGGTCAGGGTGACGACCCGAGGCTTGGGGTAGTGGATGTCCTGGCGCTTGAGGGCGATCTCGCGGATCGCCTCGGGGGTCAGCTTGCCGTTTTCAGTACGTGCCAGCAGCAGCTTGGAGCCGTTGGAGAAGAACTCCGGTGCGCCGCATTCGTCGGTTTCGACGTGGGCGGTTTCCGAGCAGATCACGCTGTGATAACTCTGGCACAGCGAGGACAGGGCCAGGGAGTTGGCCGCCGTGCCGTTGAACGCGAAGAACACTTCGCAGTCGGTTTCGAACAAGGCCCGGAAATCGTCCGCCGCGCGGTGGGTCCACTCATCGTCGCCGTAGGCACGTTGGTGACCCTGGTTGGCTTCTTCCATGGCGGCCCAGGCTTCGGGGCAAATGCCGGAATAGTTGTCGCTGGCAAACTGTTGACTCTTGTCGGTCATGGCCTTGCTCCTGAATAGAGAGTCCTGGATAAAGAGATCCCTGGCGGAATGCCCGGGTGGGGCGTTCCCTGGTTCGGCGTGTTTGGGTCCACAGCGCCGTGGTCGATACTGGTGCGCACTTTACCCAAGATTAGTGGGGGAACACACCGGATGTTTCTGTCGGAAAGTATCAATCTCGTCGCGCGGCTTTATACATGAACCGGCGTGACGGGGCCCTGGACCTGCTCAAGTGGTTGGCTCTTTTGTCGATGGTCCTCGATCATCTGCGATATGTCGGTTTTTCCGTCGACTGGCTCTATGTGCCGGGACGCTTGGCATTCCCGTGGTTCTGCCTGGCGATGGCGGCGAATCTGGCGCGCAGGGGTGCCAGCGCCGCTCCATGGCGGTACCTGGGCTGGCTGCTGCTATTCAGTGCCGTCAGCGAAATCCCCTACCGCTTGTTCATTCCTGATCCCACCACCCTGAATGTGATGCCAACCCTGGTGCTGGGATTGTTGGTGGCGCGCTGCTGGCAAACGCCCACCCTGGAGGCGCGATGCCTGGCGGTGATGGCGTTGCTGTTGGCGGCGCTGTTTTCGTCGCAGTTGATGTTCGGTTTCTTCGGTGTGCTGCTGCCGCTGGCGATGTTGCTGGTATTCAAGCGTCCCTTGTACATGGCGCTGTTGCCGGGGTTGGTCTGCGTGGCGGCCAACCAATGGCGGGTGTTGTATGGCGCGGCGTGGTTGGGAGATGGGGTGGCGTTGTGGGGGCTGGTGACTTGCCTGATCGCGCCATGGCTTGGGCAGGTGCTTTTGCGACATGCCGGTCGTTTTCATCCGCCGGCGATGCGGCGCTGGGCCTATGGCCTTTATCCCGCGCATTTCCTGCTGTTGCTCGCGGTTCGCCAGATCGCTGCTTAACCCTGCGGGAACTGTATTTTGGGAACAGGCCTGTGGGAGCAAGGCTTGCCCGCGATGAAAGCGCCGCGGTCTCCCATGGATCGCGGCGCCTGGATCGCGAGCAAGCTTTGCTCCCACAGTGCTATCGCGCAGGCCTTGCTCTCCGACTCTTTGATCCCATGTCGTAAACGCACCTTTGCGTGGCGTCCATAGGCATTTGACATGCCTGCGCCAGCCATACCATCGCATCCAAAGGGCACGACCGAATGGTCCGTGCCTCACCGAGACGAAAGGCGCACCGCCGCCGCTGGGAGAGACGCGATGTTCAGCAAACAAGACCAAATTCAAGGCTACGATGATGCGCTGCTGGCGGCGATGAACGCCGAAGAGCAACGCCAGGAAGATCACATCGAGCTGATCGCGTCGGAGAACTACACCAGCAAGCGCGTGATGGAGGCCCAAGGCAGTGGCCTGACCAACAAGTACGCCGAAGGCTATCCGGGCAAGCGCTACTACGGTGGCTGCGAGCACGTCGACAAAGTCGAAGCCCTGGCCATCGAGCGCGCCAAGCAGTTGTTCGGTGCCGATTACGCCAACGTCCAGCCGCACTCCGGGTCTTCGGCCAACAGCGCCGTGTACCTGGCCCTGCTGCAGGCCGGCGACACCATCCTGGGCATGAGCCTGGCCCATGGCGGCCACCTGACCCACGGTGCCAAGGTGTCGTCCTCGGGCAAGCTCTACAACGCGGTGCAATACGGCATCGACACCACCACCGGCCTGATCGACTACGATGAAGTCGAGCGCCTGGCGGTCGAGCACAAGCCGAAAATGATCGTGGCTGGTTTCTCCGCTTACTCCAAGACCCTGGATTTCCCACGTTTCCGTCAGATCGCCGACAAGGTCGGTGCCCTGCTGTTCGTCGACATGGCCCACGTGGCGGGCCTGGTTGCCGCCGGTCTGTACCCGAACCCGCTGCCGTACGCCGACGTGGTCACCACCACCACCCACAAGACCCTGCGCGGTCCGCGTGGTGGCCTGATCCTGGCCAAGGCCAACGAAGAAATCGAGAAGAAGCTCAACGCCGCGGTATTCCCCGGCGCCCAGGGCGGCCCGCTGATGCACGTGATCGCCGGCAAGGCAGTGTGCTTCAAGGAAGCGGCGGAGCCTGGCTTCAAGGCTTATCAGCAGCAAGTGATCGATAACGCCCAGGCCATGGCTGGCGTGTTCATCAAGCGCGGCTACGATGTAGTGTCCGGTGGTACCGATAACCACCTGTTCCTGGTCAGCCTGATCCGTCAGGGCCTGACCGGCAAGGATGCCGATGCTGCCTTGGGCCGCGCCCACATCACCGTCAACAAGAACGCCGTGCCGAACGACCCGCAATCGCCATTCGTGACGTCGGGCCTGCGCATCGGCACCCCGGCGGTGACCACCCGTGGCTTCAAGGTTACCCAGTGCGTCACGCTGGCCGGCTGGATCTGCGACATTCTCGACAACCTCGGCGATGCCGATGTCGAGGCCAATGTCGCACAGCAAGTGGCGGCCCTGTGCGCGGACTTCCCGGTTTATCGCTGAGTCGGTTTTGGAGTAATGACTATGCAACGCTATTCGGGCTTCGGCCTCTTCAAACACTCACTCAGCCATCACGAAAACTGGCAGCGGATGTGGCGCACGCCGACCCCGAAAAAGGTCTACGACGTGGTCATCGTCGGCGGTGGCGGGCATGGTCTGGCGACCGCCTACTACCTGGCCAAGGAACACGGCATCACCAACGTGGCGGTGGTCGAGAAGGGTTGGTTGGGCGGCGGTAACACCGCGCGCAACACCACCATCGTGCGCTCCAACTACTTGTGGGACGAATCGGCCCACCTGTACGAACACGCGATGAAACTCTGGGAAGGCCTGTCCCAGGACCTGAACTACAACGTGATGTTCTCCCAGCGTGGCGTCTACAACCTGTGCCACACCCTGCAGGACATCCGTGATTCCGAGCGTCGCGTCAGCGCCAACCGCCTCAACGGCGTGGATGGCGAGCTGCTCAACGCCAAGCAAGTGGCCGATGAGATCCCGTACCTGGATTGCTCGAAAAACACCCGCTACCCGGTGATGGGCGCCACCGTCCAGCGTCGCGGCGGCGTGGCCCGTCACGATGCCGTGGCCTGGGGCTTTGCCCGGGCGGCGGACGCGTTGGGCGTGGACTTGATCCAGCAGACCGAAGTGATCGGTTTCCGCAAGGAAAACGGCGTGTGTATCGGCGTGGAAACCAACAAGGGCTTCATCGGCGCCAAGCGCGTCGGCGTGGTGACCGCCGGTAACTCCGGGCACATGGCCAAGCTCGCGGGCTTCCGTCTGCCGATCGAATCCCATCCGCTGCAAGCGTTGGTGTCCGAGCCGATCAAGCCGATCATCGACAGCGTGATCATGTCCAACGCCGTGCACGGCTACATCAGCCAGTCCGACAAGGGCGACCTGGTGATCGGTGCCGGTATCGACGGCTACAACGGCTACGGCCAGCGCGGCTCGTACCCGGTGATCGAACACACGGTCCAGGCCATCGTCGAGATGTTCCCGGTGTTGTCCCGCGTACGCATGAACCGCCAGTGGGGCGGCATCGTCGACACCACGCCGGACGCCTGCCCGATCATCTCCAAGACCCCGGTGCCGAACATGTTCTTCAACTGCGGTTGGGGTACCGGCGGCTTCAAGGCCACCCCGGGTTCGGGCAACGTCTTCGCTGCAAGCCTGGCCAAGGGTGAAATGCACCCGCTGGCCGCGCCGTTTTCCATCGACCGTTTCCACAACGGCGCACTGATCGACGAACACGGCGCTGCTGCCGTCGCCCACTAACAGGAGAAATCCCTATGTTGCACATCTTCTGTCCTCACTGCGGCGAACTGCGCTCCGAAGAGGAATTCCATGCATCCGGCCAGGCGCATATCCCGCGTCCGCTGGATCCGAACGCCTGCACCGACGAGGAGTGGGGCGACTACATGTTCTTCCGTGACAACCCACGCGGGTTGCACCATGAACTGTGGGACCACGTCGCCGGTTGCCGCCAGTACTTCAACGTGACCCGTGACACCGTGACCTACGAGATTCTCGAAACCTACAAGATCGGCCAAAAGCCGCAGTTCACCGACAAGGCTGACAGTCCGAAAGCGGCTGCACAGGCTCTGGGAGAGAAGGTATGAGCCAGATCAATCGCCTGTCCAACGGCGGACGGATCGACCGCAACAAAGTGCTGAGCTTCACCTTCAACGGCCAGACCTACAAAGGTTTCGAGGGCGATTCCCTGGCCGCTGCGCTGCTGGCCAACGGTGTCGACATCATCGGTCGCAGCTTCAAGTATTCCCGGCCGCGCGGCATCTTCGCCGCCGGTGCCGAAGAGCCGAACGCGGTGCTGCAGATCGGTGCCACCGAAGCCACGCAGATCCCTAACGTGCGCGCCACGCAACAGGCGCTGTATCAAGGTTTGGTCGCCACCAGCACCAACGGCTGGCCGAACGTGAACAACGACATGATGGGCATTCTCGGCAAGGTCGGCGGCAAGCTGATGCCGCCGGGCTTCTACTACAAAACCTTCATGTACCCGCAATCGTTCTGGATGACCTACGAGAAGTACATCCGCAAGGCCGCCGGCCTGGGCCGCTCGCCGACCGAGAACGATCCGGACACCTACGACTACATGAACCGTCACTGCGACGTGTTGATCGTCGGTGCTGGCCCTGCTGGTTTGGCCGCCGCATTGGCTGCGGCCCGCAGCGGTGCGCGCGTCATCCTGGCCGATGAGCAGGAAGAGTTCGGCGGTAGCCTGCTCGACTCCCGCGAGAGCCTGGACGGCAAGCCGGCGACCGAATGGGTAGCCTCTGTTGTCGCTGAACTCAAGTCGATGCCCGACGTGGTGCTGCTGCCTCGTGCCACGGTGAACGGTTACCACGACCATAACTTCCTGACCATCCACGAGCGCCTCACCGACCACCTCGGTGACCGCGCACCGATCGGCCAGGTCCGCCAGCGCATCAACCGCGTTCGCGCCAAGCGCGTGGTGCTGGCGACCGGCGCCTGCGAGCGTCCGCTGGTCTACGGCAACAACGACGTGCCGGGCAACATGCTGGCCGGTGCGGTATCCACCTACGTGCGCCGCTACGGCGTGGCACCAGGCAAGAAACTGGTGTTGAGCACCAACAACGACCACGCTTATCGCGTCGCCCTGGACTGGTTCGACGCCGGTCTGCAAGTGGTGGCCGTGGCCGATGCGCGCAGCAACCCACGTGGCGCGCTGGTGGAAGAAGCCCGCGCCAAGGGCATCCGTATCCTCACCGGCAGCGCCGTGGTCGAAGCCCGTGGCAGCAAGCGCGTCACCGGGGCACGTGTTGCCGCGATCGACGTTCGCGCCCATAAAGTCACCAGCCCTGGCGAATGGCTGGACTGCGACCTGGTGGCCAGCTCCGGTGGCTACAGTCCGGTGGTCCACCTGGCTTCGCACCTGGGCGGCAAGCCGATCTGGCGTGAAGACATCCTCGGTTTCGTACCGGGCGAAGCACCGCAAAAACGTGTATGCGTCGGTGGTGTGAACGGTGTCTACAGCCTCGGCGACAGCTTGGCCGACGGTTTTGAAGGCGGCGTGCGCGCGGCCAGCGAAGCCGGCTTCAAGGCGGTGGAGGGCGTGTTGCCCAAAGCCCTGAGCCGTCATGAAGAGCCGACCCTGGCGCTGTTCCAGGTGCCTCACGAAAAATCCACCGCGCGGGCGCCGAAGCAATTCGTCGACCTGCAGAACGACGTCACTGCCGCGGCCATCGAACTCGCCACCCGCGAAGGCTTCGAGTCGGTGGAACACGTCAAGCGCTACACCGCACTGGGCTTCGGTACCGACCAGGGCAAACTGGGTAACGTCAACGGCCTGGCTATCGCGGCCCGTTCGCTGAACGTGAGCATCCCGCAGATGGGCACCACCATGTTCCGTCCGAACTACACGCCGGTGACTTTCGGCGCGGTGGCTGGCCGGCACTGTGGGCACATCTTCGAGCCGGTGCGCTTCACCGCACTGCATGCCTGGCATGTGAAGAATGGCGCCGAGTTCGAAGACGTCGGCCAATGGAAACGCCCTTGGTACTTCCCGAAGAACGGCGAAGACATGCACGCCGCGGTCAAGCGCGAATGCAAGGCGGTGCGTGACAGCGTCGGCCTGCTCGATGCCTCGACCCTGGGCAAGATCGACATCCAGGGCCCGGATGCCCGCGAGTTCCTCAACCGCGTCTACACCAACGCCTGGACCAAGCTCGACGTGGGCAAGGCCCGCTACGGCCTGATGTGCAAGGAAGACGGCATGGTCTTCGACGACGGCGTAACGGCCTGTCTGGCGGACAACCACTTCCTGATGACCACCACCACGGGCGGCGCGGCGCGCGTGCTGCAATGGCTGGAGATCTATCACCAGACCGAATGGCCGGACCTGAAGGTGTACTTCACCTCGGTCACCGACCACTGGGCGACCATGACCCTGTCGGGCCCCAACAGCCGCAAGCTGCTGAGCGAAGTCACCGACATCGACCTGGACAAGGACGCGTTCCCGTTCATGACCTGGAAGGAAGGCCTGGTGGGTGGCGTGCCGGCACGGGTGTTCCGGATCTCGTTCACCGGTGAACTGTCGTACGAAATCAACGTACAGGCCGACTACGCCATGGGCGTGCTCGAGCAGATCGTCGAGGCCGGGAAGAAATACAACCTGACCCCGTATGGCACCGAGACCATGCACGTACTGCGGGCCGAGAAGGGCTTCATCATCGTCGGTCAGGACACTGACAGCTCGATGACGCCGGACGACCTGAACATGGGCTGGTGTGTAGGCCGGACCAAACCGTTTTCGTGGATCGGCTGGCGTGGCATGAATCGCGAAGATTGCGTGCGTGAAGACCGCAAGCAACTGGTGGGTCTCAAGCCGATCGACCCGAATGTCTGGCTGCCGGAAGGTGCGCAACTGGTGTTCAACACCAAGCAGGCGATCCCGATGACCATGGTGGGTCACGTGACCTCCAGCTACGCCCACAACTCCCTGGGTTATTCATTTGCCATGGGTGTGGTCAAGGGCGGCCTCAAGCGGATGGGCGAGCGAGTGTTCGCGCCATTGGCCGATGGCAGCGTGATCGAGGCAGAGATCGTTTCTTCGGTGTTCTTCGATCCGAAGGGGGATCGGCAGAATATCTAACATTCAAGCCCTGCGGTGGGGGCATGTGGGAGCAAAGCTTGCTCGCGATGCAGGCGACACGGTAGCCATCAGACCGAGTTATCGTTCATCGCGGGCAAGCCTTGCTCCCACAGCGCCACGCACCGGCAGGTCGAGCAAGCATTCAGACAGGTGCTCCATATGACCGCAGTCAACGTGTACCAACAACGCCCAACCACCGGGGCCAAGGCCGAGTCGTCGCTGCACCATGCCGACCTCGCCAGCCTGGTAGGCAAGGGTCGCAAGAACGCCGGTGTGACCGTGCGCGAGAAAAAACTCCTGGGCCACCTGACCCTCCGTGGCGATGGCCACGACCCAGCGTTCGCCGCGGCCGTGCACAAGGCCCTGGGCCTGGAATTGCCAGGCGCCCTGGCCGTCATCGTCAAGGGTGAAACCAGCCTGCAATGGCTCGGCCCGGATGAATGGCTGCTGGTGGTGCCCACTGGCGAAGAGTTCGCCGCCGAGCAGAAACTGCGTGAAGCCCTGGGCGACCTGCACATCCAGATCGTCAATGTCAGCGGCGGCCAGCAGCTCCTTGAGCTGTCCGGCCCGAACGTGCGCGACGTGCTGATGAAATCCACCAGCTACGATGTACACCCAAGCAACTTCCCGGTGGGCAAGGCCGTGGGTACGGTGTTCGCCAAGTCGCAACTGGTGATCCGCCACACGGGCGAAGACACCTGGGAATTGGTGATTCGCCGCAGCTTCTCCGATTACTGGTGGCTGTGGTTGCAGGATGCCGCGGCTGAGTATGGGTTGAGCGTGCAGGCCTGATTGATGGCCTTGGAATGCTTTTGTGGCGAGGGAGCTTGCTCCCGCTGGGTTGCGCCCTGTAGGAGCTGCCGAAGGCTGCGATCTTTTGATCTTGATCTTACCTCCAGATTCAATTGTCTGGGACAAGATCGCAGCCTCGTTGCACTCGGCAGCTCCTACGGTCCGGTGGGAGCACGCTCCCTCGCCACAGGGTTCTTTGTCGCCCAGTTAATTTGAACAGGAGTCACCGCAATGAGCCGCGCCCCGGATACATGGATCTTGACTGCCGACTGCCCCAGCGTGCTCGGCACCGTGGACGCTGTGACCCGCTTTCTGTTCGAGCAGGGCTGCTATGTCACCGAGCACCACTCCTTCGACGACCGGCTCTCGGCGCGTTTCTTCATTCGCGTGGAGTTTCGCCAGCCCGACGGTTTTGACGAGCAGGACTTTCGCGCCGGCCTGGCCGAGCGTGCGCAAGCCTTCGGCATGGTCTTCGAACTGACGCCGCCCAACTACCGCCCCAAAGTGGTGATCATGGTCTCCAAGGCCGATCACTGCCTCAACGATCTGCTCTACCGCCAGCGCATCGGCCAGTTGTCCATGGACGTGGTGGCCGTGGTGTCCAATCACCCCGACCTCAAGCCGCTGGCCGACTGGCACCAGATTCCCTACTACCATTTCCCCCTGGACCCGAACGACAAGCCGGCCCAGGAGCGGCAGGTGTGGCAGGTGATCGAAGACACCGGTGCCGAACTGGTGATCCTTGCCCGTTACATGCAAGTGCTGTCGCCGGAGTTGTGCCGCAAGCTCGACGGCAAGGCGATCAACATCCATCACTCGCTGCTGCCGGGCTTCAAGGGGGCCAAACCGTATCACCAGGCCTATAACAAAGGCGTGAAGCTGGTGGGCGCCACGGCGCACTACATCAACAACGACCTGGACGAAGGCCCGATCATCGCCCAGGGCGTGGAAGTGGTGGACCACAGCCACTATCCCGAAGACCTGATCGCCAAGGGCCGGGACATCGAAGGGCTCACCTTGGCCCGGGCGGTGGGGTATCACATTGAAAGAAGGGTGTTCCTGAACGCCAATCGCACTGTCGTTCTTTAGATTTTAGGGCCGCTTCGCAGCCATTCGCGAGCAAGCCCGCTCCCACAGGATTTGTGTCGGTATGCAGATCCCAGATCCACCAAAAATACAATGTGGGAGCGGGCTTGCCCGCGAAGAGGCCCTTACAGACAACAAAGAAACAAGACACAAGCACTAACCCGAGCAATCAACGCGCTGCCTGCCTGGGCAACGCAGTTCCACAAAAACAACAGCGAGGTGAAAGCATGTCTGGTAATCGTGGTGTCGTGTATCTCGGCAACGGCAAGGTCGAAGTACAGAAAATCGACTATCCAAAAATGCAGGACCCGCGCGGCAGGAAGATTGAGCACGGTGTCATCCTGCGCGTGGTCTCCACCAACATCTGCGGCTCCGACCAACACATGGTCCGCGGTCGTACCACTGCCCAGACCGGCCTGGTCCTGGGTCACGAGATCACCGGTGAAGTGATCGAAAAGGGCAGCGACGTCGAGAACCTGAAAATCGGTGACCTGGTGTCGGTGCCGTTCAACGTGGCTTGCGGGCGCTGCCGTTCCTGCAAGGAGCAACACACTGGCGTCTGCCTGACCGTCAACCCGGCCCGTGCCGGCGGTGCCTACGGTTATGTGGACATGGGCGACTGGACCGGCGGCCAGGCCGAATACGTGCTGGTGCCGTACGCCGATTTCAACCTGCTGAAACTGCCGGATCGCGACAAGGCCATGGAGAAGATCCGTGACCTGACCTGCCTGTCCGACATTCTGCCGACCGGCTACCACGGTGCCGTCACTGCGGGTGTTGGCCCTGGCAGCACCGTCTACATCGCGGGTGCCGGCCCGGTTGGCCTGGCGGCTGCCGCTTCCGCTCGCCTGTTGGGCGCGGCGGTGGTGATCATCGGCGACGTCAACCCGGTCCGCCTGGCTCACGCCAAGGCCCAGGGTTTCGAAATTGCCGACCTGTCCACCGATACACCGTTGCACGAACAGATCGCTGCGCTGCTGGGCGAGCCTGAAGTCGACTGTGCTGTCGATGCGGTAGGCTTCGAAGCCCGCGGCCATGGCCATGACGGCGTCAAGCACGAAGCCCCGGCCACCGTGCTCAACTCGTTGATGGGTGTGGTCCGCGTCGCTGGCAAGATCGGTATCCCCGGTCTCTACGTCACCGAAGATCCGGGCGCAGTTGATGCAGCGGCAAAAATGGGCAGCCTGAGCATCCGTTTCGGCCTGGGCTGGGCCAAATCCCACAGCTTCCACACCGGCCAGACCCCGGTCATGAAGTACAACCGCGCGCTGATGCAAGCGATCATGTGGGACCGTATCAACATCGCCGAAATCGTGGGTGTGCAGGTCATCAGCCTGGATGATGCGCCGAAGGGTTATGGCGAGTTCGATGCGGGCGTGCCGAAGAAGTTTGTGATCGATCCGCACAAGTTGTTCAGTGCGGCGTAAAGCAGTAGGCAAGACGGAAAAAGGGCGACAGTGATGTCGCCCTTTTTTATTTGTCTTGGCTGGCTTCGTGCAAAAAATGGGATGTACGGAATGAGTTATCAACTCCCTTTGGTGAGTGTCAGTGTTCGCTTCTTGGTGTTCCCATATTGGTCCATTGGTATCTCCACAGCATATACGCAGGTGTTTGGGGATGAGCTTTCCAGTGCTAAGCCATTCAGCAACAGGATATTGTCCCCATGGGCCTGCCCCGACCAGCCTGAACTGCTCACTTTATATTCGTAAGACCCTACCGGATCATTCGGCGAGGTATTGGGTAATGGAGTAGCTACTATCTCTTGTATAGAGGGACAACTTGCTGCGTACACAGTATGAACGGCGCCTAGTAGCCCAGCGATGGATAGCAGGCCAGCAAAAAAAATTTTGTTCATGATTTTCATTCCTTGCTAGGTTGGAGTTCTGATAGTCATTTGATCGGCAGGGCTGGACTACTGTCAGGATTGACAGTGGTCCAAACAGATAGGAAATAACTGGGCTATCTTTCATAACGCGATCATCGACTGGAAGGGCCGGTCATTATTCCGGCATCACTCTCGTAGCCTGCATGCCTTTCGCTCCCCTCTCGATTTCAAAGGAAACGGTTTGCCTTTCCTTCAGCGTTTTATAACCCTCGCCGGATATTGCGGAATAGTGCACGAACAATTCTTCACCACCTTTGCCACATGTAATGAAGCCATAGCCTTTTGCATCGTTAAACCATTTAACGGTTCCTATGATTCGGTCGCCCATTTTTATTGTCTCTGCTTGCCCGAATATATAAGGCCGATTGTCCATGGCCTTGTTATCGTTGACACGGTTCGAGCTTAAATTCGGGCCGAACAGCTGCCTACTGTCAGAGTTGACAGTAGGCAATACCGAGAGGAAATAACCGGTGGCAGGTGATATTCAGATGACCGTCACGTGGCGGTCATGCCATAGCTTGCGCCTGTAGGCGGCGGCCGATTACGTCCAGCACATCGCAGCCATCGCGCAATGGAATCGCCAGGAGCAGGGCGAAGTCGTGGAGGACGACGGCGTCGGAACTGATCTCCTCGCGGAAGGCGATGTTTTCCAGTAGTTGGGTGGCGGCGCGGATGCGGTAGGCGGCGGTTTCGTAGAGGACGTCGAGGGGGGCTTGGGTGTCGATGAGCAAGGTGGCGGGGGTGCAGTCGACACCGGTGATGGGTATGTATCGGTTCATGGCTAGAGCCTCGTTGATTAAAAAATAGGAGTTCTGACCGTGGTTTTCCGAGTCGCCAAACCCGGGTCGCCCACTGGACGACCGGGACGAACTATAGGTTTCGCCTGTGGAGCGGTGCAAGGTTCGAGGTTGCGGGGGATTTCCCAAGTAGTTGTGGGATTTTTGGTCGTGAACATTCAGGCAGGAACACCGCTTCCTTTGTGGCGAGGTGCAGCAGCCCCAAATGCCAGTCAGTTAAAGCCTCAAACCCGTGGGAGCAAAGCTTGCTCGCGATTGGGGTGAGCCAGTCGACAACGCCATTGACTGGTCTGCCGCCATCGCGAGCAAGCTTTGCTCCCACAGGTTTTGTGTCGTTTGATCCTTAACGGACTTGGCATTAGCGGCAGCCCCCTGCTTTTCAGATACCAGCGGCGAGCGCTTCGCACTCGAGCGGGAGCAAGCTCCCTCGCCACGGTTATGGGTGTGCAGTTGCGGCCTCGACCCGGTCGCAGAATTCAGGGTAGAAACCCCGGGCGCTGGGGCCTTGGCAATAGTCTTGCGCCTGGGTCAGGGCATCGACGCTGAAATTCAGGTTACGGGGCATGCTGGCGAAGGTGACGTAGCCGCCCTGTTGCGTCTTGATGGCGTCGAAACCCTGCATGTCGTAGACCAACTCCACGTCATCATCAGCCAGCAGTCGCGCCTTGACCGTCACCTGTGTGTATTGCTTGCCCCCTGGTGCGCCATTGAGTGCTGCCAGGCCGTGGCCGACGACACGCAGCATGTGCGGGACCCAGGGCTCGCAGTCGTCCGTGCAAGCGCTGGGACGGTAGAGCACGGTCAGCGCTTGCTGATCGCGGCTCACCTCGGTCAGGGTCGGGTCGGAGCGCTTGATGCGGTATTCGATGGTCAACCAGGTCTTTTGCGCTTCGCTGACGTCATCGGCAAGCTCCGGATTCAGCGGACCCCGCTGGCACTCGGTGACGCCAAAGGCAAGGAGCATGCCCGTCAGAATGATCGCGAGGGTGGCGCCGCCGATTTTTACGTTCATGGACAAACTCTGCTGGAGGAAGCCGCACTGTACGGTAATGGCGCAGGCGAGGGCAGGGGGCTTTGGGCGGCGGTGCTGGAACAGTGACGCAGTTGCCATGACCGATCAGTAAATCAAGTTGAAGTAGTCGCCGTCCATCAACCTGCACATTCGGGTCTCCGCGCTTTCGCAGCGATTGCTCATCCACTTTGAAAAAGCCGGTTCCAGGATTTGTTGATCGTCCAACTTCAGATTGATCGCCCCGTACCGGCACGTGATGGTTGTACGGGGGGCTGTCTGCTCGTCCCCATCGTCCTCATGGATGACGTACTCGGCACCTTCGAATTGCAACGAGGTCGGGTCGACCACGTCCACCAGGCTTTCGCTCTTCCATTCGTGGTCTTCCCGGATATCGACGAAGTAAACGTCTTCCAGGGATTCAATGTTCCTGTGAATGTCAGTGACGGCGGGGCACGTTATTTCACCGGCATGGACGTGGCCGATGATCAGCAAAAGCAAGACCGCGCCTCCAGCCAGTATTTTTTTCATGTGCCAGGCTCCAGGGCTCAGTTCGACAATTTCACGGCTTTGGTCGGGGCGGGCTACTGTCAATGTTGGCAGTTATTTATGTCAATTTAGAACTGTATAATTATATTTGGTAACTTTTAGCTATATAAAAACACGCAGTTTTCGCTAAATCAGACGCTTCTGACGGCCCTTGAAGAATTTTCTGTAATGGCTATCGGCCATTCCCTTAATACGTTTAGGAACAATCCCCGTCCGTGCCAGTCCAACGCACGCTTTACGCCGCTCTGTATGGGCGGCTTTTTCATGCTCAAGAGGATGTACCGGATGAAGGTTTCACGAGGTTTTGCACTGTCCTGGCTGCTGACACTGGCCGCCAGCCCGGCTTTCGCGCAGTTCAGCCTCAGCGATGCGGCCAATGTGGTGTCGGCGATGCAGGGCAACTCAGGTGAGGAAGAGGGCGTTGTAGCCGCCGCGCCGAAAGCTGCCGGCCTGCTCAACACCCTGGGATCGGAACTCAAGATCACGCCGGAACAGGCCATCGGCGGCGCCGGTGCGATGCTGGGGCTGGCGAAGAATCGGCTCAGCGAGCCGCAGTTCTCCGAGTTGAGCAAAAGTGTGCCGGGCCTGGATCAGATCGCCGGCAACAGCGCCATCGGGGGGCTAAATGGCTTGGGCGGTCTGCTCGGTGGCGGGTCGGACAAAAATGCCTTGCTCGACGGTCTGCTGGGCAACGTCAAGGACACCGGCGACCTGAACAATGCCTTCAGTGCGCTGGGCATGGACAGCGGCATGATCGGCCAGTTTGCCCCGATCATTCTGCAGTACCTCGGCCAGCAGGGGGTTGCCGGTTCGCTGCTGCAGAACCTGGGCGGTATTTGGGGCACTGGTGTCTGATCAGCCACCCTTGTTGCGCAAAGCCGTAATACGCCGATCCTTTTCAGTCCAGAGCTGGTTGACCCAGTTCTGCACATGCTGGCGAAACACCGGGTCGTTTTCGTAGTCGCCCTGCCACAAGGCGGGGTCCAGTTCGCGGGTCTGGATGTCGATGATGACCCTGGGCACCGCGCCGCTGATCAAGTCCCAGAACCCGGGAATGCGCTCTTGCGGATAGACCACGGTCACGTCCAGTACCGCGTCCAGTTGTTCACCCATGGCCGCCAGTACGAACGCCACGCCACCGGCCTTGGGCTTGAGCAGGTGGGTGAAGGGCGATTGCTGTTGTTGGCTTTTGGCGGCGGTGAAACGGGTGCCTTCGAGGTAGTTGACCACGGTGACCGGTTGCCGCTTGAACAGCTCGCAGGCGGCCTTGGTGATTTCCAGGTCCTTGCCGGCCAGCTCCGGGTTCTTCGCCAGGAACGCCTTGGTGTAGCGTTTCATGAAAGGGTAATCCAAGGCCCACCAGGCCAGGCCCAGGAACGGTACCCAGATCAGTTCCTTCTTGAGGAAGAACTTGAAGAACGGCGTGCGCCGGTTGAGGGTCTGGACGAGGGCGGGGATGTCCACCCAGGACTGGTGATTGCTGATCACCAGGTAAGAGGTATCGCTGCGCAGGTCCGCACCGCCGCGAATGTCCCAGCGGGTGGGGATGCACAGGGCGAAGATCAGCTTGTCGATCTCGGCCCAGGTCTCGGCGATCCACATCACCGCCCACGAGGCGTAGTCGCGAAAGCGTCCGGGCAGGACCAGTTTGAGCAGTGCGAACACCATCAGCGGCCCGAACAGCACCAGGGTGTTGAGCAACAGCAGCAGGGTGACGAAACAGCCGGTGAGCAGGCGGCGCATAGATGACTCTTGCAAACGGGTGGGCGAGCCATGATAAGCAAGCTTCGGGCGGTAGGCCAAATCGGCTTGGACGAAAGTTTCACCTGGGCTTGGCTAAACTGGGCCGGTTTTTGTGGTGAGGGCGCCATCCCTGGCCACAGGTGCGTTTAACCGAACGAATTCATTGGCTACGGTCTAAAAGCCCACCCATACAGGAAGCCTTATTCCATGAAATCCCTTCTCGCCCTGCTTTCCCTGGTGGCCCTTCCAGTGCTGGCCGCCGAGCCGACTCTGTACGGGCGCTACGAATACATCGCGCTGCCGGAAATCGGCGGTGAAGTGCTCAAGGCCAAGATGGACACCGGCGCCCTGACCGCCTCGCTGTCGGCCAAGGACATCGAGACCTTTACCCGTGACGGCGATGATTGGGTGCGGTTCCGCCTGGCGACCAAGGATGCGAGCAACAAGGTCTACGAACACAAGATCGCCCGCATCAGCAAGATCAAGACCCGTTCCGAAGAGGATGAGGACGACGACGAAAAGATCGCCCCCACCAAGCGCCCGGTGGTCGATCTGGAGTTGTGCCTGGGTAACGTCAAGCGCACGGTCGAGGTCAACCTGACCGACCGCAGCAGTTTCAATTACCCGCTGTTGATTGGTGCCAAGGCGTTGCGTGAGTTCGGCGCGGCGGTGAACCCGGCGCGGCGGTTTACGGCGGATAAGCCGGACTGCTGATTTCCCTGATTGACTCACCCCAAGCCTTGCGGCACCGTTCCGGCAACTTTTACTGCCGGGCTCGCAAGCCATGCCTCATATCCTGATTGTCGAAGACGAAGCCGCCATCGCCGATACGCTGGTGTTTGCCCTGCAAGGGGAGGGGTTTGACACCACTTGGTTGAGCCTTGGCGCCGCCGCCCTCGAGTACCAGAAAAGCACCCCGGCGGACCTGATCATTCTCGATGTGGGCCTGCCGGATATCAGCGGATTCGAGACTTGTAAAAATCTCAGACGTTTCAGCGACGTTCCGGTCATTTTTCTGACAGCCCGGGATGGGGAGATCGACCGGATCGTAGGCTTGGAAATCGGTGCCGACGATTACGTGGTCAAACCCTTCAGTCCCCGCGAGGTGGCGGCCAGGGTCCGGGCGATCCTCAAGCGCGTGGCGCCGCGTCCAGTGGTGGAGCCGGGCATGGGGCTGTTTCAGGTCGATGCCGACCGTGTGCAGATCAACTATCGCGGCAAACCGCTGAACCTCACCCGCCACGAATTTCGCCTGCTCAATTGTCTGCTGGAGCAACCCGAGCGGGTCTTCAGCCGCGAACAATTGCTCGATGCCTTGGGCGTTGCCAGCGATGCCGGCTACGAGCGCAGCATCGACAGCCACATCAAGAGCGTGCGCGCCAAGTTGCGCCTGGTCCGGGCCGAGGCCGAGCCGATCCAGACACATCGAGGCCTGGGCTACAGCTACAGCCCGGGGCACAGCTGATGTCGCTGGGGATCCGGATTTTCCTGGTGTATGTGCTGTTTATCGCCCTGACCGGCTATTTCGTGCTCAACACGGTCATGGAGGAAATCCGCCCCGGCGTGCGCCAGTCCACCGAAGAAACCCTGGTGGACACCGCCAACCTGATGGCCGAGATCCTGCGGGACGATTTCAAGGCCGGCACCCTCAACCAGAATCGCTGGCCGCAGTTGCTCAAGGCCTACGGCGAGCGCCAGCCGGCGGCGACGATCTGGGGCCTGCCGAAGAACCAGGTCAGCCATCGCATCTACGTCACTGATGCCAACGGCATCGTGGTGCTCGACTCCAGTGGCGTGGCGGTAGGGCAGGATTATTCGCGCTGGAACGACGTCTACCTGACCCTGCGCGGCCACTACGGCGCCCGCTCGAGCCGCAGTGATCCGGACGATCCGGCGTCTTCGGTGATGCACGTCGGCGCGCCGATCCGCGACAACGGCCGGATCATCGGCGTTGTCACCGTCGCCAAGCCCAACAGTTCCTTGCAACCTTATGTCGACCGCACCGAGCGGCGCCTGTTGGCCTACGGCGCTGGCTTGGTCGCCCTGGGCTTGTTGCTGGGCGGCTTGCTGTCGTGGTGGCTCAGCGCGGCATTGCGGCGTTTGACGAGCTACGCCCAGGCGGTCAGCCAGGGGCGTCGGGTGGAAGTGCCGCATTATCGTGGCGGCGAGTTCGAGCAATTGGCGGGGGCCGTGGAGCACATGCGTACCCAACTCGAAGGCAAGGCGTACGTCGAGCGTTACGTGCACACGCTCACCCACGAACTCAAGAGCCCGCTGGCGGCGATCCGTGGCGCCGCCGAACTGCTGCAAAGCGACATGCCCGCCGCCCAGCACCAGCGCTTTGTCAGTAACATCGACAACGAAAGTGCGCGCATGCAGCAGTTGATCGAGCGTTTGCTCAACCTGGCCCAGATCGAACAACGACAGGGGTTGGAGGACGTGGTCGCCGTGCCGTTGGTCGCGCTACTGGATGAATTGCTGGAGGCGCGTGGTGGCTGGATCGAGCGTCGCCAGTTAAAGGTCGAGCAACACATCGCGGCCGACCTGACGCTGACGGGCGAGGCATTTCTGTTGCGCCAGGCCCTGGGTAATCTGCTGGAAAACGCCCTGGACTTTACCCCCGCCCATGGATTGCTGCGCATCAGCGCCGAGCGTGTCGGCAGCCATGTCGAGATCCGCTTGTTCAATCAGGCCGAACCGATTCCCGACTACGCCCTGTCGCGCCTGAGCGAGCGCTTCTACTCCCTGCCGCGCCCGGACAGCGGCCGCAAGAGCACCGGCCTGGGGCTCAACTTCGTGGAGGAGGTGGTGCAGTTGCATGGGGGGACATTCAGGATTGGCAATGTCGAGGGTGGGGTGGAGGTGCTGCTGCGGTTGCCTTGAGAAAATTTGATTAATTTTATTATCGGTTAATTTACATAATCAATTTTTAGGTTTAGTTTTCGCTCAGCACTGACGAACAATAACTAGACCTGTCAGCACGCCCTGCCTTACGGCGAGATGGCTTTCGGTTCGTTGGTCCTATTCGTGGCTACACAACCGGGAGTATGAGCATGGTAAGCCTCTGGCAAAAATTGCAGGCCAAGTTGCTGCGCGCCTTCGCCAAGCGAATGAAGGCGAAGTTCACCTATGACGCCGCGCTGTTTCCGTTGCGCGCCGTGACCGAACAAACCATTGAAACCCCATGGGGACCCGCGCGGGCGTTGTTCTACTGGCCCCATTCCCAGGCCTCGACGACGCTGCCGGTGTATTTGAATTTTCATGGCGGTGGCTTTGTCGCCGGGACACCCGAGCATGACGATAGCTATTGCCGTCGACTGGCCCACAACCTGAACTGCCTGGTGGTCAACCTGGACTATGCCCTGGCGCCAGAGCAGGCCTTTCCCGTAGCGCCGCGGCAATGTTTTGCCGTGCTCGAGTGGTTGGCGGGCCAGGCTGAAGCGTTGGGTATCGATCCCCTGCGGATCGCCGTCGGTGGCCATAGTGCTGGCGGTAACTTGGCCGCCGTGGTGGCGGGTCTGGCGCGGGGGCATCGAACACTGAAAGTGGTGCATCAATTGATCGACTATGCGGCGCTGGACCTGGCCCAAGACCCGGCGCTGAAGACCTCCACCATTGCTCGTCCCTTGCTCGGCGTCGGCCTGATGCGGTTCTTCATGCGCTGCTACCTGAGCGATCCGGCACAGGCGCTCGATCCGTTGGCGTCGCCCTTGCTGTCGCCGGTCGATGCGCTGGTAGGGATGCCGGCCGCCACGGTGATTACGGCCCAGTACGATATCTTGCGCGGCGAGGGCGAGGCCTATGCCGAGAGATTGCGTCAAGCCGGCGTGCCGGTGCAGCTGCGAATGTTTGAAGGGTGCGACCATATGTTCACCCACCTGGGGCCGGACGAGTCGGCCGAGGAGGCTTGGCAGTTGATGGAAGACTCGCTGCGCGAAGCTTTCCAGGTCGTGGACGTGACGGAGGCCGGCATTCGCGTCCAGCACGGCGAGGGCAGTCTCCACACAATCTCCACAATCGCTCCATAAACCCAGCACACAGCCACCCCAGACTCTCCCTCATTCGAACAGGGAGAGCCCCACATGAACCGCAGCCTCGCCATAAAACTGGGCATGATTGCCCTCTTGATTCTCTTGCTGATGATTCCTCTGTTGATGATCAACGGCCTCATCGATGAGCGCCAGGAATTGCGCGACGGTGTGCTGCAGGACATCGCCCGCAGCTCCAGCTACAGCCAGCAATTGATCGGGCCGATGATCGTGGTGCCGTTTCGCAAGAGCGTGAAGGTCTGGAACACCAACGAGAAGACCGGCGTGCGTTTCCTGGAAACCGTCGAGCGCACGGGCGAGTTGTATTTCTTGCCCGAGCAATTCGAGCTCGACGGCCAGGTCCGCACCGAAACCCGTGCCCGGGGTATCTACGAAGCGCGGATGTTCCACGCCGATAACCGGATCGATGGTCGCTTCAAGGTGCCTGAGCGCTACGGTGTCGCCGCCAAGGACTTTGCCGACTACCGCTTCGACGAACCGTACTTGAGCGTTGGCATCAGCGATATTCGTGGCATCGAGAACGCGCTGACCCTGACGCTGAACCAGCAGACCGTCGACTTCCTGCCCGGTTCGCGGCTTGGCTGGCTGGGGCAGGGTGTGCATGTGCCGCTGCCGATGATCACCGCCCAGGGCGGTCCCGAGCTGACCTTCGGTTTTGACCTGCGCCTGCAAGGCACTGGCGAGTTCCAGATTCTGCCGGTGGGCAAATCCACCAAAGTGCATTTGTCGGCGGACTGGCCGCACCCGAGCTTCATTGGCAACTATCTGCCCAGCAATCGCGAGATCAATGAGCAGGGTTTCAGTGCCGACTGGCAGACGTCGTTTTTCTCCACCAACCTGCTGGAAACATTGCAAGCCTGCGAGCCGAGCGATGGCTGTGAAGCGTTCCGCAGCCGGGCCTTCGGTGTGAGCTTCATCGACCCGGTGGACCAGTACCTCAAGAGCGACCGGGCGATCAAATATGCGTTGCTGTTCATTGCCCTGACGTTCGCCGGCTTCTTTCTCTTCGAAGTGCTCAAGAGCCTGGCCGTCCACCCGGTCCAGTATGCCTTGGTGGGTGTGGCACTGGCGTTCTTCTACCTGCTGCTGTTGTCGCTGTCGGAGCACATCGGCTTCACCCTGGCGTACCTGGTGTCGGCCAGTGCCTGTGTCGTGCTGATCGGGTTTTATGTCTGCTACGTGTTGCGCAGCGTGAGCCACGGCCTGGGGTTTTCGGCAGGGCTGGCGGGTTTGTACGGTTTGCTCTACGGCCTGTTGAGCGCGGAGGACTATGCGTTGCTGATGGGGTCGCTGTTGCTGTTCGGCCTGCTGGGCGTGTTCATGGTGCTGACCCGCAAGCTGGATTGGTATGGGGTCGGAGCGAAGCCGGCCGCTGCGATGGCCTTCGATCTGGGGGAGGTGAAATGAGCCGGTCGTTGGGGTTGCGTGAGGATCAGCGGGAGGGCGCGATGTTGGTGGCGCTGATTGCCGGGTTGTTTCCGATGGGTCGCATTGGCCTATCGCGAGCAAGCTCGCTCCCACAGGAGACCTCGTTTACCCAGGTAATGAAGCCAGATGTGGGAGCGAGCTTGCTCGCGATGGGGCCGGTGCAGCCAGTGCAGAACTAGACTTTGGGCACTGTTTCAAGCATTGAAGGCCGCAAGCTCACCTCAGCAAACCACGCCGCCAATTGCGGGTTGGCCTTGCGCCATTCCAGGTCGGGATGGCGCAGGTCCAGGTAGCCCAGGGCGCAGGCCACGCTGATGGAGGCCACGTCGAAATGGCTGGCCAGTTCGGCGATCGCCTCGGCTTCCAGCAGGCCCAGGGCGCGGCGAATCTTGTCCCGCTGCGCATCGAGCCACTCGTCCCAGTGTTTTTCCACAGGACGTAGCGCGGTTTCGTAGCGGATCATCACCGCCGCATCCATGACTCCATCGGCCAGGGAGGCCAGGGTCAAACGCCGCCAGCGAGCCGCGCCGTCCCGGGGGATCAGCGGGTTGCCGACATGCTGGTGATCGAGGTAGTCGAGAATGACCCGGCTGTCATGAATCACGCTCCCGTTGGCCAGGCGCAGGGCCGGGATCTTGCTCAACGGGTTGTCCTCGATCAGCGCCCGATCCGGCTTGACCGGCGTGAGCTGGCTGAGCTGCAACGCCACGCGGTCCTGCTGACCGGTTTCGTGCAGCAGCACCAGGACCTTGCGAACGAAGGGCGAAGCGGGGTTGTGGAACAGCGTCATGCTGGGGGTGGACATGGCAACATCTCGATTCAATGGGACTTGTTGCGCAGCATAGCGCGTTCATCCGTGTTCAAGGCAGGCGCGACCGAGGCGAAGGCGCCCGGTCGCGCCATGCATCAGGCGGCCGGCTGAAGGGCCTGAGGCTCTGGCGCCGATGTGGTCGGTTGCTGCTTGAGTTCCCGGGCGACAGTCCAGACGATGAACGCGGCGATGACATCGAAA
The DNA here is from genome assembly GCF_014851795.1 of Pseudomonas sp. Pdm06. Lineage (NCBI taxonomy): Bacteria > Pseudomonadati > Pseudomonadota > Gammaproteobacteria > Pseudomonadales > Pseudomonadaceae > Pseudomonas > Pseudomonas sp. Pdm06. Next base: position 163,571 of record NZ_JACVAH010000016.1, read on the forward strand.
ATTGCCAGCAGCACGAACAGTGGGCTGTAGCCGATCTGGGTCACCATGACGCCGAACAGCAGCGTGAAGGCGGCGGCGCCCAGGTAACCGAACATCCCGCCCATGCCGGTGGCGGTGGCGACTTCATTCTTGCCGAACGAATCGGACGTGATGGCGTACAGCGCGCCGGACAGGGTCTGGTGGGCAAAGCCGCCGATGCACAGCAGGGCGATCGCTGTGTACGGACTGGCGACCAGGCCGATGCAGGCTGGGCCGATCATGCAGGACGCACCGAACAGCAGGACCATTTTGCGCGAAGTGAACAACGACACCTTGCAGTATTTATGGAAGAACGGGCTCAGGTAGCCGCCCAGCACGCAACCGAGGTCGGCGGCCAGGAACGGCAACCAGGCGAACATCGCGATCTCCTTGATGTTCATGTGCCGCTCGGTCATCAGGTACAGCGGGATCCAGGCGTTGAACGTCTGCCAGGCCGGCTCGGAGAGGATCCGGGCACTGGCGATGGCGTAGAAGTTGCGGCTGGCGATGATGCGTTTCCAGCTGCCTTTCTTCGGTGTCGGTTCTTGAAAGTGAGCTTCCTGGCCGCTGAGGATGTAATCGCGCTCGGTGTCGCCCAGGAGCTTCTGGTCGCGTGGATGCTTGTAAAAGATCAGCCAGAGGAACGTCCAGGCCACGCCCAGGCCGCCAACGATCAGGAACGCCAGCTCCCAACCACTGTTCAGGATCGCCCAGACCACTAGCGGCGGAGCCAGCACGGCGCCGATCGAGGAGCCGATGTTGAACCAGCCGATGGCCACCGAGCGTTCCTTGGCTGGGAACCATTCGGTAGAGGTCTTTACCGCAGCCGGCAGCCCGGCGGCTTCCGTCAGGCCAAGCAAACCGCGGAAAAACGCCAGGCCCTGCCAGCCCGACGCCATGGCCGCCGCGGCACAGGCGATGGACCAGGCGAACGCGAAAATGGCGAAGCCCATCTTGGTGCCGATGGCATCGATGATGTAGCCGGCCACCGGTTGCATCAACGCGTAGCAGACCTGCCAGGCCACGACGATGTGGGAATACTGCTCGGTGGAGATATTCATTTCGCTCATCAGGGTGGGAGCGGCCACCGAGAGGGTATTGCGAGCCAGGTAGTTGACCATCAGGCCGGCCGTGACCAGGCCGACCATCCACCAGCGGATGCCTTTGATTTTCATCACTTCACCATCGATTATTTTTGGATTTGGCGTGGCGTGGTTTGTTGTAGGTTGTCGTACAACGTGCGCACTTATAGAGGGTCAAGAATTAATTTGTCAACAAATATGTCAAAGGCTGGGCGGTCTGAAACAGCCGGCGCGCTCGCGGTTGTCGTATGACGAAGAGAGAAGGGGCGCCCACTCTGGCAAGTGCACGCCCGGATGACTCAGCGGCGGGGGATCAGTCCCCACACTGCCAACACGGAGGGTATACCCAACCCCAGCCAACTGACGGCGTCCCACAGACCGTCCCCCAGCAAGGCACTGAACAGCCCGGCGGCGCAGAGAATGGCGATCAGCACGGGCATGCCGAACACTTTCCAGAAACTCGACCGCCGTGGCCTCACGAGGCGACCTCCGTACTGACCGTTGCACGCTTGGCCGCTTTGCGCCGCACCAGCCACAGGTAGACGCCGCTGCCGAGGACGATGATGGTGAGCACGTCGAGGGTGGCCCAGAAGATCTGCATCGGCCGGCCACCGTAGTCGCCGAAGTGCAACGGTAGAGACAGGCTCATGACGTCCATGTACCACGGCCGCTCGGCCACCGCAGTGACCTCCAGAGTACTGGCATCGATCAATACCGGCGTCAGCAAGTGCGAGGTCAGGTGGGTGCTGCCTTTCATGAACACGCCGTAGTGGTGTTGGCTGGAAAACAACGTGCCGGGGAAGGCGATGAAGCTAGGCTCCATGCCCGGCGCGACCTCCTTGGCGATGTCGAGCAAGCGGGTGGCTGGGGCCAATTGCGTCAGCGGTGGGGTGTTGCGATAGGGTTCGACCATGGCGCTGAGGCTGTCGTTGCGCCAGGCGGCGATGATCAGGTCGGCGCACGCGGCAATCACGCCAGTGACGCCCACGGTGAGCGCCCAGACCAGCGTCACCACGCCGATCAGGTTGTGCAGGTCGAGCCAGCGCAGGCGCGTGGATTTGTCCTGGCGCACTGTGGCGAACTTCAACCGGCGCATGAAGGGCAGGTACAGGACCACCCCGGAAACGATGGCGATCACGAACAACAGCCCCATGAACGCCAGCAGCAACTTGCCCGGCAAACCTGCGAACATATCCACGTGCAGGCGCAGCATGACCATCATGAAACCGCCGTTGGCCGAGGGCATTTCCAGGGCCTCGCCGGTGCGCGCATCGAGCATGAAGGTATGGGAGGAATTGGGCTCGGTGTCCGGTGTCGGCGCCATGATGGTGAAGATGCCGTTGGGCTCGTCTTCGTCCCAGCCAAAATACTGGACCACTTCACCCGGACGATGGGCCTTGGCCTTTTCCACTAACTGCTGGAGGTCCAGGTGTGGCGTGTCGGCAGGCATCTCCCGGAACTCGGGAGCGTCGCCCAGCAGATGCTCGATTTCATGGTGGAAGATCAACGGCAGCCCGGTGATCGCCAGCATCAGCAGGAACACCGTGCAGATCAGGCTGGTCCAGGTGTGGACGAAGGACCAGCGGCGGATGGTTTTGCTTTTCATGAGCGATCCGAATGCAAGAGGGCCTCGATGCCTGAGCCCCTTCAGTCAAGCCGTGAAACCTGTGGGAGCGAGCTTGCTCGCGAAAGCGGTGTGCCAGACAACATCAATGTTGACTGTTACGCCGTCTTCGCGAGCAAGCTCGCTCCCACAGGGATTTCATTTGACTGGCAGGTCTCGGTACAGGTGCCCTCAAAAGGTTTTGCAAATGCTAACCGTTTACCATTTGTAATTCACGCTGGCGACGACGTTGCGTTGGTCGCCGTAGTAGCAGTAGAAGCCATCGCAAGTGGACAGGTAGTCCTTGTTGAAAATGTTCTTCGCGTCCACCGCCACCGTGACGCCTTTGAGGGTCTTGTTCAAACGCCCGAGGTCGTAATGGGCCGAGGCGTCGTACACGGTATAGGAGCCGACATGACCCCAGTCGGTGTTGGTGGTGTTGCCGTAGGTGTCGCCGACATAACGCACACCGGCGCCGACACCGAAGCCATCCAGCGGGCCGTTGTGCCAGGTGTAGTCCGCCCAGGCGGTGGCCTGGTTGCGCGGCACCTGGGCCATGCGCTTGCCTTTTTCCGCTGCGGTGCCCTTGGTGATTTCACTGTCGTTGTAGGTGTAGGAACCGATCAGCTTCAGGTTGTCGGTCACGTCGCCCGAGGCTTCCAGTTCCAGGCCGCGCACCCGAACTTCGCCCACTTGGCGAGTGATGTTGTTTTCGGTAACCGAGTTGTTCTGCTGCGTCAGGTCGAACACCGCAGCCGTCAGCAAGGTTTTGGTGCCCGGCGGTTGATACTTGATGCCGGCTTCGTACTGCTCGCCTTCTGTTGGCTTGAACGCTTCGGTGCTGTTGACGGTCGAACCGGCCGCCGCCTGGAACGACTGGGCGAAGGAAATGTAGGGCGTCACACCGTTATCGAAGACGTAGCTCAACGCCGCGTTGCCGCTGAATTTCTTGTCGCGCTGGGTGTTGGTGACGTTGTTCTGGTTGTGGAATTCGGTGCCGGTGTGAATCCAGTCTTCGCGGCCGCCGAGGGTCAGGCGCCATTTGTCCAGGGCGATCTGGTCCTGGACATACAGGCCGGTCTGGTTGGTCTTCTGGTTGTAGTCGTACATGGTGAAGTACTGGACGTTGGAGAAATCCTGTCCGTAAGTCGGGTTGTGGATGTTGCTGGTCGGCACGCCGGTCGAGCCCCACAACCAACGCGAATTGCTGTTGGAGCGCTGGTGATCCAGCCCCAGCAGCAGGGTGTGGCTGAGGGCACCGGTCTGGAAATCGGCCTGGAAATTGTTGTCCACGGCGAACTGGCTGATGTCTTCGTCAACGACACTGGCGCTGCGCTTGATGGTGCCATCGGCGCTGACTGCTTCCTCAGGCCCCGCCGGCCAGAACTGCCCGCCAGCGGAGATGCCCTGGGTTTCCAGGTCGCTCTTGGTGTAGCGCAGGTTCTGGCGGAACTGCCAGGTGTCGTTCAGGCGGTGTTCGAACGCATAGCCGAGCGCGTAGTAGGTACGGTCGTAGAATTCCCAATCTGGATCGCCGAGGTTCTTGTGGTGGGAAATCTTGCCTGCTGGCGAGGACAGCTTGGTGCCTTGCAGCGGCAGGAATTGCCCGGTGATGCCGGTGTCGTCGCGGGTGTACTGGGACAGGAAGGTCAGGCGCGTGTCGTCGTTGATGTTCCAGGTCAGGCTCGGCGCGAGGTTGTAGCGCTTGTCCGGGATGTGGTCGACCTGGGAGTTGCTGTCGCGCACGGTGCCGCTGACCCGATAGAGGAACTGGCCTTCGTCATCGACTTTGCCGGTGCTGTCGAAGTTGATCTGCTTATGTTCGTAGCTGCCGGCCTGCAGCTCGACCTCATGGCTGCTTTCGGTCTGTGGGCGACGGCTGACCATGTCCAGCATGCCGCCAGGTGGCGTCTGGCCGTAGACCGATGAGGCCGGGCCACGCAGCACGGCGATGCGCTCAAGGTTCCAGGGCTCGATTTTCGGCGTGATGTAGTTGCCCTTGGGCAGCGGCAGGCCATCGAGGAATTGGGTCGGCACGAAGCCGCGCACCAACAGCCAGTCGTTGCGCGAATCCGAGCCGTAGCCGCTGCTTTGCACGCCGGCGGTGTAGCGCAGGGCGTCATTGAGGTTGAGGACAGAACGGTCCTCCATCTGTTGGCGGGTGACCACGGAGACGGAGCGCGGCAGTTCGACGATCGGCGTGTCGGTCTTGGTGCCGGCGGCGGTGCGGGTGGCGACGTAGCCCTCGGTCGGGCCCCACGCGGTTTCGCTGAGACCGGCACCGATCACGCTGGTTTCCGGCAAGGCCATGACGCCTTCAGGCACGGCCACCAGGCTGTAGGTGCCAGCGCTGCTTTGTTCCAGTTGCAGGCCGGTGCCGCGCAAGGCCTCGCGCAATGCGCCGGTGGCGTCGAACTGGCCCTGGACCGGGGCCGAGGTCTTGCCCGAGGCCAGGGACGGATTCAGGCTCAGTGCGAGGCCGGCCTGGCTGGCGATCTGGTTCAGGGTGCTGGCCAGGGGCGCGGCGGGCAGGTTGTAGGTGCGCACGCTCGTGGCTTGTTCGGCGGCCAGCAGCGGGGCGCTGGTCAACGGGACGGCGAAGGCAATGGCAACGGCCAACAGGCTGGGGCGCAACAGGGTGTCTAGCGGGCGGGACATACGGCGGCTCCTGAATGGAAATATTTCTCAATTGCCTGGGTGCCGGATGAAAGTCGAAAAGTGATAGGGCTGGATGAAAATAATTTAGATTCGTTTTGCAGCTGGTGGCTTTGTGGTGAAGCGAATGGCCTCATCGCGAGCAAGCTCGCTCCCACAGGATGATTCGTGGGCGACCCGGTCAATGTGGGAGCGAGCTTGCTCGCGATGAGGCCATCCCTGACATAAAGCCATTCAGGGCTTGGCTTCAGCCCGTGGCCCCACCACCACCCACCACTTGGTGTGATGCTCGACCTGCACCGGCAAGGTCGGCAGCAGCGCCGTCAGGGCCAGATCGGTGTTGTGCAGCGGGAAGCTGCCGGTGATGCGCAAATCGGCCACTTGTGGCTCGACGCCCAGGTAGCCGCGACGATAGCGTCCCAACTCGTGGACCAGATCTTCAAGACGCGCGTTATCCACCACCAGCATGCCGCGGGTCCAGGCATCGGCGCCGGGGCTCAGGGCAACGGTCGGCCCGAGGCCGTCGCGGCGCATCAGCACTTGTTGGCCTTCGCGCAGGATCTGTTCGCTGTCCGTGGCCTGGGGATGCGCCGCCACGGCGGATTTCAACACGCTCAGGCGGGTGCCTTCGTCTTCACGCTTGACCAGGAATCGTGTGCCCAACGCGCGCAGGCGGCCTTCGCGGGTCTCGACAATGAACGGGCGCGGGTCGTCGTGGCCGGTTTCCACCAGGATTTCGCCTTCCTGCAGGACGATACGGCGCTGCTTGTCATCGAAACGCACGTCCAGCGCACTGTGGGTGTTGAGGTTGATCAGCGTGCCGTCGGTCAGGCGCAGGGTGCGTTGCTCGCCTGTCGCGGTGCGCTGATCGGCCAGCCAGTAATCCAGCGGCAGACGTTCACTGGCAAACAACGCCAGGCCGATGACCGCGACGACGCTGGCCAGGCCGCTGCCGATCTTGCGTATCCGTCGGCGAATGCTCACCCGCGATTGCAGCAACGCCGCCCGCGCCGGCCCGTTGGCCACGCTGAAGCGCTGGTCGAGCATGCCCAATTGCCGCCAGGCCCGGGCGTGTTCTTCATCGGCGGCATGCCAGCGGGCGAACGCTTCATGCTCCTGGGCGTTGCTCGCGTCCAAAGACAGCTGCCAGGCAATGGCGGCATCCAGCACGCTGGCCGAGACCGGCTTGGCATGGGCCTGGCTCATGTCGGTTCACCGTACAGGGCGATGTAGCACTGTCGGATGCCCTGGGCCAGGTACTGCCGTACCCGCGGCACCGAAACCCCCAGGCGCTCGGCGATTTCGGCATGGCCGAGGCCGTCGAGGCGGTTATAGAGGAAGGCTGCACGGGCCTTGCTCGACAGTTTGCCGAGCAGGCGATCGATGGCCTTGAGGTCTTCCAGGATGATTTGCTGTTCTTCCACCGAGGGCTGCTCGGCCTCGGGGATCAGCATCAGTTCGGTGAGATAAGCCTGCTCCAATGCCGCTCGACGGAAATAATCGAACAACAGGCCCTTGGCGATGGCCACCAGAAATGCCCGGGGCTCGCGGGGCGTCTTCAGGTCCTCGCGTCCCAGCAAGCGTACAAAAGTGTCCTGGCTCAGGTCTTCCGCCCGGTGCGCACACGCCACGTTGCGTCGCAGCCATGCCAATAGCCAAGCGCGATGGTCACGGTACAACGCACCAACCAAATCACTGTGGGGGCTAGGAACTGACGACACGGAGCATCACCGATGTTTTAAGTAACGAGAATTGTTCGCGATTGTGGCAGAGGCGGGGGCGGGAAAGCAATTGGCGCTGGTCGGGACCCGATCTGTGGGGCGGTGTGAGTTTGTGGGTCTGCATGAGTCTGTGGGAGCAAGGCTTGCCCGCGATGCAGGCGACTCGGTCAGTCTCTCAATCCCAAGCGATGCCATCACGGGCAAGCCTTGCTCCCACAGGTGAACCACTCTCGGAGCAGAGGATTTAAAGCGAAGGCGCCTGCTGCCGCCGTTTCCACTGGCCCAGGCGCTGTTGCAGGTCAAGCGGGCTGTGGATCTGTTGCTGGCGGGCGCGGCTGAACAGGATCAGCGCCAGTTCCGCCGTGGCCAGGGCGTCGGCGCTGGCGTTGTGGCGGTCGAAGACTTGCAGCTTGAACCAGTCGATCCACTCGTCCAGGCCGGACTTGCGCAGGTTGGCTTGTGGACAAAGCATCGGGGCCAAGTCCGCCACGTCGAGGAACGGATGCTGCAGGCGATAGCCCAGATGGTCTTTCAAGGCGCGCCCGAGCATGTGGGAATCGAACGGCGCGTGAAAGGCCAGCAGCGGGCTGTCGCCCACGAACGCCATGAACGCCAGCAGCGCCTCGGCCGGGTCGCTGCCGGCGGCGATGGCACTGGGCGCCAGGCCATGGATCAACACACTGGGCCCGAGCTTTTGCTGATTGCACTGCAAGGTACGTTCGAATTGCTGGCTGAAGTCGATGGCGCCGTCTTCGATGACCACCGCGCCGATGGACAGCACCTGGTCCTTGTTCAGGTTCAACCCGGTGGTTTCCAGGTCCAGAACGACCCAGCGTTGCGCCCGCAGGTCGCCTTCGCCCAGTGGCGAGGGCGCGGGCAGGCGCTCCAGGCGCTGCTGCAGCGCGTCGGGCAATGTCGGCTGGGCCGGGCGCAGCCAGGAAAACAGGTTCACAACTGGTACCTCAGCGTCAGGCTGCTTTGCAGGCGTTGGGCCTGGCGCAGGGATTCGCGCAGGATGCGTCGGTCCAGATGGTTGAGACTGTCGGGGTCGACGCGGTTGGAATAGGGCAGGTTCTCGCGGGTTTGCAGTTGGTGTTGCTGCATGCGGGTCTGCTGGATGAAGTGATAGGCCTCTTCATAGGCCGCGCCATCGAGGGGTTCGATCACTTCCTTGACGACCAGTTGTCGCAGGCGCTCCAAGGTATTGTTGGCTTCGATGCCGTTGGCCAGGGCCAGCAGGCGGGCACCGTCGACGAAGGGCGTCAGGCCCTGCACTTTCAAGTCCAGGGTCGCCTTTTCGCCATTCTTGCGGCTCAGCACGAAGTCCCTGAAGCGTCCCACGGGCGGGCGATGACGCAGCGCGTTCTCGGCCATCATGCGCTGGAACAAGCGATTGTCGGCCACTTGACCAAGGATCTGCTGGCGCAACTGCTCGCAACCTTGCTCATCGCCCCAGACCACCCGCAGGTCGAAATAGATGCTCGAGCCCAGCAGGTTTTCCGGCGTCGCTTCGCGAATGAATGACGCGAAGCGCCGGGCCCATTCGGCGCGGGACAGGCACAGTTCGGGGTTGCCGGCCATGATGTTGCCCTTGCACAAGGTGAAGCCGCACTGAGCCAGGCTCTGGTTGATCTGTTGGGCGATGGGCAACAGCAGGCCGCGGATCTGCGCGGCATGGGCGGCGTCCCGGGCTTCGAACAATATGCCGTTGTCCTGGTCGGTGTGCAGGGTTTGCTCGCGCCGGCCTTCACTGCCGAAACACAGCCAACTGAACGGCACACCCGGGTCGCCTTTGTCGGCCAGGGTCAGCTCGATGACGCGGCACACCGTGTGGTCGTTGAGCAGGGTGATGATGTGGGTGATCTGGGTCGACGACGCACCGTGGGCCAGCATGCGCTCCACCAGTTGGCCGATCTCGCCGCGCAGGGCCACGAGGTTTTCCACCCTGGGGGCGTTGCGGATGGTCCGGGCCAGGTGCACCAGGTCGACGCGCTGCAAGGAAAACAGATCGCGCTCCGAGACCACGCCACACAGGCGCTGATCCTTGACCAGGCAGACGTGGGCGATGTGGCGCTCGGTCATGGCGATGGCCGCGTCGAAGGCGCTGTGGTCCGGCGAAAGGAAGAAGGGGGCCTGGGTCATGTGGCCTGCGATGGCCTGGGAAAAGTCCCCGGAACCATCGGCCACCACCTGCCGCAGGTCGCGCAAAGTGAAAATCCCCACTGGCGCTTTTTGCTCATTGACCACCACGATGCTGCCGACCTGCTGCTCGTGCATCAGTTTCACGGCTTCGCGCAGCGGCATGTCCGGGCTGCAACTGACTGGATGGCGCATCGCCAATTCACCCAGCCGTGTATTGAGGGAGTACTGGGTGCCCAGGGTTTGTGCGGATTTCTGCTGGACCTGTTGGTTGACCTGGTCGAGCAGGCTGCTGACCCCGCGCAGGGCGAAATCGCGAAACGGGGCGGACAGGGCGAAGAGCTTGATGAAGGCCAGTTTGTTCAGTTGCAGGCAGAACGTGTCTTCGCCGGCCCGGTGCTCGGTGCGCGTGGCCCGCTCGCCCAGCAGTGCGGCCAGGGGGAAACATTCGCCGGTGGTGATCTCGAAGGTGGTCTCGGTGCCACCTTTGGCCGAATGCGGGCGTTCGCCCACCACCCGACCCTGCTTGACGATGTAAAAGTGCTCCACCGGGCCGTCGGCCGGTTTGATGATGGTGTCGCCCGGGGCGTAGAAACGCAGCAGGCATTGCTCCACCAGATAGGCCAGGTGGGCGTTTTCCATTTGGTTGAACGGCGGAAAGCGCTGGAGAAACTGCAGCGTCCCCTGGATGTTTTGCAACACCGCGGTTTTCCCTGCCTGGATGAAGGCGTCCGCTTTTTTCATAACCATTACGCAGTCTTATTCGAATTGTTGTGGTCGGATCTGTTCTACATGGTCGGCCCCTCAGCGCGGGGTGCCCATTGGACGTAAGTCTAGGTCGCGGCCTAAGGGCCGGACTCACGGAAAAGTCTTACGCCAGGCGTCAGAAAAATCTTCATTGAATGTTCTTGGAAAAAAATCCGACGAAGTGCACATTGAAGCGCCGCAGAACGATGTCTGACCACTGTGCCAGGGGATCGATTTAAAGAACGTAGAGAGCACCATGTCCGACCACGATATTTTGAGTGACGCCGAGCGCGAGGCGCTGAGTGCCGTCATGTTGGAACCTGACCTGCCGCCGCAGCGCGTCTTGATCGTCGATGACGATAAAGACGCTCGCGAGCTGTTGTCGGAGATCCTGGCATTGGATGGGATTCACTGCATGACCGCCGCCAGCGGCGAAACGGCACTCAAGATGCTGGAAACCAAGCCGTCGATCGGCCTGCTGATCACCGACCTGCGCATGGGCAATGTCGATGGCCTGGAACTGGTCCGCCTGGTGCGCGAGTCCGAGCGGGCGGCTCTGCCGATCATCATCGTGTCAGGCGATGCCGACGTGAAGGACGCCATCGAAGCCATGCACTTGAGCGTGGTGGACTTTCTGCTCAAACCGATCGATACCGACAAGCTGCTGGGGTTGGTCAAGCATGAGTTGGGGATGGATCTGTAGCCTGTCGTATTTGTGCCGAAGTGCTGTCGTGGCGAGGTGATGCCGTGCAAATGAAAAAGCCCTGATCTTTCGATCAGGGCTTTTTTTGTGCCGCGTCTAGCGCTCAATCACAACCCATTGGCGGCCTTGAACTCGCGACGGCGACGGTGCAGCACCGGCTCGGTGTAGCCGTTAGGTTGCTTCGTGCCTTCGATCACCAGTTCGACCGCCGCCTGGAAGGCGATGTTGCTGTCGAAGTCTGGCGCCAGTGGCCGGTACAGCGGGTCGCTGGCGTTCTGGCGGTCGACCACTGGCGCCATGCGCTTGAGGCTTTCCATTACCTGGTCTTGCGTAACGATTCCATGGCGCAGCCAGTTGGCGATGTGCTGACTGGAGATACGCAGCGTCGCACGGTCTTCCATCAGGCCGATGTCGTTGATGTCCGGCACCTTGGAGCAGCCGACGCCCTGGTCGATCCAGCGCACCACGTAGCCAAGGATGCCCTGGGCATTGTTGTCCAGTTCGTTCTTGATCTGCTCCGGCGTCCAGTTCGGGTTGACGGCCAGCGGGATGGTCAGGATGTCGTCCACCGAAGCGCGAGTGCGCTTGGCCAGTTCGGCCTGGCGAGCGAACACGTCGACCTTGTGGTAATGCAGCGCGTGCAGGGCGGCGGCGGTCGGCGAGGGAACCCAGGCGGTGTTGGCACCGGCCAGCGGATGAGCGATTTTCTGTTCGAGCATCGCGGCCATCAGGTCCGGCATCGCCCACATGCCCTTGCCGATTTGCGCGCGACCTTGCAGGCCGGTGCTCAAGCCGATATCGACGTTCCAGTTTTCATAGGCGCCGATCCACTTCTCGGCTTTCATGTCGGCCTTGCGCACCATCGGGCCGGCTTCCATGGAGGTGTGGATTTCATCGCCGGTACGGTCGAGGAAGCCGGTGTTGATGAACACTACGCGTTCGCTGGCGGCCTTGATGCAGGCCTTGAGGTTGACCGTGGTACGGCGCTCCTCGTCCATGATCCCGACCTTGAGGGTGTTGCGCGGCAGGTTCAGCACGTCTTCGACGCGACCGAACAGCTCGTTGGTGAACGCGGCTTCTTCCGGGCCGTGCATCTTCGGCTTGACGATGTACACCGAGCCGGTGCGGCTGTTGCGGCGCGAGGTGTTGCCGTTGAGGCTGTGGATCGCCGCCAGGCTGGTGACCAGGCCGTCGAGGATGCCTTCCGGCACTTCGTTGCCGTGCTTGTCCAGGATCGCGTCGATGGTCATCAGATGGCCGACGTTACGCACGAACAGCAGCGAGCGGCCGTGCAGGGTCACGCCCGAGCCGTCGACGGCGGTGTAGACACGGTCAGGGTTCATGGTCCGGGTAAACGTCTGGCCGCCCTTGGCGACTTCTTCCGACAGGTCACCCTTCATCAAGCCGAGCCAGTTGCGGTAGATCACCACTTTGTCATCGGCGTCGACGGCGGCGACCGAGTCTTCGCAGTCCATGATGGTGGTCAGCGCTGCTTCCATCAGGATGTCTTTGACGCCGGCGGCATCGGTCTGGCCGACGGGCGTGCTGGCATCGATCTGGATTTCGAAGTGCAGGCCGTTGTGTTTCAGCAGCACGGCAGTCGGTGCCGAGGCATCGCCCTGGAAGCCGATCAACTGGGCATCGTCACGCAGGCCGCTGTTGCTGCCGCCCTTGAGGGCGACGACCAGTTTGCCGTCGACGATCTTATACGCGGTGGAGTCGACATGGGAGCCGGCCGCCAGGGGGGCCGCTTCGTCGAGGAAGGCGCGGGCGAAGGCGATGACCTTGTCGCCGCGCACCTTGTTGTAGCCTTTGCCTTTTTCCGCGCCATCGGCTTCGCTGATGGCATCGGTGCCGTACAACGCGTCGTACAGCGAACCCCAGCGGGCGTTCGAGGCATTGAGGGCGAAGCGGGCGTTCATCACCGGTACCACCAGCTGTGGACCGGCCATGCGGGCGATTTCGTCATCGACGTTCTGGGTCGTGGCCTGGAAATCCGCCGCTTCTGGCAGCAGGTAGCCAATGTCTTGCAGGAAGGCTTTGTAAGCCACGGCGTCGTGGGCCTGGCCGGCACGGGCCTGGTGCCAGGCATCGATCCGCGCCTGGAAATCATCGCGTTTGGCGAGTAGGGCTTGGTTCTTCGGGGCCAGGTCGTGGATGACCTTGTCGGCACCGGCCCAGAATGCGTCGGCGGTGAGGCCGGTTCCGGGAATGGCTTCGTTATTCACGAAGTCGAACAGGACTTTGGCGACCTGCAGGCCACCGACTTGAACGTGTTCAGTCATTGCTTGCCTCACTCTGCTCAGCTATTTCGCTTTTCAGCTCTTCGATTTTGACAATGAAGCCTCGGGACATTTAAACCACAAACCCCGGAACCAGTACATGCCATCGCTGGCGGCTGGGTATTCAAGCCTTGCTGACGGGGCTTTTCAGGGATGCGACTGGCCTTAAGCAGACATCGGTACAACAGGGGTGTCACGATTATGTAGTGCGCGCTGCGGCATACTACATGATCAGTTGCGGTTGTGAAAATTAGACTAATTGCGTCGTTCCGCGACCGACTAAAGCAGTACAGTCACGGCGCGGCACAGGATGTTCTCAAAAAACTTATGGATTGTTCCAGATAAATCTAAGATTCGTACACATATTCCGTTGTAGGAGCTGCCGAAGGCTGCGATCTTTTGATCTTTCGCTTTCGACTCAATTGATACCGACAAGATCGCAGCCTCGTTGCACTCGACAGCTCCTACGGGGTCCGGCGGAAGCGTGTTCCATTGCCGTGAAAGCGCGACCGTGTTGATTTTCTGCCTTGCCTATACTGTCCCTTCCATCAACAAGAGGACTGCGCCATGGACCACCTCGTCATCACTGTTTTAGCCCCGGACAAGCCCGGGCAGGTCGAGCGCATCGCCGATTGCATTGTCGAACATGGCGGTAACTGGCTGGAAAGCCGCATGGCGCATCTGGCCGGGCAATTTGCCGGGATTGTGCGCTTCAGCGCCCCGGCCGAGGCCCATGAAGAATTGATCGAAGCCTTGCAGGGGCTGGCGGCCCACGGCATCCACGTATTGATCGCTGAAAGCGCCGTTGAGGAGTCCTGCACCTGGAAACCCATCACCATGGAGTTGGTGGGCAACGATCGTCCCGGTATCGTGCGGGACATCACCCGGTTGTTGAGCGAGCAGGGCGTCAATGTCGAGCGTCTGGTGACTCATGTCCGGCCGGCACCGATGAGCAGCGAGCTGCTGTTTCATGCCGAAGCGATCCTGGGCGTGCCCTTGACCTTGTCCCTGGAGACCTTGCAGGAACGTCTGGAAACCTTGGCCGATGAGTTGATGGTGGAGCTCAAGCTCAGCGACGAAGTGTAATGAAGGTTATCCAAGGAAAAACTGCGCCTGCCTGTGGATAACCTGTAGAGACCCGGCCCCAGCCCAGGCCCGCCGGGGCTCAGCGGCCAATGATCAAAAAATCACCAGTTTTCAAGGGTTTGTGCACAAACGGCGGGGATCACGCTGTGGATAACCTTGGGAAGGATAAGCGCAGGCCACGGCGCACGTGGCCTGTAGAGGGTTGTGCGTTTTTTGATCAGCTGCGCCGGCGCATGCTGATCACCGCATCGACGCTGTACACCGCCAGCCCGGCCCAGATGAACAGGAACGCCACCAGCGTGCTGGACGACAGGTGCTCACCGAACAGCAGCACGGCGAGTAACAGCACCAGCGTCGGCGCGATGTACTGGAGAAACCCCAGGGTGGTGTAGGGCAAATGCCGGGCCGCGGCGTTGAAGCACACCAGCGGAACCAGTGTCACGGGGCCGGCCGCCACCAGCCACCAGGCTTCGGAGGTGGTCCAGAACGCGGCCTGGGCACTGGTGGCCGTGGGATTGAACAGCAACCAGGCGATGGCGATCGGCACCAGCATCCAGGTTTCCACCACCAGCCCCGGCAATGCCTTGACCGGCGCTTGTTTGCGGATCAGCCCATAGAAACCGAAGGTCAGCGCCAGCACCAGCGACACCCACGGCAGGCTGCCCACTTGCCAGACCTGCTGCGCCACGCCGATGGCCGCCAGCCCCACCGCCAGCCATTGCATGCGGCGCAGGCGCTCGCCGAGGATCAACATGCCCAGCAACACGTTCACCAGCGGGTTGATGTAGTAACCCAAGCTGGCTTCGAGCATGCGTTCGTTGTTCACCGCCCAGACGTAGGTCAGCCAGTTGGCCGCGATCAGTGTCCCGCTCAGGGCGAGAATCGCCAGGCGCTGTGGATTGTCCCGCAGTTCGCGCCACCAGCCCGGGTGTTTCCAGACCAGCAGCAATGCCGCACCGAACAGGGCCGACCACAGCACCCGGTGGATGATGATTTCCACTGACGGTACGCTGGCGATGGCCTTGAAGTAGATCGGGAACAGACCCCAGATGATGTAGGCACTCAGGCCCAGGATATACCCGCGACGCGGGTTGGCGGCTTGCATGCAGAATCCTTGCTTAGGCAGCTAACAAAGGCGTGATTGTAAGGAGATTTGTCTGGTTGTGCTGTGAACCTTTGTGAGCGTTCCAGCGCAAATCCCTTTGTGGGAGCGAGCTTGCTCGCGATAGCGATGTGTCAGTCGACAGAGGTGTCGAGTGTTCGATCGCCATCGCGAGCAAGCTCGCTCCCACAAGGGGATCCGCGGCGCTCATCAGAACAACTTCAACGGCTCTTCATTGAGCGCCGCCAATTGCTCGCGCAATGCCAGCACCTGGTCGCCCCAGTAGCGCTCGCTGCCGAACCACGGGAAGCTGCGGGGGAACGCCGGGTCGTCCCAGCGCCGTGCCAGCCAGGCGCTGTAGTGCATCAGGCGCAGGGCTCGCAGCGGTTCGATCAGCGCCAGTTCACGCGGGTCGAAGTCGTGGAACTCACGGTAGCCGTCCATCAGTTCCGACAATTGCCCCAGGCACTCCTGGCGATCGCCGGCGAGCATCATCCACAAGTCCTGCACCGCCGGGCCCATGCGGCAGTCGTCCAGGTCGACGATGTGAAACACCTCGTCGCGGCACATCATGTTGCCGGGGTGGCAATCGCCGTGCATGCGGATGTTCTGGTGGGGCGTGGCGGCGTAGACCTCTTCGACGCGCTTGAGCAAGTCCCGGGCGACCGACTCATAGGCCGGCAGCAGGCTGCGGGGAACGAAGCCGCTAGCCAACACGGTGGCCAATGAATCGTGGCCGAAATTTTTCACGCCCAGGGCTTCGCGATGCTCGAACGGCCGGGTCGCCCCGAGCGCGTGCAGGCGTCCGAGCAATTGTCCCAGGCGATAGAGTTGGTCGAGATTGCCCGGCTCTGGCGCCCGGCCACCGCGACGAGGAAACAGGGTGAAACGAAACCCGGCGTGTTCGTGCAGGCTGGCGCCGTTGTGGATCAGCGGCGCCACCACGGGCACTTCGTATTCGGCCAGCTCGAAGGTAAAGCTGTGCTCTTCCAGGATCGCTTCGTTGGTCCAGCGCTGGGGGCGATAGAACTTGGCGATCAGCGGCTCGGAATCTTCGATGCCCACCTGATAGACGCGGTTCTCGTAGCTGTTGAGGGCCAACACGCGGGCGTCGCTGAGAAAGCCGATGCTTTCAACGGCATCGAGCACCAGGTCGGGCGTGAGGGTTTCAAACGGATGGGACATGCTGACTCCTGCGCAGCGGCAGGGCTGCCGCGTCCGGCACAGCATGGTAGCGCAGACAGAGGCAGATAGGTGGCGGCTGTGCTGACGTTATCGCGAGCAAGCTCGCTCCCACAGGGATAGCGGATCCATTGGACTGCCCCCAAAAGTCAGATGGGTGTCCAACTTTTTGGGGGCAGTCCACATTGTGGGAGCGAGCTTGCTCGCGATGAGGCCCTATCAGGCGCCGATGACCCCGCCATCTTCCCGGGTAATCACCATCACCGAAGACCGAGGCTTGCCGTTGGGCAGGTGCTCAGGGAAGGTCGAACCACCGTTTTCCCCGGGATGCTGGATCCCGACGAACAAGGCTTTCTGGTCCGGGGCAAAACTGATCCCGGTCACTTCGCAGCCCACCGGTCCGACCATGAAGCGGCGGATTTCGCCACTGTTGGGGTCGGCGCAGAGCATCTGGTTGTTGCCCATGCCGGCGAAGTCCCCGGCGTTGCTGGAGTCGCCGTCGGTGAGAATCCACAGCCGGCCGGCCTTGTCGAAGCCCAGGCCGTCGGGGCTGTTGAACATGTTCTGCGGGTTGATATTGGACGACCCGGCTTTCGGCGTGCCGGCGTGTACCGTCGGGTTGCCGGCGACCACGAACAGATCCCAGGAGAAGGTCTTGGCGGCATGATCGTCGCGGTCGGTGCGCCAGCGCAGGATCTGCCCGTAGACATTCTTGGCCCGAGGGTTCGGCCCGTCCACCGGTTGGCCGTCCTCGCCGCGCTTGGAGTTGTTGGTCAGGGTGCAATAGACCTGGCCGTCTTTCGGGCTGACCACGATCCACTCAGGGCGGTCCATGCGGGTGGCACCCACGGCGCTGGCGGCCAGGCGCGCATGGATCAGCACCTCGGCCTGGTCGGCGAAGCCACTGCTGGCGTCGAGGCCGTTCTTGCCGTGGGTCAACTCGATCCACTGGCCCTTGCCTTTGGGGTGGTCCGGGTTGCCGTCGCCGGCATCGAAGCGCGCCACGTACAAGGTGCCGTGGTCCAGCAGGTTGCGGTTGGCCTTGGCATTGCGATGATTGATGCGCTCGCGGCTGACGAACTTGTAGATGAACTCACCACGTTCATCGTCGCCCATGTACACCACGGCGCGACCGTCGTTGGTTTGTGCCAGAGCGGCGTTTTCGTGTTTGAAGCGGCCCAGGGCGGTGCGTTTCACCGGCGTGGATTCTGGATCGAACGGATCGATTTCCACCACCCAACCATGGCGATTGAGCTCGTTGGGGTTCTTCGCCAGGTCGAAACGCGGGTCGTACAGGTGCCAGTTGATCTCGCGGCTGGTGACGGTGGCGCCGTAGCGCTTTTGCGCCTCATCGAACTGCAGGTCGGTCTTGCTGCTGCCGAAGCAGTCGGTGAAGTTTTCTTCGCAGGTCAGGTAGGTGCCCCACGGCGTCATGCCGTTGGCGCAGTTCTGGAAGGTGCCCAGCACTTTCTTGCCGCTCTTGTCGGCACCGGTTTTCAGCAGGTCGTGGCCGGCGGCCGGACCACGCAGGCGAATCGGCGTGTTGCCGTGGATCCTGCGGTTGTAACGCGATTCCTGGACGAACTGCCACTGGCCGCGACGACGCTGGACCTCGATCACCGACACCCCTTCGCTGGCCTGGGCCTTGTGCACGTCTTCGGCCGACTGCGGCTGGCCGCCGTGGGGGAAGAGGTAGCGGTAGTTGGTGTATTCGTTGTTGATCGCCATCAGCGCCCGGTTCTTGTCGCCGGGGAATTCGAACAGGCTCATGCCGTCGTTGTTGTCGCCAAACTGCACTTCCTGTGCGCGGGCTGTTCCATTGCCACTGGGGTCGAACGCCGGTGCATTTTTCTGCAGCGGCTGGCCCCAACTGATCAGCACCGAGGCCTTGTAGCCTGGCGGCAGCGTGATGGTGTCGGCCGTGGCGGCGGCGATGCTGTTGAAACCCAGCAGCCGGCTGTTGCCTTCGCTCACGGCGGCGGCCAGCACGCTGCGGCTCAGCAGGTTGCCGCCCAGGAACATCGCCGCGCCGCACAGGGCGCCGGCGCTGATGAAACTGCGCCGGCTCAGGCCGACGATCTTTTCCAGGTCGGTGGATTGGTTTTCTTCTAATAGGCTCATCATCAGGCTCCCTGCTGGTTTTGGCAGTCACCTTAAAGCGGGTCGATGAAGCTATTGTTGCAGCGCGCTACAGCGGTGTGCCGAGCAGCACATTTGTCGCTGAAAACGTCACTTGCACCGGTGAGCCGGCTGCCAGGTCCTGCGCTTGCAACTGAAGCGGGTCGGCCAGGGCGCACAGTGTCTGGCCGTTGGGCAGGCCGATGCGCACTTCGCTGGGGCCGTCTTCGGCGGCGTCGACCTGCTCGATCAGGCCGCGCAGCGTATTGATCCCCGGTTTTTCCGCTTGTTCGACGGGGTGCAATTCCAGCCAGCCAGCCTTGATCAGCGCCACCACATCGGTGCCGACAGCCAGCTCGAGGCGCAACGTGCTGTCATGGGTGATCCGCGCTTCGATGACCAGGCCCCGGGCCAGTTCCAGGTGTACCCGGTCGTTGTGCCCCTGGGCCTCGATGCCCAGGACCTTGCCATGCAATTGATTGCGGGCACTGGTGCGCAGCATCAGGCGACTGAGCAGGCCCAGGTCCCCGGCGTCTTCGCTGGCTTCCAGCAGTTGCGCCTGCAGCGCTTGCAGGCGCTGATACAGGCGCAGCACGCGTTGGCCTTCCTGCGACAGTCTCGCGCCGCCACCGCCCTTGCCGCCGACGCTGCGTTCCACCAACGGATGGTCTGCGAGGTTGTTCAACTCATCGATGGCATCCCATGCCGCCTTGTAGCTCAGGCCCGCGCTCTTGGCGGCGCGGGTGATCGAGCCCTGTTCGGCGATGTGCTGCAACAGGGCGATGCGTTGTGGTCGCCGAACGATGTGTTGGGTCAGAAGCGTGGGCAATGACATGACGGCAAACTGCGTGCAAAAGTCGATGAGCGGACGTTGGCGCCTTGGACGCGGCACGTCAAGCCGGTTCACCGGGTTTCGGTGTGCGGGCCAGGCAATACACATCGACCCGCGCCGCGCCGGCATCGAGTAACAGGGCGGCCAGGGCCTGGGCGGTGGCGCCGGTGGTCAGCACATCGTCGACCAGCGCCAGGTGACGATTGCGTAACGTTGCCTGGGGCGCGAGGGCAAAGGCCTGGCGCAGGTTTTGTCGCCGGGCCCTGGCGTCGAGGGCCTGTTGGGCGGGCGTGTCCTGGGTGCGTCGCAGCAGGTTTTCTTCGCAAGGGATCGCCAGCGGCCCACTGAGCCAGCGGGCCAGCAGTGTCGCCTGGTTGAAACCGCGCTGGCGCAAACGCCGGGTTGCCAGTGGCACCGGTACCAGTGCGTCGGGCCGTTCCAGCCCTTCGTCGAAATGATGTTGCAGCGATTGCGCCAGCAGTTCGCCCAGCAGCCGGCCAAGGGGCCATTTCGCCTGATGCTTGAAGCGAGTGATCAGGCTGTCCACCGGGAAGTCGTAGGCCCAGGGTGCCAGGACCCGCTCGAAGGCCGGCGGCCGCGAGGCACATTGGCCGCAACGCAGTCCGGCCATGGGCAGTGGCAGGGCGCAAATGCTGCATTGATCGCCGAGCCAGGGCAGCTCGCTTTCGCAAGGGGTGCAGATAGGCTGCGGGGTATCAGTGCTTTCGCCGCACAGCAGGCAGAATTGTTTGTTTTTTAACCAGATGTAAACCGGTCCTTTGTATCGTGGTTGACAGCGCATGGCTCTTCCTTAAATATGCCGAACATCCGTGTCGCGCCTGTGGGTATTCCGTGCCCCAGGCGCCAGCCAAGCATAATCAAGGAAATGCCCATGAGCGCCAGCACCACTGCCAACCTGCGTCATGACTGGTCTTTGGCCGAAGTCAAAGCACTCTTTGTCCAGCCATTCAATGACCTGTTGTTCCAGGCGCAGACCGTGCACCGCGCGCACTTCGACGCCAACCGCGTCCAGGTTTCCACGCTGCTGTCGATCAAGACTGGCGCTTGCCCGGAAGATTGCAAATATTGTCCGCAGTCCGGTCACTACAACACCGGTCTGGATAAAGAGAAATTGCTCGAAGTGCAGAAGGTCCTCGAAGAGGCTGCGCGGGCCAAGGCCATCGGTTCGACCCGTTTCTGCATGGGCGCGGCCTGGAAACATCCGTCGGCCAAGGACATGCCGTATGTGCTGGAAATGGTCAAAGGCGTGAAGGCCATGGGCCTGGAAACCTGCATGACCCTGGGCCGCCTCGACCAGGAACAGACCGAAGCGCTGGCCCAGGCTGGCCTGGACTACTACAACCACAACCTCGATACCTCGCCGGAGTTCTACGGCAGCATCATTACCACCCGTACCTACAGCGAGCGCCTGCAAACCCTGGCCTATGTGCGTGATTCGGGGATGAAGATCTGCTCCGGCGGCATCCTGGGCATGGGCGAGTCCCTGGACGACCGCGCCAACCTGCTGATCCAGCTGGCGAACCTGCCGGAGCACCCGGAATCGGTGCCGATCAACATGCTGGTCAAAGTCGCTGGCACGCCGCTGGAGAATGCCGAAGACATCGATCCGTTCGATTTCATCCGCATGCTTGCCGTGGCGCGGATCATGATGCCCCAGTCCCATGTGCGCCTGTCCGCTGGCCGTGAAGCGATGAACGAGCAGATGCAGGCCCTGGCATTTTTTGCCGGCGCCAACTCGATTTTCTACGGCGACAAGCTGTTGACCACCGCCAACCCGCAAGCCGACAAGGACATGCAATTGTTCGCACGCCTGGGCATCCAGCCCGAAGCCCGCGAAGAACATGCCGACGAAGTGCACCAGGCGGCGATCGAACAGGCGCTGGTGGAGCAGAAGAGCAGCGAGCAGTTCTATAACGCCGCTGTCTGATTGCTCACCGATCCCCTGATTGGAATGCAAGACCTTGTGGGAGCGAGCTTGCTCGCGATGGCGGTATAACAGCCGACAGAGATGTTGAATGTAATGGCCTCATCGCGAGCAAGCTCGCTCCCACATTGGATTTCATTAGTTTTCTAAATAGCGGTTCACCCCGAGGCCTGCATGCCCTTCGATCTCGCCGCACGCCTGGCTGCCCGTCGTGCCGAAAACCTCTACCGCCAACGCCCGCTGCTCGAAAGCCCCCAGGGCCCGGAAGTGGTGGTGGACGGCCAGCCGTTGCTGGCGTTCTGCAACAACGATTACCTGGGCCTGGCCAATCACCCGCAAGTGATCGAGGCCTGGCGCGCCGGCGCGGCGCGTTGGGGCGTCGGGGGTGGGGCCTCCCATTTGGTGATCGGCCACAGCAGCCCTCATCACGCCTTGGAAGAAGCGTTGGCCGACCTGACGGGGCGTCCGCGGGCGTTGTTGTTTACCACCGGTTACATGGCCAACCTCGGCGCGGTCACCGCGCTGGTGGGGCAGGGCGATACGGTGCTGGAAGACCGCCTCAATCACGCTTCGCTGCTCGACGCCGGGCTGTTGTCCGGTGCGCGTTTCAACCGATACCTGCACAACGATGCCCAGAGCCTGGCCAGTCGTCTGGAGAAAGCCACTGGCAATACCCTGGTGGTCACCGACGGTGTGTTCAGCATGGACGGCGACATTGCCGACCTGCCGGCCCTGGCCCGTGAGGCAAAGGCCCGGGGCGCCTGGCTGATGGTCGACGATGCCCACGGCTTCGGTCCGCTGGGGGCCCATGGCGGCGGTATCGTCGAACATTTCGGCT
This sequence comes from Pseudomonas sp. Pdm06, assembly GCF_014851795.1. Lineage (NCBI taxonomy): Bacteria > Pseudomonadati > Pseudomonadota > Gammaproteobacteria > Pseudomonadales > Pseudomonadaceae > Pseudomonas > Pseudomonas sp. Pdm06. The sequence continues at coordinate 185,624 of NZ_JACVAH010000016.1, forward strand.
TGAGCCAGGAGGACGTGCCGGTGCTGGTCGGCACCCTGGGCAAGGCCTTTGGCACCGCCGGGGCCTTCGTCGCCGGTAGCGAGGAACTGATCGAAAGCCTGATCCAGTTCGCGCGTCCCTACATCTACACCACCAGCCAACCGCCGGCCCTGGCCTGCGCCACGCTCAAGAGCCTGGAACTGCTGCGCGGCGAGCATTGGCGGCGCGAACACCTGCAGGTGCTGATCCGTCAGTTCCGCCAAGGTGCCGAGCAGATCGGCCTGCAATTGATGGACAGCTTCACGCCGATCCAGCCGATCCTGGTGGGTGATGCGGGGCGGGCCATGCGCTTGTCGCAGATGCTGCGTGAGCGGGGGCTGATGGTCACGGCGATCCGCCCACCCACCGTGCCGGCCGGCAGCGCTCGTTTGCGCGTGACTCTGACCGCCGCCCATAGCGAGGCCCAGGTGCAGCTATTGTTGAATGCACTGGCCGAGTGTTTTGCCCTGTTGGGACCGGAGCCAAGCCATGCGTGATCGACTGATTTTGCTGCCCGGTTGGGGCTTGGGCGTTTCACCGCTGGAACCGCTGGCGGCGGCTTTGCAAGGGCTCGACGAACACCTGCGGGTGGAAATCGAGCCGTTGCCGGCATTGCTATCGAGCGACCCTGATGAATGGCTCGAAGAGTTGGACGCCACCGTGCCTCAGGACACCTGGCTGGGCGGTTGGTCCCTGGGCGGCATGCTGGCCTCGGCGCTGGCGGCGCGCCGGGGTGAGCGCTGCTGTGGTCTGCTGACCATGGCCAGCAATCCGTCCTTTGTCGCCCACGAGCAATGGCCGAGCGCGATGGACGGCCAGACGTTCGATGGCTTTCTCGCCGGCTGTGCGGCCGACCCACGCCAGACCCTCAAGCGTTTCAGTCTGCTGTGTGCCCAGGGCTGCAGCGATCCACGCGGGTTGTCGCGGTTGTTGTTGGCCGGGGCGCCAAGCACTTCGCCCGAAGTATTGATGGTCGGGCTCGAACTGCTGGCGCGATTGGACACCCGCGCTGCGTTGCAGAGTTTCCGAGGCCCGCAACTGCATCTGTTTGCCGGGCTCGATGCCCTGGTGCCGGCCGAGGCCGCGGGTGATTTGCTGGTCTTGCTGCCGGATGTCGAAATCGGTCTGATTGAACAGGCCGGCCACGGATTCCTTCTGGAAGACCCTCACGGTATAGCGGCGGCGATCCAGGTTTTTTTGCATGAGTCCGGCGATGACTGATTTGTCTCTCCCTCCATTGCCCGGTGCCTTGCCCGACAAGCGCCAGGTAGCGGCTTCGTTTTCCCGGGCCGCGACCAGCTATGACAGCGTGGCCGAGCTGCAGCGCGACGTAGGCCAGCAATTGCTTGGTCGCTTGCCGCCTTCTTTCACGCCGCAACGTTGGCTGGACCTGGGCTGCGGCACCGGCTATTTCACTCGGGCCTTGGGTGCGCGTTTTGGTGCGACCACCGGCCTGGCGTTGGATATCGCCGAAGGCATGCTCAACCATGCGCGTCCCCAGGGTGGCGCGGCGTATTTTGTCGCCGGTGATGCTGAGCGGCTGCCTTTGCAGGCGGCGAGCTGCGACCTGGTGTTCTCCAGCCTGGCGGTGCAATGGTGCGCGGATTTCGCCACGGTGCTGAGCGAGGCCCATCGGGTGTTGAAACCGGGTGGGGTGTTGGCCTTCACCAGCCTCTGCGTGGGCACTTTGTACGAATTGCGCGACAGCTGGCGTCAGGTGGATGGCTTGGTACACGTCAACCGTTTCCGTGCGTTCGAGACGTATCAACACCTTTGCGCGGCCAGCGGGCTGAATGTCGTCAGTCTTGAAAATCGTCCTCATGTGCTGCATTACCCTGACGTGCGCAGCCTGACGCATGAATTGAAAGCTTTGGGTGCCCACAATCTGAACCCTGGTCGCCCCGGTGGCTTGACGGGCAGGGCGCGGATTCTCGCGCTGGTTGAAGCTTATGAGCAGTTTCGTCAGGCCCAGGGGCTGCCGGCAACTTACCAGGTGGTCTACGCCGTTTTGGAGAAACCGCTATGAGCAAGGCCTATTTCATTACCGGCACCGACACCGATGTAGGCAAGACCACGGTCGCGGCGGGCCTGTTGCATGCTGCGCGGCAGGCTGGGATGAGCACGGCTGCCGGAAAACCCGTGGCCTCTGGCTGCGACGTGACGCCCAAGGGCCTGCGCAACGCCGATGCCTTGGCCTTGCTGGCCGAATGCTCGATACCGTTGACTTATGCACAGGTCAATCCGGTGGCGTTCGAACCGGCAATAGCGCCGCACCTGGCCGCCCGGGAAGCGGGTGTTGCCTTGACGGTGCAGTCGCTACTCGGCCCGATGCGCGAAGTGCTGGCGCTGAACGCCGATTTCACCTTGATCGAGGGCGCAGGTGGTTGGCGTGTGCCGCTGGTCGGCCAGGACAATCTTTCCGATCTGGCGATCGCGCTGGGCTTGCCGGTGATTCTGGTGGTGGGCGTGCGCCTGGGTTGCATCAGTCACGCATTGTTGACCGCCGAAGCTATCGCCCGTGATGGCTTGCAGCTTGCCGGTTGGGTCGCGAATATCATCGACCCGGCCACCTCGCGCCTGGAAGAAAACCTGGCAACCTTGGCCGAGCGACTTCCGGCGCCGTGCCTGGGCAGGGTGGCACGGATCCAGAGCGTGACGGCCGAAGCCGTGGCCGGACACCTGCAATTGGATCTGCTGGACTGAGCCCCCGGCAAGGTTTTGCCTATGACACGGCACTGTGCCATTAGTGTTTTTGTCGGGCCTTTTCCCTGGGCTTCTGATTCAATGGCCACTGTCGACCCTTCAAGAAGACGAGCTCTGCCATGGAAATCTCAGGAAGTACCGCGTTTTATGCCGGTCTGAGCACGATTCAGACAGGGCAGAGCCGCGTCGATCAGGCCTCCAGCCAGATCGCCAACAACACGATCGAGCGTTCGGTCACCAGCCAGTCGTCCGAAGTCCAGGTAGATCGCCTGCGTTCGGTGGATCGTAGCCAGCAGTCGGACCAGGCCGCCAACATGGTCGAAATGGCCCAGGGCAAGTTCCAGGTGCAACTGGGTGCCAACGTCGCCAAGGCATCCGACGAAATGCTCGGGACATTGATCGATACCTTTGCCTGATCCTGCTCTTCAGATTTGCCAAGACGCCGCGATTATTCGCGGCGTTTTTGTCTCTAACGTCTTATTGCTCAACTAATCTTTTCCTACGCGCATCGCGGATTCTTCAGGGCGATGGGTTTCCTGTGTCCGACGTTTTTCTCAGGCTGATGACGAACGGCAAAAGATCGGCGCTTGACAAGATTTGGGCGTAAACGTATGTTTCAAACAACTGTTTGACCGCTACAACAAAATCCACGCGGTCGTTCATTCCCGGTTACATCAGCAGAGGTTTATCGCTATGCCTGACTACAAGGCCCCCTTGCGTGATATTCGCTTCGTTCGTGACGAACTGCTTGGCTACGAAGCGCATTATCAGAGCCTTCCGGCTTGCCAGGACGCAACTCCGGACATGGTTGACGCCATTCTCGAAGAAGGCGCCAAGTTTTGTGAGCAGGTACTGGCTCCGCTGAACCGTGTGGGCGACATCGAAGGTTGCACTTGGAGCGAGTCCGGCGTGAAAACCCCGGCCGGTTTCAAGGAAGCCTACAAGCAATTCGTCGAAGGTGGCTGGCCGAGCCTGGCCCACGACGTCGAGCATGGCGGTCAAGGCCTGCCGGAATCCCTGGGCCTGGCGGTCAGCGAGATGGTCGGTGAAGCCAACTGGTCGTGGGGCATGTACCCGGGCCTGTCCCATGGCGCGATGAACACGATTTCCGAGCACGGTACGCCCGAGCAGCAAGAGGCCTACCTGACCAAGCTGGTTTCCGGCGAATGGACCGGCACCATGTGCCTGACCGAACCGCACTGTGGCACCGACCTGGGCATGCTGCGCACCAAGGCCGAGCCTCAGGCCGACGGTTCCTACAAGGTTTCCGGTACGAAGATCTTCATTTCGGCCGGTGAACACGACATGGCCGACAACATCGTCCACATCGTGCTGGCACGCCTGCCGGACGCACCGGCTGGCACCAAGGGCATTTCGCTGTTCATCGTTCCAAAATTCCTGCCTAACGCCGACGGCTCCATCGGTCAGCGCAACGCGGTGAGCTGTGGTTCCCTGGAACACAAGATGGGCATTCACGGCAACGCCACTTGCGTGATGAACTTCGACGCGGCCACCGGTTACCTGATCGGCCCGGCGAACAAAGGCCTGAACTGCATGTTCACCTTCATGAACACCGCACGCCTGGGCACTGCGCTGCAAGGCCTGGCCCACGCCGAGATCGGCTTCCAGGGCGGCCTGAAATATGCCCGTGATCGCCTGCAAATGCGTTCCCTGACGGGCCCGAAAGCGCCAGACAAGGCCGCCGACCCGATCATCGTGCACCCGGACGTGCGTCGCATGCTGCTGACCATGAAGGCCTTCGCCGAAGGTAACCGGGCGATGGTGTACTTCACCGCCAAGCAGGTCGACATCGTCAAGTACGGCGTGGACGAAGAGGAGAAGAAAAAAGCCGATGCGCTGCTGGCGTTCATGACGCCGATCGCCAAGGCCTTCATGACCGAAGTCGGTTTCGAATCGGCCAACCATGGCGTGCAGATCTACGGCGGCCACGGCTTCATCGCCGAGTGGGGCATGGAGCAGAACGTTCGCGACAGCCGCATCTCGATGCTGTACGAAGGCACCACCGGCATCCAGGCCCTCGACCTGCTGGGCCGTAAAGTGCTGATGACCCAGGGCGAGGCACTCAAGGGCTTCACCAAGATCGTCCACAAGTTCTGCCAGAGCAACGAAGGCAACGAAGCGGTCAAGGAGTTCGTCGAACCCCTGGCTGCGCTGAACAAGGAATGGGGCGAGCTGACCATGAAGGTCGGCATGGCGGCCATGAAGGATCGTGAAGAAGTGGGCGCGGCATCGGTGGACTACCTGATGTACTCCGGTTACGCCTGCCTGGCCTATTTCTGGGCCGACATGGCGCGCCTGGCGGCGGAAAAACTCGCAGCCGGCACCACCGAAGAAGCCTTCTACACCGCCAAGCTGCAGACCGCGCGCTTCTACTTCCAGCGCATCCTGCCGCGTACCCGTACCCACGTGGCAACCATGCTGTCGGGCGCCAACAACCTGATGGACATGAAAGAAGAAGACTTCGCGCTGGGTTACTAAGCCTTACGCGGTTCTTTGAAAAAAGCCGCTGCTTCTTCGGGAGCAGCGGCTTTTTTTTGCGCCGCCGACAAACACGCGCCTCAAGCACCAACAGGCTTCAAGTCGCCGAATTTCTTACTGTGGAAATGCAGCCTCGTGCTTCAAATTCCGTCACCTGTCCCTGCAACGCGTCGAAACGGTCCATAACGGCCCATTTGTTGTGGTTTTTGGAATAGATAAGTCAATTTCATCCCGTTTATTCACAGGCGGTCAATCGACATCATGGGGTTGTGGGCTGACAACCTTCGCTCCATGTGGGCTCGGCCGGTGCCGATCCCGTGAAACCAGCTTTATCGCACGTACCGGAAAGGAATTGACCATGAACGTGAACATCACTCTTGCGGCTTGGTGCCTGATCGCCGCTGGCGAGCGCTTCTTGCGTCGTATCGCCCTGTCTGGCCTCTTGACGTCACGGCGGGTACCTGCGACCCGGGAGGTGAGTCATGGCCAATAATGCATTTTTCACTCATCTGAAGGTGGTGGTGGGGGAGTCGGTCATTGCGTCATCAGCCGCCACCCTGAGCGTGATGGCGCTGGAGGTTCCGGTGTGGGCCATGTTTGTCGGGTGGATTTCATTCTTTACCCGCGGGCTCAACCTCAAGCAAGGGGCGATCAATCTGGCCTGCGTGCTGATCGGCGTCATTCTGGGCATCGGTGCGGCCAATGCCATGGCTGCCCTGACGCCTGTTCTGGGTAGCTATGCCATCAGTGCAGTGGTGTTCGCCATCACGGTCATTGCGCTGTCTTTGGCCAAGGCGCCGGTGTTCAACAACCTGCTCGGTTTCTTCCTGGGGCTGGTGGCGTATTTCGCTTCGCACCAACCCCCGTCGCTCACAACCTTCGGGATGCTGGCCCTGGCCGGGACGCTGGGAGCGACAGCGGCCCTGCTGGCGCATTCGCTGCAAAAGCGGGTTCGCCAGGGCGCTGGTCATTGACGCGGGGAGTCCAGCATCTCGCCAGCAAGTGCCGGCCGCGTTAGCGGGTGGCTCTGAAAACCTCATTCATAAAAAGGACTACCGCGATGGACACGTCACAACGTAAATCCGCGATGACCTCCATAGAAACCACCGCCTCCCAAGAGCGCCTGCTGTTTCCTGCGCTGGATGGGCTTTACACCCGTGCGGAGCCCGTTTTGTATGCAGTGCTGCGGTTTGCGTTCGGCGTTGTCATGTTCACCCACGGCCTTCCAAAAGCCCTGGGGATATCCCACGGTTCCATGGCGGATCCCATGGCGGGCTCCATCAACCTGATCCAGAACGTCATGGGCTTGCCGTTCGCCGCGCAATGGGCAGTTCTGGTCATGCTTCTTGAAACGGTCGGCGCGGTCATGCTGGCTGTCGGTCTGTGGGCGCGCCCGGTCGCGTTCATGATGGCGGTGCAAATGGTGGCTATCAGCTACGCGCTTGGCCCCACTTGGCCGTGGATCGATCGCGGCATTGAGTTTCCCGTATTGATGGGATTTCTTGCGCTCTATATTGCCGTGCGCGGTAGCGGCCACTTTGCGGTGGATCGCAAGCTCAGGTTTTCCATCTGAGCAGCCGCAGTTGTTTGCATGAAAATTCTGTAACAACAATTGCTCCGACAAAGCCTTAAGAAAACCTTCCGCCCTGCCGTTACAGCGATGGCAGTGTGACATCTGTCACATCTCGCGTGCCTTACTGTTCCAATTGCAGGCACAATGCCATCTTTGATCAGCCGGGTCGGAGCTTTACCCTTGCCGCGTTCTTCCGCTGTACGTTTGAGCCATTTCCTACCGTCGTTGCTGTTGTTGGTGGCGGGGCTTGCGGCTGCCTACGTCAAGGATCTCAACGTTTTCTTCACCTCGCTGTTCAACGTTCTCCCGACGCTGGTGCTGTTGCTAGGTGGAGCGTATTGCGCGGTCTACCGACGTCAGCGTGAACTGTTTCTGATGGTCACGGTGTATATCGCCTACTTTCTCCTCGACACCCAGACCGACTTTTATCGCGATAACGGTAAAGTGCGCGAAGACGCGGCGGTGGTGTTCCATCTCGTCTGCCTGTTGTTGCCGCTGTTGTTCGGGCTGTTCGCCGCGTGGCAGGAGCGCACCCACCTGTTCCAGGACATGGTGGCGCGGTTTGCGGTGTTGCTGGTCTTTGGCAGTGTGGCGCTGGCCTTGGAGCAGAGTTTCCCCCAGGCCTTGTTGTTGTGGCTCTCGGAGATCCGCTGGCCCGCGTTGCACGGTGCCTGGATGAGCCTGATCCAATTGTCCTACCCGATGTTCGCCGCCGCGTTCCTGCTGTTGGCCTGGCAATACTGGCGCAATCCCCGGCCATTGCACGCGGCGCAACTGGTGGGTTTGCTGGGGTTGTTCTGGATGCTGCCCAAGACCTTTATCCTGCCGTTCACCCTGAACATCATGTGCAGCCAGGTCATGTTGATGATCGCCGCGGCGGTCGCCCACGAGGCCTATCAGATGGCTTTCCGTGACGAGCTCACCGGCCTGCCGGGCCGGCGGGCACTGAACGAACGCATGCAGCGCCTGGGGCGCAACTATGTGTTGGCGATGAGTGACGTGGACCATTTCAAGAAATTCAACGACACCCACGGCCACGACGTGGGCGACCAGGTGCTGCGCCTGGTCGCCAGCAAGTTGTCGAAGATCGGCGGTGGCGGTAGGGCGTATCGCTACGGCGGTGAGGAATTTGCCCTGGTGTTCGCAGGCAAGACCATCGACGAGTGCATGCCCCATCTTGAGGTCATCCGCCAGTCCATCGAGACGTATGCCATCCAGCTGCGCAATCCCGATAGCCGTCCCCAGGACGATCAGCAAGGTCGCCAGCGTCGCTCCGGCGCGGGTGCTTCCAGCGTATCGGTGACGGTCAGCATCGGCGTCGCGGAGCGCCTTGAGCAGCGCACGCCCGAAGAAGTGCTCAAGTCCGCCGACCAGGCGCTGTATAACGCCAAGGGCGCGGGGCGAAACTGTGTGGTTGCCTTCGGCCAGAACCGCCGCGGCGCGGTGCGCATGGAAGCCGCCGCGGGTTGAGTGATGACGGCGCATTCAGCGTCTGGACTGTGATTGTGGGACAGGGTGGCCGGCAGTAGGTTGGAACGATCTGCTACCGGAGAAAACCACCATGCCCGAGTACAAAGCCCCCCTGCGCGACATGCGCTTTCTGATCGATCACGTCTTCGATTTCCATGGCCGTTATGCCGAGCTGGGTGCCAGCGATGCCAGCCCGGACATGGTCAGCGCGATCCTCGAGGAAGGCGCCAAATTCTGTGAAAACGTGCTGGCGCCGCTCAATCGCTCCGGTGATGAAGAGGGTTGCCATTTCGACAACGGCGTAGTCACCACGCCTACAGGCTTCAAGCAGGCTTTCGCACAGTACGTGGAAGGTGGCTGGCACGGCTTGGCGGCAGATCCGGCTTATGGTGGCCAAGGCTTGCCCAGCTCCCTGGGCCTGGTCATCAGCGAGATGATTGGCTCCAGCAACACGTCCTGGGGCATGTACCCGGGCCTGACGCACGGTGCCATGTCGGCCATTCATGCCCACGGCACTGAAGAACAGAAACAGACCTACCTGAGCAAACTCACCGCCGGCCAGTGGACCGGCACCATGTGCCTGACCGAAGCCCACTGCGGCACCGACCTGGGCATCATCAAGACCCGCGTCGTGCCCCAGGCCGACGGCAGTTACGCGATCTCCGGCAGCAAGATTTTCATCTCCGCCGGCGAACACGACATGAGCGATAACATCATCCACCTGGTGCTGGCCAAGCTGCCGGACGCTCCCGCCGGGACCAAAGGCATCTCGTTGTTCATCGTGCCCAAGTTCCTGCCCGACGCCACCGGTGAGGCCGGAGCGCGCAATGGCGTTTCCTGTGGCTCGATCGAACACAAGATGGGCATCAAGGCTTCGGCCACTTGTGTGTTGAATTTCGATGGGGCCAAAGGTTTCCTGATCGGCGAGCCGAACAAGGGCCTCAACTGCATGTTCACTATGATGAACCACGCCCGGCTTGGCACCGGCATGCAGGGCCTGTGCCTGGGGGAGGCGAGCTTCCAGGGCGCGATCAAATACGCCAACGACCGTCTGCAGATGCGCGCGCTGACCGGCCCCAAGGCGCCGGAAAAAGTTGCCGACCCGATCATCGTCCATCCCGATGTGCGCAGGATGTTGCTGACCATGAAGGCCTTCAACGAAGGCAACCGGGCACTGACGTATTTCACCGCGCAACTGCTCGATACCGCCCACCTGAGCCCGGACGACACCGCGCGCCAGGAGGCCGAGGACCTGCTGGCGTTTCTCACCCCGATCTGCAAGGCCTTCATGACCGACACCGGGCTGGAGGTAACCAACCACGGCATGCAAGTGTTCGGCGGCCACGGCTTCATCCGCGAGTGGGGCATGGAGCAGTTGGTGCGCGACTGCCGCATCGCGCCGATCTACGAGGGCACCAACGGCATCCAGGCCCTGGATTTGCTGGGGCGCAAGGTGCTGGGTAGCCAGGGCAAATTGCTGCGAGGTTTCACCAAAATCGTCCATAAATTCTGCGCTGCCAATGCGCAACATCCGCAGCTCAAGGAGTACGTCGCGCAACTCGACGGGCTCAACCAGCAGTGGGGCGAGCTGACCACTCGGGTTGGCATGGCCGCCATGAAGAATCCGGATGAAGTGGGTGCCGCCTCGGTGGACTACCTGATGTACAGCGGCTACATCATCCTGGCCTACCTGTGGCTGCGCATGGCCTTGGTGGCCCAGGCGCAACTCGACAGCGGCAAGGGTGACGGCGATTTCTGCCAGGCCAAACTGGCGACCTGCGAGTTCTACTTCAAGCGCCTGCTGCCGCGTACGACCGCCCATCGGGCTGCGGTCGAGGCCGGGAGCGAGTGTTTGATGAAGCTGCCGGCAGCGTTGTTTGCCCTCTGACTGAACCGTGGCGAGGGCGCTTGCTCCCGTTGGGCTGCGTAGCAGCCCTCTTTATTGTGATGCTGCGCACTCAAGCGGGAGCAAGCTCTTTCGCCACGGTTAATCTCTAAAATCCTGTGGTGACTAAAAATAACAAAACAGTCATGGGTTGACCCTATGTGTCGCAAAAGTTGTTGAGGTACACTCGGGTCATTGCGAAACCGTCTTTTACGAACCCAACTGTTTAGATCCTGCGAGGTTTGCCATGGCTGACTACAAAGCGCCCCTGCGCGATATGCGCTTCGTCCTCAATGAAGTGTTCGAGGTCGCGAAACTCTGGGCCCAATTGCCGGTGCTGGCCGATACCGTGGACGCTGAAACGGTCGAAGCGATCCTCGAAGAAGCCGGCAAAGTCACCAGCAAAAGCATCGCCCCCCTCAGCCGCGCCGCTGACGAAGAAGGTTGCCACTGGGCCGACGGCGCCGTCACCACGCCGGCAGGTTTCCCACAGGCCTACCAGACTTACGCTGAAGGCGGTTGGGTCGGTGTCGGTGGTGATCCGGTGTACGGCGGCATGGGCATGCCCAAGGCCGTTTCGGCCCAGGTCGAGGAAATGGTCAACTCCGCCAGCCTGTCCTTCGGCTTGTATCCGATGCTGACCGCCGGCGCCTGCCTGTCGATCAATGCCCATGCGAGCGAAGAACTGAAGGCGGCGTACCTGCCGAACATGTACGCCGGCGTCTGGGCCGGTTCCATGTGCCTGACCGAGCCTCACGCCGGTACGGACCTGGGGATCATCCGCACCAAGGCCGAACCTCAGGCCGACGGTTCCTACAAGGTCAGTGGCACGAAGATTTTCATCACCGGTGGCGAGCACGACCTCACCGAGAACATCATCCACCTGGTGCTGGCGAAACTGCCAGACGCACCGGCGGGCCCGAAGGGTATCTCGCTGTTCCTGGTGCCCAAGTTCATGGTCAATGCCGACGGCAGCCTGGGCGCGCGCAACGCGGCCAACTGCGGGTCGATCGAACACAAGATGGGCATCCAGGCGTCCGCCACCTGCGTGATGAACTTCGACGAAGCTGTGGGCTACCTGGTGGGTGAGCCGAACAAAGGCCTGGCGGCGATGTTCACCATGATGAACTACGAGCGTCTGGGGGTTGGCATCCAAGGCCTGGCCTCCGGCGAGCGTTCCTACCAGAACGCCGTCGAATATGCCCGTGACCGCCTGCAAAGCCGTTCGCCCACTGGTGCGCAGAACAAGGACAAGGTCGCTGACCCGATCATCGTCCACCCCGACGTGCGTCGGATGCTGCTGACCATGAAGGCCTCGAACGAGGGTGGCCGGGCATTTTCCACCTACGTGGCGATGCAACTGGACACCGCCAAGTTCAGCGAAGACCCGGTCACCCGCAAGCGCGCCGAAGACCTGGTGGCGTTGCTGACCCCAGTGGCCAAGGCATTCCTGACCGACCTGGGCCTGGAAACCACGGTTCATGGCCAGCAGGTGTTCGGCGGCCATGGTTACATTCGTGAATGGGGCCAGGAGCAACTGGTGCGTGACGTGCGCATCACCCAGATCTACGAAGGTACCAACGGTATCCAGGCGCTGGACCTGGTAGGGCGCAAGATCGTCGGCAGTGGCGGAGCGTTCTACCGGTTGTTCGCCGATGAAATCCGCCATTTCACCGCCACCGCGAGCAGCGACCTGGCGGAGTTCACCAAGCCACTGAACGATGCGGTCGGTACGCTGGATGAGTTGACCGATTGGTTGCTGGACCGGGCGAAGAACAACCCGAACGAAATCGGCGCCGCTTCGGTGGAGTACCTCCAGGCGTTCGGCTACACCGCTTACGCTTACATGTGGGCGTTGATGGCCAAGGCGGCTTTTGGCAAAGAAAACCAGGATGATTTCTACGCGAGCAAACTGGGCACGGCGCGGTTCTATTTCGCTCGCCTGCTGCCGCGCATTCACTCCCTGAGTGCTTCGGTGAAAGCTGGCAGCGAGTCGCTGTTTCTGCTGGAGCCCGGGCAGTTCTAAAAACTGACATTGTGTAAGCAAAAGCTTACACAATGTGCTGGCGTTTTCCCTCTATCGGCAGATTGGATCCAGGGCTAATCTACTTCACATGGACGCCGCGCAGGACGCGCAAAAGTAACAACATGGACACGTAGGATTCTGCCAGGACGGCGGAGTGAAATGGATGTCAGGGAAACAGTCTGCAAAGCCCCGCTTCGGCGGGGTTTTCTTTTGCCTGGATTTTTTGTTCCTTGGCAGCGCGCCCTACTCCGGGCTGCTTCTGTTTGCGTTTCACTGAACCCTGACGAGCGGCTTGAGGTCAATGAGCTATGTGGCAATTTGGCCATCGTCGATCAGGGAGTCATCCATGGATTTCATTCGCATTATTATCGCCATCCTGCTGCCGCCATTGGGTGTGTTCCTACAAGTCGGTTTCGGCGGGGCGTTCTGGCTGAATATCCTGCTGACGCTGTTGGGTTACATCCCTGGCATCGTGCATGCGGTGTACATCATCGCCAAGCGCTGAATTCATCGGTCATAAAATCCCCCTGTGGGAGCGAGCTTGCTCGCGATAGCGGTGTGTCAGTCCACGGAAATATCGACTGGACTACCGCTATCGCGAGCAAGTTCGCTCCCACAGTTTGTCTGGCGTCCTACAGATCGCCATCCATCACCTTGCGATAGAACAACCACTCATGCTCCAGAGCATGCGCCTGGTTCGCGGCCTTGCGAAAACCGTGGCGCTCATCCGGATAGTAGTGCGCCTCGACGGCCACGCCGTTGGCCTGTAAGGCACTGACCATGTCGCGGGTTTGCTGCGGCACCACCACGGCGTCCAGTTCACCCTGGAAAAAGATCACCGGCACACGGATGTTCCCGGCGTGTAGCAACGGGGTGCGGGCGCGGTAGCGTTCGACGTCCTGTTGCGGATCGCCGATCAGCCAGTCCAGGTAATCACCTTCGAACTTGTGCGTGGCCCGGCCGAGGGCGACAGGGTCGCTCACGCCATAGAGGCTGGCGCCGGCACGGAAGACCTCATGGAACGCCAAGGCGCAGAGGGTCGTATAGCCACCGGCACTGCCACCCCGAATGGACGCATGACGGCCATCGATCAGGCCTTGCTCATCCAGGTAGGCAACCACCGCGCAGGCATCCTCGACATCCACCACGCCCCAGTTCAAATGCAATGCCTGCCGATAGGCCCGGCCATAGCCGCTGCTGCCGCGGTAATTGAGATCGGCAACGGCAAAGCCACGCTGGGTCCAATACTGGATACGCGGATCGAACAGGGGATAACAGGCCGAGGTGGGGCCGCCGTGAATGAACACCACCAGGGGCGGCTTCGCCTGTACATTCATGGCCGGGTAAAAGAACCCGTGGGCCTCACCTGACCCGGACGGATAACGCAGAGTGCGAGGACGGCTGATCTGTTCGACGGGCAATGGCGCGGCGCCGCCGGCCAGCACCGCCACGTCATGACTATGCCGCTCGATGGCAATGACCGCCGACGGGCCGGTCGGCGAGGCGGCAATGGCGTAGATGAACCGCTCATCCAGCGCCAGGCTGCGAAAGCGGGTATAGGTGCCGGTAAAGTCCTCGCTGGCGTGGTCTTCGCGACACAGGCCCAGGCGCCCGAAACCCGCTTCGGTCCAACTCGCCAGGTACGTGTGTTCATCCAGCGGCAGCCAGGTACAGCCACCCAGTTGCCATGGCGCCGGGGCGTGATCGGCTTCGGCGGCGGGCAGTGCTGCCAGGCCTTGGGCCGACTCCCTCCAAGGCTGCCAATAACCACCGCGATCACTCAGGCAATAAAGGCGACTGGCCGCGTCGAAGCGCGGTTGCTGAATAGACTCTTGCTCACCCTCGCCGGCCACACAGCGTGGCTCGCCCCAACCCGAAGCATTGCGTTCGGCCAACATCAACCGCGTGGCTGTCCAGGGTTGATGCGGGCGGCTCCACTCAACCCAGGCGAGCCGCTGGCCGTCCGGGCTCAGGGTCGGCGAAGCGTAGAAATCGGCACCTTCAGCCAGTAGATGCCGTTGATGATCCGCCAACCCGATCGACACCAGGCGATGCTGGTTGGCTTGTTCTTCCACCGCCAACACCTGGCCACCGGCAAAGCCGAGGTCCCCGTAGCGGCACTCACCGGAGGTCAGCGCCACGGGCTGCCCGTCGCTCAGCGACTGGTGATACAGCTGCTGGTCGGTCTCATTGACGAACAGCACGCCGTCATGGCTCAGGCAGAACGATCCTCCACCGTATTCATAGACCCGGCTGCGCGCGCTGAACCCGTCCGGCGTCAAACAGCGGGCCTCGGCCTCTTGCCAATGCCAGATCCGGCAGGCGCCGTCCGCGGGGCGGTACTCATTCCAGAACAAGCCCAAGGGCCCGACCTGCAGTTCGGCGAAGTCAGTGCCGGCGGCAACGGCCTGGGCGGCGCTGAAAGGCTCAGCCTTTGGCGATGAGGCGCGAGTTTCGTTCATTGCGAAAGGCCAACTGTTCAATGGTTTGCGTGGCGTGCTCGGCGTCTTCACGCGCCTGGAGAATCACCCCGTGGTGTTCGGACTTGCTGCACACCGGGTCGGCGTTGCTGGCGTCCCCCGTGAGCATGAACGCCTGGCAGCGACAGCCACCGAAGTCCTTTTCTTTTTCATCGCAGGAGCGGCACGGTTCGGGCATCCAGTCATAACCGCGGAAACGGTTGAAACCGAACGAGTCGTACCAGATGTGCTGCATGCTGTGGTCGCGCACATTGGGAAACTGCACCGGCAGCTGTCGGGCGCCGTGACAGGGCAATGCCGTGCCGTCCGGCGTGACGGTGAGGAAAATGCTGCCCCAGCCGTTCATGCAGCCCTTGGGGCGTTCTTCATAGTAGTCCGGCGTGACAAAGATCAACTTGCACGGATTGCCTTCGGCTTCCAGCTTGGCGCGGTATTCATTGGTGATGCGCTCGGCGCGTACCAGTTGCTCCCGGGTGGGCAGCAGGCCGACACGGTTCAATTGCGCCCAGCCGTAGAACTGGCAAGTGGCGAGTTCGACGAAGTCGGCCTCCAGGGCAATGCACAGCTCGATGATGCGGTCGATCTTGTCGATGTTGTGCCGGTGGGTCACGAAGTTCAGCACCATCGGATAGCCGTGGGCCTTCACCGCCCGGGCCATTTCCAGTTTTTGCGCGAAGGCTTTCTTCGAGCCGGCCAGGAGGTTGTTCACCTGCTCGTCGCTGGCCTGGAAACTGATCTGGATATGGTCCAGCCCGGCCTTCTTGAAGTCACTGATTTTCTGTTCGGTCAAGCCGATGCCGGAGGTGATCAGGTTGGTATAGAAACCCAGCCTGCGCGCTTCACCGATCAGCTCGGCCAGGTCCTGGCGCACCAGCGGCTCGCCGCCGGAAAAACCCAGCTGCGCGGCGCCCATCTCCCGGGCTTCGCGAAAGACCTTGAACCACTGCTCGGTGCTCAGCTCCTTGCCCTGCTCGGCGAAGTCCAACGGGTTGGAGCAGTACGGGCACTGCAACGGGCACCGATAGGTCAGCTCCGCCAGCAGCCACAGCGGCAGGCCGACTTCCGGCCTGGGTGGCAGGGCGGTGGTGTCAGGCAAGTTCGATCCAGTGCTGTGCACGGGCGACCTCCATGAATTGCTCGATGTCGTCACCAAGTTCCGGCACGTCGGGAAACTGCTTGGCCAACTCGTCGATGATGGTCGCGACATCCCG
>NZ_JACVAH010000017.1:0-194797 GCF_014851795.1 Pseudomonas sp. Pdm06
CATTGGAACCACCTGATCCCATCCCGAACTCAGAAGTGAAACGATGCATCGCCGATGGTAGTGTGGGGTTTCCCCATGTGAGAGTAGGTCATCGTCAAGATTAAATTCCGAAACCCCTATCTGCTGATGCAGGTAGGGGTTTTGTTTTGCCCGCAGGAAAGTTCTTACGACAAGCGCGGACAGCTCCCGGCTGTCACAGCCCCCCGACAGTGCTAAGGTTCTGCCCTAGCTTTTGCATTTTCAAGGATGCCTTTCATGCCGGACGCAACGTCCCTTAGCCCAGCTTTCATGGTGGTTCACGGGAATCGCCTTGATGAGTTGCGCAGCCTGGTGATCAGCTTGATGCGGCGCTACCCGCTGGCTCCCCTTGAAAATGAAATCGCCCTGGTACAAAGCAACGGCATTGCCCAATGGCTCAAGCTCGCACTGGCTGAAGACCCGGAAGATGATGATTCCGGCGGCTGCGGTATTGCGGCGGCCATTGATGTGCAATTGCCGGGCAGTTTCATGTGGCAGCTGTATCGAACAGTCCTGGGGCGTGACGAGATTCCGGCCAAGTCCCTATTGGACAAGGCTCCGCTGACCTGGCGCCTGATGCGCCTGCTGCCGCAGTTGATCGAACAGCCTCATTTCGAACCTTTGCGACGATTCCTTACCCACGACACCGACCTGCGCAAGCGCTATCAACTGTCCGAGCGCCTTGCCGATCTGTTCGACCAGTACCAGGTGTACCGGGCCGACTGGCTCGAGGATTGGGCTGAAGGTCGACACCAGACACGAAATGTCCGAGGCGAAATCAAGCCGCTCGCGCCGGCGAATTGCTGGCAAGCGGAACTGTGGCGTGCCTTGTTGCTGGATGTGGGTGAACAAGGCATGGCCCAAAGCCGTGCCGGCGTCCACCAGCGTTACATCGAGCGTATCAACAATCTGGAAGTCGCTCCGAAAGGCTTGCCGGCGCGGGTCATCGTGTTCGGTATTTCTTCGTTGCCTGCCCAGGTCCTCGAGGCGCTTGCCGGTCTTTCCCGGTTCAGCCAGGTCCTGCTCTGCGTGCATAACCCGTGTCGTCATCATTGGGCGGATATCGTCGCCGACAAGGATCTGCTGCGCCACCAAAACAAGCGTCAGGCTCGCAAGACCGGCATGCCCGCCGTCCTCGATCCGCAAACCCTGCATCAACATGCCCATCCGTTATTGGCTGCCTGGGGCAAGCAGGGGCGCGACTATATCAACCTGCTCGACAGCTACGACGACCCCAACAGCTACCGTGCGGTATTTCGCGATGGGCGAATCGACCTGTTTACGGATGGGACCCCCACGACCCTGCTCAGTCAGTTGCAGGATGACATCCTGGAGCTACGCCCCCTGAACGAAACCCGGGAGCACTGGCCTGTCGTCGATACGGAGCGAGACGGCTCGATCCGCTTTCATGTGGCCCACGGCGCCCAGCGTGAAGTCGAGATTCTCCATGACCAGTTGCTGGCCCACTTCAGTGCGGATCCGACCCTGCGCCCACGGGATATCATCGTCATGGTCCCGGACATCGACAGTTATGCGCCGCACATTCGCGCGGTGTTCGGGCAGCTCGACCGGAGCGACCCTCGTTTCATTCCATTCACGCTGACTGACCAGGGCCAGCGTGGACGTGATCCATTGCTGATCGCCGTCGAGCATTTGCTCAAGCTGCCGGACAGTCGTTTCCCGGTCAGCGAAATCCTCGATCTGCTGGATGTCCCGGCGTTGCGCGAACGGTTTGGCATCGATGAGGCCGACCTGCCGACATTGCACCGCTGGATCGAAGGGGCGGGGATCCGCTGGGGGATGAGCGCCGAACACCGTGCCGGGCTGGGGCTGCCTGCGGAGCTTGAGCAGAACAGCTGGCGTTTCGGCTTGCGTCGCATGTTGCTGGGGTACGCTGTCGGCAGCTCGCAGGCCTATGACGGCATCGAACCCTATGACGAGATCGGCGGCCTGGATGCGGCATTGATCGGTCCGCTGGTTGCGTTGCTGGATGCCCTGGAAGTCGCTCATCAGGAACTCACCCAGCCGGCATCGCCGCAGCAATGGGGTTCGCGCCTGCACGACCTGATGCAGCTGTTTTTCCAGGCGAGCAACGAGCATGACGACTATTTGCTGGCCCAACTCGAAGACTTGCGTGAGACCTGGCTGGAAACCTGTGAGTCGGTGGGGCTGCAAGATGAATTGCCGCTGACGGTGGTACGTGAAGCATGGCTGGCCGGGCTGGATCAGGGGCGACTGTCCCAACGCTTCCTGGCCGGAGCCGTCAACTTCTGTACCTTGATGCCAATGCGCGCGATCCCCTTCAAGCTGGTGTGCCTGCTGGGGATGAATGACGGTGATTACCCGCGAGCCCAGCCACCCTTGGACTTCGATCTGATGGGCGGCGATTATCGTCCGGGCGATCGTTCCCGCCGTGAGGATGACCGTTACCTGTTGTTGGAAGCGCTGCTTTCGGCCCGGGAAAAGCTGTACGTCAGTTGGGTGGGGCGCAGCATCCGCGACAACAGTGAGCGACCGGCATCGGTGTTGATCGGCCAACTGCGCGATCATCTCGCCAGTGGCTGGCGGTTGGCCGATGACAGCAAGAGTCTTCTCGATGCCCTGACTCAGGAGCATCCGCTGCAACCGTTCAGTGCGCGTTATTTCCATCAGGGTGACGAGCTGTTCAGTTACGCCAGCGAATGGCGAATGCTCCACGACACTTCCGATCACACCGATAAAACCCAGGTGCTGGCACCTTACGTCCAGGAAGAACCCTTGGGCCTCGGTCAGTTGCAGGACTTCCTGCGTAATCCCGTCCGCCATTTTTTCAGCCAGCGACTGAAAGTATTCTTCGAAGCCATCGAGGCGCCTCTGGCCGATGACGAACCTTTCGTGCTCGATGCGCTGCAACGCTACACCCTGAGTGACAGCCTGCTCGAGGCTGCCCTGATACGCCTGGACCAGCCGGATCTGGCCCTCGCCGCCCACGCCCAGAGACTCCAGAACAGCGGCCTGTTGCCGATGGCCGGGTTCGGAGAGTGCATGCAGCGTGAATTGATCGAACCCTTGCCGGATCTGCTCCTGCGTTACCAACAGCTTCTGGCGTTATGGCCCACACCGCTGACCAGTGCCGTGCCTGTCAGCCTGCACTTGCAGGGCGTGAGTGTCGAAGGGTGGCTCAGTGGCCTGCACCAGCGCGCCGACGGTGCGGTCCTCGCCATCACGGCTATACCCAATAGCATCGGCTCCACCAAGACCCGCAAGTGGCATCGCCTGATACGGCCCTGGGTCAACCATCTCGTGGCCTGCGCTAACGGCTTGTCGTTGACGACAGCGCTGGTGGCCAGTGATGACAGCTTGCTGTTGGCACCTTTCGAAGAGCCTGTCGCACGAAGGTTGTTGGGCGACATGCTGCAGGCTTGGCAGACCGGTATGCGCCAGCCGCTGCCGATCACGGTGAAGACGGCTTTCGCCTGGCTGGGCCAGAGTGATCCACTCAAGGCCGAAGCCGCGGCGCGCAAAGCCTACGAGGGCGATGGACAGACGTTTGAAGGCGAACGGCGGGAAAACCCGGCCTTGGCTCGACAGTTTCCGGATTTCGCGGCCTTGATGGCTGACGAAACATTCCCCGACTGGTGCGATGCGCTTTATCGGCCATTGCTCGAAGCCCCATGGCGTTCGTCGGCCGGCGAGGAGGCCCGTTCATGAGTCGGCAGACACCTTTGGCCCTGGCTTTTCCGCTACGAGGCAGCCAACTGATCGAGGCCAGCGCCGGTACTGGCAAGACCTTCACCATTTCGGCGCTGTACCTGCGTCTGGTGCTGGGGCATGGTGGTTCGGTGTCCGGTTTTGGCCGAGAACTGCTTCCGCCGCAAATCCTGGTGGTGACCTTTACGGACGCTGCCACCAAGGAGTTGCGTGAACGAATTCGCACCCGTCTGGCCGAAGCCGCACGCTTCTTTCGCGACGAGATTCCAGCCCCGGATTCACTGATCGCTGCATTGCGCGATGAATTCAGTGCCGAGCAATGGCCTGGCTGCGCGAACCGGCTGGACATCGCCGCCCAGTGGATGGACGAAGCGGCCGTCTCGACCATCCATAGCTGGTGCCAGCGCATGTTGCGTGAGCATGCCTTCGACAGCGGCAGCCTGTTTACCCAGACCCTGGAAACCGACCACAGCGAATTGCTGGGCGAGGTCTTGCGTGATTACTGGCGGCTGTTCTGCTATTCGATGCAAGGCGAGGCGCTGAATTGGGTGCGTACCCATTGGGGAGGGCCGGCTGCGCTGTTGCCACGGGTGAGGGGGTTGTTTTCCAGCGAGCGTGGCGACGGTGACGGGCTTGAGCCGGCCGAACTCATCGCTGCCTCCCTGCAGGAGCGCAGTGCCGCCTTGCTCGATCTCAAGGCGCCATGGCGACAGTGGGCCGTGGAGCTGCTGGAGATCTGCCAGCAAGGCGTCGCCAGCAAGTCCGTCGATGGGCGCAAGATGCAGGCGCGTTACTTCGAACCGTGGTTTCAGAAAATCACCGCTTGGGTCGATGACGAAAGCCTTGAACTATTGGACATCGGCACCGGGTTCACGCGCCTGACCCCCGAAGGCATGGCCGAGGCCTGGAAAGGTGAAGTGCCCAACCATCCCGGGCTGGACGCCATGGCCGGTCTCAAGGCCAGCCTGGATGCGTTGCCCACGCCAGATGCCGCCGTGTTGCAGCATGCCGCGCAATGGGTCGGGGCGCGTTTCGAAGCCGAGAAACGTCGCCGCGCCGAAATGGGCTTTGACGACATGCTGCTGCGTCTCGACGCGGCGCTGCAGGCCGACGGGGGCGAACGTCTGGCGAGCCTGATCCGTGAGCAGTTTCCGGTGGCGCTGATCGATGAGTTCCAGGACACCGACCCGGTTCAATACCGGATCTTCGAAAGCATCTACCGCATCGAAGACAACGACACTGAGACCGGGCTTTTCCTGATCGGCGATCCGAAGCAGGCGATCTACGCTTTTCGCGGTGCCGACATCTACACCTACCTGCGTGCTCGCCAGGCCACGGCCGGCAGGTTGCATACGCTGGGCACGAACTTCCGTTCCAGCCATGCCATGGTGGGTGCGGTAAACCATGTTTTCCAGAAGGCCGAGTCCCGTCCTAAGGGGCGCGGCGCCTTTCTGTTCCGTGAACCTTCGGGTGAGAACCCGGTGCCGTTCCTGTCCGTTGAGTCCCAGGGGCGCAAGGAGTCCTTGAAGGTGGCAGGGCAGGCCGTTGCGGCGCTGAATATCTGGCACCTGCCGTCGGAGCAGCCACTTTCCGGTGCGGTGTACCGGCAATCCATGGCGGCCGCCTGCGCCAGTGAGATCACGGCATTGCTCAACGGTGGCCAGTCGGGACGCGACGGTTTCACGGTCGATGGCGAAACGCTGCGCGGGTTGCGCCCGGCGGATATCGCCATCCTGGTGCGTGACGGTAAAGAAGCGCAGGCCGTGCGCGCCGAGCTGTCCACCCGGGGCGTGCGCAGTGTCTATCTGTCCGACAAGGATTCGGTCTTCGCATCGCAAGAGGCGCGGGACTTGCTGACCTGGCTCAAGGCTTGCGCCGAGCCGGATGTGGAGCGACCGCTACGGGCAGCGCTGGCCAGCATCACGTTGAACCTGCCGCTGGCGGAGCTGGAACGTCTCAATCAGGATGAGCTGGCCTGGGAAGCCCGGGTCATGCAGTTTCGTGGTTATCGCTCGGTCTGGCGCAGCCAGGGCGTGCTGCCGATGTTGCGCCGCCTGCTGCATGATTTCGAACTGCCCCAGGCCTTGATGGCGCGTAGCGATGGCGAGCGGGTGCTGACCAACTTGCTGCACCTTTGCGAACTGTTGCAGCAGGCCGCCGGTGAACTGGATGGCGAACAAGCCTTGATCCGGCATTTGTCCGAGCACCTGGCCTTGTCCGGGCAGGCGGGGGAAGAGCAGATCCTGCGCCTGGAAAGCGATGAGCAGTTGGTCAAGGTGGTCACGATCCACAAGTCCAAGGGGCTTGAATATCCGTTGGTTTTCTTGCCCTTCATCTGTTCGACGAAACCGGTGGATGGCAGTCGATTGCCGTTGCATTACCACGATGAGGCCAACAAGGCGCAGATCAGCCTCAAGCCCACCGCCGAACTGATCGCCAAGGCCGATGACGAGCGTCTGGCCGAGGACCTGCGGCTGCTCTACGTGGCACTGACCCGTGCACAACATGCCTGCTGGCTGGGGGTGGCGGACCTCAAGCGGGGCAACAACAACAGCTCGATCCTGCATGTGTCCGCACTGGGTTATCTGTTGGGCGGCGGCGTGCCGTTGGCCGAGTCGGTGGAGCTGAGGCGTTGGCTGGAAGACCTGCAACAAGACAGTGTCGCGGTGAGTTGCCAGCCAGTGCCCGAAGCCACCGACGAGCGCTACCGACCGCCGCGCAACGACGCTGTGTTGCTCGAACCCTTGGTGCCTTTGCGAAAAGCCAGCGAAAATTGGTGGATCGCGTCTTACAGCGCCCTGCGCATCGGCGAAAGCCTGAGCGAAGGCAGCGATACCGCGCCAGAGAATCCGCAAGCCCAGAAGTTGTTCGACGATGAGCGACTGGACCCGGACGCTCCCAGGGAGACCATCGCCCTCGGTGGCGATATCCACCGGTTTCCCCGTGGCCCCGGTCCCGGCACTTTCCTTCATGGCCTCTTGGAGTGGGCCGCCGGGGAAGGTTTTTCATCTGCGCCGACGGATATCGAGGATGCCATTGCCCGACGCTGCAATCGCCGAGGCTGGAAAGGTTGGATCATCACATTGAGCGACTGGCTGCAACACTTGATCAAAATGCCCATGCCCGTCGGCAACGACCAGGCGCCGGTGGTGCTCGAACAACTGACCCGGTTCCAGGTCGAGATGGAGTTCTGGTTCGCCAGCCACAAGGTCGATGTGCAAAAGCTTGATCAACTGGTTTGCCGGTTCACCCATGGTGGTGTGGCCCGTGTCGCGGCGGAACCGGTGCTGCTCAACGGCATGTTCAAGGGCTTCATCGATTTGACGTTCGAGCACGACGGTCGGTATTACGTGGCCGATTACAAATCCAACTGGCTGGGTGTCGATGACATGGCCTACACCGTACAGGCCATGGAACAGTCGATCCTGGACCATCGCTACGACCTGCAATACGTGCTGTACCTGTTGGCCCTGCATCGCCAGCTCAAGGCGCGGCTCCCTGGTTACGACTACGACCGGCATGTCGGCGGCGCGCTCTACCTGTTCCTTCGCGGCACCCGCTCAACCAGCCAGGGCGTGTATTTCACCAAGCCGCCACGGGCCTTGATCGAACAACTGGATCGGCTGTTCCAGGGCGCGCCCGAACCCAAGGCCGAGCCGGCGTGGGTACAGGGAGAACTGCTATGAGTCGTTCCTTTGCCGACCTGCTGCCCAAGGCCGCCGACGACGAGAGCCCGGTTGACCTGGCCCCCTTGAGCCGTGCCCAGGACCTGCTGTTGTTACTGACGCGCTGGGTCGAGCGCGGCTGGTTGCGCGCCCTGGACAAGGCATTCGTGGCGTTCCTCCATGAACTGGCGCCGGACGATGATCCCTTGGTCCTGCTCGCCGCTGCGCTGACCAGTCATCAACTGGGCCACGGGCATGTTTGCCTGGATGTGTTCGAGACCCTCAAGGAGCCGGACTTCGCCCTGTCGCTGCCCCCCGAGGGCGACCTGCAGCCAGGCGTGATGCTGTTGCCTTCGCAAATATTGCAGACACTGGACGGCGTCCATTGGTGCAAGGCCCTGGCGTCCAGTCGTCTGGTGGCCCTGGCTGCGGATGAGAGCGAAGAGGCGCAGCAACGTCCGTTGGTGCTGTCTGGCAAGCGTCTTTATCTGCGCCGCTACTGGGGCTATGAACGACGGATCGACGAGGCGTTGCGCCAACGGCTGATTGACCATGAAGTGGCGCCTGGTGACCTGCGCGAGCGTTTGGACGGGCTGTTCGGGCCGGCCAATGCCAACGCCCCGATCGATTGGCAGAAGCTGGCCTGCGCGCTGGCGACTCGCGGGGCCTTCAGTATCGTGACCGGTGGCCCGGGTACCGGCAAGACCACCACCGTTGTGCGCCTGCTGGCGTTGTTGCAGGCTCCGGCCGTCGAGGCCGGGAAGCCGCTACGGATTCGCCTGGCTGCGCCCACTGGCAAGGCGGCGGCGCGCCTGACCGAGTCCATCAGCCAGCAGGTCCGGACCCTGGACGTGGATGAGGCTGTGCGCGAACGCATTCCGTGCGACGTCACGACAGTCCATCGTTTGCTGGGCAGCCGCCCCGGCACCCGGCATTTTCGCCACCATGCAGGCAACCGCTTGCCACTGGATGTGTTGGTGGTCGATGAGGCGTCGATGATCGACCTGGAGATGATGGCCAATCTGCTGGATGCACTGCCGGCCCATGCACGGTTGGTGTTGCTGGGGGACAAGGACCAGCTGGCTTCTGTAGAGGCCGGTGCGGTGCTGGGGGATTTGTGTCGAGACGCCGAGGACGGTTGGTACAGCCCCCGGACCCGAGCCTGGCTTGAGTCGGTCAGTGGTGAAGACCTGGCGGCCAGTGACCTGCAGCAAGACCTCGACGGCACTCATCCCCTGGCGCAGCAAGTGGTCATGCTCAGGCATTCCCGACGTTTCGGCGAAGGCAGTGGGATCGGTCAACTGGCTCGCTGGGTCAACCAGCAACAGCCTGAAAAAGCCCGTCAGTTGCTGGAGCAAGGGCAATATTCCGATCTGTCCTCCCTGAAACTGGCGAGTGAGCACGACACCAAGTTGGAAAAACTGTTGCTCGACGGCAAGCCAGAAGGGCCCCAGGGGTATCGGCATTACCTGAGCCTGCTGCGGCAGCGTCGCCCGGCCATTTCTCGCCCATTGGAAGACGGTTGTTGGGCCGATTGGGCTCGAGAGGTACTGGCGGCCTTCGACGAATTCCAATTGCTTTGCGCGGTGCGTAAAGGCCCGTGGGGCGTTGAAGGGTTGAACCAACGGATCACCGCGGCGTTGCTCAAGGCTCGCCTTATCGATAGCGATCATCAGTGGTACGAAGGACGCCCGGTGCTGATGACTCGTAACGACTATGGGCTGGGATTGATGAATGGCGATATCGGCATCGCCCTCAAGCTGCCCGAGCGTGACGGGCCCGATGCCGGCAAGCAGGTCCTGCGGGTCGCTTTCCCGCGTAATGACGGCCAGGGCGGTGTGCGTTTCGTCCTGCCCAGCCGACTCAATGACGTGGAAACCGTGTATGCCATGACGGTGCACAAATCCCAGGGTTCGGAATTCACCCATACCGCGTTGATCCTTCCGGATGCGCTCAACCCGGTCTTGACCAAGGAACTGGTGTACACCGCCATTACCCGGGGCAAGCAATGGTTCAGCCTGATCGAACCGCGAGTGGGCATCTTCGAGGAGGCGGTCCGGCGCAAGGTCAAGCGTTTGAGCGGGTTGATGCTGGAGTTGGAGCCGGCTGACTGAATCATCAGCTTTTAATGGTTCATGCCCCATGGCAATTTTGCCTGTTTCGCTCCGAAGTCTGCGTAACACGCGGCCTCGCTGGCTTTTGGGCACTGTGCTATCGTTCCGGCACTTATCGTCCGGATCAAGAGATTCTCCATGAAAGTGCCTGTACGGGAGGCAGTGCGCAGCAAGGGGCGGGGGCATTTTCTGCTGGCCGGCCTTTTGTGTCTGCTGCTGCCTGTCGCGATGGCCCAGGAGCAAGTCACCACGACCCAGGCCGAGCAGCGGGCCGAAGCGGTGACCCAGGTGGTATTGGGCATTCTCAGCTACGCCCGTTGGCCCGTGGAGCCCACCCAACTGCAACTGTGCATCGTCGGGCCGACCCAGTACACCGATGATCTGGTCAAGGGCACCACCCAGGCCACGGGGCGGCCGGTGACGGTGCAGCGGCTGCTGGCCGATCATCCTGATATCGCCACTGCCTGTAACGCGGTCTACGTCGGCAGGCTGACCAACGATGAGCACACCCGTTTGTTTGCGTCCTTGATCGGCAAGCCAGTGCTGAGCATCAGCGAAGGCGGCGACCAGTGCACCGTGGGTAGCCTGTTCTGCCTGCGGGTCGGCGATGAACAGGTGTCTTTCGAGGTCAACCTCGACTCTGTGGCACGCAGTGGTGTGCGCATCCATCCAAGTGTGCTGCAGCTTTCCCGTCGCAGGCCGGCGACGCCATGAAACAGCGCAAACCAAGGGTCCGTCCCACCCTGGGCTCGGTCATCGGTCGTGGCCATCTGATCGTCGCGTTGGTGGCCATCACCATGGCCAGTGCTTCCTTGACCTTGCTCGGCCTGCTGGCATTGCGGGTCTACGCCGATCACAACCTGCATTTGATCGCCCGTTCGATCAACTACACCGTGGAAGCGGCCGTGGTCTTCGATGATTCGGCTGCGGCCACCGAAGCACTGGCCTTGATCGCCTCCACCGAGGAAGTCGCCGATGCCCAGGTGTTGAATGAACATGGCCGTCTGTTGGCGCGCTGGCAGCGACCGCAAACCGGCCTGTTGTCGGAACTGGAAGTACACATTGCCAAGGCCTTCCTGGAAAAACCCATCAGCCTGCCGATCGTTCATCAAGGGCAGAACATCGGCCGTATCGTGTTGGCAGGGCATGGCGGTAGCCTGTTGCGCTTTTTGCTCAGCGGCCTGGCGGGGATCATCCTGTGCACGGCGGTCAGTGCCTGGGTGGCGCTTTATCTGGCGCGGCGCCAGTTGCGTGCGATCATCGGGCCGCTGCGCAGCCTGGCCGAGGTGGCCCACGCGGCACGCAGCGAGCGAGCCCTGGACCGACGCGTGCCACCGGCCGCCATTGCTGAACTGGATAACCTGGCCAATGACTTCAACGCATTGCTCGATGAACTGGAGTCCTGGCAGACCCACCTGCAAAGCGAAAACGAAACCCTGGCGCACCAGGCCAGCCACGACAGCCTGACCGGTTTGCCGAACCGGGCGTTTTTCGAAGGCCGACTGATTCGCGCCTTGCGCAATGCCAGCAAGCTCAACGAGCAAGTGGCCGTGCTGTACCTGGACAGCGATCGGTTCAAGGGTATCAATGACAACTTTGGCCACGCCGCCGGCGACGCGGTGCTGACGGCCGTGGCGACCCGGGTCCGGGCCCAGTTGCGCGAGGATGACTTGGTCGCGCGCCTGGGGGGCGATGAATTCGCCGTGCTGCTGGCGCCCCTGCACAAGGCCGAGGATGCCGAGCGGATCGCTGAAAAAATCATCGCCAGCATGGAAATGCCGATTCAATTGCCCGGCAACGCCTCCGTGTTGACCTCCCTCAGTATCGGCATTGCCGTCTACCCGGATCATGGTGACACACCGGGCACCTTGCTCCATGCCGCCGACGCGGCAATGTACCAAGCCAAACGCCTCGCTCGAGGCGGACAACACACGGCGGGGTCGGATCACTCCGTCGCTGATTTTCAAACCAGGAGCTGACTCGTGCGTTCATACCCTCAATTTTCCCTGCGCTGGTTCGCGGCGCTGTTCTTGCTTGCCATCCTGGCGCTGAGTGGTTGCCAGACGGCACCGCCGAAAGGCCTGACCCCGGCGCAAATTACCGTACTCAAGCAACAAGGCTTCGAATTGACCGACGATGGCTGGGCCTTCGGTTTGTCGGGCAAGGTGTTGTTCGGCAGCGATATGGAAAATCTCAACCCGGCCAGTACCGAAATTGTCGAGCGCATCGGCAAGGCGCTGCTGGGGGCGGGCATCGAGCGGGTACGCGTCGATGGTCATACCGACGCATCGGGCTCCCAGGCCTACAACGAACAACTGTCGATGCGCCGTGCCGCCAGCGTGAGCAAGGTGCTGACAAGCGTTGGCATGCGCGAAGAAAACGTCCAGCTGCGCGGCCTGGGCAGCAGCAACCCGGTCGCCTCCAATGACACGCCCAGCGGCCGCACCGAAAACCGCCGAGTCGCCATCGTGGTCATCGCCGATTAGTCGGCGAACACCATCTCCCGGCTATCACCCATCAACAATGGTTGATTCTGTTCAGTCACCTCGCGGATGTAATCCCACAACAACGTAATTCGTTTGAGCTTGCGCAGGTCTTCCCGGCAGTACATCCAGAACTGCCGGGTGACAGTGATTTCCTCCGGCAGCACGGGCAATAGTCGTGGGTCCTGGGCGGCGAGGAAGCAGGGCAGGATCGCCAGTGAGCGCCCTTGCTGCGCGGCCACGAATTGCGCGATCACGCTGGTGCTGCGCAGGTGGGCATTGGCGCCGGGCAGGACGTTGGCCAGGTAGAGCAATTCGGAACTGAACGCCAGGTCATCCACGTAGCTGATGAACGAATGCTTGCTCAGGTCGGCCGGGCGCTGGATCGGTGGGTGATTGTCCAGGTAGGGCTGGGTGGCATAGAGCTGCAGCCGGTAGTCGCACAATTTGCAGCACACATAGGGGCCATGTTCGGGACGTTCGAGGGCGATGACGATGTCGGCTTCGCGCTTGGAGAGGCTGATGAAGTGCGGCAGCGGCAGGATGTCCACCGAAATGGCCGGGTAGGCGTCGACGAAATGGCTCAGTTGCGGGGTGATGAAGAAGCTGCCGAAGCCTTCGGTGCAGCCCATGCGTACATGGCCGGACAGCGCCACGCCAGAGCCTGAGACCTGTTCGCAGGCCATGTGCAGGGTGCTTTCGATCGATTCGGCATACCCCAGCAGGCGCTGGCCTTCGGCGGTCAGGACAAAACCGTTGGTCCGGGATTTCTCGAACAGCAGCGTGCCCAGCGAGGCTTCCAGCGAGCTGATGCGTCGCGACACCGTGGTGTAGTCGACGGCCAGGCGCTTGGCGGCCGTGCTGGCCTTGCGGGTGCGGGCCACTTCGAGGAAAAACTTGAGGTCGTCCCAATTCAGCGACCCCAGGGAGGTGATGTTTTTTTGCATGATGGACCGGCTTTTATGTGCATTCTTATTAGAAGTTTGCACATCTATACTCCAAAAACCGTCTCATCACCATGCGTGCCCGTGCACCTTGGTCTTTGCTGAACCAGCGCTCTCTATAAGAACAATCCCGGAGGCCAGCATGAATGTTTCCCTTACGCCCAGCGACACTGCCCTGCAAACCGTCAGACTGTTGATTGATGGCGAGTGGGTTGAATCCCAATCCAGCGAATGGCACGACATCGTCAACCCGGCGACCCAGCAGGTGTTGGCGAAGGTTCCATTCGCTACGGCGTCGGAAGTCGATGCCGCCATCGCCGCCGCCCAGCGTGCGTTCCAGACCTGGAAACTGACGCCCATCGGTGCGCGGATGCGCATCATGCTCAAGCTCCAGGCGTTGATCCGCGAGCATTCCAAGCGCATCGCCGCGGTGCTCAGCGCCGAACAGGGCAAGACCATCGCTGACGCCGAGGGCGATATTTTCCGCGGCCTGGAAGTGGTCGAGCACGCCTGTTCCATCGGCACCCTGCAGATGGGCGAGTTCGCCGAGAACGTCGCCGGTGGCGTGGACACCTACACGCTGCGCCAACCGATCGGGGTGTGCGCGGGCATTACGCCGTTCAACTTCCCGGCGATGATTCCGCTGTGGATGTTCCCGATGGCCATCGCCTGCGGCAACACCTTTGTGCTCAAACCGTCGGAACAGGATCCGTTGTCGACCATGCTGCTGGTGGAACTGGCCATCGAGGCCGGCGTGCCGGCGGGTGTGCTCAACGTGGTGCACGGTGGCAAGGACGTGGTGGATGCGCTCTGCACCCACAAGGACATCAAGGCGGTTTCCTTCGTCGGTTCGACGGCGGTCGGCACCCACGTGTATGACCTGGCGGGTCGCCATGGCAAGCGCGTGCAGTCGATGATGGGGGCCAAGAACCACGCGGTGGTGTTGCCCGATGCCAATCGTGAGCAGACCCTCAACGCCCTGGTCGGCGCCGGTTTTGGCGCGGCGGGACAGCGTTGCATGGCCACCTCCGTGGTGGTGCTGGTGGGCGCGGCCAAACAATGGTTGCCGGAGCTCAAGGCCCTGGCGCAGAAGCTCAAGGTCAACGCCGGCAGTGAGCCGGGCACCGACGTTGGTCCGGTGATTTCCAAGCGGGCCAAGGCGCGGATTCTCGAGTTGATCGAGAGCGGCGTGAAGGAAGGCGCGAAGCTGGAACTCGATGGCCGTAGCATCAGCGTGCCGGGCTTCGAGCAGGGCAATTTTGTCGGCCCGACCTTGTTTTCCGGCGTGACCACCGAGATGCGCATCTACACCGAGGAAATCTTCGGCCCAGTGCTGGTGGTGCTGGAAGTCGACACCCTGGATCAGGCGATTGCCCTGGTCAACGCCAACCCATTCGGCAACGGCACCGGCCTGTTCACCCAGAGCGGTGCGGCGGCGCGCAAATTCCAGAGCGAAATCGACGTTGGCCAGGTGGGCATCAACATCCCGATCCCGGTGCCGGTGCCGTTCTTCAGCTTCACCGGTTCCCGTGGTTCGAAACTCGGCGACCTCGGCCCGTACGGCAAACAAGTGGTGCAGTTCTACACTCAGACCAAGACCGTGACCGCGCGCTGGTTCGATGATGACAGCGTCAATGACGGTGTGAACACCACCATCAATTTGCGTTAAGGAGCCGGACATGAACATCGCATTTATCGGCCTGGGCAACATGGGCGCCCCCATGGCGCGCAACCTGCTCAAGGCCGGCCATTCGCTGAACCTGTTCGACCTGAACCAGACGGTGCTGGCTGAACTGGCGGCATTGGGCGGCACCGTCAGTGCCTCGCCTCGCGACGCGGCCCAGGGAGCTGCGCTGGTGATCACTATGCTGCCGGCCGCCGCCCATGTGCGTAGCGTCTGGCTGGGTGAGGACGGTGTGCTGGCCGGTATCGCCGCTGGCACACCGGCGGTGGATTGCAGCACCATCGATCCACAAACCGCTCGCGACGTGGCGGCTGCCGCTGCGAAACAAGGGGTGGCGATGGCCGATGCGCCCGTCTCGGGCGGCACCGGCGGTGCGGCAGCGGGTACGTTGACTTTCATGGTCGGCGCCACGGCTGAGTTGTTCGCCACCTTGCAACCGGTGTTGGCGCAAATGGGTCGTAACATCGTGCACTGTGGCGAAGTCGGCACCGGGCAGATCGCCAAGATCTGCAACAACCTGCTGCTGGGCATTTCCATGGTGGGCGTCAGCGAGGCCATGGCGCTGGGCGATGCCTTGGGGATCGACACCCAGGTGCTGGCCGGGATCATCAACAGCTCGACGGGGCGTTGCTGGAGTTCGGACACCTACAACCCGTGGCCGGGCGTGATCGAAACGGCGCCGGCGTCCCGTGGCTACACGGGTGGCTTTGGCGCCGACCTGATGCTCAAGGACCTTGGCCTGGCGACCGAAGCCGCGCGGCAGGCCCATCAGCCGGTGGTGCTGGGGGCGGTGGCGCAGCAGTTGTACCAGGCGATGAGCCAGCGGGGCGAGGGCGGCAAGGATTTTTCGGCGATTGTTAACAGCTATCGCAAGCCGCAATAAGCGTGCACTGGGCGAGGGAGCGAGCTTCCTCGCCACAGCGTCTCATGTTCAAGGCCGCCCCGCTGGCTGGGAAATAAGCTGACTGGGCGATATTTGCCGTGAAGCTGTAATAAACGATATTTACTATGACATTGTCTTGAGTGTTCTTGGTTTCATATATATGAAACGTTGCGGGTGATAACGAGTTGTTATAGTTATGGAGCCTTGACAGAAAAAAATCGTTGCACAATACTCGGCGCTCAGGACGAGCAATCATTATCAAGGAGCGATACCCATGCCTTCGCAGGATACATGCGTACTTATATCTGCTGCCCTTAAAAAGTTGGCGCTCAATCAAGAATGTCGGGACGCCTTCAGCAAAGACTCGTTGTTCTTCAAATTATTCGAGCAAGCGGCCCACCGCTATATCGTCTCTTCCGATCGAGAAGAGCTCGCTGGAAAACTCCAATTACTTCACGACAAAGGCTATCGACTCGGCGTTGAATATGTCGGCGAGGAGAACCATGATCCGCGCGTGGTGCAGGCCTTCGTCGATGAATATCTGAAGTCTATCCAGACGTTCGCCAAGGCCGGATTAACACCACAATTGGGGTTTGATCTAAGTGCCGTGGGCATGCTCATTTCCCAGGAAACGGCCTATCGCAACGCCGCCACTATCCTGTCTGCTGCCGCAGAACATAATATTTCCGTGATGATTAGCATGGAGCATTCTTCAGCAGTCGATAAGATCCTCGAAGTGTATTCCCAACTGGCGCCCGATCATTCCAATATTGGTCTAACAGTACAGGCGCACTTGCATAGAACGCTTGATGATTTACCCGCAATCATTGGGTATGGTCGTAAGATTCGATTGGTTAAAGGTGTATATAACGAAGCGCGTGAAATAGCCCTCCCCCGTGGCACAGAACTGGATGAGCGCTATTTGACGTTACTCGCCGAACTTCTCGAGGCCAACATCGCGGTCAGTTGCGCGACGCAGGACCCCAACCTGATCAAGCGCATTTTCGAGCAGGGTTACCACTCGCGGATCCAGGAACTGGAAATGCTCCACGGTGTGCAACCCGAGACGTTGCGTAAAGCCAAGGAGGCCGGGCTGGCCTGTCGTATCGCGGCGGTTTATGGCGACAGCTGGTACCTGCATTTTCTGCATCGGCTCGCGGAGTCGCCTGAAAACGTCCTGGAGTCCCTCGCTGACTTCTACGATCCCTCTCGCATCGTCTTTGGCGCAGGTTACTAACGGAGCAATTTATGTTTATCGATCTGAGAAGCGACACGGTAACCAAGCCAACGGAAGGCATGCGCAAGGCGATTTATCAGGCTGAAGTGGGCGATGACTGCTTCGGTGAAGACCCGACAGTGCGTGCACTGGAGGAGTACTGCGCCAATTACTTCCAGAAGGAAGCGGCGCTGTTCACCTCGGGCGGCACCTTGAGCAACCAGTTGGCGATCAAGGCACTGACGAACCCGGGCGACGAGATATTCCTCGACGCTTCGTACCACATCAATTTCTATGAGTCGGCCTCGACGTCGGCTTTTTCAGGGGTCAACTTTTCGCTGTCCAACCACGACAACGGTCTGTTCGACGTCGCTGACCTGGAAAAACTCCACGCCTCCAAATGCCGCTGGAGTCAGAACTATGCCTTGCCGCGGGTAGTGGTGATCGAAAACACCCTCGGCTGCAAAGGCGGGGACATTTTTCCGCTGCAACAAATGAACGATGTCTTTGCTTACGCCAAGGATATCGGTGCCTATCGTTATCTCGATGGCGCACGCATTCTCCATGCGTCGATTGCCTCCGGTATCGATGTGACTTCATACACCGACAACGCTGATCTGCTGTCCATGTGCCTGTCGAAGGGATTGGGGGCGCCGATCGGTTCGATCATGGTGGGTTCGCAAGAACTGATACTGCGCGCCAAAAAATACCGCAAATGGTTCGGTGGTGATTTGCACCAGGCCGGCATGATGGCGGCGGCGGGGCTTTATGCGATGCAAAACCACGTCGAGCGGTTGGCCGACGACCATGAGCACGCGGCGTTGCTGCACCAGTTGCTCAATGACATCGACGAGGCGCCTGCGCGCTACAAGGGCACGAACATGGTCACCCTGGACATTGCCGCGCTGGGTGTCGCGCCGGTGCAGTTCGCCACTCTTCTGCGTCAGAAAGGGGTGGGGGGCTTGCCTTATAACGCCAGGGAAATGCGCTTCATGCCGCATCTCAACATCAGCCGCGACGATATTCATAAAGCCGCCGGGATTATCAAGGCTACCGTCCGCGAACTCAGCCGTGCCCCGGAGACGATCAAGTGATCTATAAGAAAAACATTGTGCTGATCGTGGATGCCTATTCGATCGGCAGCCTCATCGCGCCTGCCTTTATTTCCCGTGGATTCGAATGCGTGCACGTGCGTTCCACCGCCAATGTCAACGCCTTCTACAAGTCCTGGCTCCGGCCGGCCGACTTTATCCAGGACGTTCTCTATCACTCTGACGCCGAGCTGCAGCAGGCATTGTCCGATTACTCGGTGCAGTTCGTGCTGGCCGGCTGCGAGTTTGGCGTTGAGCTGGCCGCGCATCTGGCGGGCCTGTTCGATGTCCCTCGCCGCAATGATCCGGCGCACGCTGTTCGCTGGCGCGACAAGTTCGAAATGCATGAAGCCTTGCAGCGGGCGGGCGTGCGCTCGATCAAGCATTTCAAGTCGGATTCGCTGGCAGCGATTCTGGAGTGGGTAAAAGAACAACGCATCCTGCCGGTGGTGTTGAAGCCGATCAAAAGTGCCGGATCCGACAATATTCATATCTGTACGCAGGAAAGCGAAGTCGAACAGGCCTTCGAGGTCATCAAGTCGAGCCAGAACCTGTTCCTTGAAAGCAACGAGGAAATCCTGGTCCAGCAGTACCTGGACAATTCGGATTTCAACTCGGAGTTGTCGGCGAGCAAATCCACGGACGTGGACATCGAATACTGCGTCAATACCGTGAGTGTCGACGGCCAGCACTATGTCAGCGAAATCATCCGGGTGTACCGCACTCGGATTGGCGATTCGCCCGTACACGACTACAACCAGCTGATGTGCCCGGTGGACAATGCCGACGTCTACCGTCGCCTGTCGCAATACATTTTTTCCGTGCTCGATGCACTGGGTATCCAGCAGGGCGTCGGTCACAGCGAACTGATGATTGTCGACGACGAACCGGTGTTGCTTGAAACCGCGGCACGCATGCCGGGCGGTATCGACCTGTCGGCCTATACCCGGGCCTTGGGGCATAACCAGTTGAGCCTGTGGATCGATTCGTTGATCAACCCCCAGGCCTTTCTCGATTACCGGCAACGCCCGAGAAACAAGCTTTATTTCCATTCCAGCTGCGTGTTCCTGATCGCACGACAGGCTGGGCCCATCAAGCGTGCGCCGGACCTCGCCCGGTGGAAAGCGATCCCGGGCGTACACAGCATCAAGATTCAGGACGAAGGGGCGCTCAAGGAAACCGTTTCCCTGGAAAACTGCCCGGGGCACGTGTTCATTCTCGACCGTGACCGTGCAGCCATTCAGAAGAGCATCGAGTTGCTGCGCGAGGACGAACCCGGCGTGTACAGGGAAATGTTGTCATGAAAGACGTGTCGGGAGAGCTGGCGGTGCAGGGTGGATTCAAGGTGTATACCCGGCCCGTGGTTCTGCTGCTGTCGGCGACGTTCATCCTGACCGTTGCCCGGGCGCTGGCCTTGCCTTATCTGGTGGTTTATTTCTCCCAGGCCTTTGGCCTGGGGGTCACCGATATCGGTCTTGTGGTGGGCGGTGCGCTGATCGTCAGCTCCATCCTGGGTGTCTACGGCGGTTTTCTGGTGGACCGGTTTTCCAACTACCGGATCCTGCTCGGTGCCGCCACGCTGTTTGCCTTGGCGTTTGCCGTGGCTTATCAGGTGGCCAGCCTGGTGCCGTTCATCATCGCTATCGTGGTGGTCAACCTCGCCTATGCGGTGATCGATATCGCGGTGAAATCAGGCATAGGTTTCCTGGTGACGGCGGACAAGCGGGCGAGCGTGTTTTCCATGAAGTACACGCTGACCAACGTCGGTTATGCCATCGGTCCTTTCCTGGGTGTGCTGTGCGCGAAAGTCAGTCCCGGCCTGCCGTTTGCGGTTTCGGCCTTGATCGGGGTGGCTTTTGTCGTGTTGTACAGCGGGATGGGGGCACGGCTTCCTCGTGGAGAAGGCGTAGAGCGGCCAAATCATGATTTTGCCCGCGTGCTGGTCCATTTGGTGCGTAACTACAAGCTGGTGTGTTTTACGATCGGAGGCGTTCTCAGTGCTGTCGTGTTCGGTCAGTTCACGGCCTATTTGTCGCAATACCTGATCGTGACCAGCACGCCGGAGAACACCTACAAGATCATCAACTATCTGGTCACCACCAATGCTTGCGTGGTGATTGGTTTGCAATACCTGGTCGGCTCCAGGATCAACCAGAACAATTTGTTCCGGATGTTGATGCTGGGCATGTTGTTTTTCGTGGTTGGCCTGATGGGGTTTTGTTACGCACAGACTCCGCTGGCCTGGGTATTGGCCATGATCGTTTTTACCGTGGGTGAAATCATCATTATCCCGGTGGAATACCTGTTCATCGATTACATCGCCCCGGAGGATATGCGCGGCGTGTACTACGGTGCGCAAAACCTGTCCAACCTGGGAGCTGCGCTGGGGCCGGTGCTATGCGGTGTTGCCCTGTCGCTCTTTGCACCTTGGGCGGTGTTCTACCTGTTATCCATGTGCGTGGTCGTGGCCAGTCTGTTTTATTTCCTGGGTTCAAGGCGTGAGAGGTGATTGATGATTCACTTCAATACGGCGGGTTCGGGGCTGATGTCTGCCGAGACGCTGAAGCTGATGCAACGTTATCTGCAGGACGAGTTTGAGTCGGGGGCTTATGAAACCGAATTGAATTACGCCTCTGTGCTGGACGTTGAGGTCTATGAAAACATTGCCCGGCTGCTGGGCGCCGATGCGCGTAACGTGGCGCTTTTCGATGGGGCGACCAAGGCTTGGGTGACCGCGCTGGAGGCATTGACCTGGTCCGAAGGCGCACGTGTTCTGGTCACTCCCTACGAATACGCGGGCAACTTGATCGCACTTGCAACATTGCAGCGCCTGCATGGGGTAGTGGTTGAAGTGATACCGCTGCTGGCCGATGGCAACCTCGACCTGCAATGGCTGGCCCGGCACATGAGCGCCGAGGTCAAGTTGGTCTCGATCGTCCATGTCCCTTCTTGCTGTGGCATTGTGAATGACATCGAGGCGGTGGGCGATATCCTGCGCGACTACTCGGCCTGGTACTTTGTCGATGCCTGTCAATCGGCGGGCATGCTGGCGCTGGACGTGGGCGCCGCCGGCTGCGATGTGTTGACGGCTGCCGGCAGAAAGTTCCTGTGTGGGCCAAGGGGAACAGGGTTTGCCTACCTGTCCGAGCGTTTCCTGGCCACCGCGCAGCCTCGTTTCACTGACCTGGGCCGGGCCACGGTCGATGTCAGCGGCGTCGTCACGCGAGGGGTGGGAGATGCCCGCTGTTTTGAATATGCCGAGCGTAACAACGCGGCCGTAGTGGGTTTGAACCAGGCGATCAAAGAGCGCCTGTCGAGCGCCTACGGGGCGGAGTCCGAGCTCTATCGAGTGCTGCTCAGGCGTCTGGCAGAGACCCCCGGTGTCAACTTGATTGCTCCGGGCACTCACCATCAGGGCATCATCGCGTTCACCCATGAGCGTCGTTCGGCGACAGAACTCGTCAGTTATCTGCGGGCCCGAGGTATCAACGCTTGGCCGGGATATGCATCGCATACGCCGTACTTCATGTTGGCGCAGGGGCATGAGCGTTTTGTGCGCGTTTCCATCAATGGGAGGAACAACGCTCAAGACGTGGATGAGTTCATCGCGTTATTGGCCGAGTTGTAAATGATCAATGAGGCAATCAATAGCCTGTAAATAAAAAGTCTATGTCGTGCGGTTTGTCGCAATGGAATGTGCGTCGTGTGCCTGGCAGGTGACCGTCTGCGGCAGTGGTACTGCATTAATTGTTTTGTCTGGGGAAGTAATCAAGGTTGCGCAGGCGTTTCGCGCCTGTATTCATCACTTCGAGTTACGAAAGGGAATTCCGATGAACGATGTGAACAGGTTTAATCCTTCTGCTGCACTCAGGCTGCGTCTGCGGCCTTTGTACAAAAAAGACAATTGGCACTGGCTGGTTGCCCTGGGTGCGGATCTTCTGATCATTGTCTCGGCGATATTTCTAGCCAATCGCTATAACGCGCTTTATCCGCTGGCATTGTTGTTCATTGGCTCTCGGCAGCGGGCACTTGCCTCGCTTTTGCACGAAGCGGCGCATATGACGTTGGCTCAAAGCAAGGCGCTTAACAAATGGGTCGGTGAATATTTGTTGGCCTACCCCATCTTCCAGGACTATGAAGCCTATCGTCGATCCCATGTGCAGATGCACCATCACCATCTGGGCGACAAGCTGAAGGATCCCGACCATCGTTTCTATATCGAGTCGGGTTTGTACGAGGCTCAGGACCGTCTGGACTTCCTGTTCCGTCATTTGTTCAGGAGCGTGACGCTGGTCAACACCTACAAGTACTTCCTTTATCTGGTCAAGAACCGGGCGGGGGACATCCTGGCCAATCCGTTACAGGGCTTGAAGCTTCTGGCGGTTCATGGCGCCATGTTATTGCTCTTCAATTACTTTGTCGGCCCGTGGGCTTATGTCCTGTTCTGGTTGGTCCCTTACTTCACGGTATTCCAGGTGATTGGCTGGCTCTCCGAGATTTCCGAGCACTTCGGCATGTTCGGGGTGTACAAGGATGAGGTGCAACTGACGCGCAATCGTTTCCCCACGCCGGTCGAGCGATTGTTTATCGGTATGCATGGCGATAACTATCATCTGACGCACCACCTGTTTGCCGGCGTGCCGTTCTGGAACCTGAAGCAGGCGCACCAGATATTGATGGAGGATGAAAGTTATGCGGCGGCCAATCGGGGGTGTGGCGGCATTTTCACTGCGAAAGGCGATGCCCGATCGAGCCTGCATCAGATATTCGAGGCGTATCGCAGCGGTAAAATCAGCACCGTCGACGTGACGGCATAGCGGGCGGTCATGCTGCGCTGTGCTCCAGGCGCGCCTTTGAGCACAGCGTATCGGTCAAGCGCGTTCGTCAGGCGAAGACGAAATATTTGCGCACGGTCTCGACCACTTCCCACGTGCCTTTCATGCCTGGCTCGATGACGAAGATGTCACCGGCGCGCAGATGGATCGGCTCCAGGCCCTCTGGGGTGATGATGCAGTAGCCTTCCTGGAAATGGCAGTACTCCCACTTCACGTATTCCACATACCATTTGCCGGGTGTGCAGATCCAGGTGCCCATGATCTTGCTGCCGTCTTCGCTGGTGTAGGCGTTGAGGTTGACGGTGTGCGGGTCGCCTTCGAGTTTTTCCCATTTGCAGGCATCGAGTACGGGCAGCGGATGGGTGTCGCGCAGGACGGTGATGGGGGCGGTCATGTGAACTCCGAAAGGGGCGGAAGAGAACAGGCACCCTAACGCGTGGCCTGGGCAGGTAGATGCCTGTGGTCGACATCGAGCTATCCAGAAGCGCGCATCAATCGGCCAGATGTCGAGCCAGGGCCGTGGCGTAGGCCGGCAAACCGTCGAAGTTGCGGGCGCACAGCAGCAGCGCCCGGTGGGTCCAGGCCTCTTGCAGCGGGACGCAGTGATACGAAGGCTCGGGCGGGCGCCGGTCGATGGCCGCCTTCGGCACGATGGCAATGCCTGCACCATGGGCCACCATGCGAATCATGCCGTCGAAACCATCGGCACGAATGCGGATTTGCATGCGTGAGCCGATGTGCAGGGCCTGTTCTTCCAGGTGAATCGCCAGGGCACTGGAGGCGTTCAGGCCGACATAGTCGTGGCTGAGGGTCTCGCTGAAACGCACGGCTCGACCGTCAGCCAGTGGGTGCCCGGTTGGTAGGATCAAGACCAGTGGATCGTCGCGAAACGGCCAGGCCTGAAGGCCGTGGGTATCCACCGCGTCGGAAACGATCCCCAGGTCCGCCGCGCCCTGGCGCAGCGCATGGGTGATCCGTGAGCTGGGTAATTCCTGCAGGTCGATGTCGAGGTTGGGATGGGCCTTGAGAAAACCTGCCAGCAGTTCGGGCAGGTACTCGGTCATGGCGCTGGTGTTGCACAACAATCGTACCCGGCCTTTGACGCCCTTGGCGTATTCGGCCAGATCCTGTTGCAGGCGTTCGGCCTGTTGCAACAGGACTCGGGCGTGCTCGGCCAGGGCCCTGCCAGCCGGCGTTGGGGCTACGCCACGCCGTCCGCGCTCAAGCAGCTCGATGCCCAGGGAAGCTTCCATGGCCCGGACCCGCGCACTGGCCGCGGCCAGGGACAAATGGCTGCGGGCCGCACCGGCGGTGATGTTGCCGGTGTCGAGGATGTTCAGGTAGAGGCGCAGGTCGGTGAGGTCGAAGTGCATGGGCGGGTGATCCTGTGCCGGGTTTGTCTGGTGTTTGGTACGTCGCCATCGCGAGCAAGCTCGCTCCCACAGTTTGAAATGCAACCCCCTGTGGGAGCGAGCTTGCTCGCGATAGCGTCGGCAGCATCAGCGAATGAACAGCCTCTTGCCACAAGAGAGGCACCCTCAGTATATGGCAGATTTTCAAGCCAAGTCCCGGGGTGCACGATACGCCCATGAACACACTCATCGCTTTCTATCAAAATCTCGGCCTGGCCCTGTCCCTGCTGGTCATCGCCACCTTCCTGCTGGCCGGTACCATCAAGGGTGTGATCGGCCTGGGGCTGCCGACCATCTCCATGGGCTTGCTCGGGCTGGCTATGGCTCCGGCGCAGGCTGCGGCGTTGCTGATTATCCCGGCGACCCTGACCAATCTCTGGCAACTGGCGTTTGGCGGTCATCTGCAAGCCCTGATCCGGCGCCTGTGGCCGCTGTTGCTGGCGATTTTCATGGGCACTGGGCTCGGTACGCTGTGGCTCGGTATGACGGGCGGGGCTTGGGTGGTGCGGGCCTTGGGCGGGGCGTTGTTGCTGTATGCGTTGAGCGGGCTGTTGCTGCCGACGCTGCGGGTCGGTCCCGATGCCGAATCGTGGATCGCTCCGCTTTGTGGGCTGCTGACCGGCCTCATCACCTCCGCCACCGGTGTGTTCGTCATTCCGGCGGTGCCCTATCTGCAAGCGCTGGGCTTGAGCAAGGATGAATTGGTGCAAGCCCTGGGCCTGTCATTCACCGTTTCTACTCTGGCCCTGGCCGCCGGCCTGTTGTGGCGCGGCGAACTGGGCGGCGGCGAATTGAGCGCTTCGTTACTGGCGCTGGCACCGGCGCTGCTGGGGATGTGGCTGGGGCAATGGTTGCGCCAGAGGATCAGCGCCGTGTTGTTCAAACGGGCATTTTTCATCGGCCTCGGCGTGCTCGGCGGCCATCTGCTGATCAGCGGCTAGCCGAGGAAGGGCTGAGCATGTCGACGCGACGGATGTCGAAGTCGCGCTCCAGATAGTCCATGCGTTGCTCGAAGAATTGCCGCATGTGCGGCAGGTTCGAGTGCACCTCCAGGTGCGCCTGGGAGGCCCAGATCTCATAGAAGATAAACAGCGTTGGATCCTGCTGGTCCCGCAGCATGTGGTATTCGATGCAACCGGGCTCGGCACGGCTTGGCTCGACGTAGGCGCGAAACAGCGCTTCGAAGGCTTCGGCTTTTTCCGGACGGGTCTTGGCATGCAGGATGAAACCGTGCAGTTCGCTCATCGAGATGGCTCCTGAAATAAAAGAGGTGTCGGAGCTTACGGCAACAATAGGTCTTCCATTCTTGCGTATAGGTCAAATCAGTTTTGCCGTTGCGGTGCTTATTCCGCGCGAAGCTCGTCGGTACTCTGCCGCCATCATTTTCAACCTTTCCATGCAGCGGCCCTCCAACGGCCCACGCCGTGGAACCCGATGAGGCTCCCCATGAAAAAAGTCCTGTTGCTCAACGGCGGCAAACAATTCGCCCATTCCGACGGTCGCTACAACGCCACCCTCCATGACACGGCGCTCAGCGTGTTGGACCGTGGCGGTTTCGATGTGAAAACCACCTTTATCGACGGCGGCTACGACGTCCAGGAGGAAGTCGCCAAGTTCCTCTGGGCCGACGTGATCATTTACCAGATGCCAGGCTGGTGGATGGGCGCACCGTGGACCGTGAAGAAATACATCGACGAAGTCTTCACCGAAGGCCACGGCAGCCTCTATGCCAGCGACGGTCGGACCCGTTCCGATGCCTCGCAGAAATATGGCAGCGGCGGCCTGATCCAAGGCAAGCAGTACATGTTGTCCCTGACCTGGAACGCCCCGCAGCAAGCCTTCGACGACCCGACCGACTTCTTCGAAGCCAAGGGTGTGGACGCGGTGTACTTCCCGTTCCACAAAGCCAATCAGTTCCTCGGCATGACCGGCCTGCCGACCTTCCTGTGCGTGGACGTGATGAAGCGCCCGAACATCGAAGAAGACGTGGCGCGGTATGAGCGGCATTTGATCGAGGTGTTCGGCCTTTCGCGGTAATCCGGCTACTATCGGGACCTACCTGAAGGCAATCATGCATCTGTGGCAAGCCCTGTCACATTGAGTTGCATGTCATGAGAGGACGCCTGTGAAAGCCAGATCCGACGAGTTGCAGATTTTCGTCTGCGTGATTGAGTGCGGATCGATTTCTGCCGCCGCCGAACAGGTCGGGCAGACGCCATCGGCGGTCAGCCGCACGCTGTCGCGGCTGGAGGCCAAGCTCGACACCACGCTGATCAACCGCACCACGCGACGCATGGACCTGACCGAGGAGGGCAAGTATTTCTTCGAACAAGCCAAAGGCATCCTCGACCAGATGGATGAACTGGAAGAGCGCCTGTCGTCCCGCCAGAAAAATCCCGCGGGACGCTTGCGGATCAACGCAGCCTCGCCGTTCATGCTGCACGCCATCGTCCCGCACATTGAAGAGTTCCGCCGGCTTTACCCGGATATCCAGCTCGAACTCAACAGCAACGACCTGATCATCGACCTGCTGGAGCAAAGCACCGACATCGCCATCCGCATCGGCACCCTCACCGACTCGACGCTCCACGCCCGCGCCCTGGGCTGCAGCCCGTTGCACATCCTCGCCAGCCCGGCCTATTTGAAGCGGCACGGCACACCCACCAGCGTCGCCGAACTGGCGGAGCATGCGTTGCTGGGTTTTGCCCAGAACGAGGGGCTCAATCAATGGCCGCTGCGCCATCCGCACGGTGATCGCTGGCCGATCCAGCCCGCCATCAGCGCGTCCAGCGGCGAGACCGTGCGGCACCTGGCGCTGCAAGGGCAGGGCATCGTCTGCCTGTCAGACTTCATGACCCGCGAAGACATCCAGGCCGGTCGGCTGAAGGTGCTGCTGGCCGATGCCAACAGCGGATACCGCCAGCCGATCAATGCGGTGTACTACCGCAACTCGCAACTGGCCCTGCGGATCCAGTGCTTCCTGGACTTCATCCAGGGCAAGCTCGCCGACTACGCCGCGCGGGACTTCAAGGGCTGATTCGTGACTTCAAGGCAAGAGTGATTTGGGCAATGTGGACTGTTTCGGCAAGGACCAGTCCTCGATACTCGTCCCATCACTTAGGTTGCCAAGGAGTTATCCATGAACGTATTCATCACCGGCGCTGCCGGTTTTATCGGCGGTTCCATCGCCAACGGCCTGGTACGCGCCGGGCATCAGGTTCGCGGTCTGGTGCGCAGTGCCGAACAGGCGAGCGAACTCACTGCGCTGGGCATCGAGCCGGTCATTGGCACCCTCGAGGACAGCGCTCTGCTCACCGAACAGGCCCGTGCCGCCGACGCCGTGATCAACGCCGCCAGCAGCGATCATAGGGGTGCGGTCGAAGCCCTGATCGAAGGGCTCGAAGGCTCGAACAAAGTGCTGCTGCACACCAGCGGTTCGAGCATTGTCGGCGATGCTAGCGGTGGTCGTCACAGCGATGACATCTACCGGGAAGGCCATCTGCCCCCGCCCACCGTCGACAAAGCGGCCCGTGTCGCCATCGACAATCTTGTCCTGGAC
Source organism: Pseudomonas sp. Pdm06 (assembly GCF_014851795.1). Taxonomy (NCBI): domain Bacteria; kingdom Pseudomonadati; phylum Pseudomonadota; class Gammaproteobacteria; order Pseudomonadales; family Pseudomonadaceae; genus Pseudomonas; species Pseudomonas sp. Pdm06. The sequence goes on from NZ_JACVAH010000017.1 coordinate 27,595, forward strand.
GCCGCCAAGCAAGGCGTGAACTCGGCGGTGATCTGCAACACCTTGATCTACGGTCACAGCCTGGGGGTCAAGCGTGACAGTGTGCAGTTGCCACGGCTGCTCAAGCAGGCGCGTAAGAGTGGGGGGGTGCGGCATGTGGGACCGGGGCAGAACATCTGGTCCAACGTGCACATCGAAGACGTGGTCGAGCTGTACAAACTGGCCCTGACCCGTAATGTACCCGGCACGTTCTATTTCGTTGAAAGCGGCGAGGCCTCGTTCATCGACATGACCACAGCCATGGCCCGAGCGCTGAAGCTGGGCGAGCCGCAAGATTGGCCGCTGGCCGAAGCCGAGGCCGAATGGGGCTACGAAATGGCCAACTATGGCCTGGGTTCCAACAGCCGTGTGCGAGGCACGAACGCCCGTGAGCTGCTGGGCTGGACGCCGAAGCGGACGTCGGTGGTGGAGTGGATTCTCGATGAGATGGTGTGAGTACCCTCAAAGCCATCCGTAAAACATAGGACCTGTGGGAGCGGGCTTGCTCGCGAAGGCGGTGTGTCAGTCGATAAAAAGGCTACCTGACACGCCGCTTTCGCGAGCAAGCCCGCTCCCACAAGGTCCCATGCGGGCCTGATACTTTTCAGTCGTGCTGCACGCCCGCACGCTTGAGCATTTGTTTGCAACGCTCGGACAGGTGAAACACCCGCAGGTGCTTGCCCGCTTTGCTGTAGCGCTCGCGCAGGGTCTTGAGTGCGGCGACGGCCGAGTAGTCGACGAAGCGCAAGTGACGGCAATCGAGGGTCACCAGGGCCGGGTCGTTGGCCGGGTCGAACTGGTTGAGGAACGGCGTCGACGAGGCGAAGAACAGCGTGCCGTGCAAGCGATAAAGCTTGCTGCCGTCGGCTTCCTCGTGGGTGTCGGCGTACAGTTCCCGTGCTTGTTGCCAGGCGAAGTTGAGCGCCGCGATGATAATCCCGCAGAGCACGGCGACAGCCAGGTCGGTGAACACCGTGATCACCGTCACCGCGATGATGACCAGCACATCGTTGGCCGGCACTTTGTTGACCACCCGCAACGAGGCCCAGGCGAATGTCTGCTGGGACACCACGAACATCACGCCCACCAGTGCCGCCAGCGGGATGCGCTCGATCAGCGGCGACAGGAACAACACGAACAGCAACACCATCACCCCTGCCACCACGCCCGACAACCGTCCGCGTCCGCCCGAGCTGAGGTTGATCATCGTCTGGCCGATCATGGCGCAACCGCCCATGCCGCCGAGCAAGCCGGAGGCCATGTTGGCCGCGCCCAACGCCACGCACTCACGATCCGGATAGCCGCGGCTCTCGGTGATTTCATCGGTCAGGTTCAAGGTCAGCAAGGTTTCCAGCAAACCGACCATCGCCATGATGACCGCATAGGGTGCGACGATCTGCAGGGTCTCCAGGTTCCAGGGAATGTCCGGCAGGGCAAGGGTCGGCAAGCCGCCGGCGATGTGGGCCATGTCGCCCAGCGTTCGGGTCGGCAGGCCGAGCAGGTCGACCGCCAGGCCAACACCGAGGATGGCCACCAGCGCCGGCGGCACACTGCGAGTCAGACGCGGCAGCAGGTAGACGATGGCCATGGTCAGCGCCACCAGGCCGGCCATCAGGTACAGCGGCGGGCCGCTCAGCCAGGCCTCGCCATTCTTGAAGTGTTCCAACTGGGCCAGGGCAATGACGATCGCCAGGCCGTTGACGAAGCCGAGCATCACCGGGTGCGGCACCATGCGCACCAGCTTGCCCAGGCGCAACAACCCGAACGCCATCATGATCAGCCCGCCCAGCAGCACGGTCGCCAACAGGTACTGCACGCCGTGCTGCACCACCAGCGCGACGATCACCACGGCCATCGACCCCGCCGCGCCCGAAACCATCCCGGGCCGTCCGCCGAACAGGGCAGTGAGGGTGCAGAGGATGAAGGCACCGTACAACCCCATCAGCGGGTTGAGGTGGGCCACCAGGGCGAAGGCGATGCACTCGGGGAGCAAGGCGAAAGAGGTGGTGAGGCCGGCGAGGGTGTCGGCGCGAAGACGGGCTGATTTCATGATTTACCTGACTGGGCGCCGGTGGAGCGTCGGCTGCCGGGGAGTGGTGCAAAAACAGGTGCGGATGGTACGGAATTGAGCGCGGGGCGGCCAGCCGTTGGTTGATGAATCTGGGGCCGCTTCGCAGCCCAGCGGGAGCAAGCTCCCTCGCCACAAGGCAATGAAAGTCCGGCGCTGGATTTTCATAGCGGCTGCATCGTGATGTCCGTCAGCGACATTTCTTGCCTGTGGGCGAAAATTACTTTCAGTGGGTTTGAAGATTCATCGTCGAAATGATTTATGAGTTTCACAACACATCGACGTGACCCCATTCGAGGAGTAACGCATGGCACCTGCTTTCGGTTATTGGCTACTGGTCTATGCAGCCATCGCCATCATTGCGCTGATCGTTCTGATCGCCCGTTATCGGCTCAATCCGTTCATCGTGATTACCCTGGTCTCCATTGGCCTGGCGTTGCTGGCCGGGATGCCGCCGTCGGGTGTGGTGGGGGCGTACGAGGCAGGTGTCGGCAAGACGCTGGGGCACATTGCGCTGGTGGTGGCCTTGGGCACGATGCTCGGCAAGATGATGGCCGAGTCCGGTGGGGCGGAGCGGATGGCGCAGACGCTGATCGCACGCTTCGGCGAGCGTAACGCCCACTGGGCGATGGTGTGCATTGCCTTCCTGGTGGGCTTGCCGTTGTTCTTCGAAGTCGGCTTTGTGCTGCTGGTGCCCATCGCCTTCACCATCGCCCGGCGGGTGGGTGTGTCGATCCTGATGGTGGGGCTGCCGATGGTCGCCGGGCTTTCGGTGGTCCATGCGCTGGTGCCGCCCCATCCGGCGGCGATGCTGGCGGTGCAGGCGTTCCAGGCCTCGGTGGGCCAGACCTTGCTGTACGCGATCCTGATCGGCATTCCCACCGCGATCATTGCCGGCCCGCTGTACGCCAAATTCATCGTGCCGCGCATCCAGCTACCGGCCGAGAACCCGCTGGAGCGACAATTCCTCGACCGTGAGCCGCGTGCCAGGCTGCCGGGTTTCGGCGTGACCCTGGGGACCATTCTGCTGCCGGTGATCCTGATGTTGATCGGCGGCTGGGCCAACCTGATCTCCACCCCGGGCAGCGGTTTCAACCAGTTCCTGCTGTTCATCGGCAACTCGGTGATCGCCTTGTTGCTGGCGACCGTTCTCAGTTTCTGGACCCTCGGCCTGGCCCAGGGCTTCAACCGCGAATCGATCCTCAAGTTCACCAACGAATGCCTGGCACCGACCGCCAGCATCACCTTGCTGGTGGGCGCTGGCGGTGGTTTGAACCGGATCCTGGTGGACGCCGGGGTCACGCAACAGATTGTCGGCCTGGCCCAGGAGTTCCAGTTGTCGCCGCTGGTGATGGGTTGGCTGTTCGCCGCACTGATGCGGGTTGCCACCGGATCGGCCACGGTGGCGATGACCACGGCCTCGGGCATCGTCGCGCCCGTGGCGATTGGCTTGGGTTATCCCCATCCCGAACTGCTGGTGCTGGCGACTGGCGCCGGGTCGGTTATCTTTTCCCACGTCAACGACGGCGGTTTCTGGCTGATCAAGGAATACTTCAATATGACCGTCACGCAAACCTTCAAGACCTGGACGGTGCTCGAAACACTGATTTCCGTGGTCGCGTTCGCCTTGACCCTCGGGCTTTCGCGCTTGCTTTGAGCGCAACGCACCCTAACAGGAGCCGCCATGGACATCCTCTACCAGATCCGTTCCCGCCAGGATTCCTTCAGCGCCGGCGAAGGAAGAATCGCCCGGCTGATGCTCGAAGACGTCGGCTTCGCCGCCTCCGCCAGCCTCGATGAACTGGCCCAACGGGCGGAAGTCAGCAGCGCTACCCTGTCGCGTTTCGCCCGGACTGTCGGTTGCCGCGACCTGCGGGACTTGCGCCTGCAACTGGCCCAGGCCAGCGGTGTCGGCAGCCGTTTCCTCGACCCCGCCGGCGCGCCGGAGCAATCGGCATTTTATGGACAGATCGTCGGCGATATCGAAGCGACTCTGCGCCAGCATCTGTCGGCGTTCGAAGAGTCGCGGTTCAGCGATGCCGTGCGGATGATCGGCAAGGCACGGATGATCCATGCGTTCGGCCTCGGTGGCTGGTCGGCACTGTGCGGCGAGGAATTGCAGGTGCGGCTGGTGCGTTTCGGCTACCCGATTGCCGCCTGTCGCGACCCAGTGATGATGCGCATCACCGCCACTTCGCTGAGTGACCAGCATCTGGTCATCGCCTGTTCACTGACCGGTATCACGCCGGAGCTGTTGAGTGCCGTTGAGTTGGCCCGCAGCTACGGCGCGGCGATCCTGGCCGTCACCCGCGCCGACTCGCCACTGGCCCAACTGGCCGACTGCGTGCTGCCCCTGCAAGGCGCCGAAACCTCGTTCATCTACAAACCCACGGCGGCGCGCTACGGCATGCTGCTGGCCATCGACGTGCTCGCCACCGAGCTGGCGCTGGCCCATCCCGAAGACAATCAAGAGCGCCTGAGGCGAGTCAAACTCGCCCTGGACGATTACCGCGGTGGCGACGATCACTTGCCGCTGGGAGACTGACATGCTGTACGACACGCTTATTCGCAATGCGCTGGTTATCGACGGCAGCGACAGCCCCGGTTACCACGCCGACGTCGGCATTCGCGCCGGTCGCATCGAACGCATCGGCGAGCTGGGAGATGCCCGGGCCCTGGAAGACATCGACGCCGCCGGTCGTGTGCTGGCGCCGGGGTTCATCGATGTGCACACCCACGACGACACGGTGGTGATTCGCCAACCGCAGATGCTGCCCAAGCTCAGCCAGGGCGTGACCACGGTGATCGTCGGCAACTGCGGCATCAGCGCTTCGCCGGTGAGCCTGCGGGGCGATCCGCCGGACCCGATGAACCTGCTCGGCACGGCCCAGGCCTTCGCCTACCCACGCTTCGGGGATTATCGGGGGACGGTAGAGGCGGCCAAACCGGCGGTCAACGTGGCCGCGTTGGTCGGGCACACGGCGTTGCGCAGCAATCACATGGATGATTTGTTGCGCACTGCCTCGGTGGGCGAAATCGCTGCCATGCGTCGGCAATTGCGCGAAAGCCTGGAGGCCGGTGCACTGGGTTTGTCCACCGGCCTGGCCTATGCCAACGCATTTTCGGCGTCCACCGACGAAGTCATGCAACTGACCGAAGAGTTGAGTGCATTCGGCGCGGTCTACACCACCCACCTGCGTAGCGAATTCGAGCCGGTGCTCGAGGCCATGGACGAGGCGTTCCAGATCGGTCGTCATGCGCAGAGCCCGGTGATCATTTCCCACCTCAAGTGTGCCGGGGCCGGTAACTGGGGACGCAGCCCGCAGGTACTCGCGGCGTTGGAGCACGCGGCGAAAACCCATCCGGTCGGTTGCGACTGCTATCCCTACGCGGCCAGCTCCTCGACCCTGGATCTCAAGCAAGTGACCGATGCCCATCGCATCACCATCACCTGGTCGACACCGCACCCGTCAATGGGCGGACGCGACCTGACCGACATCGCCCGCGAATGGGCGGTGTCGCTGTTGGAAGCGGCGCGGCGCCTGCAACCGGCCGGTGCGGTGTACTACGGCATGGACGAAGGCGACGTCCGCCGAATCCTCGCCCATCCGCTGTCCATGGTCGGCTCCGACGGATTGCCCGAAGACCCGTTTCCCCATCCGCGCTTGTGGGGCGCATTCCCACGGGTGCTGGGCCATTTCAGTCGTGATGTCGGGCTGTTTGCGTTGCACACCGCTGTGCACAAGATGACCGGTCTGTCGGCGGCGCGCTTCGGCTTGAAAGGCCGTGGTGAAATCCGTGAAGGCCATTGGGCGGACCTGGTGCTGTTCAACCCACACACCATTCGCGACGTGGCCGATTTCAACCAACCTCAACGGGCTGCCGAAGGGATTGATGGCGTGTGGGTCAATGGTGTCTTGAGCTACCACGAAGGGCAGGCAAACGGGCGCCGGGAAGGGCGATTCCTGGCGCGGGAGGGCGACTTGCGTCAGGGGTTTGGCCCGGCGAATGGCGTGTAAGCGGCTGATATTGTGTAAATTGGCGTCACAATAATGGCACTGCGACACTAAAGAAGCCGGACCCAAGGCCGAAGCATTGGAGTCAACCCATCTAAACTGGGTCTTTTCAGCCAGGGAGCAACCCATGAGCTTCGGTAAAACCACCCCGATCCTGCGGATCTTCGATGAAACCAAGGCGTTGGCGTTTTATGTCGACTTCCTGGGCTTTACCGTCGACTGGCAACATCGCTTCGGTGACAACTTCCCGTTGTACTTGCAGGTCTCCCGTGGCGACTGCGTGTTGCACCTGAGCGAGCACCATGGCGATTGCACGCCGGGCTCGGCCCTGCGGATAGAGACCGATGAGCTGGAAGCGTTCCAACAGCAATTGCAGGACAAGGCGTATCGCTACGCCCACCCCCAGATCCAGGCCATGCCCTGGGGGAGCCAGGACATGACGGTGGTCGATCCGTTTGGGAATCGGTTGGTGTTTACCAATGCGATCAATGTCTGAGAGGCGCCCCCGCTCGGATCCCCCAGGCCTGGCAGGATCCGAGCGGGTTTGAGTTGGCCAGGTGCAGTCAGGAACTGAGACCAGGGCGCGGAGCACGATTGATAGCCAAGACATGCTCGTTGTATTTCGCATAGTCCATAGCGTGGCGCCCCGTCTGGATACTGACGTTTTGCGGAATGATGCCGCTGCAATTGAAGCAGGCAATGAAAGGTTTCGGTTCGTCCACGCCGGTTATTTTGTGGGTGAACAGTTGCGTGTTCGACAGCTTCATTTCAGCTTGACCCGGGTAGAGCGCAACGACCGAGTTGATCAGGCGGACTTCTCCATGAGCCCCTGGTCCCCCGGTGCGTATGGGGATGATGCTATTGGATTGTTCAATGTGCCTGGCAATGAGGTTCTGGGTGTATTGCTGCAGTTCATGGACGTCCTCGACGGTCCTGCTCAGCGTCGGCTCGCTCTTTAACTCGTCAAGATCCAGTTCGATTTTATGGATCGGATCGTTTTTCGTCGCGCTGTATCGTTCGGCCAAGTCGGCCAGGTAATCGTGGGTATTGCCGATCCTGTAGCTTCCGAAGTTCAGGTAGAACTGCTTGCTTTCGGCGGTACCGTCATACGCCTTGTCTACGCCGCGGTATCCCTCCGGGCCGGATTTAGGCCCGGTGAGGTTGTAGAATTCGTTGAGGCCCACGCCCAAGCCCTCGACCAAGCCATGGGAGTGAACGACCAGCTCCTTGCGTTTGGTTTTGCTGAAACTGGGGCTGGCGTCGGGGTCTGGAGGGCCTTCCTGATGAGTGCCGGCACGTTTTTTAGCTTGTTTCGTCGGTGGCGGCTGCATCATTTTCAGGGAACGGGCGTGGCCATCCTCTTTCATCCATTGGATGAAATCCTCCTTCATCCACCCTTGACGGTCGACAAACCTGAGGGGGTTGTTTCCCACCATGGCATACAGGTTCAAGCCATCGACCGCCCCTGCCGGGTCGGGGCTGATCCAGCGTTGCAACCACGGCGCGTAGTACCGCTGCCCGTAGTAATACAGGCCACTGGCATCGCGTTCCTTGCCGGAGTATCGAAGGGTCCGGTAGTCGGCTTCCACGGCCGAGCGGGAAGCCTGCCAGGCGGTTGCGCCGTAGGGCAGGTAGTTTTCCTGGCTGATCAGGCCGCCCTGGTCGTCGAGTTCCAGTGAGCTGGAGCCCAGGTGGTCGCCAAGGCCATAGCGAATCTGGTTGGCGGCGATACCGGACGGTCGGCCTTCGGTCCAGTGCAGGTAGCGCACGTTGTAGCGACCGGCTTGCAGGGTGATGACTTCCAGGCGTTCATTATCGCGTGTGCGAATTTCGAGGCCCGGCAGATAACGGACTTCCCGAGTGTGAACCCGTGTCGCGCCCTGGGTTGTCTGGAGCTTGCGTACCCGTTGGCCGCCGCTGTCGTAGCGATAGCGCTCGATGTCATCGGCAGCGTTTTCACGCCGCACCAACACCACGCCGTCGAGCTGGTTGCGCAGGTTCCATGTCAGCGCCTGGCCTGGGGAAAGCGCCTGCTGGTTGCCGTTGGCATCGAAGTCCACTGCCACGTCGGGCGTCGATTGGCCTTTATTCCAGGCGCGCAGGCGATTGCTCGCGGCGGCCACGTTCAGGGTCCGGGTGTAGTGATTGCCGTCGCGACGATGGCGCAATTCGATCAGGTTGCCGCCAGTGTCGTACTCGTAATGTTCGGTGAAGTTGAACAGCTGACTCGGGTCGACGGGGGTTTTGCCAAGGGCCGGAAGGTCCGGGGGGCTGGTCAATCCGGCGGCCTCGCGGCCCGTCGCGCTGATCAATTGGTAAAGGCTGTCGTAGGTGAATGTGCTGGCGGCTTCGACCCGCTGGTTACTGCCGAACTGCACCGGTTGGGCCTTGTCCTCGAGGTGCGTCACGTTGCCCACCGGGTCGTAGGTGTAGCGCAGATCCTGCAAGGTGCTGGCCGCCCGCGAAGTGAGCAGTTTGGTCAGTCTACCGTTGGCCGGATCGTACACGGCGTGACTGACGACCCCGTTGCCGGCGGTCTGGGACTCGATCTGGCCGGACGCGTTATAGACCAGATCGCTCATGATGACTTTTTCGGTCGCCGTGTGGCTTATCTGCAGTCCCACGGACTTGAGTTGACCGGCGACATCGAACGAGTAGCGCTGCTGGTGCTGGGCGGCATCGGTCTGCTGGATAAGCTCGGCGAGGGCGTCGTAGCGCCAGTTCGTGGTGTAGCCGTTCCCCTGTTCCAGCAAGCGATCGCGATCTATCTCCTGCGCTGGCCAGTCCAGGCGTTCGGCGGTGGCCAGCAGGTGCCTGGTCTGGCTGAGAGGTTTGGCGCAAAGCCCATAGTCATGGATCAACAAGGTGCCGGCGCTGTCATCGTGGCGGATCAGCGCACCGCACTGGTTATGCACCGCGGACTCCGGCGAATTGTCGCCGTAATGCCGGCATTCGACCCTGCGTGGCACGTCGCCTGCCGCTTGCTCATGGACGGCCGTCATGCGCAGTTGCGTGTCGTAGGTGGTTCGCCAATAGGAGCCCCGCTGATCCCAGCAGTGCGATAGCTGCCCGGCATCGCCAGGCAGGTACAGGCGCCAGCCGGCATCGATACTGTCGAGCAACAGCGTCTTGCCGGACAAACTGAAGACCGTCCGCAGGTTCGCCCCACCGGTCGCCATGGCAAACAGTCGAGGATCACGCTGCGCCACCGCTCGTCCCGCCGCGTCATAGTCTTGCTGGGCAATGCGCGCCTGGGAGGGGGCCTGGGCGTCGCGCCGGTAGTAAGCGATTTGCCGCACGGGCAGGCCACGACCGTCGAAGGCATTGATCGTGGGTGTCTTGTGATGAAGGCGTGCGTTCATGCGCCACCTCCGGCCGTGGCGGCGTGTTCGGACAGGACTTCCTGCAGCGTGTCATTCTCGTCCTCGTCCACGGTGTACCAGGGATGGCGTGTATGGCGGCGCAGATAGGCGAGGCCATTTTGCCTGGCGAGCAACACGTGGCTGGGGCGTCCGAGTGGGTCGTAGAAGTGTTGGTCGAAATGCCCGGACTGGCGCAAGGACGCATCGTTGATGTGGCTGTGCCGGTCGGCGAAATATGGGCGGTAGATACGCACCGCCAGGCCCTTGCTGTTGTATTCCACCCGTTCGCTGACACGCCAGCGCCTGGCTGCGATCTGCTCCTTGGGCTTTCCATCCGCCAGTGTCAGGTCGCCCTTGGCGTCGACGACATAAGCCAGGCCCGGTTCGACGAGTTGCTTGCTTTGCAGGGTTCGCCCGAAGCCATCGAAGCCACTGACGGCGATGCGGATTTGTCTTCGGGGGTCATCCGCGAAGCGGTCGGCGACCAGCGTGGCGATGTGTATTGGTTCACGGGGGGCGGCTGCGATTTCGTGTTTCAGCTTGAGGTCGTCGGCGGAGGGTGTCTGAAGCTCCGCCAGGCGGGCTCGGGCCGATGCGCGGATATGGCCGCTGGGCAGCAGGTCGCCGTTGCCCACGCAACGCGCCAGCCAGTCGGTGTCCGCCCGGGCAACCTTCGATACATGCCCCATCCAACTGAAGGGCGCGTAATAGAGGGTCATGGCGGCGTCTTGCAGAGCGTCCCCGCTTTGTCTGATGGCGGCCGCGGGGCTGCTGAACGGTGGCCGTTTGAACTGTGCGAGCGGCTTGAAACCCACGGGCGTGCGGTGCTCGTCCCCATGAAAAGAGGTGGCCAATACTTGGCCGAACGTATCGAACAGGCCTTCCTGTACGTTACCGTTGGGGTCGATGATGCGCACGGGCTGGAGTGACCGGTAATCGTAAAACGCCTGGGTGGTGCAGCCGTCGGGCAGTTTGAAGGTGGTGACAAGACAAACGTATGGGTCATGGCCTATCTCGTACACGCCTTGGCTTTTGCTCGGTTGTACGCTTCTGGTTTTGTAGAAACCCGCCAATGGCGCGTAGGTGGTGAAAGCGCTTTTGACTGACCAGAGTTTTTTCTCCGGCGCGGTGTCGAGAAGAAAATCGCTCATTCGGTGATAACCCATGCGCTCCAATAGTTTTCCTTTGGGGCGGCTGTCCTGTGGCAGTAATTGGAAGGCGCCCAAGGCGGTTTCATCCAGCTCGGCGCTTTCCAGATGATCGACCAGGGCCTGAAAATCGGCGACGCCGTCCGGCAGGGTCGCTGCGCTCGACGCGTGTCTGTAGCGCTGCACGGACAGGCCGGTCAGTACGCCTTGGGTTTTCCAGGCGGTTTGTTTCGTGAGCTCACTGAGCGTTTCGAAAGACAGGTCCCGTGGGGTCAATCCCTCGTCTTCAGGGCGCTTGGGGCGTTGCAACGCCTGGGTGCGCTGGCGATAAGGCAGGCCGAGTCGCCATTGCTGGGGCGCCTGCAAGTGGATGAATTCGGCACGGGTTTCGTTCAGGTAGTAGAGCTGCTGCGCCGGGTCATGCGCATCGCGCCACCACTGTTGCGGGTCGGTGTCGCTGAACGGTGGTGTGTCGCTGGCGGTTTTTCGTCGGGCGTAGTGGATGTCCACGCTGTGGGTCAGTGCGCCGTACCGGTCGTGTTGCAGGTTCAGGGTGTGCCGGCATTGCGGGTCATCGGTAATGCCTTCGTACTGGTAGCGGATGGACTCCAGCAGCAGGGGCAACATTCGGGCCTGCCGGCGAACGCTGTCGGGTGCTTGCAGCAGGCGTAGCCCATAACGGTTTTCCTCCACCGAATACAGGCGGGTGGTTTTCAGCTGTCTGTCGATGCCGAAGACCTCGCTGCGCAGTACCCGGCCACACAGGGCGCGGGACATTTCCAGTTCGGTCGCCGCATCTGGCGAGGCAATGATGCGATCCTGCAACGCCTCTGGCGGCCAGTGACACAGCAAGGTCTTGCCCAGCGGCACGGCTTGCTTGTCTGCCCGGCTGTAGCCATTGCGTGGCAGGTTCACCCTTCGCCCGGTGTGAAACCAGGTTTTTTTCAGGCAGGTGGCGGTGAAGGCCTGGACCTCTGTGTCGCCGGGGCTCGCTTCAGTGTCGGTTTGCAGCAACAGGCCAAAGCCCCGAAACTCACGTTCGATGCCGTCGTAGTAACCCTGGCGATAGGAGAATGCCTGGGTCAGTCGATTGCCGGTTATTTCATCCACTTGGGTCTGAGCGCAAACCAGGTGCAGGGCCAAGGGCAAGCGACAGGTGAGGGGCTTGCCGTCCGTCATCCGCTGCAGTTTTTCATCCAGCCACTCCTGGGCCGAGCTGCGGTAGCGGATGCGCTGGTCGGCGCCCATGTTGTTGTGGATGCCGGTGAGCAGGTACGGTTTGGCGCTGACGAAGTCGTAGCGCCAATGCCGGGGTGTCATGTGCGGCGCGCTCAGGATCAGGCTGGAACAACCGAGCCCTTGCAGGTCGGCGATGCTGACCTGGCACAGAGGATCGTAGCGCAGGTCTTCCGGCCAGGGCAGGGCAACCGCGGGGCTGAAACCATGGCCGCAGCGGTTCATGAAAATCAACGCCTGGTCCGCTTGCAGATAGATCAGGTCCGCAGCGCCGGAACCATCCAGGTCCGCCAGGCGGATACGCGCGGCGTCGAAGCTGTCGTAGGCCAGCCCGGGGAAGTCCAGCACCCTGGCGTTGCCGAAACGCCCACGGCCGAGGTTGGGCCAGCACTTCACTTCGTTGTGACGAATGCGCACCAGATGCTGTTGGCCGCTGCCCAGTACATCGCTGAAAGCCACCAGCTCGCCGGCTGAGGCACTGAATAGGGGCAGGGCGTCTTCGTTTTCCTCGCGAGGGACTTCCACGGGAGGCGAAAAGCCGTGTTCCCGCTGGTTGGCGTACAGGCGAACACTGCGCGGGCCGATCACCGCCAGATCGCCGAGCCCGGCGCCCATCAGGTCGGCCAACTGCCCTTGGGGGCTGAAAAACTCTGACGCAAGTGCATTGAACGTGGCGAAGCCCGACCAGCTTCGTTCGGCATCGAGGGCGAAAAAGCCGCTCACTTGCGGCTGGGCGACGAGCCAGTCCAAACGACCGTCACCCGTGAGGTCGCTCAGGGCCTGGTGCACCGGTGTGGCCGTGTCGGTCGCCGGGATGTGGGGCAGCGTTCGCCACGGCCCGTAGGCCACGTCGTTGCCTTCGGCCTTGGCCCGCACGGGCTCGCGGTAATGCCAGCCGTTGTCGGTTCGATGGAGTACCCCCGGCAGCCCTTCGCCGTACAGGTCCACCAGTTGATAGCCACGGCCATCGTTGAGCCCCGGCATGTCCTGGACGCGTCGCCAGGCGCGGGGCTCAGGCGCAAGCTGGAAGGCGCTGTAGCTGAACTCGACGGGCGGTCGGCTTTCGGCCGCTTCACCTTCGCCGAACGCCTGGTCATGGGCGGCGCTCAAGTGCTGGTAACCCAGGGTTGTCTGGCGATAATCCAACAGCAAACGCCGCACCAGGACGGGGGCGGCGCCCAATTCCTCAGGGAAACGGTGAAACATCAGGACCTGGCGACACAGCCGTTCGGTGCGCAACTCAAAACCGTAGGCGAAGCTGGAAAATGCATCGCTCCGGGCTTGCCACTGTTGCCCCTCATACGCCGGTTTTTCTGTGTAGGCGGTGGTCCGTTCGCCGTAGTCGAACACCAGTTCGAAGTGCCATTGCACGTTCGCGAGCCGATCCACTGTCCACCCGTAAAGGTGTGCATCGGCCTTGAAATTGCCATAGCTGACCTGGCTCAGATAGCGTTGGGCGGTGGTGTCTGTCTTGTACTGGTAGAGGATGTGCTCACCGTGGGCGTTCAGGCTTTCCTCCAGCAGCCATTCGCCGACACGGCTCGTATCCTGGGGATCGGCGCGCCGTGCTGACGGGTGCTTGCCAAACAGGTGGAGGCTGCCGTCGGCACCGTGCACCAGCCAGAAACCGGCCTCATCGCCTTGCGAGGACCAATGCTCGATTCGGTCGAAGTGGCTTTCGATCCTGGGAAAGTATTGGGTGACGGCATAGCGCGTGCCCAGGTCCAGATCGTTGTAGTGGTCGATGCGGGTGGCGGCGATGATGCCTTGTGAATCGCGCTCGGGTAGCCACGCCACCCCGGAGGGGCCGACGATCTCGTCATCCTCGGCGTACGCCGGTACACCCTTGCTGGTGCGTCGCGCCACGCTGGGTAACGACAATCCCCAGCCGATGCCGAACACACCGTTGCCGAGCGAGCTGAGATAGCTCAGGGTCAAGGGCGGCGCAAAGCCACGCCCTGGCGAAATGGGCAGGGCAATCTCATAGGAGGCCGCACCGTGGGCGCCGACGGGGCTCGATCCTTTGCCGATGCTTTGAATGGCACCGCCCCCCTTGGGCAGGGACGGTGCGGTGACAGGCAGCGGGGCGTGTTCATTCATTGCACACCTCCACCGGCCCTGGCGGTATAGCTCACGTGGACTATGACGTCGGTCAGCGACTCCAGCAGGTCTTTTTGGGCCTCGGGGTTCGGGAAGGTCAACTGCCACTTGGAAATCGCGCCGGTGTATTCGAACGGCAGGTAGCGATCATCGTTGAAGCTCAGGGTGAACAGACCGTTGTCGTCGACACCCGTCGACAGGGCGATCTGTTGGTTGGCGCGCCAGCTTTCCATGGCCTGGCCTTGATCGCCCGACGACAGGAACACCGTGCTGGCGGTCTGGGTCAGCGTGGCTCGAATGTTTTCATAAGGCCCGACGACGGTGGGCAAGGTCACGCTGATGGTTTTGATGCGTCGCAGATAATGTCGCTGGTCCTTGTAGTCGTCTTCGAACAATTGATGGGTCAGCTCGAACTCGCATCCGCCCTGTTTCAGGTCGGCGTGCAACTGCGCCCACTCCTTGTTGAGAGAGCTGGCAGCGGTTTTGCCCTTGAGTTGTCGCAAGGATATTGTCTTGTGGATCTCCAGCTCCCGCTCGTGACGTTGCAGGTACCCGGCGTGCATTTTCAGCAGGTTGAGCTTCAGCAGTTCGCCCGCCCCAAGCCCGCGATAGGTCGCATGCCAGGCGCCAGGCTGAATGAAGCGCGTGTCGAAGTCGGCGATCTCATACTGCCAACAGGCTTCGGCTGCCAGGCACAGGCTCAGTGTCGCGTCGTAGGCCTGGCGATACAGTGCGGCCAACTGGCTGTTCAGCCATTGATACAGTTGCGCCTTGGTAAAGCGTTTGCTGAGGAAGTCGTAGTGGGCCTTGGCTTGGCCCAGGGTCGATTCGGCCAGGCGCAATTGCAGGCGAGTGGCGGTTTGCTGCTCGGTGAATTGCGCCAGTTGTGCGTCGATCTGGGCCAGTTCGAGTTGTGCCTGGTCACGAATCAGGGTCCATTCCTCCCCGCGACGATCGAACTGTGCCGTGCGATCGAGATGAGCCGCCGCCGTACGATCGTCGATGGCGGCGCCTTGGGCGAGTGCGGTAGCCGCGTGCATGGCACCTTCCCAGCGAATGCCGCCATTGCTGAAACCAAAGATGTTCGGAGCCATCATCAGGCCGCCAGCCGTGATCTGGGCGTCCGATGCCGAGAGCTCGGAGGCACCGCTGTTCAAGTACAACTGGCAGGCCAGGGTCTCGGCGCCACTGATACCGTTGTCCAGCAATTGCTGGTAGTGATTGATCCTGCCCTGGACAATCGCCTTGCTGGCCAGCAAGGCCTGGCGATTGCGCTGATCGATGATCAAGGCCTGGCGTTGCAGGTCGACGGAGATTTTTGCCAGGTCCCAGGCTTGCTGTTGTTGCAGCTCCTGCAACTGGGCCTGTTCCTTGCGCTCGATCAGCGACAGCAGCAGGGTGCCGAATTGGCTGAGGCTTTCCACGGCGTTCTGGGCGTGGCTGTGCATGACGGTGAAACGATAGTGGGGAATGGTGACGCTCGGCAGGCCTGTCGACGGGCTGTCAGAGAGACTCAGGGCATTGGCGCTGGAGAGGGTGCGCGGGTCCAGTGGCGCCGCGATGATCGGCAAGTGCAGCGGCTTGCCGGCCATGTCGAGGTTATGTCGCAGGTTGTACAGGCGACTTTCTGCCGCCTCCCAGCGCTTGAGCAGTTGCGGGTTGAACGGCACGCGCAAATACGGGTTATCGATCGCCGCCAAGGCCGCTTGCGAATGGCCTTCCTGCGCAAGCGACGGCGGGCTGGCGGTTGGTAGGGGCAGCCGGTTTTCAAAGCGGCGTAGGTCATCATTATTCGAGGTGCTCAAGCCGTTAAGGCTGACGGCCGTCCAGTGATCGGCCGGTTGAACGGTCGGACGTGGCCCCAATAAGTCCAGTGTCCGGACGTACCAGAGCTTTGCCTCACTGAGGCTGTCCGTTGTCAGCTCGCGGTACGCGGCATCGCCTCGGTTGATCAGGATGTCGAGGTACAGGAAGTACAGGGCCTTGCGAAAGTGCACGGGATGACTGCGGGCAATCTGATGGGGATCGTGGGGAGCCTGGTGGGAATACGAAGGCATGTCATCGTCGAGCAAAGGAACGCTTCTCCAGCAGTCGGCCTTCTTGCGACCCGGGGCGAAGACATAGCGGAGCCAGCGTTCAGCTTCCTCATACCGATGCTCGGCATTCAAACGATGGGCGACCAGCCAGGGCACGTAGAGAAACAGTTCGGTGAAGTAACGACCGTATGGCCCATGGAAGTCCATCCTGTTGCTTGGGGCATCGGGCAGTGTGGGTTCCGGCAGGTGTTGAGTCGTCCAGTCAAACAGTTCGTCCAGGCTGTTTTCGGTACGCCGGATCAACTCTGCGGCGAATACGGTGTTCAGCCTGATCGGTTGGCGCTTTTGGCTTCTGCCGTCGCTGCTTTTGATGGCGGACTTGGAAAAGTCGATGAATTGGGTAGTGCCCAGGTTGGGTGTCGGTAGGGAAGTGATGCCGGGAGGCTGGGAGAGTGCAGGGGCCAGATTGAGCGTGATCGCTTTGAGGGCGAAGGAAACTGTCTTTTCCGGTTCGCGAGGGCTGGCTAACGCAACCCCATAAAATAAAGTAGTGCCCTGTTCACTGAGTTCTTCGATGTGCAGCGGGTATTCATAGATAGCCGGTAACTGCGTTACCAAGGGAGTCGTCGCGACAGGTTTCAGGTCTTCATAGGTAACTGTGTCAGGACCCAATGTGTCCGGCTGACGGAAGACAAGATATCTCCTATATAAAAGCTCTTCTTGGTAATTAACGATAGCCGGGATGTTAAAAGTCTCTTTTGGTGTTTGGAAGGTCATCGGGACATTAGCCAAACGGTTGTTTTTGGTGGCGGCGATCAAATATCGGACCGCCGCGACGGAAATGAGCTTGCCACTTAAATCGCGATTCCATGGCAGCGTAAGGCTCTGCGATTCTTCATCATCTATGAGTACATTCGTCATATTGCCGAAGGACAATACATATTGGTCATAGAAGGCCCCGGGGCTGAGTGTCATCGTGAGCTTCGAATCATCAACCAGGGGAATATAGGCGGAGGACGGTAAGCTTTCTTGAGGCGGTACTAGATTAAACTTTATGGTGCCTGTGTAGAGTGTAATTCTACTCACGGTCGGGGGGAGCGATGCGTTGTCGGCGTTGAAAGACAGGTAATGGGTCGAGTCGGCGGATCTGACGATGACGCCGTTTAGCTGGTCATCGAAGTTGGGAAGAGTATTAACGATGTTTTTTGGCAGGGTTGTGTCAGCTCCTTCTATTTTCACAAGGGACAGTTTGGTTTGGATCCTCTGATCGTGAAGACCGATGAGATCATCCCCAACGGAGCTGCGATTTGGACCAGGCTCTGTTCCTGTCTCCGTTTGCTCGATAGATACTGAGTTGTTCGGATCATGGCCGAGATTTTTATCGACACAAACCATTTTGCTAAAACTGAAAGTCTTCACCGACGTGGCGTTGGCGTCGGCACTGGGGCGCTTGGCACACAGTATGAGGCCGAGCGAGTCTCGTGCCGTGTTGTGAAGCTGCACCGCAACAGTACCTATCAACGGCCTGATTGCCTCCAGGCTCTGACTGGCAAGTACCTTGTCCTCGCAATACCCTTGCAGGCCAACTCGCGCGGTGCTCCAACGGCCATCCTGCTTTTTGAAGCAATAGCTCAATCGCAATAGAGGATGGCTTACAGTCGGTAGAAGGGCGTTGGCGTTCGAGGCGTCGGTGTTGACGGCTGATGGGTCCTGATGAATGCATTCTGCCCAGACAACGAACAGCCGATTGTTGAACCAGACAGGACGAATCGAGTGTTCGACCGCACTTTCGGAAATGGGCACATCGGCTTTTTCCCAGTCCGACCAGGCGTACGGATCCGGCTGATCCTGTTTGGAGGGGGGCGCTAACGTACTGTCCAGCGGACGTTGCGCCATGTTCAGCGAGCGCCAGTAGTAGGTGTTTTCGGTGCGGGATTTGGCGATGAAGTAGTAGGTGCTGTTGGCAAAGTCCTCGCCATCGATATAGCTGTTGAGAACCGCCAGGTTGGTCACTTCTTCGAATCGAGCCAGGTAGGCCAGGACCGCCGATTGAACCGCCTCGGGTTGAATCCGGTTCTGGTTGAGGGTGTTTTCCAGTTGCTGGAAGTTATCACTGCTGTTGGCCCTCAGCACCGGGTCCAGGTAAGCCGCGGGGAAGTAAAGCAACTTTTGGTGGGCGGCCCAGGTGGAGTACTGATGCATCTCGTTGCGCCACGTCTGCCGGTGGTCGGCGGTGAAGTCCTCCGGGTCGTAGCCGGGCTCCAGATTCATCAATATACGGTTGATGTACTGCTGCAGACTGGCAATCGCACAAGCTACCGGCGTGGTGGGCACATCCTGGCTGACGAGCACATCTAGCAGCCAGTATTCATAGAGGTCATGGGCACTCTTGAGCCGGGTGGCATTGGCGGGGGCGACGTTGTTCAGATAGAGCGCCAACAATGCGTCGCGCAGACGTTCATCGAGCTGCTTTTTTATGGCATCGGTCATCTATTCAGTCCTTGAATTTGAAATGGGTGCAGCCGTCAATGGCAGGCGGCAATCAGCGCTTCACCGACTATTTTCCAATCCGATGCAGGGCTGGTGGCTTTCAGTTTGATCGCCTTGATCAGCAGGTTTGCAGACAGTCCCGTTTGCAGGCAGCACGCTTGGCAGCGCATGATCCAATCCACTGCTTCCATTGAGTTTGCGCGCCTTGTGTCCAGGGACGCCGTCAGGGAACTCACCTCCTCTACGCTCCAATTCAACAGCTTGGCCAGCAGGCCATTGGTTTCTTTTTCCGAATGCTGCGCGTCCTGGTTGGCCACTTGCAGGTAGTGCAACAGGTTCTCTTCCGATTGGGCCTGATGACGGGCGCAATGACTGAAGCGTTCGAGCAGATACAGGAACTGGGGCGTCAGGTTTCCGGATGGGCGCGCGGCCAGCCATGTCGGGTTTTCCATCAGGACCGCCAACGTGCTGCTGCTCAGGTGCAAGCGCTGGCAAACCTCGGCGGTGCGCAATACCGTCGCCAGCAACGGGGGCATCGTTCCCGAGGCTTGCTTGATGGCCGCAACGAGCGCCCTTGCGTCGGTGCTGGCCATTTGCAATACGCCAGGGACGTATTCGGCGGGCAGGTCCGCAATGTCCTGCAGCAGGAGCTCCACCTGATGCTGATGATCTTGGGAGGCGTTGGTGTCAGCCTGGAATTTCGCCAAGCGTTTCTCCGGGGTTTGATCTAGCGGCCAGTCATCGCTGCTGACGTTGAACAGGCGACACCATTGCAACACGTCCCGATTGTTTTGCCTGAGCCAGTCAACGGCCCAATCCATTGCCATCAGGACATCGAGAATGTCCAACTCTGCGGAACCGACGGTTTTCAGCTCCCCTTTCACCAACGCCTTGCAGAAATCTTCCCCGCCGAGTAACCGGGCCAACTCGGTGCATTCAAGAGGGGAGAGTCCGAACATCCGGGCGATACGGGCCTGGCGATACAGGGCCGAAACCGTGGGCAAATCGTATTCCAGTGAAAAGTACCGGTTGGCCTGTTCCGTCAGCAGCGACAGCGAATCTTGGGTTACGGGAAGCCCAAGGCCGGCGCCGAGGTAACTGAAGGTCTGGATGTCCGTGGCGGTCAGGCTCCGCCTGGGGGCGCCCCACACAGGACTTTTGAGCAGTTGGGTGCGATTGAACACGTGATCGAACAGCGACACCCGTTCCCCGCAAGCATGAGTGGGCATGTCGTGCAGGAACGAAGCGAATTCTTCAGGGGCGATGCCATGGCGCCGGTTCAGGTATCGATAGACGCCCAGAGCGCGCAAGGTGTTGGCGCTAAGCGTTTCAACTCTTTCCGAGCGTTGGACATTGAAGATCAACGTGTCCAGTTCGGCAACGGGAATACCGGTCCAGCGATGCAGGCGGATCATGCGCTGCAAACGGTCGAAACGTTCAGGGGAGTTGTTGACGAAGACCCTCTGCTCCCCTTGGATCTCGATTGCCAGGGCAGGGGTTGCTCCGCCGCCGTTGATGTAGCTGGCGCCGTAATGTTTCCGGGGGGAAAGGGGACTGTTCACTGACGTTCGTGGGCTGTATTTGCCTTGCGCCAGTAGCTCCTCAACCTGTTCCGTCGTGAGGTCGGTGCGCTCCTTGAAGAATTCAAGCTCACTCAAGCGTAGGAGGTTCTCAGTGCCGTAGTTTGTTTCCAGTGTGCTGAGGTTGCCCTGCGAAGCGGTCGGTTCAATGAGCAGCGCCTGTTGCGCGGGACTCAACCCGGACAGGAGTTTTTGCGCTTGCGCAGAACTGACGAATACGCCCCCATAAAAAATTCGGCCCTCTGAAAACGGCAGCTTCAGGCTCACCCGATAATTCAGCTCGCCCAGCGTCGGCTTGCCCGTGCCCAGCCCGAGCACACACTGATGATGGTGCAGATCGTAGGGCAGCGAGAAGGGATAGTGCGCACTGGCCAGTACCTGGTGAACGGTCCTGTTCTTGTCGCTGTTTTCCAGGTGCGCCTCGATATTGCTGCGCAGGGTGTCGTTGATGATGTCGAGCATCGGTCGCGTAACGAAGGCACTCTGTCGATCGAGCATCAGTGCCTTGAGGTCCGGGCGCCGTTGCGCCAGAGTGATTCTATCGGCGTGCGGTGACAGGTTTTCCAGCTCCTCGGCAAACAGATACAACGCCCGCAGATACGCCACGGGCGAGTCGATTGCCGCGATATCACCCTCGTTGCAGAACTGATCCCAATTCTCTTCGAACAGCGCCTGATAGCCGGTGGGCTCTGACGCTGAGCCTATTGCCAAGCTGCGTTTGCTACGTGGCGTGTTGACGCCGGACGATAGTCGATGCTCTTGATACAGACGGCTGATTTGCCGGGCATGGCTCGTAGCATTGTCGTGGGCCCGCTCGCCGTCCACGTCGCTAAGCCCGGCGAGTGCCTGGGTGAATTGCGCCTTGCTCATGCGTGCGATGTCGAATACCGACGTCACCCCGATTTGTGCCAGGGCGGTTTTCAGATCGGCTGCTATGGCGTCCTTACCGTCTGGGGAGCCAACGAGCCTGTGCAATAGCGAGTCGTTACTTACGTCCATGTGTTGCCATCTCCTGTGCGAACGGAATGTGCTTGTTCAAGCGAAAACCGTACAGGAGCGGGCAATGAAAGGCGGTAGGACAGGGGTCGGGTGTTTTGTATGAAAGAGCGATTCGTAGGTGGCACTGATGCGAATCCTGTGGGGCGGATTCGCTTGCGAAGGCGGTGGCTCAGCCAACATTTAAGTTGACTGAACCGCCGCCTTCGCGAGCAAGCTCGCTCCCACAGTGGGGCATGCAAAGTCCGGTCGGGCGTTAGACGCGGAAGTGGCTGACCATCATCTGCAATTGATTGCCCAGCCGCGCCAGTTCCACGCTGGAAGCGGCGGTTTCTTCGCTGGCGGCGGCGGTCTGTTCTGACACGTCGCGCACGTTGATGATGCTGCGGCTGATCTCCTCGGCCACGGCGCTTTGCTGTTCGGCAGCAGCGGCGATCTGCTGGTTCATCGACTGGATGTTCGACACCGTGCGGGTGATGTTTCCCAGGGATTCCCCAGCCTTGCGCGTCAGGGCCACGCTGCTGTCGGTGAGGCTGCGGCTGTTGTTCATCACGGCGGCCACTTGCTGGGTACCGTTCTGCAGGCCGGCCACCAGGCCTTCGATTTCCTCGGTGGATTTCTGTGTGCGCTGGGCCAAGCCACGGACTTCGTCGGCCACCACGGCGAAACCACGCCCGGCTTCACCAGCGCGGGCCGCTTCGATGGCGGCGTTGAGCGCCAACAGGTTGGTCTGCTCGGCCACGGCCTTGATCACGTCCATGACGCTGCCGATCTTGTCGCTTTCCTGTTGCAGCACGGTCATGGCGTCGGTGGAACGCACCACTTCGCTGGCCAGGCGTTCGATCTGGGCGATGGCTTCGCTGACCACCTTGTCGCCGGCGCGGGCTTCGCCATCCGCGGCGGCGGCTGCCTGGGAGGCTTCTTCGGCGTTGCGCGCGACTTCCTGGACCGTGGCGGTCATCTCGTGCATGGCGGTCGCGACCTGGTCGGTCTCGACTTTCTGGCTGTTGACCCCGGCGCTGGTCTGCTCGGTCACGGCGGACAACTCTTCGGCGGCGCTGGCGATCTGAGTCACGCCATCGCGGATGCCGCTGATCAGGTCACGCAGGGTCACGCCCATGCGTGCGATGCCTTGTTGCAGCACGCCCAGTTCGTCACGGCGGGTGACGATGACGTTCTGCGACAGGTCGCCGCTGGCAATGCGTTCGACCACGGCCAGGGTTTCGCGCAGCGGGCCGGTGATCTGGCGCGTGATGATCACGGCGGCAATGACGCCCATCAGCAACGCCAGCAAGGTGCTGATCAGTTGCAGGGTGCGGGCCTGGGCACTTTCAGCGTCGCGGCGGTCGAGTTGGATCTGGTACAGCTGCTCGCTCAAGGTCACGATGGTCGTGCCCTGGTCGGTCATTTCCTTGCGGGCCTGGACCACATCGGCGGTGGCCAGCTTGAAGGCCTGCACGGCGCTGCGGTACTGGGTCAGGGCGTTTTCCAGCTGGCGCAGTTCATCCTGGCGGCTGCTGGAGAAATGTTCATTCAAGGGCTTGAGCGACGCGATGGCGGCGTCCAGTTGGGCGATGGCCTTGCGTTCGGTGTCGGCGTTGCTATTGGCGGTATAGCCGCGCACTTCATAGCGGGCCAGCATGAAGGCCTGCTTGGCCTCGGTGATGGCCTGGAACTGGGCGAAACGTTCATCGCTGAGGGCCATGTGCCGCACGTCGGCGTCGATGGCTTCGATCAGCTTGTAGGCGACCTCGGCGTTCGCGCCCATGGCGTCGCGGGCGCTGTTGCCGGCGCGGTAGGCGCTGCGCATTTTGTTCAGGGAAACCTGATAGGCACTGATGACCGCGCTCTGCTCCTTGAGCAGCTTGACGTTTTCCGGGCTCTTGAAGCTGCTGAGCAGGGTGTTCTGTTGCGCCACGAAACCGTTGAGGGTGGTCTGAACATTTTGTGCGGCGGTTTCGTCGCCATCGGTCAGCATGTATTGCAAGCGGGTGACGCGAAGTTTGGTCAGGCCGGCGTTGAGCTGAGTGATGTCGCTCATCCAGTTGCTGCGCTGGATCAGACCGCCCAGGCTGGTCCAACTGGTCAGGGCCAGCAGGCAGGTCAGGACCAGCACCAGGCCGAAGCCCAGGCCCAATTTCATGTTGACGCTAATGTTGCCAAACCAGCTATTCATCAAATTCCTCCAGGAACGTTGTGCTGCTTGATCATCGATTGGCTGGAAGATTGTTGTTGTTAAGAGCCAGCAAGAGCATGTAGCAGGGCTTTATCGGCGGGGGGGCCTGGATCTGAAGCTTTTTTTCACATTGGTTTCACTGCCTGCCTACGTTGGCCTCTTTACTGTCGCGCCATCGAATGACTAGGTGGATGCCGTCGGGGCGGCTTGATGTGGAACTGAGACTGAGCCTTTTCGGCCTGACGCGCTCGATCGATACGCGCTGGTTTGCCCGTTACCAAAACACGCTGGTCGTGCTGGCTTCGGCGCTGCTGGTGATCCCGTTGACCTTCTGGCTGCTGAGCCCGGCAGCGGTGCCGGACCTGGCCCATGGCAACATCGCCGGTGCCCGGGCCTTGGCCGATGGCTGGGCCAAGGGCGAGATGATCGTGCTGGTGCGCCATGTCGAGCGCTGCGACCACTCCAAGGCCGCGTGCCTGAATGATCGCGAGGGCATCACGGACCGCGCCCGTGCCGTTGCGGTGGGCCTCGGTGCCCGGTTCGAGCAACTGGGCCTGGACAACGTCGACCTCTACAACAGCCCGCTGGTGCGTGCGACCCAGACGGCGGGGTACATGTTCAACAAGGTGAGCAGCGGTGACGATTGGCTGATCAATTGCCGGCATGACCTGCTGCGTAATGCCCTGGCCCACAAGGTGGCGGGGCGCAACCTGATTCTGGTGACCCATAGCGAATGCATGCAGGCCATGGAAACCGCGCTCCAGCGCCCGACTTCGGCGTTCGGCTATGGCGCTTCGTTGTTCGTTTCCGCCGCCCAGCCCCAAGCGCCACGCTTGCTTGGGTTTATCGAGGCCTCTGACTGGCACTCGGTGGCGTTTCAGTAACTTTCCCCACGATTAGGACCGCTCATGCTGACGTCTGCTCGCGCCCGTTTCTACGGACTCAACCTCGGAATTCCCTTGGTCTGTGCCGCCGTGGTGTTCCTGCTGTTCGACCTGACCCGCATCGACATCGCCATCAGCGATCTTTTCTACGATCCGCTGCACCAGGTCTTTCCGCTAGAGCACGTGCGGCTGTTCGAGCAAATCACCCACAAGTGGGCGAGGGTCATCCCGAACTGGACCGGCGAGGCGGCCATAGTGGGGGCGCTGTTGGCGTTTTTCTGGCCGATCTTCAAACCGGAAAAACACCCTGGGCTGCTTCGCCTGCTGGATAAGACCCGACTGAGCAAACCACTACGTTTTGCCCACAAGCACCGCCGCGACTTTCTCTACGTGGTCTTCGCCTTTTCCCTCAGCACTGGGGTGATCCATTACCTCAAGGGCCACACCAGCGTGTACTGCCCGGTGGAAACCACCCAGTACGCCGGCAAGATCGAGCACAAGGAATGGTTCCAGAATTTCGACCTGCTGAACGTCGCCGGTGACGGCCGTTGCTGGCCCGGCGGTCATGCGTCCGGCGGCTTCACCATGCTGGCGCTGTATTTTGTCGCCCGCCGCTACCGCTGGCGTCATTCGAGGGCCTTGATGTTTGGGGCGCTGGCCCTGGGGTTTGTCTACGGCACGACCCGGGTCCTGCAGGGTTGGCACTACATGTCCCACACGTTCTGGGCGGGGATTTTCGTCTGGTTGAGTTGTTGGCTGATGGCGTTGCTGTTTTATGGGCGGGCGGCCTTGGAGCAGCCTGCGTTGGGCAACGCACTTCGTCAGCCTGAACGCCAGGCAAAAAAAAGCCCGCTGGGAGTGCGGGCTAAAACCTTAGTTTCTTGAATGAGCGAGGGGACTTTACCCAATCACAGGCAGGCGTGGGGTGAAGAAAAGTTCATGAGGCCGCTTCCTCGCACGACCTCATGGGCTTGGACACTTCTCACCGCAGATCGAACCGATCCAGGTTCATCACCTTGACCCACGCCGCGATGAAGTCCTTGACGAACTGCTCATGGGCATCCGGGCTGGCATAGACTTCGGCCAGGGCCCGCAGCTGCGCGTTGGAGCCGAAGACCAGGTCAACGCGAGTGCCGGTCCATTTGACCTGGCCGGTCTTGCGGTCGCGAGCTTCGAAGGTTTCCTGGGTGTCGGAAAGGGCTTTCCATTCCACGCCCATGTCGAGCAGGTTGACGAAAAAGTCGTTGCTCAACGTCCCTGGCCGTTGGGTAAAGACACCGTGCGCAGTGTGGCCGACGTTGGTATCCAGTACCCGCAGGCCGCCAATCAGTGCCGTCATTTGCGGGGCACTGAGGGTCAGCAGTTGTGCCTTGTCGATCAGCAGCGCCTCGGCGGACACGCGATACCGGCCCTTGAGGTAGTTGCGGAAACCATCGGCAATGGGCTCGAGAAAACCGAACGACTCGACGTCCGTCTGTTCCTGGCTCGCGTCCATGCGTCCTGGCGTGAAAGGTACCGTCACGCTGAGCCCGGCATTTTTCGCGGCCTGTTCAATACCGGCGCTGCCCGCCAGCACGATCAGGTCCGCCAGGGAGATTTTCTTGCCGTCGGCTTGGGCCGTATTGAACTCGCTCCGAACCTTTTCCAGGGTCGCCAGCACTTGGGCCAGTTGTTCTGGCTGGTTGGCTGGCCAATTCTTCTGCGGGGCCAGGCGCAGGCGGCCACCGTTGGCACCGCCGCGTTTGTCGGAACCACGGAAGGTGGAAGCCGCGGCCCACGCCGTAGACACCAGCTGTGAAACCGTGAGGCCCGCGGCCAGCAGCTTGCCTTTGAGGGCGGCGATGTCGTTGTCGTTGACCAGCGGATGGTCGACCGCCGGGATAGGGTCTTGCCACAGCAGTTCTTCGTTGGGCAGTTCCGGGCCGAGGTAGCGTGAGAGCGGGCCCATGTCGCGGTGGATCAGCTTGAACCAGGCGCGGGCAAAGGCGTCGGACAACTGCTCCGGGTTTTCCAGGAAACGCCGGGAGATTTTTTCGTAGATCGGGTCGAAGCGCAGGGCCAGGTCGGTGGTCAGCATCGTTGGATTACGCCGTTTGGCCGGGTCATGGGCATCGGGGATGATGCCCGCGCCTGCGCCGTTTTTCGGCGTCCATTGATGCGCGCCTGCCGGGCTCTTGGTCAGTTCCCATTCGAAGCCGAACAGGTTCTCCAGGTAATTGTTGCTCCAGCGGGTGGGCGTGGTGGTCCAGGTGACTTCCAGGCCACTGGTGATGGTGTCGGGCCCCTTGCCGGTGCCGAAGGTGCTCTTCCAGCCCAGGCCTTGCAGCTCCAGGCCAGCGGCTTCGGGCTCGGCGCCGACATTGTCCGCAGGCCCGGCGCCGTGGGTCTTGCCGAAGGCGTGGCCGCCGGCAATCAGTGCCACGGTTTCTTCGTCGTCCATCGCCATGCGGGCGAAGGTTTCGCGAATATCCAGCCCGGCGGCGACCGGGTCCGGCTGGCCCTCGGGGCCTTCCGGGTTGACGTAGATCAGCCCCATCTGCACGGCGGCCAGCGGGTTCTCCAGGTTGCGTCCTTCGTCAGTGCGGCTTTCTTCGTTGCCAGGTTCGGCCACCAATTGGCCTTCGCCGGGATCCTGCATGGCGGCTTTGTCGGGCTTGCCGTAGCGAACATCGCCCCCCAGCCATTTGTTTTCGGAACCCCAGTAGACGTCTTCATCCGGCTCCCAGACATCGGCGCGACCACCGGAAAAGCCGAAGGTCTTGAAGCCCATGGACTCCAGCGCGACGTTGCCGGTGAGGACGATCAGGTCGGCCCAGGAGATGTTGCGACCATACTTCTGCTTGATCGGCCACAGCAGCCGACGCGCCTTGTCGAGGCTGACGTTGTCGGGCCAGCTGTTGAGCGGTGCAAACCGCTGCTGACCGGAACCCGCCCCACCGCGCCCATCACCGGTGCGGTAGGTGCCTGCGCTGTGCCAGGCCATGCGGACAAAGAGCGGCCCATAGTGGCCGAAGTCCGCCGGCCACCAGTCTTGCGAGTCGGTCATCAGCGCATTCAGGTCTTGTTTCAAGGCCTGGAAGTCCAGGCGCTTGAACGCTTCGGCATAGTTGAAATCCTCGCCCATTGGGTCGGACAGCGAGGAGTGCTGGTGCAGAATCTTCAGATTCAGTTGGTTCGGCCACCAGTCGCGGTTCGTCGTGCCACTGCCAGCGGCGTGATTGAACGGGCATTTCGATTCGTTTGCCATGAGAAGCTACCTTTGGTCGTATTCATCCAGCTATCCAGCCCGGCGGGCTTCGAATAGCGACAGGCGAAATAAATGACACAGGGCGCAGGGCTCACAGTTCGCTCAACTGATCATGTTTGGCTACGCGGCAACATCTAATTGCCAGTACGGTGGCCCACGGCAAGCCCAGTACGTTTCTGAACGCTTCGTATCTCTTGTCAGGTTTCACGGGCCGGATTACACCAGCCTGAATTCAGGCTAGTCCTCCTTTGGCAGATAGCTAATAGGCGCAGTATTAACGCTCGATAGGGATAATCTTTTATCGGCGCCCGGCGGTGAGGCAGATGATATGAACGGCGCCTGCCGTGACGGACCCCATCATGAACAAATGCCCGCGCAGCACGGCCTTCCACGAAGCCGGTCATGCCCTGGCCTTTTGGTGGAATGGCCTACCGATAAAGCGCATCACCGTGCGTACCAAGGTCGAAGCCTGGGCGGAGCCGCTGTTCGACCTGCACGGCAACCCGCAATACGCAGAAGGGTTGGTCGAAGCCGACTACCTTGTTTCGCGCCCGGCCTTCGACGCGCCGGGGATCGCTGAATACCTGCCCTCGATGATCGATGCCATCGAGCGTGACCTGCTCCATTGCTTCGCCGGGCCTGTGGCCGAAGCGGTCTACCGGCACCGCAGGTCCGACCGGCTGTTCAGGGGCAGCGGCCGGGGTGACCTGGACCGAGGGCACGAACTGATCAGCCTGCTGCCACCGCGCAAGCTGCTCGACGCCCAAGCCCAGGCCATCGCTCGTTGCAGTTGCCTGGTGCACCGTTACTGGCCGGCTGTCAGCGCCGTGGCGGGCTTTCTGCAAGAGCATGGCACGGTTGAAGGGAACGCCGTCACAGCGCTGCTGTGTGAGATGACCGGGGAGCGGCCGATGTTGCTTGGCCATCAAGTGGCAAGCCTCGATTCGTGATCAAGGCGTTGCCACTACTCGCTAGCGCTTCACTGTTTCCTCAAGAGAGAAGCGTCCCAGTGGGTTTTGTTGGAAGTGCTCGATGTTCTTGCGCGAAATATTGATGTACGGGCTGTAGTAGAGATCGATCCAGTTGACGTCCTGCTTGGCGATTGCCTGAAGGTCGGTATACATCTGCTTGCGCTTGGTCGGGTCCACTTCTACCCGCGCGGCCGCGACCAGATCCTTGACCTTGTCGTTCTTGTAGCGGGTCATGTAATTCATGTTGGTGTCATGTCCCAGCACGAAGGTGGTCTTCTGGTCCGGGTCGAGGATGTCGTTGGTCCAGTACATCACGGACAGATCGTAGTCGCCGTCGATCAGCATTTGCCAACTCTGGGTTGGGTCGACTTTCTGCAAGGTGGCTGTCACGCCGACTGCTGCGAGCTGTTGCTGGACCAGCACGGCGATCTGCTCGTCGGCTTCATTGCCCGCATTGACCACATAGTTGAGCTTCAGGCCTGAGGCGCCTGCATCTGCCAGCATTTTTTTGGCTTTTTCCGGGTCGTACGGGCGCTGCAGATTATCGGCATTGTGATAAAGCGCTCCTTTAGGAATGTAGGAATAAGCCACCTGGCCATGGCCGAACGTCACGGTATCGACCAGGGATTTCTTGTTGATCGCAAGGTCCAGGGCCTGACGTACTTCAGGCTTGCCCAGCAGGCCGTGCTCATGGTTGATCAGCAGATGATCCTCACGGGTGGAGGGATCCATGTGTACGACCAGGTTGGGATCTTTCTTCAGGGTTTCGACGCGCGAGAAGGGCACGAAGATCGCCGAATCCAGTTCACCGGCCTGTACCTTCAACATCCGCGTATTGTCATCCGGGATGGAGATCCATTCCACGCCATCCAGGCTCACCTTGTCGGCCTGCCAGAAGTGGGGGTTCTTTTCCAGCACCACGCGATCACCGCGTAGCCACTCCTTGACGATAAAGGCGCCAGAGGCAACGGGGTCCTGGGCATAGGCTTCCTCACCCATTTTCTCCATGGCCTTTTGCGACAGGATGGAGACGTTGGGCAACGCCAGCTGCGCGAGGAAGGGCACTGAAGGGCTCGTGAGTGTCACCACCAGTGTCTGCGGGTCGGTTGCCTGGGCCTTGTCGATAATCTTGTAGGAGTCGCTCCACAGCGACCCTTTGTTGTCGCGGATGCGCAACAGACTGAACGCTGCATCGCTGGCGGTAATCGCTGAGCCGTCGGAGAACTTGGCCGAGCGTAGTTTGAAGGTATAGGTCATGCCATCGTCGGAAACCTGCCAGCTTTCGGCCAGCCCCGGTACCAGCTGGGTGCCGGTGTTGTCGACGCGCACCAATACGTCGTAGACATTGGAGAACACCCAGTTATCACGGTTCTGCGCGCTTTTGATCGGGTCGAACGTCGTGCTTTCTTCACGGCAACCGATGGTCAGCACGCCTGCTGCCTGGGCGACACCGGCCGCCAGTGTG
This sequence comes from Pseudomonas sp. Pdm06, assembly GCF_014851795.1. Taxonomy (NCBI): domain Bacteria; kingdom Pseudomonadati; phylum Pseudomonadota; class Gammaproteobacteria; order Pseudomonadales; family Pseudomonadaceae; genus Pseudomonas; species Pseudomonas sp. Pdm06. The sequence goes on from NZ_JACVAH010000017.1 coordinate 57,388, forward strand.
CAAACGGTCAACGTCGCGGCGGTCAGCAACTTCAAATGTTTCGATCGCATGGTCAAACTCCCTATTGATGAATGTTTTTTAGAGCAATGGCTCTCCGAGTACACAGCTATAACGATGTCCATTGATGTCATGGCTGGGGGGCGGCGTTTTCGCGCAGATGGGTTGTGCATACCGGCAGCGCGGGTGAAAAACGCAGCCGGATGGAAGGTTCAGGGGGCTGGGTGGCTCGCCAGGCAGGGGTTCGTTCAGCAACGCTCGAGTCGGGTCGATGTGTGGAATGGACTGGATCAGCGCGACGGTATAAGGATGCCGCGGGCTGCTGAACACGGCCTCCGTGGGGCCTTGCTCGACGATCTCGCCGAGGTACATCACGGCGACCCGATCACAGAGCCGCCGAACGATCGCCAGGTCGTGAGCGATGAACAGAATCGCCAGGTTCATGCGCTGTCGCAGCTCCAGCAGCAGGTTGATGATCTGTCCCTGGATGGAAACGTCCAGCGCGGCCACGCATTCATCGGCGATGATCAACCGTGGCTCGATGGCCAGTGCCCGAGCGATCCCCACACGTTGGCATTGACCGCCACTCAACGAACCCGGTTTGCGGTGGGCCAGCTCCGGTCGCAGGCCGACCAGGTTCAGCAGTTCATCGACCCGCTGGCGAATCAGCGATGCAGGAATCGCACAGCGCACTCGCAGCACTTCAGCCAGGGTGTCGCCAATGCTCATCCGTGGATTGAGGGCGGTATAAGGATCCTGGAAAATCATCGCGGTTTCGTGGCGCAGTCGCTCGATGTCGATCCGCTTGCCTTGAGCCATATCCACGCCATCGAACAGGATTTGTCCGGCGCTGACCTCAGTGAGGCGCAAGATGGCCCGACCCAGGGTGCTCTTGCCGCTGCCCGACTCCCCCACCAACCCAAGCACCTCTCCGGCGGCCAGACTCAGCGACACTCCGTTGACGGCTTTCACCCATTGCCTGTTGATTCCGAACGGACCACTGCCAGGGGCGGCGAAGCGCACCTGCAGATCTTTCACGTGCAACAGGGTCATGACGAAGCTCCCACAGGCAGCGGGTAATGGCAGGCGACTCGGTGTGCCTCTGTCGTGACTTGCATCTGTGGCAACAGCCGCGTGCACTGGCTGCCCTGTTGAAGGCAGCGAGGATTGAAGCGGCAACCGGTGGGCAGCGCATCCAGCAGAGGCGGCTGGCCGGCGATGGTTTTGAGCATGGCATGGCCGGCGCTGGTAGCCGGTTGGCAGTCGATCAGGGCCGCCGTATAGGGATGTCGTGGGTGAGCCAGCAGATCAAGCTTGTTGCCGTGCTCGCAGAGCCGACCGGCGTACATCACCGCGATGGAATCACAAGTCTGGGCGACGATCCCCAGGTCGTGGGTGATCATGATGATTGACAGCCCACGTTGGTCGCGCAAATCCAGGAGCAGGCGCAGGATCTGTGCCTGTACCGTGACATCCAGGGCGGTGGTCGGCTCATCGGCGATCAGCACCTGGGGGTTGCAACCCAATGCCACGGCGATCATGGCGCGTTGACGCATGCCACCGGAAAACTCATGGGGAAAACTGTCGACCCGCGTTAGCGGATCGGGAATGCCCACCTGGCGTAACACATCAATGGCTTTCGCCCGTGCTTCACGCTTGGACGCCCCCTGATGCAGGCGTATGCCCTCGCCGATCTGTTCGCCAATACGCATCAACGGGTCAAGATGACTGCCGGGATTCTGAAAAATCATCCCTAGCCGCCGACCCCGTATGCCCCGCATGTCGGCTTCATCCAGTGTCAGCAGGTCCTTGCCGGCAAGGCGCACGGCCTTGCCTTGGACCCGCAGGTTTGCAGAGGGCAGCAAGCGCATCAAGGCCCGGCAAGCCATCGTCTTGCCTGAGCCGCTTTCACCCACCAGACCGAGGATTTCGCCTTCGGCCAAGTCAAATGACACGCGATCCACCAGCGTGACCTCGTCCTCACCGTGGCCGGCGATCACGCTGAGGTCCTCGACGTGCAGCACCGGTGTGCTCATGGGCGTTCTCCGAGGTGCTCGGCGACACCGTCGGCCAGCAGACTGAAGCCCATGGCCAAGGTGACAATCGCCAGTCCCGGGAAGGTGCAGATCCACCAGGCGTTGGTGATAAAACTCTGGCCCTCGGCGACCATCGTGCCCCACTCGGCGGTGGGTGGCTGAACCCCCAGGCCGAGATAGCTGACCGCCGCCCCATTGAGCAGCACCAGCACTGCGTCGGACATGGAAAACACGATCGAACCGAACATGGCATTGGGCAACAGGTGCCGAAACAGTATGCGTCCATGGCCGAAGCCCAGGCTTTTGGCCGCCAAGGCGAAATCGCTTTGCTTGAGCACCAGGATCTGCGAACGGATCAGCCGTGCATAGGACACCCAGCCCACCAGGGCCATCGCAATATAAAAGCTGCTCAGGCCGGGGCCGAGGATGGCCATGATTGCCAACATCAGCACCAGGAAGGGGAAGGCCAGGATAATATCGATCAGGCGCATGCAGATTGTGTCGAAGCGGCCACCGATATAGCCGGCCAGGGCGCCGACGCAAGTGCCGATCAAGAACGGGAAAACCACTCCGATCACGGAAATCTGCAAGTCGATGCGCGCACCCCAGATCACTCGGGAAAGAACGTCGCGACCGAAATTGTCCGTGCCGAACGGATGGGCCAGGCTCGGCCCCAGCAGGCGAATGTCGGTGTTCTGGGCAATCGGATCGAAGGGTGCGACCCAGGGTGCCAAGAGGGCGAGCAACAACCAGCCAAACAGAATCGCCAGGCCTAGCACGGTGGCCAGGCGACCGTTGCGCAAGCCGAAACGCAGCGCAAGACGCCAGGCGGGATTGAGGGTCTGGCCGCTCATCGCATGTTCACCCGCGGATCAATCATCACGGTCAGCACATCGGCGAGGAAATTGACCGTGACGGTGGCGAGGGCCAGCACCATGGCCACGCCTTGGACCACCATGTAGTCGCGGGTAAAGATGCCGCGTACCAGCAATTGACCGATGCCGGGAATGGCAAACAGACTTTCGATGACCACCGTGCCGCTGATCAACCAGCCGATATTTACCGCCAGCAGGTTGACCGCCGGTACCAGGGAGTTGGGCAGCACATGCCGACGAAATATCGCCCGCTCGGACAAGCCCCGGGCCCGTGCGGCGGTGGCATGATCGGCTTGTAGCTCCATGAGCATGCTCGCGCGCAGGTTGCGCACCAGAACGGCGGAAAGTGCCAAGGCAATGGTCAGGCACGGCAAAACCATGTGATGCAGTTTGTCCCACCCTGTACGTCCATAGCCTGAGACCGGGAACAGTCCCAACTGCACACTGAGCAGCAGGATCAACATGATGCCGAGCCAAAACGCCGGCATGCCGAGCCCTGCCGTGGTGAACAGGCGAATCAGATGATCCTGCCAACCGCTCTTGTTGCGTGCCGCTACCGTGGCCAGTGGCACGGCAATCAGCAGCGCCAGCAGTACGCTGCCGAGCACCAGGAACAGGGTTGGCTCAATGCGGGTACTGATCAGTTGCAAGGCATCGACTTTGTAGAGCAGCGATTGGCCGAGATCGCCTTTGAGCAGGTTCTTGAGAAAGTAGAAGTACTGCATCCACAAGGGCTGGTCGAGCCCGTACTGGGCACGAATCCTGATCAGCGCCTCCGGCGTGCTGCGCGAGCCCAGCAGCGCCCTGGCGGGGTCCCCGGGGATTGAGCGCACGAGCACAAAGGTGATCATGCTGATGCCAAACAGCACCGGCAATAGCTGTAGCGGGCGCGACAGTATGAAACGGTAGCGCGCCAGGTTCATGGGCTAGTTCCGATGGCGGTGCAGAAAGTCCAGCAGGACTGGGAAGTAGGCTTGGGGCTCTTCGTAGAACGGCATGTGGCTGCTGTTGGGGAACACATTCAGTTGTACATCCTTGAGCGCCATTTTCATGCGCATCGCACAGGCTGGCGTCAGTTCATCATGTTGACCGGTGGTGATCAGCACAGGCATTTCGAAGCCGGCCATCTGCTCGATGCGGTTCCAGTCCTTGAGATTGCCGGTATAGAGAAATTCGTTGGGGCCCTGCATGGTCATGTAAGGCCCCATGTTCCAGTCGCCCAGGGAACGTGTCACCGGTGCTGGCCACTCGTCCAGACGGCAGACATGGCGATAGTTGAGCAGGGTGATGGCCGCCTGGTATTGCGGATGATCCAGGGTGCCCAAGGCTTCATGGCGCTGCATCATCGCGACGGTCTCACTGCCCAGGGCCGCCCGCAGACGCTCCAGTTCCAGGGACAGATGAGGAATATCGCCGGCGGTATTTTCCAGGATCAGGGTTTTCAGCGATTGAGGGTGATGAATGGCGTACTCGATCGCCAGCCAGCCACCCCAGGAGTGCCCCAGCAGGTGCACTTTGCCCAGGTCGAGGGCTTGGCGGACGGTCTCTACCTCCGCCACATAGCGGGTGATGTCCCACAGGGATTCGTCAGTAGGCCTGGCCGAGGCGCCAGTCCCCAACTGATCGAAAGCGATGACCCGCAAGCCCTTTTCCTTGAGCCAGCCATGGCTGTCACGCAGATAATCGCAAGGCAATCCCGGCCCACCATTGAGGCACAACAGCACGTCGTCGCCGTCGCCAAAGCCATAGGCCACCAGACGATGACCATCGACTTCCACGTCGTACCGCTGGTCTGGCTCGATCTCACGCCACATCATTGCTCTCCTGCTCAGGTGCGCCCGTTGGCTAAACCTTACCGAGGAAGCTACGCGCCCATAAGCTAGCAATTCTTATAGGTTTGATCTCTGGCATTCCCTCGCTCAGGCGTGGCATTCTACTTGCACGATTTCAGGATTGAAATTAATAAGGGAGCTGAATGGATGCAGGCCAAGCTGTCTGACTTCAATACCCGTCTTTTGTCTGGCAGGAGCCTGGACGAACAGATGGATAACACCCTGGGGATGGTCCAGGCGTTAGGCTTTGATGCCTTGGTGTACGACTACAGCCCGGTGCCGCTGGATCATGATGGGGCACTGATCACCCCGACTGTGCTGAAGTTGCGCAATACCCCCCGTGATTGGCACTCGCTCTGGTGTGAAGAAGGTTATTACCAGATCGACCCCGTCCAGCATCTGGCAATCAATGCCATATCTCCTTTTGTCTGGTCCTATCGACCGGAGGCCGACACGGTGCTGCAGCCGTTCATCGGCCAGAGTCATGCTCCGGTCGTGAGCTACCTGCAGGATTCGCGCATGACCTGTGGCGTGACGGTGCCGATGCATTTGCCCAAAGGTGGCTTTGCGACATTGACCGGGCTGCGCACCGATACGAAAGGGAGCACCCTGCAGGATGTGCGGCAAACGCTGGGCGACTTCAGCCTGATTTCCCATGCCCTGCAAGAGGCGGCTTTTCCGCTGCTCGGCAAGGAAGCCCGCGCATGCCCGGTTCGCCTGACCAAACGCGAGCGTGAGTGCTTGAGATTAGCTGCTGAAGGGTTGACGGCGGCGGACATCGCCAGGCAACTGAATCGTTCCTTGGCCACCATCACCCTCCACCTGACTTCTGCAATGCACAAGCTCGGCGCCAGGAATCGGGTCCAGGCGGTGGTCAGGGCGGTGCACTATCGGTTGCTCGATAGCTGAAATCGGGTAAAAACCTATCTGTTTCTCTAGTTATTCCGCCGTCCAGTCCCCGGTATCGTGTTCCGCAGTATTTCTAGGGAGCGGCACGAAATGGATCTTCCCGTAACGCACGAAGGCTTTGCGCCTTTTGGTCCGTATCAGACCTGGTATCGCATCACTGGCGACTTCAGCAGTGGCCGTACGCCGCTGCTGATCCTGCATGGCGGCCCGGGCTGTACACACGATTATGTCGATGCCTTCAAGGATGTTGCCAACAGTGGCTATCCGGTGATTCATTACGACCAACTGGGCAATGGGCGTTCCACCCATCTTCCGGAAAAAGACCCCTCGTTCTGGAACGTGGCGCTCTTTCTCGATGAGTTGGAGAACCTGCTGGATCATCTGGGCATTCGCGACAATTACGCACTGTTGGGGCAATCCTGGGGCGGCATGTTGGCCAGCGAACATGCGGTGCTCCAGCCCGCGGGCTTGCGCGCGTTGATTGTCGCCAACTCCCCGGCGGACATGTCCACGTGGCTCCTTGAAGTCAATCGCTTGCGCCAGCTTCTACCCATTGAGGTGCAGCAAACACTGCTCAAGCACGAGCGGGCTGGAACCTTGACGTCTACCGAGTATTTTGAGGCCGCTCGGGTTTTCTACGACCGTCATGTCTGCCGTGTCACGCCCTGGCCCGATGAAGTCGCCCGTACCTTTGCCCAGATCGATGCCGATCCTACCGTTTATCACGCCATGAATGGCCCCACCGAATTCCATGTGATCGGCAGCATGAAGGATTGGTCCATCACCGATCGCTTGCCTCGGATCAGCGTGCCGACTCTGCTGATTTCAGGCCGATACGATGAAGCGACGCCGTTGGTGGTCAAACCCTATGTGGATCATGTTCCCGACATTCGCTGGGCGTTGTTCGAACACTCCAGCCATATGCCCCATATCGAGGAGCGGATGGCTTGCATGGGAACCGTGGTGAGTTTCCTGGATGAGTGTCTGTAGGCGTCGGCGCAATCCGAGCTGTCGTTTTGTGTTGTGTTTTTCGACGCGTCCTGTGAGACGCGTCTCTTTTTTGAATGGAAAATTCCCGCTCTCTTGAACCGAAAGCGATATGCAGGGTCTGGTGTGCGCGTGGTTTTGCGCATCAGCAACGTGGGTGTTTCATGGGGGTAAGCCGGCATTCGGCTCTTCGTCCGCTCACGAGCTTGCTGTCATTTCTGTATCGAGGGATCGAACATGTTCTCACCCGCCCTGTGGGCGAGGTCGTGCCTGGCTTTGCTGTGCCTGTCTCCGCTAACACTTGCTTATGCTGCGCCAACCCCCGGTGACACGGACCTGATTCGTGAGCGCCAGGACCGTCTGCTCGAAGAGCAGCGTCGGCGCCTGGAAGAACTCAAGGACCTGCCCGGCAAGGACGCGAAGCCGGCCCAGCCCACTGCACCTGCCGATACCCGTTGCTTCCCGATCAAGACCATCGAGCTCAAGGGCGCCGATGCGTTGTCCGAGGGCGAGCGCCAACGCCTGCTCAAACCTTTCCTCAACCAGTGCCTGGGCGTGCCGCAGCTTAACCAGTTGCTCAAGGTCATTACCGACCACTACCTGGAGAAGGGCCTGGTCACCAGTCGTGCCTATTTGCCGCAACAGGACCTGTCCAGCGGTCACCTGCAAGTGCTGGTCGTCGAGGGCCGCCTGGAAGGCCTGAAAGGTGCCGAGAACAGTCAGTTGTCGGATCGTGAGTTGGCGATGGCGTTTCCCGGCAAAACCGGCGATCTGCTCAACCTGCGGGAGATGGAGCAGATGGTCGATCAACTGAACCGTTTGCCGTCCAACCGTGCGCAAATGGAGCTGACCCCCGGGCAAAACATCGGAGGCAGCGAAGTGCGGGTCAACAACGCCCCGCAGAAACCCTGGCGCGCCGGCCTGTCACGGCATAACGATGGGCAGAAAAGCACCGGCGAGCAGCAATGGGGCGCTTCCCTGGATTGGGACAGCCCCTTGGGCCTGGCTGACCAACTGGCCTTGCGCGGCGGCCACGATGCCGTCAGCGACCATCAGAAAACCTCACGCAATGGCATGCTCTATTACAACCTGCCGTTTGGCTGGTGGAACCTGAGCTACACCTACAGCGAGAGCGAGTACCGGGCGTTGGGCCAGGCCAACGGCTTCAATTTCAAGCAGAGTGGCGACAGCCAGAACCATCAGGTGCGCCTGGAGCGAGTGGTCCATCGCGATGCCGTGAGCAAGACTTCACTCAACACCGGCCTTTCGTACCTGCGCACCAACAACTTCATCGAAGACAGCAAGCTTGCCGAAAGCAGCAACCGCATCAGCGAGGCGCAGTTCGGCATCAACCATGGCCGGCGGATCGGCAATGCCTTCGTCAACCTCGACCTGGGCCTGCAACAAGGTATCGGCGCTCTCGATGCCCAGGGCGATCATGAGCCGGGGCCTGGGCTGCCGGATGCGCGTTATCGCAAGTACACCGCCACCCTCAGCTATTTGCAGCCCTTCATGCTGGGGGGCGAGTCCTTCAGCTTCAGCAGCCTGATGACCGGCCAGCGCAGCGAGGACGTGCTGTTCAGCCCTCAGCGCATGAGCCTGGGCGGCCTGTCGTCGGTTCGCGGCTACAAGGACCAGACGCTGTCCGGCGACAGCGGCGGCTACTGGCGCAACGACCTGCGCTGGAGCCGCCCGGTGACCATGGAGTGGCTGCGCCCGGTGTTTGCCGAATATGGCACCAGCCTCGGTTATGACCAGGGCGTGATTCGCGGTAATCGCTACAACGGTAGCGAGCACGGGCGCATGTCGAGCAACTCGCTGGAGCTGTTCGCCCGCGGTGAGCACCTGAACGCCAGCGTCACCTTCGCCCATTCCCTGGAACGTCCGGATGCCCTGACCGAGCGCGAAGCGCCGATCTACTTCCGCTTGGATGTATCTATTTAACGCTGCTGTAACGAGACCTGATCATGGACGACCGCCAACACGCCTTCCTGGCCCGCCAACCTTCTGCTGCCCTGAAAACCCGCGACGCCTTCTGGGGCATGCCCAAGCGTGGCCTGGCGTTCCTGCTGGCCAACGTCATGTTCTGGCAACCGATGTGGGCCCAGGCGGTCGGCATCGTGGTCAGCGCCCCGGGCACCAGCCTCGGCCAGGCCGGCAACGGCGTGCCGGTGGTCAACATCGCCAAGCCCAACGGCAGCGGGCTGTCTCACAACCAGTTCAAGGACTACAACGTCGGCAGCAACGGCGTGATCCTCAACAACGGCACCAACCCGGCCCAGGCCACGCAGCTGGGCGGGATCATCCTCGGCAACCCGAACCTCCAGGGCACGGCCGCCACCACCATCCTCAACGAAGTCAACGGCGGCAACCCCAGCCAGTTGCGCGGCTACACCGAAGTGGCAGGGCAGTCGGCCCGTGTGATCGTCGCCAACCCCTACGGCATTACCTGCAACGGCTGCGGTTTCATCAATACCCCAAAGGCGACCCTGACCACGGGCAAGCCGATCATCGAAAACGGCCAGGTGGGGCGCTATCAGGTGGACCAGGGCAGCGTCGCCATCGAAGGCGCGGGCCTGAACGCGAACAACGTCGACCGCTTCGAAATCATCACTCGCAGCGCCAAGATCAACGCTGAGATTCAGGCAAAAAACCTGACCATCGTGGCCGGGCGCAATGACGTCAACGCAGGCACCCTGAATGCCACTGCCCGGGCCGACGACGGCAGTGCCAAACCCGAATTGGCCATCGATTCCTCGGCCTTGGGTGGTATGTACGCCGGGGCGATCAAGCTGGTGGGTACCGAGGCCGGAGTCGGGGTGAAGCTGGACGGCAAGATGGTCGCCAGTGGCGGGGATATTCAGCTGGATGCCAATGGGCATTTGAGTTTGGCGCAGACCACGGCGGCAGGCGCTGTCGAGATCAAGGCTCAGAGCCTGGATGCCCAAGGGACGATCTATGCCGGCAGCCGTGTCCAGGCGACGACCCAGGGCACCCTCAGCAACCAACAAGCCATCGCCGCGCGCGAGAATGTCACGCTGACCACTGATGGCCGGCTTAACAACCTTGGCATCATCGAAGCGGGTGTCAACGTCGATAACACCCGCAACCAGATTGGCGACGTGGTGCTGACCGCGGCGAATATCGACAACCGCGGGCAGAGCGTCATCGCCAGTCGCGACCTGAAAGCCACGACCACGCAGACCCTCGACAATCGCGGCGGCACTTTTTCCGCCGGCAAGACCCTGACGCTCGACAGCAAGGCCATCGACAACCGTGCCGGCACGCTGGTTAGCCAAGGCAAAATTCAAGCGCTGGCCACTGGAACGTTGGATAACCGTGATAAAGGGATCATCGCCAGCGACGGCGAGCAGACCCTGGTCGCCGGGACGCTAAAAAACAGCGCTGGCGTCATCAGCAGTAACAACCTCCTGAAGCTCGAAGCGAAAACCTTGGATAACAGCGGCGGCAAAATTGCGTCCGACGCTGCACTAACCCTTGGGGGCGGCAATGCTGAAAATAGCGGAGGTCAAATCACCAGCCAGGGTGATCTCGTTGCGACCCTGAAAAGCTTCAATCAACAGGACGGCAAGTTGGTTAGCCAGGGGAAATTGACCCTGACCGCAGACAGCATCCGCAACAGCGACGATGGCTATATCGCCTCGGTCAAGGCCATGAGCCTGACGGCTCACCAACAGCTGTTCAATACCGGCAAGGCGATTATCAGCACCGAGCAGGGACTGACGATCGGCGGTGGTGCTGTCGATAACTCCAATGGCAGTCTGCTCAGCCAGGGAGACCTGATAGTCGATATCACTGGCGATCTCGTCAACCAGGATGGCAGTGTCATCACCCAGGCCGGGAATGTGGATGTCGAGGCGAGCAGCCTCGATAACCGTGGTGGGGTCTTGGCAAGTGTCGATGGCTGGCTGAAAACCACCCTCGACAAGGTCCTGAACAACGGCAAGTCGCTCACCTTAGGCGGCGATGCCGGATTGATCCAGGCGCAGTCCGTCAAAGTCGGTGCAGAGCAAGCAGTGCTCAACAATGGCGGGCAGGTGTCGGCCTTGTCCGGGACCGCTGAAATCACTACTGCCACACTCGAAAACCGCAGCGGCGCAGTGCTTGCCAAACAGGCTCTGACGGTACGTGCCCATGACTTGGATAACAGCGGCGGACGGGTTGCGGCGGACACTATCGATTTCGGTCTTACCGGCGCACTGACCAACCAGGACGGCTTGGTGGAGGGCGCCAATGGCCTGCTGATCGGCGCCGCGTCGATTGACAACCAGGGCGGCAAGTTGCGGTCTGTAGGCAAGTTGGGTACCGCGACCCTCACGGTTGACCAACTGCTGGACAACCAGAGCGGCGTCATTGAGGCGGCCACCCAGGACCTGTCCTTGCAGATGGCAGGCTTCAAGAATGCTGGCGGTAACGTTCGTCATGTGGGCACCGGCACTTTAGCTGTGGACCTCGCCAGGTTCAGCAACATCGGCGGCAGCCTGATGACCTCGGGCACCCTGGCTGTCGACGCGGCGCGTTGGGACAACAGCTCGGATATCCAAGCCAATGTCCTGAACCTGAAGGTGGGCCAGCTCAATCAGACCAGCACCGGCAAGTTGATCGCGGTGCAAAGCTTGCTGGCCACGGGCGGTACCTGGAACAACGCGGGTACCATCAGCAGCGACGCTGATTTGGATCTGCAACTGACCGGCGCTTATGTCGGTACCGAAAACAGCCGTGTCAGCGGTGTCAATAAATTCGATTTGAGCGCCGCCAGCCTCGACCTATCCAGCGGTTCGCGCCTGGCTGGCGGTGGCGCTACCACCGTCACCAGTCTCGGTGCATTGAACAATGCCGGACGGATCACCGGCGGCGGCAAGTTCTCCCTCGCCGCCACGAGCCTGGTCAATACAGGCACGCTGGGTGGCGCCGACACCGTCGAACTGGTTGCTAACGAGGCCCGTAACGATCGCGGCCTGATCTTCAGCGGCGCGGACATGGCCCTGCGTTTCAACCGCTTCACCAACTATCGCGCGGACGTCTACAGCCTGGGGGCACTTAATGTCGCGGCACAAGATGGCGTCGCTCGCAGCGTGCTGCTGGAGAACATCTCCGGCACCCTGGAGTCGGCGAAGGATATGTCGCTGCGCAGCGACACCCTGATCAATCGCAAGGACGTCTTTACCACCACCGATGAGCTGGTGTCAGGCTCCATCAGTGTCAAATGCTATGACTGCGGCGGCGATTATCACAACGTCGACTACATAGCCAATGAAACGTACCAGAGCGTAGTGCTTGAAGACTCGGCCAGTGCCACCCTGATGAGTGGGGCGAAGCTGACCGTTGATGGCTCTGCGGTGACCAACCAATACAGCGTGATGGCCTCGGCTGCCGACCTGCAGATCACGGCAGACAATTTTGCCAACATTGGCGCTGCTTCCGGCACCAGCGTCAGAACGCGGACCTGGAACACCGGCAGGGTCACCGACGGAACCGACGAGCGTTTCCGGGGCAGGTTCATCGTCCCCTACAACGCCCAGGGCAACCCGAAACAAGTCCCCGTCGACGCGCTCAACAGCTTCCGTCAGGTCGGTGATATCACCATCGTTACGCCAGGGGAGTCGCTGGCACCGGCGGTTGTTCAGTCGGGCGGCAACATCAGCATCCAGGCTACGCAGCAGTTGGCGAACAGCAGTGTCGTGCAGTTCCAGGCACCCCTGGCGGGCACGGCAAAATCAGCAGCGACCGAGGTTGCCAACGCCGCACAGCCAGCGGTCGTAGTGCTCAACCCGCAGCTGCCGCCTGATCTGGCCCAACAACAAGTCAACCCGACCACCATGCCTGGGTTCACCCTGCCGACGGGCGAAAATGGCTTGTTCCGTGTCGTCGACAGCGCGGCCGCAGCGCAAGACAGCCACGACCAGAGCCGGGCCACTGTGCAGGGCTCGGATGCAAGCCGGGTTATCACCGGCCCCAAGTATCTGATTGAAACCAACCCCGCGCTGACCGACCTCAAGCAGTTCATGAGCTCGGACTACCTGTTGGGCAACCTGGGTTATGACCCCGACACCAGCTGGAAGCGCCTGGGCGATGGCTTGTACGAGCAACGCCTGATTCAACAAGCGGTGCTGGCCCGCACTGGGCAGCGTTTCATTGCCGGACAGACCAGCGATGAAGGCATGTTCAAGTACCTGATGAACAACGCCATCGCCAGCAAGGATACTCTGGACCTGGCCGTTGGCGTGACCCTGACTTCGCAGCAAGTCGCCGCACTGACCCACGATATCGTCTGGATGGAAGATCAGGTCGTCAATGGTCAACATGTCTTGGTGCCGGTGCTCTACCTGGCACAGGCCAACAACCGGCTGACGGCCGATGGTGCGCTGATCCAGGGCAAGAACCTCACTCTGATTGCGGGCACCGACCTGAAGAACGCCGGGACGCTGCGTGCCAGCGAGAACCTCTCGGCGGCGGCAGGGAACAATCTGCTCAACACGCGCCTGGCCGAGGCGGGCGAGCGGCTCAAGCTGGTCGCCGGCAAAGACCTGGTCAACATGCAAGGCGGCATCCTCAAGGGCAAGGATGTCGAGCTGTCGACGTTGACCGGTGACATCCGCAATGACCGGACCATTACCACGATCGAGAACAGTGGCAACGGTTTCAGTTCGAAAACTTCGGTGGTCGACAATGCGGCGCGCATCGAGGCCGGCAACAACGTCAGCGTTCAGGCAGCCGGCGATCTACTGAACGTGGGCGGCGCCATTACGGCGGGCAATGACGTTGATTTGCGCGCAGGAAAAGACATCGTCATCTCCGCGGCCCGCGAAGAAAGCGGCTCGATGCGTAAGGACAAACGTCACTTCTGGGAACAGAGCCAGACCGTACAGCATGCCAGTGAAGTGCAGGCAGGCGGCGACCTGAATGCCACTGCTGGCAACAACCTGACCGTGGTCGCCAGCCATCTCGGGGCCAAAGGCGACATCAACCTGAGCGGCAACGATGTCGCCCTGATCTCGGCGGCTAACCAGGACTCCAGCGAATACCGCTACAAGCGCAGCGGCAAGAAGATCAACAAGGAAGAAGACCATGTCTCGCAGCAGGCGACCACGCTCACGGCTGGAGGTGATGTAAGGGTTGGTGCACGCAATGATCTGTTGATGGTTGCGAGCAAGATTGCGGCGGGTAATGAAGCCTACTTGGTGGCGGGTAAGCAGTTGAGTCTGCTGGCTGAGCAGAATCGTGATTACTCGTTGTATGACATGAAAAAGAAGGGCGGTTGGGGCAGTTTGAAGATGCGGCGCGATGAGGTGACACAAATCACCCATGTCGGCAGCCAGATCCAGACGGGAGGCAACCTGGTGCTCAAGAGTGGCGATGACCAGCGCTACCAAGTCGCCAAGCTGCAAAGTGGAAAGGATCTGATACTGGACAGTGGCGGCGCCATCGTCTTCGAAGGCGTAAAGGATCTGCACGACGAAAGCCATACCAAGACCAATAACAATGCGTTCTGGAACTCCGCCAAGGGCAAGGGTAATACCGATGAAACCTTGCGTCAGACGCAGATGGTGGCGGCGGGCAATATCACCATCAAGGCAGTCGAAGGCCTGAAGATCGATATCAAGCACGTCGATCAGCAAACGGTTAGCCAGACCATCGACGCGATGGTAAAAGCCGATCCGCAACTGGCTTGGATCAAGGAAGCCGAGCGGCGCGGTGACGTCGACTGGCGGCAAGTGAAGGAAATCCACGAGTCCTTCAAATACAACACGTCGGGCTTGGGGCCGGCTTCGCAGTTGATCATTGCCATTGCCCTCGCGGCCGTGATGGGGCCGATGATGGCTGGCATGAATACCATGCTTCAGGCTGGAGCCATCAGTGTCGCGACCAAGGCGACGGTCAGCACCATCGATAACCGGGGCAATCTCGGCGCGATTGCCAAGGACGTTACTTCCAAGGACAGCCTGAAAGGGTATGCCGTCTCGATGGCTACGGCCGGGGTTACACAAGGGCTTGGTTATGACGCCAGCACGGTTGGGTTCAACGCCGAGAGCGTGAGGACGGTGGCTACGAAAGTGGCCGCGGATGCTGCGATTAAAACAGCCGTGTACGGGGGCAGCTTCAAAGATAATTTTGCAACTTCATTGGTCGGAACGGCGGCAAGCATTGGGGGCGCATACGGCGCAGGAAAAATAGGTGACCTACCGCTAACCGAAGGTGGCCTGGAGAAAATTCTCCTTCATTCGGCCTTGGGCGGATTGATGGCTGAAGTCATGGGAGGAGACTTCCGTACAGGGGCAATAGCGGGCGGGGCAAACGAGGTTCTGATCGGCTTGCTGGGGGATACGCTACTGCCCTCGCATCTGGAACCTGGTACAGCTGAATACGTTCGGGCTCAAGAGAATCTGGTCGCACTTTCGAAGGTCGTCGGCGTACTTGGCGCCGCAGCCTCGAATGGGGATCTCGAAGTTGCGGCGCAAGTGGCTGAAAATGGCACGCGTTACAACTTCTTGGGCAATCACTCCCAAGCAGAGCGAGACAGAGCTCTCAAGGAGTATGAGGAAACCAAGAGCCTGGATGCCGCCAAAAAAATGATGGTGCTCCAAGGCGCAGACCAACGTAGCGATGGGCTGTTGGAGCGTTTTCACACCGATCCCAAGTCACTGTCGTCCTCAGAAAAAACCGAGTTGGCCGCCTACCTTCAGGTGTACGGCTATGAGCAAAGCCTCAAGTATGGGAACGAGGCAGCTCAGACCAGCATCGACAACTTGCTTAAGAACGGACCGGTTCCTTATCGGGATTACCCGTTTGCAGGTGGTACTACACAGGAGCGAATTGCTTACGCCGATGGCTTGAGAGCTCAGGATGGTGTGTCGGTTGCCAATATCTTTTGGTCCAGAGACCAGAGCTCCAGCGAAATGTTGTATCGCGATGCTCAAGGTTACCTGCGCATCAATCGCGAAATGCAGGCGATGAGTGACGTGGGGTCACCAGCTCTCTATTTTCTCACCGGTAATCTCGGCACTACGATTCGGGTCGCCGCTGCGGCCAATGGTGTACTCCAGGCAGGCCACGGCGCGGGCCAAGTCTACGACGGTGATACATGGAATGGCATCGGCAATATCGTCGTTGGAGCCATGAATGCTGCGAGCCTTGGGATTCCAAAGATCGGCTCTTCGGGAAGAAGCAGTACAAGCGTAGGTGCCAAAACTCCAAGTGACCCTGTAGTAGTGCGCAGCGACAATGATTTTTCTTTAGCTGTAGGAGGAAATGGGAAACCAAAGGCATACATCGATGAGAATGGCGATTTGGTACCTCCTAACCTTGAGGGGACGGGCAGCATTCAAACACATGTGCGTGGAGGCGGTTCTGAAAATTCTCCGTACATCTCTGTAACCGACCCGAGGGTATCATCGAACCCTAAAGACTATGGCACTCAAAAAATAGAAATTGACGTGAAGCGATTGCAGGAAGATATCGATTCTGGTGTATTGCCAGACACCAAATTTTTGAGCAATCGTGAGGTCACCGCCGAGCTGCAGGCTAGGGTAAATGCCGCGAGGGATAAATTTATGAATAATCCCTCTCCGAAAAATGAGACCTCATTGAACAGGGCAGAGGCAGACTTGGTAAACGTAAAGCGTGATGGTGAGTGCTTGATAAAGGGCTGTGTACCGGCCGGCTATATCAAATTTATCCAGAAATAGGATTTATGATGGATCGGAAAACTAACGAACTGCTCAATGGCATCCCGGAACAAGCAGATTATGCCGCTGAAGCAGGAGAGCTGGATCCTGAGGATATTCCGCAGGAGAGAATGAGTGCTGTGCTGGGTTTACTTATCAACTCAGATGATGAGGCGGTGCGCTTCCAAGCTGCGAAGTTGTTGACTAGTTGGGGGGTCGTTGAAGGCCTGCTTGCTTTAGAGGAAAGTATGGAAAGGCCTGCGTTCATCAAGGATTTTTATATTCATAGATTGCATGGGTACGATGATACTTATCGTCAGATCCTGATGGCTATAACTATGTATTTTGCCAACATGGCTGGTAGGGGGGAAAGGGACGTGGCGAGGGCTCAAGTCTTCCTACCTTTATCTAAAATTATAGAGTTTGCAGGTGATGAGCCCTTTGAAATATCCGATGCCCTTGCCTTTGTGAAGCGTGAAAGGTATCTGGAATATATTCCGCTTTTTAAGAAGTATCTCAGGTCGATAATTGATCATCCGGAAATACATCGGTGGAAAATTTACGATGCTATTGAGTTTTTAATGGAGTTTGAGCCTGACTTTGTTATGTCTCTGCTGAAAGAGAAAAATAAAACCATTGAAGATTTTTCACTAACACTGCAGCGGTGAAGTAAGAGAGGTGTCGGTATTCGAAAAGGGACCGAAAAGGGGACAGATTTATTTTATGAGGTTAGGGCTTGCTCGGTGTTCTAAAATAAATCTGTCCCCTTTTTGCTAAGTCGGACGAGATTCCATAATGAAAATCAACACAATTAATCCCTTGGGCGGCTTGGCTCGTTATGAGTCCTGGAAATCGGGGTGGGTGGAAAAAGAGAAGGTTGATGAGTTTTCTTATATAAGTAATATGTGCAATCCTGAGGACGTGTTGTTGTCGTGCAAGCTGTTTTTTCCTGACTTCGTTGTTGTTAGGGGTGGGGTGTTCTTAGGAAGCAAATTTGATGGCGATATTTTTGATTGTTGGTTTAAGCAACTTGGTGGCGATCTGCAAGCAGTTGAGAAAATGATCAATCATACTCATTTATATGATGTCTTCGATGGGTGTTCTGAAGACGTCGATGATAGGGTGTTTGCACAATTGTCAGAAGTGGTTGCGTTATCGTGGCGGTTGGTTTTGAATAATAAATTTCCCGAGAGAAAATTTAATGTGGATGTTTCAAACTCGGATCAAGATTATGGTCCGGTGGTTACTTTTTATCAGGTGGTTTAAGAAATGAAAAAAATGAAAAGTGGCGGATTTATTTGCTGTTTATAAATAAATTCGCCTACTTTATTTGTCACTGCAGAGGGGAGGGTTGGTGGAATAGCGTTTGCTGACGTTAACCAGCGAAAAGGGGAAATATATTTTCCACCCGGGACCGATCCTGCTAAAGGGAGCACATTCGAGTAATGCCCCCTGGTTCATCACCTGTGCCCGGATATGAGAATGGATACTGGCGTTGGCAAAACTCCGGCAAACAACCAATGAACCCCGCGACAGGAAAACCTGGGAAGGGTCAGGGCGACACACATGTTCCTCTTCCCCCCGACACTTTACCGCCGGTTCGGCGTTGAACTTGAGGTTTGACATAGGTGACGTATGTACGCATTGCCCGATGATTTTGATTTTTTGCTATTGTCCGAGTGTTACTTGGAAATGGTTAGTTTTGGGGTGGCAATCACCAAATTGGAATTTGCACGTCCGCAAGTGGCCCCAGGTGTGCCTCCATATAAAGTCTCTTTCTGTATAGAAGGAGGGTTGACGTATGAGGTCGGCGGCACTTTAGGGCGGCGAGAGTTTTCTGATTCGTATACGAGTGCGCCTTTACTGGACTTTTTATTACAAGATGTCGCGTCGGTTAAAGAGTTTGAAGGCGCAGGGTTGAAGATAACATTCCATTCTGGCGATACGATCGTCGTTGAGGCTGATAGTGGTAGTGGGTATGAGGCCTATTCAATTTATTTGGATTCCGGTGATGTTGTAGTGGTTTAGTTTACAAATAGATCTCCATTCTCCTGTTTTCATCGAGGTAGGATGGAATATGAATAGAGTTACCGAAAAGGGGGCAGATTTATTTTATGAGGTCAGAGGGGGTGGGTTTATTGGCTTGCTCGGTGTTCTAAAAAATCTGTCCCCCTTTTTTGCTCTTTTTTGCTGGTACCCTTTTTTGCTGGCAAGTTAAGAGGACTTACTACACGAATCACGGATATGGGGATAAAGGAAAGCCAGCGGAGTATCATTCCGATCCGCATACGCATACATACGAATATGGTCCTGGTTATGGATCCAAGGGGAAGGAGACGAGGATAAACGATGATTAAAGTGTCGGAGTTGAATGAGTTGCTTGTTGCTCACAACTGCTTGCATGCCCTTAGCATTCAGTTGAATGACGATGGGTTGGCCTATGATTTATTTCTATCGATTTCAACCTCTGAAAAGGCAGAGGCTGATGTCGTGCATATCAGATTCATTGATATTAGTCAATTTGCGTCCCGTGACTTTGGCGGTGGGTTGACTCAGCTAATGCATATGAGCGTGAGTAAGCTGGATTCTGGGTTTGACAGAATGCGTTATCAATTGAGCGATCTTGAGGATAAAAAAATATCATTTTATTTCTCGTCATTCTTGGTGGATTAGATGGCGCAATAAAAGGAGATGGATTTGTTTTAAGGTTGCAGAGAAAGTAGGCCTCTTGGTTTGTTTGGTGTTCTAAACAACGGTCCTTTTTTTTCTACCTTTTCTATGTGCCTTGGAGGGCTATTGATGCGACACGATGTTGTTTTGCGCTTTATAGCGATGATTTTTTTCTGTTTCACAATGACAGGATGTATCCATTACGAGCATAAAAGCGCAGAAGGAAAACCTTCGGAAGAAATTGCGATAATTCGGCAGTTCGACAAGAGTTTGTCTATAGCCAAAATCGATGACGATACATCGTTGTATTGGCTAGCCCGTCAAACCGAGTATCGACTCGGGGCAGGAAGGCATAAACTTTCCGTTCAGTACGCCATTGGAACCGAATACACACGCCCAATTGAAATGACCGTGGATTTGGTCGGTGGCCGTACCTATGGGCTTTATGGTGTTTCTTCGATGAAGTGGTGGTACTACGAAGTTCGCGATGTCGAGACAGGGCGTTCTGCGAAAGTTATAGAACCAGCTGTTATAACGACGCCTTCTGGCTCAGCCGGGCAGGCGGTCCAATAGTTTCATTGTGGCAAGGGAGCAAGCTCCCTCGCCACAATAGTCAGATTGCTGATCCCTCACCATGGGCAGGTTATTTTGCTGTCCCCTTCTTTTTCTTCCTGTCGCGCCTTGGGTGTCCCGGGTTCGCGTACTAAGAGTTTACAGCGGGCACCACGGGTCTTCCCCCTTCGCGCTTTCCAGGATCTTCGGAAAGTTTCGCTCAAAGGCCCAGCCTGAAGCCACAGCAGTCATGGTGGTTTTGCAGGCGGGGTTCTTTTCCGAGACGATCACGTTCATATAGAACTGGCTGCCGTAGATTGTCGGCGCCCATAGCACCATGTCGCTTCTTTCGGCATTGCTGTCGACTTTCAATTGGATGGTATTGACGAGTCTCCCACCCGTCGTGAGCTCGGCCACTTGTGGGTGAAAGCAGTGGTTCAGGTAGCCTTGTACCCGTTCTTCCACCACTGCCCGCTCTTGCGTCAGGCAGTATTCGGGGCTGGTTTTTCCAGTGTTCAGCAGTTCGTCCTTGGTATGCGGATGCAGTGAACAGCCGCTCAATAGCAGAAAAACGATCGCTGTAAATTTCTTGTACAAAACTCATGCTCCTTCAGAGATTGTGGGCTGCCAAAACTGATTGCCGTAAGGGCGGCGGGCGGGACTATACGCAATTTGTTTCGCTGTGGAATGGTCAAACGGGCTTGTCGTAGGAATCGACGGAGCGAATATTCCCCATTGACTTGCAGGACATTTCCTAGAAAATTCCAGTCCCTTGCGCCTGCTGATTTCGGTGCCTAGTCTTTGTCCACCGCTGCCAATCCAGCGGTCGGGTTTAGTCGCTCGGTATTCGTTAGGCGCAAGGTTCTCCTTGAAGTCAGGCTACAGTGTTGTCGCTGATTTTATGGTAGCTGTGCGCAGGGCACTTTCGGGTGCGCCGGTTTCCTAACGTCCCGGTCGACTAACCTGCGCACAGCCGCCACCCCACTTCGTTTAGTCGCGAACAGTGGCGGATCCGACTGACGTTAGGAGGTCCATATGGACAAACTCATCCCAGACCCACCCGTTCCACCACTGCATCTGGACATCGCCGCCGACGCCAACGCCGAACGTGTCATCGATTCCTATCTGAACCCCAAGCCCGCCCAGCCCGACAAGAAGCTGCCTCCGGACCAGTTGTTCACCGTCGTGGAGGGCGTCGATGCTGAAAGCCTGTTGGCCAATCTCAGCGAAACCTTGGCCTCCGCCAATGCCATGGCCGGTGATCTGGCGTTCGACTTGGAAGATTCTCGACGGCATGTTGCATTAGGGCTGCAACAGTTGATCGAGCTGGGTCAGTTATTGGCAAACCGGGCACTGGATGTCATCGACCCTAGATAAGCGCTGAAAACTGACAGGGAATAGGCCACGCTTTTCCAACAGGAAGTGATAGCGCTTCTTCGAGCCGTGGCCTGTTCCTGAAGGATCTGAGACGTCGTTTTTGTTGTGTTTTTCGACACGGCCTGTGAGATGCGTCTCTTTTTTTACGTGGAAAAATCCTGCTCTCTTGAACCGAAAGCGATACGCAGGGTCTGGTATGCGCGTGGTTTGCGCATCAGGAGTAAAAGAGGACGGATTTATTTTATGAGGTCAGAGGGAGTGGGTTTGTTGGCTTGCTCGGTGTTTTAAAATAAAATCCCCTTTCTCTCGGTGAATATAATGTCAAGGTGATTGTTAAAGAGCTCAAGTGAGGCCTTATAAAGATTAAACGGTTCAAGTTTGTTTTTGATGTCGAGTCGATCAGTGGCTTGCAGATGCTTGTCTTGGTTGAAGAAGTTTTAAATAAGTTTTCCTCTCCAGTGGTATTTTTTCTGCATGGGAATAAGGCTGATATAAAAACACTTGAAAAGAAAATACTGAAAAAGAAATCATGGCCTAGTGGTTTGGTGTCTGGTGGATTTGAGATCCGATTCGGGTTGCTTCCAGCCCTGGGTTATTGCTTTTTGGTGCTAGAAGAATTGGAGAGCCATGACAATACTGAACTGGATGAGAAAATAAAACCGATTCTCTGCGTGGAAGGTTTTATTCAAGCATGGGTTTCTGATGTTGAATATGATTTTTGGCAGAACGCTACAGACCCTCTAGAGTATGAAGGCTCGGGTCGCTCTCTTTCAGGTCTTCCAATGAGATCTAATGGGTTGCCTCCTCCTTTGGATCAGATGGAAGTTGATATATCAGGGAATCCTGGCCGTAACGTGCACAGGCAAGGATATATTGAGGCAATTGGAAGTACTATGTGGCTGGGTAATCTGTTTTGGGACAGAGTTGGTGTGGATAGACTTGTCAGTATTTCGTTATTGGAATGTCAGGGGGTTAAAGTTTATGAGTGTGGTAGGTTTTTTAAAGTGGTAACCTCTGATGAGGTTTTTTTTGATGATTCAACGTTGGAAAAGCAACGCGCTCTCAGGCAGATTTTATTTCGAGAAAGGGACGGGTTTATTTTGTGATATGCAGAGGGCGCATACTTATTGGTTGTGCTCGGTTTATAAATAAATCTGTCACCTTTTTTCTTGTCACCTTTTTTCTTTATTGGAGCACACGCGGATCATCGCAACGAGCAACCGCGTTTCATGTATGGACACAGATACCGCATGACTAAAAATATCGTATTGATCGGTCTGATGATTGCCCTTGGCGGTTGCCAGAGCATGAAAGACCTTGGGAAGAGCACCGTCGAGTACCTTGAGGAGTCCCGCACCACATCGACGAATTTCTTTGTGCCGCTGGGCACCTTTGACGACACCTTGGATGGCAGCCAAGGCAAGGCATGTCGTGAAACCATCCACTATCGACCGGTTCGACCGGCCGACTTGCAGCTCGTCATGGCCGCCAGCGAAGGTGGAATTCCGACTTGCCAGCATGTGCTCGGTACCTTCTACGAGAGCGGTACAGGCGTGAGCCAGAACACTGCCCGGGCCAGGGCTCTCTACCTGCAAGCGGCGCCATCCGATCCATATGCCTATTTGGAGCTCGCGCGCATGGCGCGGGACGGGATTGACGAGCCGATTGACCCGGTGAAGGCCCGCGATTATTACACCCGCGCCGGCATAGGTGGTGTGGTGGGGTTGGGTGGGCTGATGGAGCAGGGCAAGGGCGGTGCGCAGGATGTGTCGGGTGCTTTGAAGCTGTATGTCGATGCTACCCAAAAATATGGCGACCCCGCCTGGGAGGCAATGCGGCCACTGTTGGCTCGAGGGCTGGAGCTCGATGCTGAGCAGGTGCAGAAATATAATCGAGTATGGCATGAGGGGTTTTTACGCCAGATGCGTTCCAGGTTGCGGTACTCGCGTGAGTTCAGGCAGCTCAATTTCGGCGATCAGACATGGACGGTCAATGTGCTTTTTCGGTTCTCGGCCGGGAGCCCCAAGCCAAAGGTTTATTTGGGCAAGAGTTCCGGCAATCCAGAGGTGGACATCGCCGTGGTGTCTGCGTTGTACCACTTGACCATGAAGGATCCCTACATGGTTCCAGCGGGTCAGGAAACGTTCGACATTACGGCGCCGTTCGTCCTGTCTCCGAGTGCCAAACGTGGCTGACGGTTCGTATGATTTGAGTGGCGCGGATAAAAAGAAGCCCTTTGTGAAGCACAAATGAATCTGTCCCCTTTTTTCCCTGATTCCGGTCGTGGCGAAGGCATGGTTGTGTTGGCGCTGTTTGAGGAGATTTTGGCGCAATTGTGGCGCAGTTCTTGACGAACTGCGCCACAGCTCATCGCAGCAGATGGACTACGTTATGGCCACAAATAAAACCAATGCTACCCCGCTTAAATGGGTGGCATTGGGTTACCGAGCAACCTAGCAGATTGACTCCCCAGCGCTTCCAGTCCTTCACCACATCATCGATGACAGCAGTGGCAGTGTCTCTAACGGATCGTGAAACGGGCGACCCCAAAGGTCGCCCGTTTTCATTTACTCAGCCGCCTGCGCCCGCAACCGCCTCCCAATCACATCCATCACATCACACCCATCACGCAGCGATATCGTCAGCATTTTGCAAAAGTCGGAGAGCACCAGCGTGTCGGAGCTGATTTCCGAGCGGAATGCGATGTTTTCCAGCAGTTGAGTCACGGTACGGATGCGGTAGTCGGCGGTTTCGAAGAGGACGTCGAGCGGGGCTTCGGTGTCGATGAGCAGGGTGGCGGGGATGCAATCGATGCCGGTGATGGGCATGTATCGTTTCATCGGTAGTACCTCATTCAATTGAAAGGAGCTACCTCGTTAATCGAGTCGCCAAACCCGAGTCGCCATTAGGACGACGACGGAATATAGGCCGCCTTGTCCGGGTGCTACAAGACGCCGCTTTCCGAGCTTGATGTAGGACGTTTAGCCTGTCTGTGGTGGTATTCGTTACGTGGGGTTGGGCTGTCGGCGGCGGCGAGGTGTTTGCTTCCGTTTGGGTGCGGAGCGTTCATAGAGGGGGGCTGCTGCGCAGCCCAGCGGGAGCAAGCTCCCTCGCCACAGGGGATTTGTACAGCCTTTAGGTGGGTGAGTTGTCCTGAGGGGCGCCGTCGTTGATCTTCTGCTAGAAATCTGTAATTCGGAACAAGGCCGGGGTACCTCGTTTTCCGTCTCAACATCCTCTTCAGCAAGGCTCTTTTTTGTGCTTCCCTTATGGCCACTTTTCTCTTTCGCAGCCTGCCCAGCGCTCGCCCACTTCGGACTCACAAACCGTGCACAACCCCACCCGCAACGCGCTGACCACCCAACTCACCACCCACCCCGATGACATCACCACACGTGCCGCGCTTTACCGCGATCTGCTCGACACCGCCGAGGTTTCATTGGACGGCGTACGCCTCGCCGCAGGCCTGTGCGATCCGGCCGCTAACGTCGTGATTGCTCAGTTGAACACCACGGCACATGCCAACCGCCCCGGACCATTGCTGGCGCAGCTTCGCAACTTGCCGGTCGATCATCTGGAGTTGGATAACGCCGAGCCGGCGTGGTGCGATGCCCTGGCGGGGCTGCCCTTACGCACGTTGGTGCTCAACAGCCCACGCTTCAGCTGCGATCAAAGTGTATGGCAACGCTTGCCAGGCCTCGCTCTCGAGAACCTGGAAATCAGCGGATTCTCCCGCGACGATAACGCCACCAGCCTGCCTTCCCTCGAACGGCTGCGCCGGCTGACGTTAAGCACCTACGGCGAAGACTTCGACGACAAATTCTTCAAGCAACTCGCCGATAGCCCGCTGCAGGAGTTGTCGTTGAACCGTTGCGATGACGTCACCGACGATGGCCTTCTCGGGCTGTCAAACCTCAGGTTGCGATCACTCACGTTGGAACGCGTCGGCGAGCTGACGTCCCGTGGGATGGCGCACTTAGGCAGTCACCCCCTCGAACAATTGTCCCTCGGCTGGAGCAGCGCAATCCTGAAGGACCCTGCATGGCTCTCCGGCCTGAGCGCATTGCGCTCCCTGAGCCTGGATCAATGTTACGCAACGGATGCCATGCTCCACGCTATCCGGGACCTGCCCATCGAACGGCTTTCGCTCCAGTCTTCGTATGTTGGCGAGGACGACCTTGAAACCTTGGAAGGCATGCCGCTCGCCGACCTGGATCTCAAATCTTCACGGCAAGTGATCGAGCGGCTCGATGTGCTGCATTGTTTTCCACTGAAGCGCCTGGGGCTTTCCGATGTGCAAGGCATCAATGCAGATACGTTGAGTGATCTGCGTGGTTTGGAGTTGGAGTCTCTGGACCTGTCATTGAACGACATCACTTGGAAGGCGTTGAAACAACTCGCTGGCCTGCCACTGAAGCGGCTGAGTCTCAGCTTCTGTTGCGGCGTGGATGGCAAGGTTCTGCGCAAGCTCGTCGAGTTGGGCTTGCCGTTGGAGCAACTTGAAATAAGCGGCCTGGATCTGCGCGATGCTGACTTGGCCTGCTTGCGCGATCTGCCGTTGCAGCGTCTGGGTTTGTATGACAGCCCTTGGCTCACCGACGCCGGAGTGGCCCACCTTGCTCGGCTGCCGTTGAGTGATCTGACGATCTCGGCAGATCCCGGGGAATCGCGGATTACCTCAGCCGCAGTGCCGGTGTTGGAGCAACTGCCGCTGCACACATTGGCGTTGCTGAACTGTTCCGGGATCAGTGCCGAGGGTTGGGATCGGCTGGCCAGGTTGCCGGCTCGCGTGACGGGGCCAGGCATATAGGCTGACTCTAGTCACTCGTCGTCCTGGCGCAAAAAACGCTTGCGGCAAACGCGTGATGTCTTTTATGCCCAACAAAAAGCCCAGCTATTTTGCTGGGCTCAAATTTCTGTTTTGTGCTGGTTATGCGCAGTGAGGAACCTTCTCCACTTCCCTGTGAATCTGTTCCCCTTTAGCAATCTCAGCTGTACGTAAATCATACGCAGTCTGCAGATTCAGCCAAAACTGCGCTGACGTTTCCAATGCGGCGGCCAGGCGCAAAGCAACATCCGCGCTGATGCTACGGCGCATCAAGACAATGTCATTTACGGTGGGGGCAGAAACGTGCAACGCCCTTGCAAGCGCAGCTGCGGTAAGGCCAAGCGGTTCCAGATACTCTTCTTTGAGAATTTCTCCAGGGTGTACGGGCCTCATGCCATTCTTAAACATGACTCACCTCAGTGATAATCTACGATTTCTACATTTTCGGGGCCGTTGGCGCCCCAGACAAAACAGATCCGGTACTGACCGTTAACCCGGATGCTGTGCTGGCCTTCCCTGTCGCCATACAGCTGCTCCAACCTGTTTCCAGGAGGGGAGCGCAGGTCGTTGAGATCGACCGCAGCATCGAGCATGCCCAGCTTTCGTTCTGCCACTGAAAGGATGGCTGCCCAGCGCCGGGTTTTGCCGGTTTCAAAAAGAGCTTGGGTGTCGGCGCATCTGAAGCTTCTGATCATCTCTTAATGCTTAACGTTATGCGTTAAGGCGAGTCTACATTGTTTGCTGGGATACTCAACTGGTTGTTGGGACCTTCTGTCAGCAGGCTCAGCCCCTTGCGCTTCAGAACCAACTATTCAGATACAAAGTGGCAGTTGAATATTCTCTAAGTGCATGATTTTAGATGATTAATTTTTTTGAAGTCGGAGGGTTTGAGCCCCTCCGACGGTTTTCGCCGTTCGATGACTGACCCGCATCAAGCCGAGCCCCAATCATGAACGACCAGCTCTTTACCAGTTGTAACTCAACTTCGCGGTCACTTCGCGGCCCGGGTTGTAGTAGTTCGCGGTCCCCGAGCCCACCACGTGCTGCTCATCCAGCAGGTTACTGACGTTAATCGCCAGGTCAGTGCCTTTGAAGAGTTTGTAGTTGAAGGCCGCATCGAAGAGCGTCGTGCCATCGCTGGTGCCGGTGTTGGCCGCGTCGAAGTAATAGGAGCCCACATAACGTGCACCCAGGCCAACGCTGACATCGGTGTCGGGGATGTTGTAATAGCTCCACAGTGACGCGGAGTGTTTGGGGGCAGTGGCGAACTCATTACCTTTGAGTGAGCTGCCGTCGTACAAAGTACCGCGTAACACTTCGGACTCCATGTAGGAGTAGCCACCCACCAGGCTCAGGTTGGGGGTCAGCTCAGCCTTGGCTTCCAGGTCCAGCCCGCGTACCCGTGATTCGCCAACGGTTTGCTGCTCGATGACACCGCTGGGCAGTACGACGGCGATGCTGACGTTTTCCTGGGTCAGGTCGTAGACGGCCGCCGAGAACAGCGCGTCCATGCCGATGGGCGCATATTTCACGCCCACTTCATATTGCCTGCCGGTCTTGGGGACAACGCCGACGGTGGGTGGCGAGACCGACTCGACCATGCTGATGTAGGTGGACACTTCGTCGTTGACGATATAGGTCAGTGCGCCGCGATAGGAGGTTTCGGAGAAGTTATCCGACGCTTTTACGTTGTTGATGTCGGTACTGGACAGATCCAGCGAGTCGTTGCGCACACCGGCGGTGACGATAAAGCGCTCATAGAAGGACAGGTTCTGTTGCAGGAACACGGCCTTGGTTTTCGTGTCGAGCTTATCGTTGCTATAGGGTGCTACGCCGCTGGGTACACCCGTGAACACGGGGTTGGCCAGGTCGATGGAGCTTGTCGTGGCATAGACGGAGCGTTCCTCGGTCGAAGAATCGCCGTACTCCACGCCCACCAGCGTACTGCTGTCGATGTTTTCGAAGCGGGCATCGTATTGCAGCATCAAGTTGCCGTTCAGTTGCTCGGCTTCGCTGTCAGTGCCAAAGATGTAACGCGGGACCGTGGTGCCGGTGCGAGTCGGGGAGTCGCTGAGGAACACGTAGCCGAAATCATCGGTCAGTTCGCTGTAGCGCAGGTTGCTGCGCAATACGAAGCCATTGTCGAAATCATGGCTGAAGGTGCCGCTGATGTTGGTGCGTTCGACATCGTGGAAATTGTAGCTGGGCTCGCCGTAGAACTTGTCACGGTCGTATTCCTTGTCCAGCGGGTAACCGCCGCTGTTGGGCGAGCTCTGGGTTTTCAGATAGTCCACGATCACCGAGGCCGAGGTGAAATCCGTGGGTGACCAGGTCAGGCCGCCCATCAAGAACTTGTTGTCGTCCCGTGAGTGGTCGTACTCGCGATCGCTGTCTTGCATCTTTGCCGTGAAGCGACCGGCCAAGGTTTTTTCTTCGTTCAGCGAGTCCCCGACATCGATGCCGGTTTCGACATGGTCGAAAGAACCGTAGGTGACGTAGCCCTGGCCGAACTTGTCGAAGCGTGGCTTCTTGCTGACAAAGTTCACCGAGCCGCCCGGGTCGGCCGGGCCGAACAATGTGGAGTTGGCCCCGCGGATCACCTCAACGCGCTCATAGGCGAAAGGTTCTTCGCGCACGCCGCGCATCGAGCCCAGGGTCAGGCCGTCCCGATAGGTCGTGGCCTGGAAGCCGCGGATCTGGAAGTAATCGTTGCGGTCGTCAGTGCCGTAATAGTCGGTAATGACCCCCGGCGTGTATTGCAGCAGCTCTTCGGTCGTGCTCACGCTGCGTTGCTTCATTTCCTTGTCGGTCACCACGGAAACCGAGGCGGGCGTATTGAGGATGCTGGTGGCCACCTTACCGCCGACCCAGAGTTCCTGGGCCACCACCGAGTTGCTGTCCTCGGTGCCGTCGATCCTGGCCTTGGCGTTGACGAGAATAGGCGCAAGGCGATACTCCTCGAGGTCGGCATCCGCCTTGGGTTGCGGCGTCAGCAAGTAAGCGTTCGGGCCTTGCTGCTGTATGGCGATGTCGCTCCCCTGCAACAGCGACGACAGCGCTTCGGACGTATCGAGTGTGCCGCTCACGCCCCGGGTATTGCGGTTCGCTACGCTTGAAGCGTCGAAGGAAAGACTGATTCCCGCCTCGCGGGCAAAGCGGTCAAGCGCCGGTGCCAGGGGCCCGGCGGGAATGTTCCACTGGTGCAGCTGGTGGGTCTGCTCAACGGTCGAGGGCTGCGCCAGGGTGGGTAGCGCATAGCTGCTGACGATGACGCCGAAGACCGCACCGTGTATGGCACGATTCAGTAGATGACGCTGGGGAACCGGGGACGCACTCATTGACTCGCTCCGTGAAAGGGGATCGGCAGATCGGCCTGTAGGTCGGCCTTTTCTTACATGTCGAACGAGAATGAGAAATCACCTCATTTTTATTTGAGGTTGATGTATGGCGAGGAAAACTGTTAGCTGGCGGCGTTCAACGTCACCCAGTATTGGGTTCGATAATCGATCCGCAGGTGCAGTGACTGTGCAACCAATGCCAGCACCTGATCGGTGTCGGCGAGCTGAAAGGTGCCGGAAACCCGCAGGCCCGAGACCTCTTCGGCGCAGCGCAACAGGCCCGGGCGATAGCGCGACAAGGCCCCGATGAAATCACCGAGGCGCATATTGCGTGCGCTGATCACCCCGTCACTCCAGCTCCAGACATCCAGGCCGTTATCCTTGAACTCACGAATGCCATCTGAGGTGAACAGCCGCTGGTTGCCGGCCTGGACGGTGTCGTTGACCGCAAGGGTTTGACTGGACCCAGGAAACACCGTGACGGTGCCGCCCTGCACCGCGATGAGCGTCCCGTCGTCCCGCTCGTATGCCAGGAACCGGGCATTCAGGGTGCGTATGAGGCCGTCGCGGGTTTGTACCCAGAACGGACGCGGTTGAGCCGAGCCCGCGTCCGGGCCGGTATTGACGATGATTTCGCCGCGTCGCAGAACGATCAGGCGTCGCTGTGGGTTGAAATAGCTGTCGACTGCACTGTCGCTGTTGAGCTGGATAAGGCTGCCGTCATCGAGTTGGAAGCGCTTTTGTTCGCCGGTCTTGCTGTGCTGTTGGGCAAGCATGGCCGGCAGCGGCGTGTAGTCGCGGCCCAGCCAGGCCGCGCCACCCAAGGTGGCCAATGCACCCAGTAGCTTGAGGCTTTGGCGCCGATGCAGGCCTGAGCGGGCGCCCTTGAGGGTGTGCCGGGCCAAATCAGGTGGCACGCCCGCGAAGTCATCGCCAAGCGTTTCGACACGCTGCCACGCTAACCGATGCTCCGCCCGCTGCTGCAGCCAGTGCTCGAAACTGCGCTGGGTTTGCTCATCGGCAGGATTGAAGCGCAGACGCACCAGCCACTGGATCGCCTGGTCGACCACCGCCGGATCCAGCGCTTGCGCTTCACTGTTCGGCATAACGCAAGCGATAGCAGTGTTGCAGGGCCTTGGCCAGGTCGCGTTCCACCGTAGAGCGGGAAACGCACAGTTTTTCGGCTATTTGCAGGCAGGTCAGACCGTCGAGCTGGGCGAGTAGAAAAGCCTCGCGAACCCTCGGTTTGAGCAGGTCCAGCAGGCGGTCGATCCGCTCGAGGCTATCAAGAATCAGCAACCGTTCTTCTTCAGAGGGGGCCGCTTGTGGAGGGAGCAGCGCGAGGCTCTCGAAGTAGGCGCGTTCGAGTTCGCGACGGCGATACCGATCGATCATCAGCCCACGGGCGATGCTGCTCAGATACGCCCGGGGTTCGCGCAAGGGGCTCAATTGACGCGACTTGAGCAGACGTACAAACGTGTCCTGCGCCAGGTCCGCCGCGCTTTCGTGACAGCCGATGCGCCGGCTCAGCCAACTGTGCAACCAGGAATGGTGGCTGCGATAGAGCAGGGTGAGGTCGGCATTGCCCAGTGTGTCGTTGCTGCGCATCAGCATCCCGGAAAAATACATAATTGATAATGAATCGCATTATATTCAGGCGACTGACGTCAGTGCAATGTGCGGGAGCCGACGCTCGAGACCGGCCCTGGCATCCGAGTCCTGATAGGAATAGGCAATGCTGCAAGGCAAACCGGCATAGGTGCCGAGGTTCTGCGTCGATAGCATGGCCTCGTTCCCACCTGATTCGAGGCTCGCCATAAGCAGCAGAAAAACCCTATTCATCACCGGCGTCAGCAGCGGCCTGGGCAATGCCCTGGCGTGGGAAGCGCTTGCTGCGGGCCATCGGGTGATCGGCACCGCGCTCGTTTCGCACCGACTGGGCGAGTTCAAGCGCCTGTTTGGTCGCACGCCACAGGCGGAGATTGAAAGGATGAAGGCGACTTATGCGTTGCCGGCGCCGGTGGGGCCGTCGGTTTATGTGTCGTCGCATTAGGCATCAACAGGGCAACCTCTCTTCGGGGAACCCTCCCGCAGGTCGGACAAGGGCTGGTGGTTTTCAGAAGATTTGTATCAAAAGTTTACTCCGGGCCTGAGACCGCGGTTGCGTCACTTTTCCGGGAACTTTTCTTTCTTGAAAAGTCGGAGTCCTCGGTTATATTGGCTCGCGACAGGACGCCATTACGCCTTGGCGTACCTGGAAACAGCTAGACAAGGAGCAAGTCATGAGCCAGAAGATCCAGCAGGGTGCGACCGCGCCCAACCATCAAGACAGCGAAAAAGTACTTTTCAGCAAGGAAGAGTTACAGGTCTTGAGCGACGCCATTCAGAAGTCCAAGACCCGTGTATCCGAAACCAAGGCTGCAAGCTGCGCATACCACCGTTGAGCTGACCCCGAAAAAGCAAGAAAGTCCTTTCTTGCTTTTTCGCTTTTCGGGTAGTGAGTATCCAGTTGTCATCCAGGGAGGAGGTGGACATGCGGGCGATCTTTATCGGCCATCAAACGTGGCTTGTGGAGCATGGAAGCACCAGGATCCTGATTGACCCGCTATTGTGTGAAGACTTCGGTTTGGTCGACGAGCACCGGATCGAGATCTATCCTCCGCGTACTGTCGATGCCACGGCACTGTCCGATGTAGACCTGATTTTCCTCAGTCACGAACATTCCGATCATTTCGATATCCAGTCGCTGAACCTGTTGCCACGTTCCGCCCGGTTTGTGGTGGGGGCGACCATTGTCGAACCGGTCAAGCAATGCATCCGCGACCTCGGGTTCACCCTTACGCAAGTCAACGACAC
Organism: Pseudomonas sp. Pdm06; assembly: GCF_014851795.1. Classification (NCBI taxonomy): domain Bacteria; kingdom Pseudomonadati; phylum Pseudomonadota; class Gammaproteobacteria; order Pseudomonadales; family Pseudomonadaceae; genus Pseudomonas; species Pseudomonas sp. Pdm06. The sequence goes on from NZ_JACVAH010000017.1 coordinate 89,331, forward strand.
CGAGCCGATGCGGGTTGGCGACCTGAACCTGCGCTTCTACCCGGCGGATCCGAAGACCGCCTTCTGGGAAAGCCGGGTCACCCAGGTGCATATCGAGGAGGCCGAACAGCCGAGCACTGGCATCTTCATTGCCGTGGACGCGTTGGTGTCCGAAGTGTTCAAGACCGATATCGTCGAAGGACGATTGACACCGCCTAAGCTGGTGATCGTCTCGAACAACTCCAGGGTATCGCCTCCGGGAGCTTTTCAGTCCCTGGAAAACTGGGGTAAGAACGCGAGTGACTGCAACCGTAAGGTCGGTCCGCTGGGGATCGGTGTGCTGAGCGCCGTGCTGACCAGCTACATGGATGATTTTCCGGTGCAGCCCGAGAACATCGCCCTTTGCGGCGGCGGGTTCATCAAACGCCTGGGCGGGTTCGCCGCTTTCCCGTTTTCCGACCAGCCGACATTGAGCCGGTTGGCCAATCGACTCAGCCTGGACACCAATATTGTCGGCCTGCTGCCAGGCGAAGCTTTTGCCCTGGATCCTTGTTCCGGGTCGCAGGCGGTTATCGACTGGGTCCAGGTGGACAAGGTGCAGCACAACTTGCTGATCGAGGAGCTGGACCAGTTCATCGAGGCGCGCAAGACCGTCGAGGTGGTCGCTTCGGTGCGCCCGGACGTGCAGGACGGCGAGTCGTATGACGAGCTGCTGCGGCGCGCGGAAGCCGAGCTGCAGCGCCTGGCGAAAAGCCTGATGCTGTTCATCACCGGGCGCAAGGTATTGGCGATGTCTCATTACAAGGGGCGCAAGCTCGGGCCGAAAAGAATCGTTTTCAGTTTTGCCTCGCATGCTCTGGGGCGTCAGGACAGCTATGCGCTGAACCTCATCAGCGGCCAGTTCGAGGCTGAGGCGCACAACCAGCTTGAATCGCTGGTGGCGCAGTATCCCTTCGGCGTATGCCTGCCCCTGGTGGACTTCATCGGCATGATCGAGGGGGATCTGCAGATCTGGGACATCGTGGGCGTTTCGGTCCAGTCATGGTTCGAGAACGGTATCTTCGACGGCCTGATCCCGTTCTTCTACAGCTATTACGGCGAGAACGGCAGCCCTGAGCTATTGGCGAAAATCATCGGGCGCAGCATGCGTAACCTGGAGGTTTGCCCATGAAGCTGACGATGATCGGCCACGAAAGCTGGTCGCTGCGGGCTGGCGATAGCCATGTATTGATCGACCCGGTGCTGGGTGGTGGCTTCGGTTCCGATGCCGACCGGCAGTTCACGATAGTCCCGGCGCGCAACGTCGATCTGCAGCGCATGCCGGCGGTGGACGGCATTGTCTTGACCACCGAGCACCTGCAGCACTTTCACCCAGCCTCCTTGCGCCGCTTATCATCGGACTACGGACACTTGCTCAAACACAAAGTGGTCTATGTCCCGGAACTGTTTCCCGGCGCGGCCGAGGCTATTGTCCGCGCCTGCGGTTACGAGGTGCGGCGGGTTGATACTCAGGCCGAGTTCTTCATCGGCTCGCTGAGCCTGCGCTTCTACATGCCCTGCACAGAGGTACTGTTTTGGGACAGCCGGGTAGCATCGCTGCATGTCGAGCATCGGGGGCGCGAGGCGGTGTTCATCCAGTCCGATACCCGCATTGCCGACGCTTACTTTGCCGATGTCAATAGTGGAGCCGTTGCCTGGCCTCAGGTCATGGTGATGACCAATAATTTCCAGGGCAGTGGAGCGCAAGGGCCGATCGGCCTGGACAACCTGTTGCCGGTGCCCGACCAACGCTACACCCGGGTGTCCGGCTTGCGTCTGCTGGACGAAATCGTACACAAGCCGATGCGCCGACTGAATCAGGTGCCGACCCTGATCCTCGCGGGCAATGGTTATCGCGATCCCTTTGGCAAAATGCATCACCCCTGGTCGAACCTCGAACTGGCGCAGATCTGCAGTGAACTGTCGTTGTTACGGGCGGTGCACTCACTGATGCCCGGCGAAAGCTTCGACGTGGCGCCGGCACGGCCGGGTGAACCGGCGGACTGGATCTGCGCATCCGAGGAACAGGCAGGGTTCCGTCCGGCGAAAGGGCGACGCCGGACGGTCTCGCTCGACACACAGCGGATCAAGGCCCATCTCGATGAAATGGCCAGGACCTGGCTGATTACCCGCTACGGTCAGGTGCTGATGACCCAGAGCAACTACCTGGGGCGCCCCGTTGGCCCGTGCCGTGTGGTGCTGCAATTGACCCGGGACGACGGCATCGGCCAACAATGGCTGCTGGACGTGTCCAGGGTCGAGTTCGTCGAGGTGCCGGACGAAGGCGCGGGGGCGATCAAGCGTTATCCCTACGGCATCCGTGTCGACCATGACGATTTCTGCCAGTTGCTTCTCGGCGAGTTGCAGATATGGGAGCTGCTCAACCTGTCGGCATCGCAGTGGTATGTCTGTGATCGCTATGACAGCCCGCTTGCGTTCTGGCTCGAGTATTACAACGAGCAAGTGGACTATGGACGTGCCTTGCGCAGTTATGAAATGTCCCTGGCGACTGCGCCATGAGCGGGCAAATAGCCTTTGACCATGTGCATCTGGAGCTCCTCGGCGCCGCCCAGCTGCAGTTGCAGCAACAGGCGCTCGCTGAGTTGTTGGCCGAGCGTTATCAGGTTCTGCGGGTACTCGGCCAGTCGGTGAAGTCGCTGGTCTGCTCGGGCCTGTGCATGGCCTCGGGCGAGCAGGTGGTGATAAAGCGTTACTTCGACGCGGAGGCCTATGCCGCCGAAGCCAGCGGTTATTTGCTCTTCCGCTCGGGGCCGATCGCAGGCATGCGATATCAGGATGCGCGGCATCAGGTACTGGTGCTGGAGTTTCTCCAGGGCCGTTTGCCCGGTCCGGCCGATCTACCTGAAGTGATTGCGGCCTACGCGGCGATGCATGCCACGGCCCTGGCGAATATCCAGCGCGTCATGGGGCACCGCAGTACCCCTGAGTTTATCGATCCCTGCCTGGCGTCCCGCTGCCGTTTCCCCTCGTTCGACCTGCAGGGCATCAGCGTCGGTGACTGCAAGCCGGAGCATCTGCTTGTTACCGTGGATGGCGTGCGTGTCCTCGACCTGGAGACTCATTCCCTGCAGCGCAGCGTTTGGTTCGACATCTTGTCCTTGAGCCGCTTCCTGGGGGCGGGCTCGGCATTTTCATGGACTCTGGAGGAATGGGTGGCCCATTACTGCGAATGCCGGGAGATTCCCGCCCATTATTACGATCTGCAGAAAATCCGAGACTGCCTGCAGCGCGTACAGGCCCTGGAGCCGGGTCGGGTGTACTGCGAGGAGGCGCGGCCGTGAACTGGATGTATTGTTTTACCCCGGCATTGCGCTATCGGACGGTCGCTCGCTCCGAAGGGCGAGCCTTCGTCGATGGTTTTTTCGGTCTGGCCTTCAGCCTTGCGCCCTGGGCGGTCAGCGCTTATATACTTGTGTCGTTGTTGCAATACAGCGTGCCGCTGTTGTTCATCTACAAGCTGAGCACCCTGGTGGCGGCCCAAGGCGCTGCCGATATCGTGCTGGCTGATACAGCGCTCCTGGCGTTCCTGGCCATCAGCGGGTTCTTGCTGGTGGTGAGTGAACTCAATCTGGAACGCTACATCTCCCTGAGGTTATGCCGCGAGTTCGAGCGCCTTCTGGTGCGCAAGATGCAGCCCGGGGTAGAGGTGTCGGTGCTGGAACGGGTGGTGTCGCGGGATTTCAGCGTCATTCTCGATGGTATAGGTGCTAGCGTTAACCTGTTGGCTATTCCGGTTTTCCTGCTGCTTTCAATCCTGCTGGCGTTGCTGGTCTTTGGCACGGCAGGGTTCTGGGCGGTTGCGGTGATCGGTATGTTCCTGCCGCTTTCCTATCTGCTGTCCAGGCTCTCGGACCGCAACTACGAGCGAATCATGGATATGACGGCGCAGCGTATCGAACAATGTTCGGCATGGTTGCGCCAAGGACCGTGGCTCAAACAGTTCGCTGACCATACGGCCTTGCAGAGCATCGAGCGAACACTGGTGGACGAACGCTCCCTGCGCAACCTGGATACGCTGCTGCGCGGCGCCGACAGCTACATCATCGGTTTTGGCCGCTTGATTCCTTTTGTCTTGCTGGGGCTGTTGGGTACCTCGGAATCGGCCATGGTCTGGGACGGGGCGATTTTCTGGCTAAGCATTCCGTTGCTGGCGGCGGTGCTCGCGTTGCCCCGCTCCTATGTGAGTTACAGGGCCGTCGGTCGCTCCCTGGAAGCACTCAATGGCCTGTATCAGAATTCCTCCAGGCATCCGGTATTGCGACCCGCTGTCGCCGATCAGGCGCGCGGCGTGATCGAGTTCGACGCCGACTGGCCGATCTGGCCCGCGACGCTGGTCGAACTGATTCCTGGTCCACTGGAGAGCCAGCGCGAGGACCTGCATGCGTTGCTGGGCGCTTTCCGGCTGGTACCCGAGCTGGGGCAGGACCCACAGCAGGTCCTGCAACTGCCTATCGAGCTGGACGCGAGCAACCTATCTGCCGGACAGCGCCTGCGCCTGCAGCTGCTGCGCGGCGTGTTTCTGGCCCGTATCCAGGACGGGACCCTCAGTGTCGACCACGACTTCTCGGCGTTGGACGCCGCAGCCGCGCTGGCGGTGAAAGAGGCCTTGGAACGCCTGTCCTGGGTCAGCTTCAGCCCCTCGGCCGCAAGAGCGATAGCGCAGCGTGAGGGCCCGCCGGCGGAGATCGCTGAGCGGACGGCTCCGACGGTGCCGGCCGGCCCCCCGGCGCTGGACCGCTTCAGTCTCGGCGATCTGTTCAAGTATTGTTGCTTGGGGGGACTGATGTTGTTGGTGCCGGCACTGATGATGAGCTATGCGGCCAACCTGACGCTGCCAGAGGCAGGTTTCTTACCCTGGCAGGTTTTGTTGTATGCCGTGGCCGGGGTAGGGGCAGGAATAGCTGCCGGGCTGTTTATCGAGAATCTGTTGCGCAGCCGCTTTTCCCGCTTGTTCATCGATGGTCTGCGGGACATCCGGGTCACCGGCCTGGCCGATGCGCTGCAGGTGGTTTCTCGCGATGTCACCACGACATTCGAACGCATCGCCTGGTATGCCCACGACATTGCCTGGATTTTCGCGCTGTTGCTGTGCAATGGCGTGGCCTTGTGGATGGGGTTCGGTCTGTTCGGGATCGCAGTGGCGCTGCTGTTCAGCGGCCTGCTGGCGGTGTTGTACCGGCTTTCGATCAACGAGCTGTATCGGACCCGGGTGGAGAGCGTCAAGGGATTCGACTCCCTACTACGCTCCGCCCATGTGGCATTTTCCATTTCCCGGGCCGGTGGCATGGGTTTCGAACGCCTGGGTGAATGGCTGGCGCTCACCCAGCGGGGTGCGATAGCCGAGGGGCTGAAGAGTTTCTACACCACCCGCATGCGCAGTGTGATCACTCGCACAGTCACAGCCGCCAGTTGCACGTTGCTCAGTGACCTGGTGATTGTCCTGGTGGTCTTGATGGGCAGTCTCTACCGCACTAGCGATTCGGCCTTTGTGCTCGCGGTCACGGCTTTGCTGCTAGTTCGTTCCGACCTGGCCAATGTATTTCTGGCCATCACGGGTTTCAAATCTCAGTCGGTGTCGGTGGAGCGCCTGCAATATTTTGCCCGGCCCAAAAGTTCGGTGGTAGTGGCTATCGCCGGGCAGAGCCTGAGCATCGCGCCCTTTGTCGCTCAACGTGCCTATCGTGCCTTGATCCTGGAACGGGGCCGGTTGTATTCGCTATCGGGGCACTCCGGCTCGGGCAAGAGCGAGTACCTCAAGGGCGTGGCCGGTATCACCGACGTGACCATTGAAGACGCGGGCGTGACGCAGGCCATGACATCACCCCGTTACTACCTGGACAGCAATGCCCTGGCGCTGCTCGGCGGTGAGCTCGGAGCAAGTGGTTGGCTGGATACCTGGCTGAGCACCTTGCCAGAGGACCGCCACCATCTGGTGTTGCTGGATGAGCCGTTCAGGGCTTTGCGCGCCGAGCAACTGGCCGAGCGTGTGCAAGCGTTGCGCCGTTACGTCGAGCGTAGCGGCAACACTCTGGTACTGGTGGATCATCGTTGCCGGCTGGAGCATGACATTGAACTCGGCGAGCTGGCTCGTTGATTATCCGGCGCAAGGAAATACTCATGCGTGAGCCAGTGCTGTACCTGGGCGACCGGGGGTTTCTCAAGCGTTACGGCAGTCCCTACTCGACGCAACAGGTCGAGGGGATCGCGCGCTGGGTCCTGGCCAGTTCCGGCCTGGGCATGGCCAGCGGCGACTGGCCCACGGCTAAGGCCGTCAGCAGTGCCTTGGCGGGTGGCCTACGAACGCGGCATATCTATCATTCACGGTTTCTGCTGCGGGTGACCGAGCAGACCTCGGGGCAGAGCGTCAGTGTCCGTCAGGTCCAGGCCAACCCGATGTATTACTACACCGCCCCTGGCTATACCTTCGCCGCCGATGCGCAACAGATAGCCGAAGACCTCGATATCGTCCGCTGCTGCCAGCCTGGCTTGGTGACTCTGGGGGGCGACTGGCTGGACATTTTGCTCGCGCAACAGCAATACGCGTTGCTCGACGCGATCCTGCGGCAGATGGAGGCGGCCATTCCGGCGGCTTCCCGGATTCTCCTGGGGTTCCATCCTAGCGCCGGCTTCTTGCAGGTGTTGAGAGAGCGATCGTTCGCCGGCGCTGCGGTGCCGGTCAACCTGCTGAACATGCAATGCGCGACTTACGCCGATTACTTGCGCCAGATCAAGGCCCGATCGCGCCTTTACGCCGTGCATTGCCTGGCGGGCGGCGATATTCCCCTGGAGCCTGCGCTGGACTACGCCTTCCATCATCGGCAGGTCGACGCTTGTATCGTCGGCGCTACCCGTACTCGGCATATCGAGGCATTGGCGGCCTGCGAGGCTGGCTTCAGGAGTTCGACGAGATGAACGTGATTCTTATGCGTCGTGCGCGGCAGTCTGACGAGGTGTTGTTGCAACAGCATCTGCAGACGCTGCAGCGTGCGCACGGCGACCTGTTAATGCTATCCGGCCGCTCGGCCTGCTATGCCCCGGTCCTGGCCCTGGCTGACAGCCTTGGGATCCAGACCCTCGTCCTCGAGCAGGAGTACTACGATCCGCAGCAGGTCCATGGGGCCCACAAGACGGAATGGTTGTTCGATCCCTATGCGGGTCGCTACGGCAGCCCGAGTCTCAACACGCTCTATCATGCATTTGCCATCGAACTGGAAGCGATTCTCCGTCGGCACAGCCAAAGAACACTGGTGATCTATCTCGACCAGTTGCTGCTGGAAATCGCTTACGCCGTGCTTGCCGGTCTGCCCCTGCAGGCGTTGCAGGGTTTTTCGCTGTACCTCGAAGAACTGAGTATCGCGATCCTCGCCAGGGTTCCGTTCAAGGGCGGGTTCCAGACCCTGCTGCTGAAATCAAATGTAACGCCGGCGCAAGCGTTCATCGGCAGGCCCGAATTGAAACTGGTGAGGTGACGCCACAAGACTGTTGGCGTGATCGCCGAATCTACGCTGAGTGAAGAGAAAAGGAGTGCTTATGGACCCGCAACGCAAGGACTATCTGGCGGCAGAGGCGGTTTACACCGGCGATTCGCTGCGCATCGGCGACGAGTACGTCATGCATGAATGGGAGAGGCCACTGATTCGTAGAATGGTCGAGGACCTCAAGCTCACGCCTGACGACCGGCTGCTGGAAATCGGCTTCGGCATGGGCATCTCGGCCAGCATCCTGCAGGAGTTCGGCCCGGCGTCCCATACCATTGTCGAGCCCCATCCACAGGTGCTGGACCGGGCCGAGCGCTGGAAGGGCGCGCGCACGAACATTCACTTGCTCCCCGGCTACTGGCAGCAGCTTGATACCGGCCCCCAGCGTTATTCGGCGATATTCTTCGATCCGTTCGCCGATGACATGGCGGCGGTTGACGATGAGAACCTCAGGTTCCTCAAGTTCGCCGCGCAGTCACTGCTCGGCGATGGCGGGCGCCTGTCGCTGTTCTGCATCCGGCCCTTGCTGCCGCCGGAGTACCAGCGTGTGATGTTCGAACACTATCGCCGGGTGGAAATCAGCTCAGTGCGGGTTGATCCCAGGGATACCGCCAACCCGACGGCGGACCTGGAAGGACGAATGATTTCAGTTGTGTTGCACAAATAAGAAAAGCCTCGAGTCTGCCATCCGGGCCTGCTCGCCGGACGTGTTTGGCTAGACATAAAAAATTAAGCCATCAGTAACAATAAAGGTGATAGCGATGAACAACCTTACGGCGCGTCTTGGCCTGGTCGGCCTCCTGTGGTTTTTTGGCAACCAGGCATGGGCTCAGACTCAGGCCCCGACAGCCCCGGCTCCGGCTGCAACCCCCACCAGCAAGGCCATGACCATCATTTTCGAGCCGCCCAAGGGCCAGGAAGAGGCGTTCCTGAATACCTTCGTCACCTCCCAGGCCAAGTACATGCAGACCTATGCTGGCAAGTCGAAGGAGGGGGTCAAGGTGATCAACCTGATCCCAACCGAGCTGGGCGAGCCGCTGATCCACCTGATGATCTACCGTGACTCGGCGACCTTCGAGCGGGCCAAGCAGATATTTGCTTCGCGCGAGGCCATGAGCGGCTATATCGACGGCCATGTGAAAGCCTATGGCGGTTACCAGATTCCCAAGGAATACCTGCGTCACACCAAGGTGTACATGAGCAACGTACTCACTGAGTAATCGATGGGATGACTCGGCCGACGCGGTGCGGCGGCCGATACAAGGCACAGGGAGAGTCCAGGCTATGCGCGTGGTTATCGGGTCGTTGTTGATCGGCCTCGTTTTTGCGGTTCCCAGTCTGCAAGCCGGCAGTCGTGGCGACTCCTTCATGTTGAGCAACGGTTGCATCAATTGCCACGGTTTCGAGGGGCAGCGCACGCCGGGGGCGATTCCTTCGCTGGCCGGCCAGTCCGAGGCCTACCTGTACAAGACCCTGGCGGCTTATCGCGACGGTACCCTCAAAGGCACCATCATGAACCGGGCGATGAAAGGGTACGACGACCAGACGCTCAGACAGTTCGCCGAGTATTACAGCCGCCTGCCGAAAGACTCGCTGGGGGCGGCCGTGCCCCAGGCACACGAGCAGGGTGAGCGGCTGTATGCGCAACACTGTTCCAGTTGCCATGAAAAGCAGGCGGATACGCCGTATGTGAAAGGACAGAGTGTGCAGTATATGCAAGGAGTGCTGAAGGATATGGCCACAGGCCAACGAACGATGCCAGAGGAAATGGCCAGTGCGATGTCCGCCCTCAAAAGCGAGGAATTGCAACAGCTTCTGGGGTTCCTGCAAGGTTGCGCGCAGGAGGCTCCATGTCGATGAACCCACAACGCAGGCTGTTGCTCAAGTGGCTGGCCACCGGTATCGGAGCTTCCTCGATCCAGGCCCTGGCCAGACCGGCGGTGCCTGTGGCAATCCGCTCTTATGCCGTGGTGGTGATCGGCGGTGGTTTTGCCGGCGCAACTTTCGCTCGTACTCTCAGGCGTCTGGATGCGAACGTCGGTATCACTCTGGTCGAGCCCAGCCGGCAGTATCACTGCTGTCCGCTGGGGGTCGAGTACCTGGTGGGCAAGCGGGACGAAGCAACCCTGATTTTTGGTTACGAACAGCTACGTGCCGAGGGCATCGAGGTGGTGCATCAGAAGGCGAGCTTGATCGACGCCAAACGCAAGCAGGTCAGGCTCGCCGACGGTTCGGTGCTCGGCTACGACCGCTGCGTAGTGGCGACGGGCATTGGCTACAAGTACGACAGTATCGCTGGTTACAGCGAGGCGGTGGCCAGTCGTGTACCTCATGCCTGGGGCGGCGGCGAGCAACTGCGCTTGCTTCGTCAGCAACTGGAGGCCATGCCCAACGGCGGCAATGTGCTGATTTCGGTACCGGTGGACGATTACCGCTGCCCGCCTGGGCCATATGAACGGGCCAGCCTGATTGCCGATTATCTCAAGACCCACAAACCCGATTCGCGGGTGATAGTCCTGGATGCCAAGCCGCGATTCGCCAAGCAGGCGCAATTCGAGCAGGCCTGGAAACGTTTATATGGCTATGGTAGCGAGCAGGCCAACATCCAGTGGATTGGTGCCTTGCAGGGGGGGACCGTGCACGGTTTCGACGAAGCTAAGGGGCAGTTGCTGACCGAGGGTGGTCCGGTCAGCGGCCAGGTGATCAACATCATCGCGCCCCAGCAGGCTGATGATTTTTCACGGCACAACGGCTTGGCCGCGGAACATGGCTGGTGTCCGGTCAACACCCAGACCCTGGAATCCCTGCTAGTACCGGATGTGCATGTGATTGGCGACGCGGCCTACGCCGAGAAACTGCCCAAGTCGGCCTTCGCCGCGACCTGCCAGGCCAGGGTCTGTGCCTTGGCCATCCATAGCCAGATGCACGGCCTGGCGCTGCTCAAACCGCAGTACATGAATGTCTGCTATAGCCTGTGTGGCGACAATTACGGTATCTCGGTGCTGCTCCACTACCAGCATGACGCGACCAGCAATGTCATCGAGATCCAGACCTTGCAAGTCACGCCTCTGGACGCCAGCGACGAGGATTACCGTCGTGAGGCGCTGTCGGCCTACAGCATGTTCGACAGCCTCGTCAAAGAAGCATTTGGCTAGGCCAATACGGCTGCACCTGGGGCGACACCCAGCGGCTTGCTTGACTCTTTTCGAAGGCATTGCGCGCAGATCTGGTGGGCCGAATCAGGTATCGGCCAATTGTGCTAACTCCTCTGCTGTGAATTCCAGATTGGTTAGGGCTTGCAGGTTTTCGATCAATTGCTCAGGTGTGCTGACACCCACCAGCACCGAGGTGATCCGCGGGTCGCGCAGGGTCCAGGAAAGCGCCAGTTGCGAGAGGGTCTGCCCGCGGCGAGTCGCCACATTTTCAAAGGACTGAATACGCGTGTGCAGACTGTCGTTTAACGCTTGCTCCGGCAAATAGCGGCTGCCCTTGCCAATGCGCGAGTCCGCAGGGATCCCATGGGCGTACTTGCCCGAGAGCAGCCCCTGAGCCAGCGGCGAAAAGCTGATCACCCCAGCCCCGCGATCCTGCGCCCCTTGCAGCACGCCGTTGGTTTCGATGCTGCGGTCCAGCAAGTTGTACAGCGGTTGCTGCAGCACCAGCGGCACTTGGCGCTCGTTCAACAGTACGGCGATCTCATCGGCTTGCTGTGCTGAGTAAGAAGAAATCCCCACGTACAGAGCCTTGCCCTGGCGGACCACGCTGGCCAGCGCGTCAGCGGTTTCTTCCAGCGGTGTATCGGGGTCGAAACGGTGGGAGTAGAAGACATCCACGTAGTCCAGGCCCAGCCGGGCCAGGCTCTGATCGAGGCTGGCGAGCAGGTATTTGCGTGAGCTGCCGCCCTGACCGTAAGGGCCCGGCCACATGTCCCAGCCGGCCTTGGTTGAGATGATCAATTCATCACGATGGGCGCCGAAGTCCTGTCGCAACAACCGGCCCAGATTACTTTCGGCGCTGCCATAGGGCACGCCGTAGTTGTTGGCGAGGTCGAAGTGAGTGATGCCGTGATCGAACGCGGTACGCAGAATGTTGCGCTGGCGCGTCAGCGGTGTGTCGTCGCCGAAATTGTGCCAGAGCCCGAGCGACAGTGCTGGCAACAACAAGCCATTGCGCCCGGCGCGCCGGTAATCACGGCCCTGATAGCGTTGCGGGTCGGCGGTGTAAGGGGTCAGCGGTTGACTCATTGTGCAGTGTCCTTGGTGGTCGTCCAACGGTATTCGCTCGCCGGTTTCCAGGCATCAGTGAGCTGGGTTTGCTGCAGGGCCTGCTTGAGAATGGAAGGCTCGACCCACTGGTCGACATCGAACGGTTTGCGGATCAGCCGGGCGTCCGTGGCCAGTTGCACGTCTTTGCGCAGCACGCTCAGGTAGTGCTCGTCCAGCAGGGGCGAATAGATAAAACCCAGATCGCCGCCCGCCAGTGCCTCGGTCAGTACCGCGGGAGGGTAAGCCGACTGTTCGACGCTGAGGTCGATCTGCGCCTGGCGATTTTTTTCCTGCGAGAGCCAGTCCAGTGCCTGGGCCACCACCTCGACCAGTCTTTGTGTAGCTTGTGGATGGGCGTCGATAAAAGCCTGAGTCACGATCAGTCCGCCTTGTCCCGCGCCCCGGCCATTGAGTTGCTGACTGCCCAACGGAATTTCGATCAAGCCCTTCTGCTTCAGCGCAAACAGCCGCGCCGGCGCCCAGCTGGCGTCGATCTGCCGCGCCGCCAGGGCGCCGTTGACCGCGTTAAAATCAAGGTTGATCAACTTAACGTCACGCTCCTGCAAACCTGCGCTGGCGAGGACGTCGATCAAGGCGAGATGGTCGGCGGTGCCGCGCAGAATTCCCACACGCTTGCCTTTCAGGTCTTCGATGCGCTGAATCCCGGAGCCGGGAACCACGCCGAGGTAACCGTTGGTGGCGCGGCCCGTGGCCATGAGCAAACGGGTCTGCAAGCCACTGGCACGGCCGATGATCGAGGCCAGGTCACCAAGAAACGCCACGTCCAGTTGATCGTTGGACATGGCTTCATTGATCATCGGGCCGGCGCCCTTGAAGAAGTGCCATTGCACTTTGATGCCTTCGGCGGCAAAGGCGTCTTCAAGCATGTGCCGGGTGTACAGCACATCGGCCACCGGACCACCGCTGACTTTCGCCCCCGCGCTCAAATCCGGGCCGGCGATGCGAATGGTCAACCCCTCCGCGTGCGCCAGCGCCATCAATGCTGTCAGTGGCAACACCAGCCAATATTTCAATCCGCGCAACTTCATACAGGTCTTGCCTCTTCCAATACCGCCGCGCGCCGCACCCGACGGCGTGCCGGAAAGTAGTCGGCCACTGCAAGGTGCTGCGTGCTGCGGTTGTCCCAAATCGCCACGGTATTTTTCTTCCAGCGCCAGCGCATCTGAAATTCCGGGATCTGCAGATGCTGCAGCAGTAACGCCAACAGGTGCTCGGACTCCAGGCGCGACACACCGGCGATGTGCGTGGTGAAGGCGCGGTTGACGTAAATCGACTTGTTGCCCGACACCGGATGTGTGCGAATCACCGGGTGCTGGGTCGGTCGCGGCATCACACGCCGCAGACGCTCCAGCCCCTCAATGTCCAACGCCGTATCCGGGCTTCTCGCGTTGCAGAAGTCGTGAATCGCGCTGAGCTTGTCGAACACATCCTGCAGCGGTGCCGATAACGCGCGGTAGGCGGCCTCGGTGTCGATCCACAGGGTATCGCCCCCGACCTCGGGGATTTCCTCGGCATAAAGAATGCCCAATTTCAGCGGTCGTTCGGCGAAGGTCACGTCGGCGTGCCAAGTGTCGTTGGCACCCTTGTTTTTGTCGTCGTAGGCGAAGACCACCAGTTCACGCACCGCCGGGTCGGCTTCGAACACGGGGTGGACGTGCAGTTCACCGAGGCGTTCGGCAAAGGCTTTTTGTTGCGCGGCGCTCCAGTGCTGGTCTTCGAAGAACAGTACTTTATGCGCCACCAGCGCCGCTTCGATCTGCGCCAGGGTCGCGTCGTTGACAGAGGCCAGGTCGATGCCACTGACACGGGCGCCGAGCAGCGGGTTCACACGTTCCACGTTCAAGCTCATGGTTGTTGCTCCAGCCTTGGAAGGATCAGAAATCTTTGCGCAGTTGCACGCCGAAGTAGCGCTCATCGTCACGGGGAACCACGCGGGTCGTGCTGGCTCCCGACGACAGCACGGGTGAGTAGGACTTGTCGGCGAGGTTCTTGCCGATGAACGCTACGCGCCAACCGGCGTTGTAATCCGCAAGGGCGATGCTGGCGCCCCACAGGCCGAAAGCGCCCTGCACGCTGTTGGGGTTCTGGTCGAGGCTGTATTTCACCTCGCCCTGCCAGCTGTAATCGGTGCCCAGTTCCACGTCCCAGCCGTTTTCCAGCGGGATGGTGTAGTCCGCCCGTACATAACTTTTCCAGTCGGGGGTAAAGGGCAACGGTTTGCCGTTGATGTTGCAACTGGCGGCGGCGCCTGCCGGGCATTCGAAGGCGTCGATACGCGCCCGGGTGTAGGCCAGCGCACCGGAAATTTTCAGTTGCTGGGTCGCCTGCAGCGCATAGTCGAGTTCGACGCCTTCACTGGTCACGGAGCCGGCATTGATCAGGCGAGTCACCACCGAGGTGCCGACCACGTCGAAAAAGTTCGCCTGGTAGTTGTCGTATTTGGAATGGAACACCGCCAGGTTGGCGGTCAGGCGATTGTTCCAGGCGCTGCTCTTGAGGCCCAGTTCATAGGTGTCGGAGGTTTCCGGATCGAGGGGTTCGAGGTCCACTGCCTGCATGTTGAAGTAGACGTTGTAGGCCGGTCCCTTGTAGCCCCGCGAGTACGTCACGTAGGACGTGAGGTTGTCGTTGATGTCGTATTGCAAGCCAACGCGCCCGGACACGCCGGAGTCGTCATGTGAACCCTTGCTGGCGAAAGATGGGCGCACGGAGTTGACTTCAACGGCTGAGGTGGAGACACGTCGATGGGCGTATTCGATCTCGTCCAGCGTCCAGCGCAGACCGAAGATCCCGCGCAGGTCGTCACGAAAGTTCAGGGTCGTTTCGCCAAACACTGCATAGCTGTTGTTGGTGGCGCTGTAGTCGGCGCGTCCGCTGTTGGCTACGGATCTGTTGACCGAAAGTCGCCGGTAGGTTTCTTCAGACTTGCCATGGAAGAGGTAGGTCCCAAGCACATATTCGGCGAACTGCCCCTTGGGCGATGTCAGGCGCAACTCCTGGCTGAACTGATCGTAGTCCACCTCGCCTTTGTCGTGCACAGCGGAGACGGGCAAGGCCGCCAGAAAGTCGTTATCCTGATATTGGGTGTTGTCCCAGCCTCGCCATGCACTGATCGACGTCAAGGTGTAATCGGCCAACGACCAGTCCGCTTGCAGCGACAAGCCGCGATTGGTGTCTTCGACGTAGGTCTTGTAGTCGCTCTTGATCTTGCGGTTATCGTTGCCCGGCACCACCGGCGATATTGCCGCGGCCACTGCGGCGCTGGGTTTGACCAGCACCGATGGCGTATCGTTTTCGCCGTCGCTGTAATCGCCGATCAAGGTGAACTTGAGGTCATCCTGGGGCTGGAATTGCAATTTACCGCGCACGCCTTTGCGCTCGTAACCGTTGGTATCGTGACCATTGACGACGTTTTCGACATTGCCGTCGTACTCGCCAAACGAGGTGGTGAGCGAGCCCTTGAGCGTTTCGTTCAAGCGCCCGCCGAGGCCAAAGCGCATGCGGTTTTCGTTGCCGCCGCCGAAGTGCGAGTAATCGACATAGCCGTGTGGCTCGTCCTGGATGTCGCGGGTGACGATGTTGAGCACACCGGCTGAAGCGTTCTTGCCGAACAGCGTGCCCTGAGGGCCGCGCAGCACTTCAATGCGATCCACGTCCAACAGGTCCAGGGTCGACTGGCCCGGACGGGCGTAGACCACGCCGTCGATCACCGTCGCAACACTCGGCTCGACGCCGGGGGAAGTGGAGATGGTGCCGATGCCCCGCACGAACAGCGAGCTGTCCTTGTTGGATGCGCTGGTGCGGTAATTCAACGTCGGAATCTGCTGAACGATCGAGCCGACACTGTTGCGGTTGTCGCGCTCCAGTTGTTCGCCATCCACCACCGTGACCGCGACGGGGACCTTTTGCAGCGACTCTTCACGGCGAGTGGCGGTGACCGTGACGGACTTGAGCGTCGGTGCCGCCTGGCTGTCTTTTTCGGCAGTCGGCTCGGCGCTCTGGGCGTAGGCACTGGGCAGGCACAACAGCCCGAGCAGGGCGCCTCGGTGGAGGGTGCTGGTGATTGGCTTCATCGATCTGATCCCCTGGTGTTTTCTAATGGCAGCCGCTGAGGCACTCGCCGACGCTCGAGGCGTACGGTCGGTGTTGTGGCTTCCCGTGATCGGGTCAGGTCGTCAAGTGGCAAGGCAAGGTGGTGGGCGGGAGCACGGTTGCTCCCGTCGGACGCTGTTTTAGCAGCGGAGCACGCCGGCTGTACAAGCCGAAAATCGCATGCCCCTCATGCATGGCGCGTCTGACGCTACTCGAGGCGTGCGCTGACCGTGGCCGTGAGCAGGATTTCGCGGGAAGAATCACCCACCTGCACGGCGTAGCGACCGGGCAGAACCTGCCAGCGCTGCTGGTCGGGATCGAAGGTCGAGAACGCTCGCTGATCCAGCTCGAATGCCACTTCGCGGCGTTCACCGGGTTGCAGGTAGAGACTGTCGAAAGCCTTGAGCAATGGCGTCGGCAGGTGCGCCGATAATGGATGACGCAGGTACAGTTGCGGCACCACGGTCCCGGCGCGTGGGCCGGTGTTGGTCACGGTGAAGCGCACTTGCAGCGCTTTCAAGCCCTTGAAGGTGCCATCGGCAGCGGGCTTCGCGATCTCGAACCGGGGGGCGGAGAGGGTCAGGTCGGCATACGCGAAGCGGGTGTAGGACAACCCGAAGCCAAACGGGTAGGCCGCTGCCGGTGCGGTGTCGCGATTGTGGTGGCGATAACCGGTGGCCAGGCCTTCCGGATATCGCGCCACGGCGTTGATTCCAGGGAAACTGCTGAGCGCCGAAGTGGCCAGGTCCGCATCGCGCACCGGGAACGACACCGGCAGTCGTCCGGACGGGTTGATCTCCCCGAGCAGTACCCGAGCAATGGCCGCGCCCGCGCGAGTGCCGCCGTACCAGGCTTCGAGCACCGCCGGCACCTGCGCTTGCCAAGGCAGGGTGACGGCACTGCCCGTGGTCAGCACCACCACTGTGCGCGGGTTGGCGGATGCGACGGCTTTGATCAGGCGGTTCTGGTCATTCGGCAGGTCGAGGCTCGGTCGATCGTTGGCTTCGCTGGCCAGATCCCGCGCCAGCACAATCACCACATCCGCTTGCCGTGCAGCCTCGACCGCCGCCTGCATGCTTGAGTCCAGCACGCTATCGGGCGCCAACAGGCCGACTTTCAAGTGGCTGCCCGTGGCCAACGGCTGGTGTTCCAGGGCGATCCGATGCAGGCCGGCGCTGAGCGCAATAGAACGCTGGACCCGACCGTCCGAACGTGTTGAATCGAGCTTCAGCACCGTTTCGCCGTCAATCTGCAAACGGGCCTGCCCCGCCCCGACCAGGTCCACGCCATAGTCGCCATCGGCGCTGATCCGCAGCCATCCTTGCCACTGAACTGAGCGGACATTGGCGGGCGGCAGTTGATAACGGGACACGCTGGATAAAGCGAAATCCTCAAACCCCCGTGATGGGGTGAAACACAGGCAAGCGTCAATCCGTTTCAACGTCTGCTTGTCCGTCGTGCGGTAGATCGTCTGAATCCCCGGCGTGCCCTGCGTGTCGGCCTGAAGCATGGCCGTTGGCAGCGGCGGATAACCCGGCGCCACCGACACAGCAGATACCGCATCGGTGCCCGGCTCGAACACAATGCGCGTCGATGGCAGCCTGTCGCGCAGCGCTTGCAACAGCGTGTCCTTGCCCTCCACCGCCGGATTGGCCGGGCCACCGGCTGTGCGGGTGTCGGCGGCGCTGGCTCCGATCACGGCCAAAGTGCCGATGTCCGATGCCAGTGGCAGCAGATCGTGACTGTTCTTCAGCAGCACAATGCTGCGCTCGGCGACCTGTTGCGCCTGGACGGCGTGGGCTCGCAAATCGGTGGCGGTGCGTTGCGGCGGGTGGTCGAAAATACCGTAGCGCATCATGGTTTCGAGGATGCGCAACACCGCCCGGTCCACCGCTGATTCAGGGAATTGTCCAGAGCGAACCGCCGCGATCAGGCGCTGGCCGAATTGGCTCTCGACGCGAAACTCCTGATCCACGCCGATCCTTAGCGAGTCCATGCTGTGGCTGGCGCCGGCGTCTGTGCGCACAATGCCGTTGAAGCCCCACTGCGTGCGCAACAGTTTCTCGATCAGGTCCCGGTCATCGCAGGCGTGTACGCCGTTGATCTTGTTGTACGCACACATCACCATCGCGACCTTGCCGTCCTGCACCACGTCCTGAAACGGTGCCAGGTACAACTCGTTGAGGGTGCGCCGATCAATTCTTGCGTCGACCGTCAGCCGGTCCTTTTCCACCGTATTGACCGCGAAGTGCTTGGCATCGGCCAGTACCTGATGGCGCTGCACGCCCTGGACATACGCGGTAGCCATCGCCGAGACCAGCACCGGGTCTTCGCCGAAGGATTCGTGGGCCCGTCCATGACGTGGATCGCGCAGCACATCGACGTTAGGGCCGTGGATCACGCCGTAACCGAGGTCGCGGGTTTCGCCACCGATCACCTCGCCATAAGCCAGCGCCAAAGGTCGGGAAAACGTTGCCGCCAGGGCGACCGAGGCCGGCATCTGGGTCACCGCTGTGCTGCCAATCATGATCCCGCTGGGCGTGTCGCCCTGGGTCATGGCTGGAATACCTAGACGCGGATTGCCTTCGACGTAGACCTGCCACTGCTGATTGCCCTCGACTTTGCTGCCATAGCCGTAGAGCAACGCCGACTTTTCTTCCAGGGTCATGGCGCCGAGCAGTTGCCGGGCTCGGGTGGCCGGGGAGTGGGATGGGTCGAGCCAAGGTGATTGCGCGGCAGCCACGGGTAACGCGCAGGCGCTCAGCAGAAACGCCAGTGCACGGAATGGGGAAGGCATGTCGATAAGGTCCTTAAGCGGCGGAATCGGCAAGGAGAGATATGGTTATAAAAAAATGATATTTAAAGTCAAAAAGTTATTAATGTACTTTCTACTCGCCTGCTGTAGTCAGGGATATAGCCCGCACCCCTACGCCTTGTGAAACGCATTCTATGCATCACCGTCATTCCCTATGAGACTGGCCATGGACCTGCATCAACTTCGACACTTCCTTGCGCTTGCCGAGCATGGCAATTTCACCCGGGCGGCAGAGGCCACGTTCATTACCCAGTCGGCCTTCAGTCGCAGCATTCAGGCGCTGGAGCAAAACCTCGGCTGTCAGTTGGTGGAGCGCGGCACCGGCGGTCGTGGTTTTGCACTGACGGCCCAGGGCCGAGCGTTGCGCGTCCGTGCCCGCGAGATCATCGACGAGGTCAGCAGCTTGCGCGCCGACATCCTCGGCCTGGAGCAAGAGCCGGCGCCGCTACTGAGCCTGGGCTGCGGTCCGTTACCTGCTGCTCGCCTGGTCCCTGCCGCACTGGCTGAATTCGTTGATCTCAACCGCGATACCCGCATAGACCTGCGCGTCGATGCGCCGGACGTGCTCAAGGAGTGCCTGGACAACGGTGAGATCGAATTTTTGATCGCCGACCTGCGGCATATCGAAACCAGCAAAGGCTACGTCACTCAGGCCTTGCGCCCGAGGCGCTTCCAGTTGTTCTGCCGCCGGCATCACCCCTTGCAGACGGCGAATGACCTGTCTTTTCGCGCACTGGCCGACTACCCGCTGGCCTGTTCGTCACTGCCCGCCGAGCTACGGGTGCTGCTGTCTGAACGCGCCGGCAGAGATTTATTGCCGATCAATATGGAATGCAAACACACCGATATCCTCATCCAGATGGTGACCAGTTCCGACTTGGTGGGCATTGCGGCGGAAGACGTGGTGGCCCACCTGGTGTCGCACGGCATCGTCGAACGCTTGAGCTTCGTCGATGCGCCGCAAGGGCTTCTGATCGGCGGTACGTGTTTCGGAGTGGTTTACCGGGCTGACCGGCGACTGTCCAGGCGGGCTATGGACGTTATCGAAACCATCGGCCGTATCGACGCCACCTACATTGCAACCGATCTAGCCACGGCACAAACATTTGATCTGGCCATCTAGCTGGCTGCTCGGCACAGAGAGTCCCGGCGGGATCGCGGGTGGGCACGAATGGAAAATACCAGTATTGAGTGCACCGACAAACAACGCTGGTTTGCGCTCACCAAGATAAACACGCTCTCGGCCCTGTCGCAGATCGTGCAGATTGGTACCGTCACTCCGTTGCTGTCGCTTTCGCTGGAGCAGCAAGGGGTTGAGCCGGCAAAGATCGGGGTGATTGTCAGTGCCTCGTGGTTGGCGATCCTGCTGCTCTACAAATGGGTTCCGCGCTTTCTGGCCCACCTGGGGCTCGTCAAGGCGAATATCCTCAGCGCAGCGCTGACGATTGCTGCGCTGATCGGTATG
Organism: Pseudomonas sp. Pdm06; assembly: GCF_014851795.1. Lineage (NCBI taxonomy): Bacteria > Pseudomonadati > Pseudomonadota > Gammaproteobacteria > Pseudomonadales > Pseudomonadaceae > Pseudomonas > Pseudomonas sp. Pdm06. The sequence goes on from NZ_JACVAH010000017.1 coordinate 109,506, forward strand.
ACCTTGACGACCCATTTGGTACTGATTTTTTCGCTGAACTTCGTGCTCGGTATTGGCTTGATCCTGCGCTGGATTGCCTGCGATACGTGGATCGTCGCGGTCGCCTCGAAAGACGAGCGCGGGCGTGCGATCGGCGTACATGAGACCTTGATGGGCCTGGGTATTGCTGTCGGCCCGCTGCTTTTGGTTGTATTTGGCGTGGGGAGCGCTGCGCCCTACTACGCCAGTGCGGCGATCGTGTTGGTGTCGGGCGCGCTGGCATTAACCCTCAAGGCGTACGATACGCAACCGCAAACCCCGGCGGAAAAACGCCATGGCAAGTTGTTCAGCGTCATTCCGACGGCACTGTGTGGCGCGTTTATCGCAGGTTTTTCGGAGACCTCATCTGTGTCGTTTCTTGCAGGCTACAGCCTATCGGCCGGCTATCTGTTGACCGCCGCTACCTTGCTGATATCGGTGTTCGGCATTGGAGGCACCGTTCTGCAACTACCTATCGGCTGGATGGCCGACCGCAGTTCCTACAAAGTCGGTCAATTAGTCTGCGGCTCGATACTTTTGCTGGGCACGCTGGCCATTCCGCTCAGCCAGCCGCTTCCTTGGTTGGCGACGATTATCGTGTTCCTCTGGGGGGGCGCCATTGGCGGCATGAACACCCTGGCCGTGATCGAGGCGGGAGACCGGGTTGGCGAACATCAAGTGTCCACCGCAATGACGGCGATTGCGATGTTCTACACCTTGGGGAGCGTATTGGGGCCCATCGCCACAGGTGCGACAGTGTCATACATCAGCGAGCATGGACTGATGATCTCGGTGGGGATCGTGGGTGCGGTTTTCATTGCGATGTTGATTTTGCGTAGAGTCCCTGCACGGGAGTGAGTTGCGTTGGTACCCTTGTCTATCCCTGAAAGCTTACTGAATCTCAGGCACAAAAAAGACGTCCGTGGACGTGGCTGGAGAACATTTTTACACACTCTGGACCAGAAGCAGCCGGTCGGAGTAGCAAGCTTCTATCGCCCTTGCTCGTCAGGTATATATCTAATGAATATTCATAAGGCTCATCGGTCTTGTTGAATATCGTGTCTTGAACCATCTCCTTAGGACCTCGAATCATTTCATTGCCACTGACGTCACAACAAACTCTTCAATGATGTCCGCAAGAAGCTTTTAGATTTTGTCCTTGATTTTCCGTTTGCCTGTAAAGATAGTTTTCAAGCAGGGCGACAACCTCAGTAATAAAGCTCTGATGGCCCAGCAATTGTGGTCGATCAGCGGTAACAGTGTGGATGATCGCATGCGCAGCGATGCCCATCAGGTAAATCGAAAGATCCGGATCGGGAACATTCTTCATGAAAGGCCTCAGTACGTCTGAGAACTGTCGCTGCAGATGGTCTTTCTCATCATCTGCCTGCCGAACGGTACGTGGTAGCTCTTCATGAATAGCCTTATGAAGAGCAGGCGCGATGCGATGCTCAGCGACGATCATTTCTACGATCATTGTCAGCGCCTCTCGAAGAGACGGCTGCCCTGGCAAAATTTCCAAAGCGTTAAGCAGATCAGTTCGCGTTGCAGCGACATGACGTCGCTGTAACTCTGCGATAACGGCTTCCTTATTCGGGAAGAACTGGTATAGCGAACCAATGTTGACGCCCGCGCGCTCTGCAATCGCATTGGTCGTCAGGCCTTCCCAACCGACCTTGGTCAAAATGTAAGTCGCCGCTTGAATAATCGCTTCGACAGTTGCGCGGGAGCGTGCCTGGGCCGGGAGTTTACGCGGGTTTACGGTCGTTCGGCTTTTGCTCATGGGCTGCTCCAGAACGCGAGTTTTTAAAATATAAGCTTTAACTTACGATTTGAAACAAGGAAACACAACACTCTTCACGAATCGAGAACATCTAATGAATACACAAGACCCGGTACTCCCTTGGGACGGCTTTCAGGCAGCGAACCGCTTTCGCAGGGCAATCCGTAAATTCAACTCGACGACGATTCCCGAAGATGAAGTTTATGCGTTGCTCGCTGAAGCGGCTTTTGCACCTTCCAGCGGGAACATGCAACCGTACGAGCTGCACTGGGTTCGAGAGCCGGCCTTGAAAGCCAGAGTCGCTGCGGCCTGCAATGGACAGAAAGCGGCTGCGTCAGCGGCAGACTTTATTGTCGTAGTGGCGAGCCCCGCGCTAGGCCTGCGTACCGCTAAGGCTCAGCTTGCGCATGTTGAAAGCTCGGCGGCGCTGGGCCCCGACTCGAAGGTTTATTACCGCAAGCAAATAGGTATGTTTCAGAAAATTCTGGGGCTGGGTTCTTCGACACTCTGGTCACCGCTGGTTTTGCTCGCTGCGCTAATTCGTCCGACGTTATCGCTGATTCCCATAGGGCACATCGGCGGTCGTCAGTGGGCTGCGCGCAATGCGATTTTCGCTGCTCAAACAATCATGCTCGGCGCGGCTGCGAAAGGGATCGACTCCTGTCCGATGGAGGGTTTTTCCGCGTCGCAGGTAGCCAAACTTCTCAGCCTTCCTCGGGGCGCTGTGATTCCGCTGGTGATTGCACTTGGATATCGCGCGGATGACGCAAGGATTGAGGAGCGGTGGCGCTACCCCATCAACGATATCGTGGTTTCGCACTAGAGCTTACTTAGAGGGGCGCAGGCGCCTTTCCCTGCCTGACTGACGTAGACCTGAATATTCCGTGGTTGCTTTGAAAGCAAAGGATAAATCGCGATTGTCCTCTACCAGTCGACTTCATGATCGACGTGGCCGGCTACGGCCGTTGCGACTGTCATTAGCGTCTTAACGTGCTTTATTTTCGGTTATCTGAGATGACTTCCAGAATCATAAGTAATGCCAGTCATGCTGAGAATGGTTCGTCCGAGTGGGTGTGGTACTGGCGTTTGATGATGTATGCATTCGCCGCGTCCATGTTGGTATCCGGTGGTTGTTCGTTGCAGCCGGCCTACACCAAACCGACCCTGTCGACACCCTCCGTGTGGTCTGAAAAGTCAGGCGCCGCGAACAGTCAGCATTCGCCGGCATCGAAGCCCTGGTGGCACGACCTGGGAGACGATGCTGTCGACAAACTGATCGATGCGGCGTTCGCTGACAACCCAACTTTGCTCCAGGCGCTTATGCGTATCGACGAAGCACGGGCGACGCTGGGAGTGAGTACCGCCGCTACGCTGCCAACCATTAATGCAAGCGCCAGCTTGACGCGAGATCAAAGCCAGAACACGTCTCCTTTTTCTTCTAGCACGACCGCGCTTAGCACCTCGGCTTCGGCGGGGCCGAGCTTCAGCTGGGAGGTTGATCTCTTCGGGCGGGTTCGAGAGTCGGTTGAGGCCTCCCAAAACCGCCTTGATGCCCGCACGGCTGATGCTGCCTCAACGCGACTGACTCTGGCAGCCGATGTGGCGAATGATGTGTTGACCCTGCGTGCCTGCGAGAACAGTCGGCGTGTGCTGGTTGAGGACATCGCTTCCCGGGAAAAGACCCTGGCGCTGACGCGACGTCGTCTTCAAAGTGGCTTTGCTGCTGCGGTTGACGAGGCTCGTATACTCACCGGGCTTGCGACGTCCCGTACCAATCTGGCGACTCAGCAAGAACAGTGCACCCGCCAGGTGAACGCTTTGGTCGCCCTCAGTGGCCAGCGTTCGAGCAGGGTTCAGGCGCTGGTAGGCGTTGCACCGTCGATGCCGGATGCGGTGCCTGTGTTCATGCCTAGAGCACCGGCAGCTGTACCTGAAGTGCCTGCGACCGTACTGGCGCAACACCCCGATGTCATCTCGGCCGAGCGAGAGGTCGCCGCAGCCTGGGCGGATATTGCTGTCGCCCGCGCCGATCGCCTGCCGCGCATTGATCTGACGGCAGCCTTGACCGGTCAATGGGTCCGAGCCGCAGGCTCCAGCCTTGATTTCAACACGTGGTCCATAGGTCCCAGCCTTACCGGCACGCTGTTCGACGGCGGTGCGGGCGCTGCGAATGTAAAGGTCGCCGACGCTCGGTACCGGCGTGCCGTAGCCAGCTTGCAAAGTACATTGCGCACGACCGTTCAGGACGTGGAAAACGCCATCGCTGCTCAGGCATCGGCCGAATCCCGAGTCTTGTCGACCCGTGAAGGGGAGATCGCCGCTCGCACCACACTGCAGGCCAGCGATGCTCAGTGGAAGGTCGGCGCCGTCAGCTTGTTCGAGCTCGAAGACAGCCGTCGCCAGTTCGCCTCTGCACAGGATGCGCAGATTTCTGCGCGTCGCGATCAGGCTCAGGCCTGGATATCTCTAGTCAAAGCTACCGGCGCAGCTATCGCCCTCATTCCGGATAACACATCCCATGAATAACTTGTCTTTTGCATTTGCTGGCGTCGGCCGCAAGTCAATGAGCATCGTTGCCCTTTGCGCCAGCGTGATGGTGGGCGGCGTCTTTTTTTTCGTCTCTGATGCCGCCGTTACTCCGGCGCCAATCCAGCCTGCCAGAGCCCTGACGATCACTACCGCTACTGCGAACCGGGTCCAATGGCCAACAACCTTCCAAGCCAGTGGTGCTATTGCGCCTTGGGAAGAGGCTGTCATCGGCGCTCAGGTATCGGGTTTGAGACTGGCTGAAATCCTCGTGAACGTGGGTGATCGCGTGAGGCGTGGGCAACTGCTGGCGACTTTCGATGCAGACCTGTTGGGGGCCGACGAGTCGCGTCTCAAGACTTCCTGGCAACAGGCCGAAGTCAACCGCCAGCGTGCTTTGCAACTCAAGGGCACGGGCGGCATGAGCGAACAGGACGTGCTTGAGTACGTGACTCAGGCTGGCGTTGCGAAGGCATTGCTACAGAGCACCCTGTTGCAACTGCGTTACGCCAAAGTGATAGCGCCTGACGATGGCGTTATCAGCGGCCGCAGTGCCACGGTGGGCTCGGTATACAGCAATGGGCAAGAGTTATTCCGCATGATTCGCCAAAATCGATTGGAGTGGCGTGGCGAGCTGACTGCCGTACAACTGTCCCAAGTAAAACCCGGTCAGCACATCAACCTGATATTACCAGACGGTACCTCAGCCGAAGCTGTGGTACGCCAGCTGGCGCCAAGCCTGGACGGCCAGACGAGGCTCGGCATGGTCTATGCCGACATTGAGCCCGGCAGCATGGCTCGGGCGGGCATGTACCCGCAGGGCACGGTTGAATTGGCTGAACGCTCCGCTGTCGTCGTACCTGCTGCGAGCGTGGTGATCCGTGATGGTCGTAGCTATGTTCCCAAGTTGCTCGAGGGGGAGCGGATCGTCATGCAGGCAGTGACGGTGGGGCGTCGGCAAAATACCGAAGTGGAGATCGTTTCCGGCATTCATGTCGGCGACAAGGTGGCCGTGCAGGGCGCCGGCTTCTTGAACGAAGGTGATTGGGTGCATGTCGCCGCAACACCTGCTGCAGCGCAGGAGTAGACAATGAACTTTGCCACTTGGTCGATCCGTAATCCGATTCCCTCCATCCTGCTCTTCATCCTGCTTTCCCTGGCCGGAATCCTTGGCTTTCGTGCCTTGCCAATCGCCAACATGCCGGACATTGACCTGCCAACGGTCGTCATCTCTCTGACACAGCCAGGTGCAGCGCCCGCCCAAATGGAGACTGAGGTCGCACGTAAGGTCGAGGATTCCCTGGCGACGTTGTCAGGCATCAAGCACATCAGCACATCCATCGTCGACGGATTGGTCACGATTAACGTTGAGTTCATCCTCGAGAAAAAACTCTCCGATGCCCTGATTGAAACCAAAGATGCGGTGGACAAAGTTCGTTCCGATTTGCCTACCGACCTGGAGCAACCCTCGATCAGTGCGGTGCGGGTGGGCGGAGATGAAGCGACCTTGCTATACGCCGTGGCCTCTACGCGAATGGACGAAGAGGCACTGTCCTGGTTTGTGGACGACACCCTTAATAAGACCATCCTGGGCGTGCCCGGTATCGGCAAGTTCGAACGGGTCGGCGGTGTCCAGCGGCAAGTGCTGGTAGAAGTGGACCCCGCGAGCCTCGCCGCTATGGGGGCAACAGCCGCCGATGTATCACGGGCCTTGAAAACGGTTGAGCAAGAGTCCTCCGGCGGGAAAGGCCAGGTGGGTGGTACTGAGCAGGCGGTGCGCACCATCGCGACAGTACGCACGGCTGCGGAATTGAACAGCCTGCCCGTGGTGCTCGACAATGGTCGCCGCATCAACCTGGACCAGGTAGCGGTGGTTAAGGACCGCTATGCGGACCGCACCCAGATCGCCACGCTCGATGGCAAACCCGTTGTCGGATTCAGGATTTTCCGCGCCAAGGATTTTGACGAAACGCGCGTGGCAGCCGGTGTGGCCGAAGCGCTCGACAAGCTTCACAGCGCTGATCCAGGCCTCAGCTTTACCAAGGTTTCTGGAACGGTGGACTACACGCATGAGCAGTACGAAGGATCGATGCACATGCTCTACGAGGGGGCTTTATTGGCCGTCCTGGTGGTTTGGTGGTTCCTGCGCGACTGGCGTGCAACGCTGATCTCTGCCTCTGCTTTACCCTTGTCTATCCTGCCTACGTTCCTGGTCATGAGTTGGCTTGGCTATTCGCTCAACACTCTGACCCTTCTGGCGTTGGCAGTCATTGTGGGTATTTTGGTGGACGACGCTATTGTCGAGATTGAGAACATCGAGCGCCACAGTCGTATGGGCAAACCGATCAAACAGGCAGCCGGTGATGCGGTGACTGAAATTGCCTTGGCGGTGATGGCGACCACCATGACCCTGGTGGTGGTGTTTTTGCCAACCGCCATGATGAGTGGCATACCCGGACTGTTCTTCAAGCAGTTCGGCTGGACAGCGGTGGTGGCGGTGCTCTCGTCACTGCTTGTGGCCAGGGTGCTGACCCCAATGATGGCGGCCTACCTGCTCAAGACCCATAGCGGTCAAATGGAGTCCAAGGACGGTGTGCTGATGACACGCTACCTTGGCGCAGTGCGCTGGTGCCTCACCCATCGCCGCCTCACGTTGTTAGGTACGGTCCTCGTTTTCGCGGCTTCGATAGCGGTGGTGCCGCTGCTTGAGACAGGGCTGATGCCAGCCTCCGATAAGGGGTATAGCAATATCAATATTGAACTACCCCCTGGCAGTAATCTGGCTGCTACCCGAGTCACGACGGAGGCGGTGAGTCACTCAATCGGAAGGATTCCTGGCATCGAGCATGTAATGACTACCGTGGGGGTCGCTCAACCGGCGGGGCGCGGTCAGATACAAGCGGCAGAATTACGCAGGGCTACTATGACGTTGGTGCTTTCCCCTCGCGGCACGCGTCCAGCCCAGGCTGACATCGAGAACCAGATACGTGTCGCGCTGCTCGATGTGCCGGGTGCCCGGTTCTCAATGGGCTCCGGCGGTCTGGGAGAGAAACTGTCGCTCATTCTCTCCAGTGACGACAAAGCAGCGCTGAAAACTACGGCGCAGGCGCTGGAGCGGCAACTGCGCGATGTACCAGGGCTTGCCAACATCACCTCCACGGCAAGCTTGGAGCGCCCCGAGATCATCGTGCGCCCCGACGCTCAGCAGGCAGCGGAACGTGGTGTGACTACATCAACCATTGGTGAAACGGTTCGCATTGCAACCAATGGGGACTTTGACGCAAAAATGGCCAAGCTAAATCTGGACAACCGTCAGGTGGCGATTCAGGTACGCATTCCAGATACCTCAAGACAAGATCTGGACACGATAGCTAATCTTCGGGTTCGCGGCCGCGACGGCTTGATCCCGCTATCCAGCGTTGCCAGTCTGGCGGTAGAGAGTGGCCCTACGCAGATCGACCGTTATGACCGTCGCAGGTACGCCACGGTCACTGCTGACCTGGGCGGCATGCCGTTAGGACAGGCGCTGAACCTGGCTAAAGCTTTACCCGCGATCCAGGCAATGCCCACCAGCGTCAAGCTGATCGAAACCGGTGATGCGGAAATCATGGCTGAGCTGATGGGTGGATTCGGCATGGCCATTGTTATTGGGTTGTTCTGCGTGTACTGCGTCCTGGTGCTTCTATTCCGTGACTTCTTCCAGCCGCTGACCATCCTCTTCGCCATCCCGCTTTCGGTGGGTGGGGCCTTTGTCGCACTGCTCGTGACCCGAGGCATGCTAAGCCTGCCGTCCATGATAGGTCTTGTGATGTTGATGGGCATTGTGACCAAAAACTCTATCCTGCTAGTAGAGTACGCGGTGATGGGCATTCATCAGCAACGTCTATCCGTTTTCGAAGCGTTGGTTAACGCATGTCACAAACGTGTCCGGCCTATTGTCATGACGACATTGGCGATGATCGCTGGCATGCTGCCAATTGCGCTGGGTCTGGGGGCTGATGCCAGCTTCCGTCAACCCATGGCCATCGCCGTTATTGGTGGATTGATTACCTCAACGGCTCTGAGCTTACTAGTGGTACCTGTAGCGTTCACCTATATAGATGACCTGGAACGCTTACTGAGTCGCTGGTTCTCTCCCCAAGGAGATAAAGAAAAGGGCATGCCCTCCTTTTAGTCTCGTGCGCCACCCTGGAGCTTTGGTTCAAGCTGCAAACTATCTGGGAGGATTTCGTGATTTTGATCTCTCGTTTCTAATCGGCCTCCCAAACACCATCGATACTGCATCACTTACTCCTGAAGCGATCTTGGCGGACCTGCCTCGGCTGCAACGAGAGGCCCAATGGCTGGGCAAGATCAGTATCCAGGATGGCACCAAAGGTGGTCGGCCAGGCGCATCGGCACCGGGTTGGATTGCGGTCATGGATCAAGTCCGCGGTGCCTCGATAGGGCCATGGAGGTCTCACCCAAGGGCTGTCGAAATGTGTTGGCGCCGGACGAAAGCTACAAAGTCTTCATACAAAAAATCGTGCGGCCGGCACGGGACATTCTGCATGAGCAGGGATTGAAAGGCTTTCATGAACTGCGTGCGGCTTACGCCTGTGAGCGCTATGAGCAACTGACTGGTGTTACTGCCCCATTAGTGGCGGTCGTGATCACCGAGAAGATCGAGAGCTTGATCAGCATGTCCGTCAGCAGATCAGTCACGAGTTAGGGCGTAACTGCATTGATGTGGTCAGCTCCTACATCGGGGTGCGTTGATGAAGTTTGAGTTCGACATGGTGTTATTTCTGAGCCCGGTGCTCAAAGGTGCGCACGCCACGCGGCAGTGGCGCATTGCCAATGACTCTTTTAAATCATGGTGCACCTTTTTGGAATGCAATGGCTCGCATATAAATAATTTCGGTGCAGTCCCTGCTGGGCCGCAAGGGCCGTATGAGCATGGCGGTGGGGCTCGAACTTCGGGTGCCGTTCTGTGATCACCGGTTGGTGGAGTATCCCTTCAATGTTCCCTGGGAAATAGAAACCTTCGACGGCTGGGAGAAGAGTAACTTGCGTGCGGCGGCACGGGACTTGCTCCCGGATTCCATCGTGCAACGTATCAAAAACCCTTATCCAGCAACCCAGGATCCGGCCTACGAAAAAGAATTGAGTTCGGCCATGTCCAGTATTGCGGTGGACCCGAATGCACCAGTGCGCCAGCTATTGGACCTGGGCCGAGTCAAGGACACACTGGGCAGGGAGGCGGGGAAAGTCTCCCCGTTGCACGAACGAATGGGCACGGAGCGGGTGGCGGGCATGAACAGTTGGCTCGCCGAGTATGATGTGTCCGTGGATATCTAACGTAGAAGGTGTCGAACCCACCCGCGCAGCGCCGGCGACGCGAGTGGGTTCACGATGACTCAAAACTGAACAGGGATGGACATTACCGATGGTCAGCTCAGCCTTGCGGATATGGTGTGCAGTCAGTGTGCTGTGTATGGCCTCATTCACGATGGTGACGTCCGAGTTTGCCCCTATTGGTTTGTTGTCGCAGATATCATCTGACCTGGGTCAAACCCCGTCCACCGTCGGGCTGACGGTGACGTTGTACGCATGGATCGGGGCTGCCAGCGGCTTGCTATCCAACTGGCTGAACCGCTGGGTTCCCCGCAAGACGCTGCTGATCGCGTTGATGCTGATACTGGCCGTATCCAACGGCCTGGCGGCGTTATCCCCCGAATTTTCGACGCTGCTAGGCGCTCGCGCCTTCGGCGCATTGGCTCATGGTGTGTTCTGGGCAATCGTGGCTGCCACTGCCGCGCATATTGTGCCCCTGCATCGCATGGGGCTAGCCACTTCGATCGTGTTGGGCGGCATTACGATCGCCACGGTCATGGGCGTTCCGTTGATCAATCTGGTGGGCCAATACGATGGTTGGCGCACGGCCTTTGTTTGCCTGGCGTTGATGTGTGTTGCCAGCGCTGGTGCGATAGCACTGGTGCTTCCCTCCATGCAGATTCATTCGCTTGCCAGGGGGGGCGGTTTTGCAGCGGTACTGCGGCGTAAGGACCTGTTGATCACTTACGTCATCACCGGGTTGACTGCGGCTGCGCATTTTGGTGCCTACACTTTTGTCGAGCCGTTTATTGGCCAGGTACCTGGGATTACGGCGTACTTGATTGCTGTCTTGCTGTTCGCCTTCGGGGCCGCAGGTTTCCTGGGCAATCTGCTTAGTGCGCTCTTTATTGATCGCTACTTGAGCGCTTTCATTCTGATAGCGTTGATTGCGATGGCATTGGCCTTGGTTACCTTGGGTATTTACGGTCCTCTTCTGGGTATCGCGCCGGTGCTTATCTTGCTGGTGATCTGGGGGGTGGCCATTTCCGCTTTGTTTACCGGCCTGCAGACTTGGGTCTTGAGGATTGCCGGTGATCACACGGTACCGGCCACAGCAATCCATACAGCTGTACTGAATAGCGCGATCGGGCTGGGTGTGATTATCGGCGGAGGAGCGCTGAATGTGGCCGGCTTCAAGGGGGCGATGCTATCGGCCAGCGTGGTGATTGTCCCTGCCATCGTCCTGATGGTTGCCGCAGGCGTTCGCGCTCGGACAGAACCGGTGTTCTTGTGAAGCGGGAGGACGTAGTCCTTGTCTTTGGGTTTGACCGTCTTGAGCGGACGGTCCGAGAGGCGGGCAGTTTGAGCGCACATGGGATGAGCACCAGGGCGCCTTTTGGTATTCCCAGGATTAGTCCCAGGTAGCCGGAATATCACTGGGAATACCGGGATGGCTGGAACTCAAAAAACCGTTGCGGACCTAAAAAGTGGTGTAAGTCCTTGATTTAATGGATTTCAGGCACAAAAAAAGACGTCCGTGGACGTCTTTAGATGCCGGGGTAATTTGAATCAACCTTATATCTTATTGATTATTATGATGAATATCTTTTTTTTATTTTGATTGGAATACCAAAAGGAATACCTCACGAAATAGCATCCCATTGCCCCCGATTGTATTCGATCAGAACACCTTGCTTCGCACCGATGATAAGCCGTGATCTTCTTACCGCTGTCGAGATAACCCGCAGCACTCGCTCTGAATAGGAATGTGGCAACAGGCCGAAACTGGCCGAGATTGCGTAAAAACGTTTTCCTCCCCCATCGGCGCAAAGAGTCAGCTCAAAAATGTGTCCCAATTCTAGGTCTGTTACCTGAGCAAACACTGACAGATTTCACGTGGCGACGGAAATCTCAAGACCATGGATGCGTTTTTGCACACTCTGGGGCCAAAGTAGCCGTTCCGCTCAGGAGGCTGCTAAATTCGAAAAACGGGCAGTTCGCCGACGAAAGCTTAGCAGTGATATTTCATTGTAGAGTGATCTGAACGCCAGCCTAACCCCATGTCCGTCTGGCTAATGGGGCCGCTCCGATGGTGCTGTACCGTCCCCATCGGTATCCTAGTGTGATTTTTTGAAAAACCGGTTTTCTTTTCGTGAAAAAACCAAATTTATCAATAGGTTACCCTGTTTATCATGGGTGACTTATTTCGTAATCAGTACACTAGGGGCAAACGGGAAACCATCTCGATGCCGCAGCAAACGTTGCGTACACCCCACGACGCCTTCAGAGTTGGCGGAATAGACGCGCGAGTGTTGTATGGTGATGGGGTGCTTTACCGAGCAGGTGGGCAGCAGTGGAATAAATCAGCTAAAAAATTAAGCATGTAAAGTAAATTAACTATTAAATATAAAGTTGGTACTTATGAATCGAACTCTCACTACGCAAGATATTAGTTGGTTTTTGGATATTCACAGCAGAGGGCTTCTTAATTTAACTCCTCCTTATCAGCGGCGCAGCGTATGGTCTCCTAGAGATCAGAGGTTCTTCATAGACACTATATTAAACAATTATCCTGCACCGCCAATTTTTCTTCATAAAACGTTAGATACTGAAGGAAAAGCTACATATCATGTCGTCGATGGAAAGCAGCGGCTGCAGACGATATTGGATTTTACCAACAATAAAGTCAGAATTCCGGACGATTTTTCCGATATAAATATCCAAAAGCTGCGATGGAAAGATCTCGGTAAAAGCACAAAAGAACTTTTCTGGAACTATGTTCTTATTGTTGAAATGCTCCCAGATGTGAGTGACTCAGCTATCAGGAATATATTCGAGCGTATCAACCGTAATTCTAGAAAGCTGACCGCGCAAGAACTAAGGCATGCGAAGTACGACGGATGGTTCATAAATTTTGTTGAGGTCGAAGCTGCGAAAGTCGAGTGGAAAGCAACCGGGGTTGTTACGACTGCAAGAACTAAGCGTATGGCCGATGTGCAGTTCTTGTCGGAATTATTTGCAATCATATTGAGTGGGAAAATTCTTGGATTCGATCAAGATCGATTAGATGAATTATATGCTGAGTATGAAGAGGTTGACGAGTTGGCGTTGTTTGTTGAAGAGGACTTTGTCTCAGGGGTTGAACGAACCAAAAACGTTATATCAAAAATGCTCGCAATAAAACCAGACATATTGGACTTTACTAAAGTGCAAAGTCATTTTTATTCTCTGTGGGCTTATGTTTACCTAACAAATAAAAGTGACGCTGATGACTTGGTGTCGTTGGCGGAAAACTACACTGCTTTCATGTTGGCGGTGAACTCAATCGTAGCAGATAATCAAGCGAATATTACAGGGCTGGCGGGAAGCCCTATTTTAGAACACGCGACGCAATATGCGTATAATTCTAGAGGAGCAAGTACTGACCTCGCCCCGCGTACCAAACGACATGCAGCACTATTGCATGCTTTCGGAGATGCTGGAGCAGTCGAATATGAAAATAGTTAAAAATATTCGAGATTTGTATTCGGGTTGTATGCCTAGATACAAGCTGCTAGAAAATGAAGTTAATCAGATACTTAAGCCTTTGGTAGAAAATGAGGGTTGGTTTTTCATTTCCAGAGTAAAGGGCTTGGAAAGCTTTGCGCTTAAGATTGAGACCGGTCGAGTTTCATCCCCAGAATCCATGGAGGATTTTTTTGGTTGTACTGTTGTAGTTCCAACGTTAGGACATATAGAGCAGGCCGAGCTTTTGATTCTCAATAATTACGATCTTAAATATCGGAGGCCAGAGAACGATGTAACGACACATAAAGCCCCGTCTAACTTCACGTTCGACGATTTACGCGTTTATGTAGAAAGACGTCCGCTCATTAGTGGTCGGGATCCAGAGCTTGTTGGTATGTTATTTGAAGTTCAAATAAAGACAGTGTTACAGCATGCCTGGACCGTGGCAACACATGATTTGATATATAAAAGCAATACAGTAAATTGGCCGTTGGAACGTATAGCATTTCAGGTAAAAGCAATGCTTGAACATGCGGAAGTTGCTATCTCCGAGGCTAACAGATTGGCGGATGCACCCGCTGTTGCTAAGAGAGATAAAAATACTATTGGCATGCTAACGTTAATAGAGCAAATCAAGAGAATTTGGTCGGCGGAACGATTGCCTACAGATGTAAAGCGACTTGCCGATACAATTCACGCGCTTTTACAAGCATGTGATTTAATGCCGGAGGATTTTCAGGATCTGATCATGAATGAAAAATTAAGGATTGGTGTTCTGCCTACTGATCTTTCTCCGTACGCGATGACTGTGCAGGCGTTAGCTAATAAAGATGGGCTAGATCTAAGCCATAAAATCAGTCGAAGGCATATTCGGACGAAGTTAGTAATACACAGTGGTATGGATTTGCCTAAATGGATGCGTATAGCGCAACCTAAAATCGTTGATTTGGGCTAAAAAAAGGGCGGGCGGACACCAGTAAGCGCAGGCTGTTGAACTAGGTCTGTATTTCGACGAAACCATGCACTCGACTGGTGCTTTAGTCCCGTTGAAGCGATTATAAATGGTATCTGGCGGGTGTTCCGTGGATCAGATACAGCCATAGTTCGACGCAAACTGATATTGAGGACAGCGTGGCCGTCAAGTCGGCAATGGATGCATTCGAAGCCGCCTGTAAGGAATCTACGCAGGCTCATCCTCTCGCCCCCGGAGATATCGTTTTGGTCAACAACAGAATTGCCTTCATGGCCGATCTGAGGTTGGTGAGACGTATGAAGCGAAGTCCCGTTGGCTGCTCCGTATCTATGGCTTCGAAACCGCCAGCCTTGAGCCATCCCAATGGCAGTCAGGTAGCACGCAAATTCTTTTTCTATAAGTGATTGTGGCGGGGGCGTTGGTGTGAAATAGGTTTAAACCTATTTCAGGGCTAGACATTCATGGGCGGCCAGGAAGTGGATGGCACGCATCTGTGCTAGCAAATATTCCCACCTTATTGGATGAGCGCGACACACTTTGCATTTTACTGTATGTTTGTACAGTTTTTGAGCCTCTGTTATCTGCCGGGGGTATGCACAAGCTTTCAGCAAATTGATTCATTTCGGCATTTGCTTGGTGAGGTAAAGCGCCAAGTTATGAGCGCCATCGGGTAGAATCCGGCCCAACAGAGAGGAGGGGAATATGGCAAAAGGCTCGCAGGCCTCAGCAGCATTGCTTGAGGCGCACCATGCGGCAGAAACGGCTAATCAGGCGTTGGCTTCGGCAAAAGCCATGGCGCGAGCGTTTGTCAGCACTTTTCCAGAGTCGCACCAGCTAGCTGTCGCCCGCTCGTTTGGCTCCTTGCTAGTCAAATTTTGGTGGGAATCCCTGGCTGGTAGCACTTGCGAACTGACAGAGCTGCGGGAACAGATCGAGACATTCGAAACGGTAGACCTTCCAGAGACGGCTGTCTCGCTCGCGGAGGCAATCGGAAAAACTGCCGCAAGGTTTGATACGGAAACCGCAGCTTACGAAATCGGCCTGATTTACACAGGCATGCTCCCCTCGGAGCATAGAAGCAACTACGGAATATTTTATACTCCCCCAGCTCTCACCGAACGGTTAATCGACCTGGCATCTGCGTCAGGCCTAAACTGGGAATCCTGTCGCGTACTCGATCCTGCCTGCGGGGGAGGAGCTTTTTTAGCGCCAATTGCAGCTCGAATAATAAATAGTCTAAAAAACTGTAGTCCGAAGATCACGATCAGAAGTATAGCTAGTCGGCTGCGGGGTTACGAAATAGATCCATTTGCCGCCTGGCTCAGTCAGGTCACTTTAGACGCGGTCGTACTACCGGTAACAAGATTGGCAGGTACTCGTCTGCCTGTAGTTGTGACGGTCTGTGACTCCCTACGCAAGGTCGAATCAGTTGAACCATTTGACCTTGTTATTGGAAATCCGCCATATGGTAAAGCAAAGCTTGATCCAGAAATTCGAGAGTTATATAGACGCTCTCTCCATGGTCATGCAAATTTGTACGGTGTTTTTACCGATTTCGCGTTGAGGAATGTCAAGGCCGGCGGCACTATTGCATATGTAACACCTACTTCGTTTCTGTCGGGTGTCTATTTCAAGAACCTCAGGCAAGTTATGGGGAATAACGCTCCGCCTGTAGCGATCGATTTCGTTGAGGCGCGGAAAAATGTGTTCGATGATGTGCTTCAAGAAACCGCCCTCGCAATATATAAAGCAAGCAAGCACGCTATGCCAGTGCGGGTGTCTGAGATTTCTTTGTCCGTTGGCGGATTAGAAGTAACTCAAGTTGCGAGCGTAGACCTGCCTAACGATCTATCCATGCCATGGATCATGCCTAGGAATCAGACGCAAGGCGCGCTGGTCGGTAAAATGGCAAAAATGTCTTCGCGGCTGGTCGATTGGGGATATACGGTCAGCACCGGCCCCTTGGTTTGGAATAGGCACAAAAATCAACTCGTATCAGCTCCTGGGGCGAATCGATATCCGCTTATTTGGGCAGAAGCGATTACTTCAGACGGTAGGTTTGTATTTCGAGCAGAGAAAAAAAATCATGCGCCTTTCTTTAAGTTTGAAAGGGGGAATGATAGTTTGTTAGTTACTCGTCCTTGCGTGTTGCTTCAAAGAACCACCGCCAAAGAGCAAGCTCGTAGATTAATTGCGGCACTACTCCCGGCGGAGTTTATAGCTATGTATGGAGGAGTGGTTGTCGAGAATCATCTTAATATGGTTCGTCCGTTAAGTGATAATCCGGTTGTAAGCGCAGATGTTATATCTGCTTTTTTAAATAGCAGGGCTGCGGATGCAGCATTTAGATGTATTAGCGGCTCAGTGGCAGTGTCGGCATACGAGCTTGAGTCTTTGCCGCTGCCATCTCCCCGCGCTTTAGCTGAGCTGAAAAAATTAGTTGCAGCGTCTGCTTCTAAAGAGGTTGTTGATGCAGCGTGTGATAAATTATATGCAAGGAAAGCATGATGCTTCCAAAGTACGCTACGTGGGAGTTGGTGGCCGAGCGCCTGCCAACCATATTTCCTGAAGGAATAGCACAACGAAACTATTGTATTCGTGAGTTATCCGCTAAGACGATCTTTACTTTTTTGTATATAGGCGCAATCGAAGGTACAGACGTGTATCTTGGGCCTATCCATGTGTATAGAATGACCGATCGTCAGTCGAAGATGTCTTCAGATGATGAGAGGCTAGCATACCGCTCAAACATGCTTAAAAAGAGCTTTCACGTTGAGGGTGTACGGTGGTACGCCGACAACACCCGTGAGCCCATAAGAGACGAAACTCTCAGAGAGGGATTAATAATCGTAGGTGCTGTTGTAGAACGGACCGACGTTCCCACCACATCAAGCCGACCGCGATACGCGTTGAATAAAGACTTGGCTGATCTGTTTGATCCTGCTTTGACGGATTCCGCTTTAACCCAAGCGATTTTGGCTTGGCAAACCAAAAATCTTACTCCAAGCGCCCTCGCCAGAGTATCTTTACTTCGAATGGGAACCGCAGGGAAGACTGGTGTGCCTGTCCAATTTCCTAGTGGCGACACTCGAACTTTGTCGCCTGGTCCGAGCTCATTGATTTCAAAAGCAGTGGTCGAAGTTTTTGCGTCAAGGTTTTTGAAGCAGCCAGGAGTACTATGGCTTAGCGAGTCCAGCAACAAAGTCGCAGTTCAGGACGTAAAGTTGGCGACGGCAATAGGGCTTGATATTGTAGCGAAAAAAGATCTTCCTGACTTAATTCTTGTGGATCTCGGTCCAGTAGATCCGCTTATCATTTTTGTGGAGGTTGTCGCTACTGATGGCGCTATAACACCGAGACGTCAAAGAGCACTTTTTGAACTCACCGATAAAGGAGGGTTTGAGCGATCGCAAGTCGTTTTTCTCACCGCGTACGCGGATCGGGAATCACCAGGCTTCAAGAAAACGATCACAGGACTGGCGTGGGGAGCATATGTTTGGTTTATGAGTGAGCCAGACAATATTGTTCTGTTTCAGGAGGGAGGAGGATTGATTCCTAAGTCCGCTGGCGTCCTAAGTATGAATGGCGATGAATAAGAACTTTTATAATGTGTCTACCCGCCGTGATGGCGATTGGGGTTTGAAATGTCTTTGACGAAAAAGGTATTGATCACTGATTTGGATAATACGTTATTCGACTGGGTCGAGTTGTGGGTGCGGTGTTTTTCAGCAATGCTTGAAGAGCTTGTAGTCATAAGTGGCGTATCTAAAAGTCAGCTTCTACCGGAAATATCCACTGTTCACCAAAAACATGGTACGTCAGAGTACTCATTCTTAATTGAAGAACTACCGTCTCTGCAAAAGTTTCTTGCTGGACGAAATGCTCTCGAGGTATTTGCTCCGGCAGTAAACGCATTTCGGGAAAAGAGGGAGGAATATCTAGTCCTTTATCCTGGCGTCGCTGAGACTCTCCAAGAACTGAAAAATCGCGGGACTTTAATTGTAGGGTACACAGAATCTATGGCTTTCTACTCTAACTATAGGGTTAGAAAGCTAGGGCTGGATGGTGTTTTTGATTATATATTCTGTCCTGAGGATCATATTGTTCCTGATAATGTTGAGGAGACTAGGCGCTATCCTGCTGAACATTATGTATTGAAGTCCACCATCCAACATCACACGCCTAAGGGCTCAAAAAAACCTGATGTTGATGTACTGCAGTGGATAGTGTCGGATTTGAGCTTGAAAACCTCAGAGTGTGTCTACATCGGTGATAGTTTGATGAAGGACATCGCTATGGCCAATGATTGCGGAATTGATAGCGTTTGGGCGAAATACGGCGTAGCACATAAGCGTGATGAGTATAAGTTGCTCCAAGAGGTAACGCATTGGACACCAGCGGAGGTTGAACGAGAGCAGAAGATTAGGGAGCGTGAACACGTTTCGCCAAGTTTTGTCTTGGATGAGGGATTTGCGGAGCTTCTGTCGATTTTTGACTTTCAATCTTTTACTGGTGCACGGGGATAAGTATGTCAAGGGAAAGGGAGGCAGAAATTATCGAGGTCTGGAAGGCCGTTATAGACGTTCAGATTCATTTCAACGACATTGGGATGCGTATTCGTGGGATGTTTGTAACTATCATCCTAGCGCTTTTTGCTTCTCTTGGTTTTTTATTAGATAAGAAAATAGGGCTGGAGGCTGGGCGCCTAGTTATCCAATTTGCTGTGGTCGTACCTTTGTTTGGTGTGCTTGGTACTTATCTGTTCTACTTTATGGACAGATACTGGTATCACCGGCTGCTGATTGGTGCTGTTAAACAAGGAATAGTGATTGAACAGCTCGGAATTGGAACTATCCCTGAATTAAATCTCACGAAGGTTATTGGTGATGAAAGTCCGTATGAGCCTCGGGGGTTCGCTAAACTTTTTGCGGGCTGGATTGTAAGCCACCCCAAGCTTAAGACCACTGGGAAACTACACTCAGATGGTAAAATTGAGTTTTTCTATAAGTCGGTGATGGTCGCTTTGACTCTGACTGCGTTGCTCATAGCGTGCATGGGCGGTGTAGAACTAAAATCTTCATCGCCTTCTATACCAATAAAGGCTCCGGTCGTTGAATCCATCGGCAAGGTGGCGGGGAATGGAAGTTCTCAGGCAGGCGAAGGAAAGTTGAATTCGCTGAAAGAGACAGAGAACGCTATTAAAAGTACCGAGATTTTGTCAGATGCTAAGTCCAATACTGACAAATTTAAGGTTGATAAGGCTCCGGACGTTACTCAGCCATCTAAGATCGATGCTGCTGAGGGGCGTGCGGATAAAAATTCTAAAGACTTGCCACAATCAAAACATGATGCAGCTAACGATCATCATGGAAGCAGGGTAGATACTCCACCGAGTGTTCCTACGGAAGGCGCATCTGTCAGTAAGTAAAAGTCCTTTAATAAATATTGAGTTGCTTACAGTCTATGTAGATAACTTGCTGTGTCTGCTTTTTATTGTTTTTAGTATTAGGGTTTATAGGGTTTTCGTTGTTTTTACGCTTGATGTCTAGTTGCTTGGGATTGGTGTCTTTATTTGATGTTGCTATTGAGGTTTTGTATTGGGGGTCGTTTTTAGTTGGTGTGTGGTAGTGCTGTTGGGCGATGATTATGTTGCGTATTACATTCGGCTCAGTCACGTGATTTCGGGGTACTGCTTCTTCATCCGAAATTTTGTTAATTCGCCAAACCCTTCGATCCAGCGATCTCTGATCGCGCTGATCGAAGGGTTCACCTGCTTTTCCCGACTGTCCCCTCGGTTTTCCTATCACTATCCAATCCGTCCGCCGGCGCTGTCCGTCGTTTTCGGTTCGGTTCGGTGCGGCAGTAGGGCAGGCTCCACACCTGCCTGCGTCCGGTCTTCTTTTTACAGATATATAGTTAAGAAGGTGGCGACACCGGCGACACCGGCGACAAGCCAAGTCTCACGGGCCGGGAGGGTGGCGACAAAAGTGGCGACAGTCGCCACTTCTGAGGCAGTTTGCCTGGGCCACTTGACCCGTTTTTTGAGTCGGTATAACAATTACCACTCGGATCGCTGTCGTTGGCAGCACCAGCTCTGGTAGCCAGAACCTTCAAGGCTACGCCACTTATGTGGTGGTTCTCCCGAAGTGCGATTAGCATCCGGCGGCTCGCACGGTCACTCCGCAAGAGTGATGGATGCCCACTCGACTTATCTGCCCATTGCGGCAGACGATAGACCTACCTCGCTGCGCTGCGGCAACCTCACCTTTCTGCACACGTAGCTGCGCCAGACTGCGCCCGTCTCTTTCTTCTGGAAAGAGACGGGCGCTCGTACTACTGCTGCAAGCCACGTCGTACAGGGCATTGCCGCAACTCTCCTCGTGACAATCGGCCTGACAAATCCGATTCGTTGCCGTCCGCAATAACACAGGCACCGGTGCCGTAGCCTAAGGAAAGGCGGCACCTGACTGACAGTCAGGCATGCCCCAGGTGTCGATGTTGTTGCCTTCTCCCGCTCAGGATCTCCAGGTGTCGAACTCGTCAGTCGGCACAGCCTCCACCCGCCCGCATCTTCGGATGCGTCTAAGGAGGCCCGATTCATGGGTTCATGCCCTTGCTCCCGGTCGTAAGGAGCCGTTCGTTCCGCGTCAGTGAGCACCTCACAGGCCGCAGGGGCCTTGATCCCTGATAACACTCAACAACCGTGGCGGGACTACGTGAGGACAACCAGCAATGAACGAGGAGAGGGCCATGCAGCAGTTAGATCCGAAGCTTGAACTACCACGACCACCTCGACCGCTGATTGAGTCGAATCCCGTGGCCCAGCCTTATCCGGTGCAGGCACTGGGCGGGATTCTTGGGCCTGCGGTGCAGCGCATGGCCGAGGTCATCGGCGTGCCCCAGGCGCTGGCCGCGCAATCGGTGTTGGCAGCCTCGGCGCTGGCTACCCAAGGTCATGCGGGCTTACAGCTCGACGGGAGAAATTATCCTCTGTCGCTGTACCTGATCACGGTGGCCGCGTCCGGTGATCGCAAGACCGCGGCAGACCGATGTGCATTGCTGCCAGCACGGCAATGGGAGCGTGAGCAGTGGCAGCGCTACCGCGAACAACTTGCCCGCTACCGTGCCGCACAGCGAAAAGCGCAGCGGATCAACCCTGCCGATCCCGCCCCCACAAACAGTGTACCGCTCGAAGTGGAGCCTTCGGCCCCTCGGTTGATCACCACAGACCCTACGATCGAGGCCCTGATCAAGGGGCTCTGCCATGACTTGCCAAGCATGGGGCTGTTCTGTGACGAGGGCGGACAATTCCTTGGCAGCAGCACCATGAGCCGGGATAACCGTTTGAAAGCGGTCACCACCTTGTCGTCACTCTGGGACGGCAGTCCGATAGATCGCGCGCGGTCCATGGTGGGTGAAAGCTTGCGAGCTTACGATCGACGCTTAAGCCTGCACCTGATGCTGCAACCCTATCTAGCCATGCAGTTACTCAGTGATCCGTTGCTGCAGGGGCAGGGAATTCTCGGTCGCTGTCTGATGACCTGGCCCTATAGCCTGGCAGGACAACGCAGCTACCAGGCTGTCGACTTGTCGAAAGACGGCGACCTGAAGCGCTATCACTATCGCCTCTCGGCCCTGTTTCATCAGCCTTGGTCACTGTCTTCTGATGGTGCTTTGCAGTTATCGCCACTAACCCTCAGCCCGTTAGCCCGCCGTCGCTGGATTGATTTGCATGATGCTATCGAAGCTCAACTGGGTGAGTTTGGTGAGCTGGCCAGCGTGCGGCCCAGCGGTTCGAAGGCCGCCGACAACCTGTTGCGCGTCGCCGGCATTTTGGCCGTAGTGGAGGAGAGCAGTGTTGTGGAGGTCGATCACATCCAGCGGGCCTCAACCTTAGTTGGCTATTACCTCACCGAAATCCAGCGCTTGACCGAACAGGAGCCGGTGTGCCGAGTAAAAGAGGAGGCAGACCGGCTGCTGCGCTGGCTGCAGGTCAAGAATTGGAAACGCTTCAGTATTCGAGAGCTGAATCGCAACGGTCCCCGCTTTGCCCGCAAGAGCAGTCGTCATGCCGCCAAGCTGCTGGTCGAGTTGATTGATCATCAGTGGTTGATCACCGATGGCCACACCTTCGAGGTGCGCCATGTTTAATCTTGATGAAGCACTGCGCAACCATCTGGCTCAGCGTCAAAAGGAGCCCAAAGCTCGATTTGTCGCCGCTACTGTCGCCACTTTGTCGCCACGCGCAAAACCAGGCAGGACGAGGGTTGTCGCCGCTGTCGCCAGTGTCGCCACCACCCATAAAGCTATCGCCTCTACGACAGCCATTATTCAATGGTTGAAAGAGGAGGGGGCGCATCTTTACGTCACCGACAACACGCTGTGTTTTCGCCCGACTGATTGGGCGCAGATCCCCATCGTGAGCGCGCACTGGCGAGCCCTTTTTTATGAGCTCGCGGCAGTCGATCAGGAACAGAAAAATGGCTCGAGTTGGTAAGCGATCTGGGCGCAATTTCGGCTTTGGTCGCCAGCTCAGCTATGCCGGACCGCAAGCACTGAAAGATCTATTTGGCGATGGCCATTTTGCTACCGTCAAAGCCCATAGCGATCGGTGGCAGGCCTTCGTGCGTTGGTGTCTATCCGAGGAAGGGCCGAGGCTCAATGACGCGCGTCAGGTCGACCGCGAGATCCTCATGCGGTACGCCGCCTATATGAGGCAGCAGGTTGACCAGGGCAACGTCGGCATCGCCACCGCGCAGAACCGACTGTCAAGCGTGAACCGAACGATGGCTGCGCTGCGCGGTGATCAGTACGTCAAAATCCCCAGTCCGAGCAACGCGCTGGGTATGCAGCGCTCAAATGTGCGCTGGGAGGCACCGCAAGGCCAAGATCGTGCTCAGATCGAGTTGATTGCACGCGCACTGTCAGAGCGAGGTCAGCAACGAGTGACCGCAATTGTGCATCTGGCTCGGGAGACGGGTATGCGCCTGCGTGAAGCGATCTTGGCGGACCTGCCCCGACTGGAACGTGAGGCCGGGCAACTGGGCAAGATCAACATCCAAGACGGCACCAAAGGTGGTCGATCAGGCGCGTCAGCACCGCGCTGGATCGCGGTCACTGATCAAATCCGTGGCGCCTTGAATAGGGCCTGGGAGGCTTCACCCAGCGGCAGTCGGAACCTGTTGGCTGCCAACGAGAGCTACAAAGAGTTTATGCAATCAGTTGTGCGACCGGCACGGGACCTCCTGCATGAACATGGATTAAAAGGCTTTCATGAACTGCGAGCGGCTTACGCGTGTGAGCGTTATGAGCAACTGACTGGCTTTCCTGCACCCGTCAATGGCGGTCGTGTTCATCGCGAAGATCGAGAGCTTGATCTGCGCGCACGACAGCAGATCAGCCACGAGTTGGGGCATAACCGCATCGATGTGGTGAGTGCCTACATCGGAGGTCGGCGATGACGGCCGAGTTCGACATAGCGTTGTTTCTGCGCCCCGTGCTCAAAGGTGCACATGCCACGCAGCAGCGGCACATCAGGCAAGCAGAAAGGATGCACGAGGTGATTCGTGAGCGCTGGTGTTGCGCGACTCCCTGGTCCTGGAGAGAAAAGCACGTGAGATGGTTTCTGGAGCACTACCTGCGATGCTCAGCTCCAGCTACCGTCTACTACTACGAGTTAACAGCAGGGTTGATCCGCCTTAGAAAGGCAAAAGCCGTGGTTGCCTGATAGGCCTTTAAGCGTGAGCCCCTGAGTATGGGAATGCGGAGCCTTCCCATACTCAGGGGCTTGGCCGAAGAAGCGCTGGCAAGCTCCACTACACGGATAGCATGAACTGTCGCCGTGATGTCAGCGTATCGGCACCACCTTGCGGTCCCTGGTTTGATTGATGGCCGACGCTGACAGGCTGCCGGTAGCCGCTTTCTGGATATGTTCACTCCACCAGGCCATCATCGGCCGCCGACGTTCGATGTAATCCGCCCGGTTGTAGGCGCTCCGAACTTCGTCCTTGTCGACATGCGCTAGCGCGACTTCGATTAGCTCCGGATCCCATCCATGCTCGTTGAGGATTGTGCTGGCCATGGAGCGCATGCCGTGGCTGACCAAACGGTCCTGAAAGCCCATTCGTTTCAACGCCATGTTTGCTGTTTGGCTATTCGCGTGGGTGCGCGGGTTTCTATCTGACGGGAACACATATTCCCTGTGGCCGCTATGGGACTTAAGCGTCTCCAATAACGAGAGTGCATGTTCGGTAAGCGGGATTATGTGCGGACGACGCTTTTTCATTCGCTCCGCAGGGATTGTCCAGATGCGTTTGTCGAAGTCGATATCTGCCCATCGGGTGGTCGCCGCTTCGGAGGGGCGGGTCATGGTATGAAGCTGCCATTCGATCAGGCAGCGGGTGGTCCGCTTGATGCTGGCGTTCGCGATTTCCATCATGAGTTCCGGAAGCTCGTCAGGTGCTAGCGCGGCCATATTCTCTTTCTTGGGTTTCTTGAAAACCGCCCGAATGCCGCTGAGGGGGTTGGCAAAGATCATCCCGGAATTGACCCCATAGGCCATGATCTCGTTAAGGCGCTGGCTCACTCGCTTAACGGTCTCGAGGCTGCCTTTGGCCTCAATTGGGCGAAGGAGCTTAATGACCATCGGTGCATTCACTTCCGATAACGGTGTTGATTTCATGGTTGGAAATACATGCAGTGTGAGCGAGCGCCAGATGTCTTCGGCATACGCTGGCGTGACCGAGTCCTTCTTCAGTTCGAACCAAGCGGTAGCGACGTTCTCGAACGTGTGTTCCGTTTCCGCTCGTTTGGCTTCTAGCAGCTCATTGCGTTGAGCTTTGGGGTCGATGCCTTGTGCAAGCAGCTCTCTGGCCTCAACGGTTTTCTTCCTGGCTTGCGCAAGAGAAACCTCGGGATAGGATCCGAGTGCCATATTGATTCGGTTCTTGGTGACGGGATGCCGGTAGTTGAAATTCCACTGCATCGAGCGATTGACCCTGACTCGCAGCTGGAGCCCGTCGCCATCGGTGAGGACGTAATCTTTGTCTTTCGGTTTGACCGCCTTGAGCTGGCGGTCGGAGAGGCGGGTGGTTTGAGCGCACATGAGAAGTACTCCATGACACCTTTTGGTATTCCCAAGATTAGCGCCGGGTAGCCGGGAATACCATTGGGAATACCAAATCGCCTGGAACTCTAAAAACCTCGAAAGCCTCCAATAGCCATGAAACCCCCGTATTTACTGGATTTCAGGCACAAAAAAAGACGTCCGTGGACGTCTTTAGATGATGAAGTGGTGGAGCCGGGGGGATTTGAACCCCCGTCCGCCAGTACTCTGCTGTCGGTACTACATGCGTAGCCGTGTCTATTAAGTTAACCCTCAGCGACCCGACGGGCAGGGTGCTTTGGGCGAGTTGTGTAAGTTTTAGCCGCTTCGTCCACAACGTACTGCACGGCGATTCCGTTCTATATGACAATCACTTTGGGTTTACGGACATCCCCTAATGATTGCTGGACCCGAAGGTACCAGAAGCTCAGGATCTAAGGCTGCTTACGCAGCGATAGCGAATTCCTGGCCGTAGGTTTCGTCATTGGCAACTATAGAAGTTGCAACAGTGGATTTACGAGTTCTGTTACCAACTCGGCATGCACCTAAAGTTTCGCAACCGGCGTCGAATCCTAAACGGCCCCGAACCTGTCGTTCCATGAAGCTGTTGGAGCGGCAGGCATATGCAGTGTACGCCAATCCGCGTCTGAGGCCAACCCGAAGGTTGGCCGTTGGCGGTCAGGAGCTTTTACCGTCTTTGCTGACCTTCTGGATCTCCTGGATGGTCTGGGTGGTTTCGGAGATGCATTTCTCGGTGCCTTCCTTGGTATTCAGGTCTTGATGGGCCTTGGCTTGCTGGACGCTTGCCTCGACGCGGGCCTCGATATCCGAGCCCTGATACTGGGTCTTCGCGTTCTCGATGGTTTGCAGGTTGGTATCACAGAGATCGGCGGCAAACGAAGACGACGCCAGCATGGAGGCAGTAACGAACAGACCTAGCAGTACAGAGCGTTTCATATGTCTCTCCTTGAACTGAGGGCCCAAGCATCGCTGGCCATCAGGACGGCTACCAATTGAGGGAAGGTCCCGCTTTGCAGGACTTGATCAGTGGACTGTGACCGTTCGCCAGGGTTCTATTTTTCTTCAGGTCACCCTGGCCTGGGTCACGCGATCCACCAGGTAGACCAGCCCGTGGTAGTCGATTGCGCCGTGTTGTGTAAGACCGATCTCACAGGTGCGGCTGGTGGAAATCCCTTCGCTGCAATGTTGCACCGCGTCCTTCAACGAGCGCAGCGAGTGGGCGTTCAGCTCGGGTGTGGTGAAGCCCTTGTCGCCGGCGAAACCGCAGCAATGGATGCCTTCGGGGATGACCACGTTTTTACTGCACTTGCGCGCCAGGTCGATCAGCGCCTGGCTTTCGCCGAGGTGCTGTGTGCTGCAGGTGACGTGCACGGCGATGGGCGCCTCCTGGGGGAGGAAGTCGAGACGCTCCATCAAATGGGTACGGATGAAGCGCACCGGGTCATACAGATCCAGGCGCACGTCACCAAGGTCTTGGACCAAGCGCAGCGTGCAGGGGCTGGTGTCGCAGTAGATGGGGTCGAGCCCGCCGCGACTGGCGTGCAGCAAGGCACCGATCAGTTCCTGGCGCTTGTGCTCGGCCTGTTCTGTGTAGCCTTTGGAAGCAAAGGGTTGGCCGCAGCAGAGGCTGTCCACATTGTCTGGAAAGACCACCTGATAGCCGGCCTTTTCCAGCAGGCCGCGGGTCTTGTCGTACAGCGACATCTGCTCCTTGTCCGCCGCCGTCGGGCCCATGACCCGCGACACGCAAGCCGCCAGGTACACCACTCGCGGGCGTTCGTCCGACACGGTGGGGCTGAAACGGATGGTCTTTTCCGGCTGCGGCATGGCGCTGGTCCATTGTGGCACCTGGCCCTTGGACAGGCGCGTCAACGAGCCTGACAATTTCGCCAGGCGGGGGGCGCCCAGCAGCATGCGCGCACCGTTGGCGACGTGCAGGGCAAAGCGTGCGCCTTGCAGCGTGGTGGCGAAATTTCCTTCAATCCAGTTGGCGGTTTTCGTCTTCGTCGCGTCACGGCTGCGCAGTTTTTTCACCAGCTCGCCGGTATTGATGCCTACCGGGCAACGTTGCGCACACAGGCCCGTGGCGGCGCAGGTGTCGATGCCCTGGTATTGGTAGGCACGCTCCAGTTCGGTGGTGTTCGTGCCGGCGCGTTTTTTCGCTTGGATATCCCGCCAGATGACGATGCGCTGGCGCGGGCTCAAGGTCAGGTCTTTGGACGGGCACACCGGCTCGCAGAAGCCGCACTCAATGCACTTATCCACGATCTCATCGGCGGCCGGCAGCGGTTTGAGGTGCTTGAGGTGGATCTGCGGATCTTCGCTGAGCACCACGTCCGGGTTGAGGATGCCATTGGGGTCGAGCAGTCGTTTGAGCTGCCACATCAACTGGTAGGCATCACTGCCCCATTCCAGCTCGACGAACGGGGCCATGTTGCGCCCGGTGCCGTGTTCGGCTTTCAGCGAGCCGCCGAATTCAACGGCCACCAAGTGCGCCACGTCATCCATGAACGCCTGGTAGCGTGCGACTTCTTCGGCGCTGTTGAAGCCCTGGGTGAAGACGAAGTGCAGATTGCCTTCCAGCGCGTGTCCGAAAAGGATCGCTTCGTCGTAGTGATGTTTGTCGAACAACTCGATCAGGCGGTTCACGCCGAGGGCCAGTTGCTCCACCGGAAAGGTCACGTCTTCGATGATCACCGTGGTCCCGGTTTTGCGTACCGCCCCCACGGCTGGAAAGGTGTCTTTGCGGATCGCCCAGAGCCGGGCGTTTTCCCGTGGGTCTTCAGTAAAGTCGACTTGTTTTTCCACCGGGAAGCCGGCCAGGGAGGTCATGATTCGGGCCAGCTGTTCCTGTAGTAACGATGAAGAAGCCGCGCGGGATTCGATCAGCAAGGCGCAGGCATTTATCGACAGATGCTGTACGAAATCCGGCATGCCTGGTTTGTCCTGCACCGAGCGCAGGCTGCGGCGGTCCAACAGTTCCACGGCTGATACCGGTTGGCTTTTCAGCACGGTGACGGCGTTGCAGCAGGTTTCCACATCCGGGAAGACGATCAGCGCCGACGCCTTGTTCGGATGGTCGATGACGGTGTTGTAGGTCACCGCACTGATGAAGCCGAGGGTGCCTTCGGAGCCCACCAACAGGTGGCTCAAGATATCCACAGGCTCGTCGAAATCCACCAGGGCATTGAGTGACAG
This sequence comes from Pseudomonas sp. Pdm06, assembly GCF_014851795.1. Classification (NCBI taxonomy): domain Bacteria; kingdom Pseudomonadati; phylum Pseudomonadota; class Gammaproteobacteria; order Pseudomonadales; family Pseudomonadaceae; genus Pseudomonas; species Pseudomonas sp. Pdm06. The sequence goes on from NZ_JACVAH010000017.1 coordinate 137,952, forward strand.
GCCGGTGGTATTTTTCAGACGGTATTTGTGGCGAATTCGGGCGGCCAATTCGGTGTTGGCGCGGGTTTCGCGACCGAGGGTGGCCAGGCGTTCCAGCAGTTCGCCATGGCTTGTACGAAAAGCCGCCACGCTGTTGTCGTCTTCGGTGTCCAGGCGTGTGCCATCGGCCAGTACCAGGCGGATGCCGGCCAGGGTGTGGTAGGTGTTCTGCGCGGTGCCGCAGCACATGCCGCTGGCGTTGTTGGCGACGATGCCGCCGATCTTGCAGGCGTTGATCGACGCCGGATCAGGGCCGATCTTGCGCCCGAACGGAGCCAGCCAGGCGTTGGCCTGGGCGCCGATCACGCCGGGTTGCAAACGAATCTGCGTGCCTTGTTCGCGAATCTCGCGACCGTTCCAGTTATCCCCCAGCACAATCAGTACCGAGTCGCTGATGGCTTGGCCGGACAGGCTGGTGCCGGCGGCGCGGAACGTGACCGGGACCTGGTCCCGTTGGGCCAGTTTCAGCAGGGCAATCACTTCATCTTCGGACTCGACGCGTACCACCAGTTTCGGAATCAGCCGATAGAAACTGGCGTCGGTGCCGAAGGCCAAGGTCGACAAGGGATCGTCGAAACGTCGCTTCTGTGGGATCAGCTGTTGGACGTCACGCAGGAAAGGGGCCGGAAGGGTCATTGGTCCTCCAGAATCAAGACCACCAGATCCTTCGGACCATGGGCGCCATAAGCCAGGACTTGTTCGATGTCGGCGGTTTTCGACGGGCCGGACACCAGTAGGGCATTGGTGGGCATGCCTTGGGCCCACTCGAATTCCTCTTGCACCTCATAAAAGTTGTCGCGGATCTCGCTGGCCTTGAGCAGGGCGAAATGCACCGGTGGTACCAGGCTCATCAGCCGTGGCTCTTCCCGCGTTGGCCACAGAATCAGGCTGCCGGTGGCGGCAATGGCGCCGAGGGTTCCGGTGAGGCTGGCCGGGGTGTCGTTGAACAACTCGGCTTTCCATTCCTCTATCGGTCGGTCGTAAGCCTTGAGAGTTGGCAGGTCCGGATTGTTCGCCCAGAACTGTGCGATTTTTTTCCCGTGTGCGGTGGTCGGGGCGATGAGCAGGCTCGGCAATTGACGGTCGCGCAGCAATTGCGCGAGCAGGGCCGGCCAGCCGTCCTCGGACGTCAGATGGATTTCCGTGTGCACCGCCTCCATCAGCTTGCGCAATTGCGGGATACGTTCCTCCGGCGCGTAGCGATAGGTTTGAGTCACCAGTTCGACATCGAAATTGTCGGCAACCGGCGTGGCGCCCGTCAGGCTTTTACGCAGCTTGGCGAGGATATTTTCCTTGGCGCTCATTGGCGGTCTCCCTGCTGGTTCAGGTGTTCGCGGGCCAGGTCATGCAATGAGCGGGCGGCGGGTTGGGGGGCGCTGTGGTTCTGGGTCCATGGGCCGACGTTTTTGGGTATCAGGGCGCGCAAGCGCGTGGCGAGGAACCCGAACAGTCGGTACAGCCGTGGCGAGCTGTTGAGCCAGGCCCAGGCATTCCAGATGAAGCGCTCCTTGGGCGAGTATTTGCTGCCCTGGCCGCGCATCACCTGGTTCGGGCTGTCCGGCGCCTTGACGTTTTCTTCCCGCAGTCGCCGCAGCAGCGCGGGGATCGGGATTTTCACCGGACACACTTCACCGCAGGCGCCGCACAGCGAAGAGGCGCTCGGGTGGTCCGGCACCTTGGCCAGGCCGACCATGTGCGGCGTGATGATTTTTCCGATAGGCCCCGGGTATACCTCGCCGTAGGCATGGCCGCCGATTCGGGTATAGACCGGGCAATGATTCATACAGGCGCCGCAGCGAATGCAGTTCAGCGTCTGGCGTAGTTCGCTGTCGGCAAACGCCTGGCTGCGGCCGTTATCGAGCAGGACGAGGTGGACTTCCTGGGGGCCGTCCAGCTCATCGGCCTTGCGTGGCCCGGAGATCATGTTGACGTAGGTCGTGATGGGCTGGCCGAGGGCCGAGCGGGTCAGCAGCGAGAGCAGTGGCACGACATCGCGCAGGTTCTCCACCACTTTTTCAATACCGGTCACGGCGATGTGCACCGGCGGCACGGTGGTGGACATCCGCCCATTGCCTTCGTTTTCCACCAGCAGTAGCGTGCCGGTTTCGGCGACGGCGAAGTTGACGCCGGAGACGCCGATGTCGGCTTCGAAGAATTTCTGCCGCAATACCTTGCGGCCGATCTGAATGAGTTGGTCGACGTCCTTGGTGTACTCCACGCCGAGTTTGTCGTGGAACAAGGACGCGACCTGACCGGCATTCTTGTGGATCGCCGGCATAATGATGTGTGAAGGCTTCTCGTGGTCGAGCTGGACGATGTATTCCCCCATGTCGGATTCGAGACATTCAATGTCCCGAGCCTCGAGGAAATGGTTCATCTCCATCTCTTCGCTGACCATCGATTTGCCCTTGATCACTTGCCGCGCCTCGTGAGCGCGGATGATCGAGAGGACGATGCCATTGGCTTCGTCCACCGTCTCCGCCCAGTGCACGTTCACACCGTTGCGGGTCAGGTTGGTTTCCAGTCGCTCGAGCAGGTCGGGCAGCTTGGATAACGCACGGGCGCGGACGGCATTGCCCAGCACCCGCAGGTGTTCTCTTTCGTGGGCATCGCTGAAGGACGCTGCCCGCTTGGTCATCAGTGAATCCATCGCGCTGCGAAAGTTGTTTCGCAGTTGCGTGTCGTCCAGAGCCTTGTGGGCTCGGGCACGAAAATCTTCCTGCGCCTCAACCGGTACTTCAACGGTGGGGATCAGCGTCGGCGTGCTCATGCGGCACCTCCGGTACGCTGCCAGAGGAAGCTTGCCAGGTGCTTGCCGCGCAACACCTCCTGCTGTTTTTCCAATGCGCCGTTGATGTTCATCAAGCAACCGCAGTCGGCGCTGACGACCTGATGTGCGCCGGATTCCTTCAGCGCCCGGGTCTTGTCGGCCACCATCGCGCCGGAAATATCCGGCATGCGAACACTGAACGTCCCACCAAACCCACAGCACTCGCTTTCGTGGCTGTGTTCGACTCGCTCCACATTACGCAACTGCGCCAACAACGCGCGGCCGTGCAAGTGGGTATTCATCTCACGCCGTGCCGAGCAAGACGTATGCAGCGCGACCTTCACCGGCTCGCCACTGTCGTTCAACTGCACCTTGCAGACCAACAGCAGGAACTCGGCCAGTTCATAGGTCCGGGCCGCCAGGGCCTGCACCTGTTTGAGGGTCTCCGGCTCGTCCTTGAACAGGTCGGCGTAATGCTCGCGCAACATGCCGGCGCAGGAACCCGAGGGCACCACCACCGGATAGTCTTCGGCAAACAGGGCCAGTTGCGCCCGTGCCACCGTCCGCGCCTGCTCGGTGTACCCCGAGGTGTAGGCCGGTTGTCCGCAGCAACTTTGCCCTTGCGGGTAGTCCACCCGGATCCCTTCGCGCTCCAGCAGATGAATCGCATCCATCCCGGCTTCGGGATAGAACAAGTCCACCACGCACGTCCCGAACAGGTAGACCCGACGCGGCTTCTCGCTGGGGTACTGCCGAGGCTCGCGCAAGGGCGGGGCGACACGGGTCGCGTTCGGTACGGCGTTGTAAAAAAGCTCGCTCATCAGGCGTGTCTCCGGGTGGTCCCGGTTATCCGTCCGCTGAGGCTGCTGAATATAGCCAGGAAATCTTTCAGCAGCCTTGCAGACCCGGTTGTGAATAGCAGACGCCGAATCATGGTTCGGCGTCGGTTTTTCCAGTATCGCGTGTAGGACTTAATGAACCAGCATGCCGGTAAACCAGTAGGCCTGGGCCAACGTGATCAGGCCGACAATCGTTGCAAAGAATAGGCTGTGTTTGAGGGTGAAACGGAACAGATCCGATTCCTTGCCCACCAGCCCGGTCGCCGCGCAGGCCACCGCGATCGATTGTGGCGAAATCATCTTGCCGGTCACGCCGCCGCTGGTGTTGGCTGCGACGAGCAGGGTGTCGTTGACGCCGATCTGGTGCGCCGTGGTGGCTTGCAGCGAGCTGAACAGCGCGTTGGACGAGGTATCGGAACCGGTCAGGAACACGCCCAGCCAACCCAGGAATGGCGAGAAGAACGGGAACGCTGCGCCCGTGCCGGCCAACACCAGGGCCATGGTCGACGACATGCCCGAGTAGTTGGTGACGAAGGCGAAGGCCAGCACCATGCCGATGGACAGGATCGGCCAACGCAGCTCGAAAAGCGTCTCTTTAAAAGTGGTAAGACCAGTTTTGATGTTGATCTTCAGCACCAGCATCGAGATCAACGCGGAGAAGAAAATCGCCGTGCCGGTGGCGGAAATCGGATCAAGCTTGAACACAGCCGGGATGGCGGTGGGGTTGATCACGATGGGCGCGACCTTGATCACCATCTGGTCCAGGTGCGGGATGGCGAAGTTGAACACCCAGCCGTACATCGAGCCGCCCGCGGCGAACATGGCCTTGAACGGCTTGAGGGTCCAGATCGTCACCAGTACGGTCAGGATCAGGAACGGCGACCAGGCCTTGATGATTTCCCCCAGGCTGTAGGGCGAAGCCACGGTGCTGCGGGGCTGGCCGAAACCGCCGACGCTGGCGGTGACCGTTGCGCTGGAAGTCGCGCCGGCAATCTGGGCGCCGGCGGTGCGCTTGGGCTGCCAGACTTTCAGGAACAGGGTCAGGGAAATCAGGCTGGCCAGGGCCGAGGTGATGTCCGGCAGTTCCGGGCCGATGAAGTTGGAGGTGAAGTACTGGGTGATGGCGAAACTCAAGCCGGCCACCAGCGCTGCTGGCCAGGTTTCCCGCACGCCGCGCAGGCCGTCCATCATGAACACCAGCCAGAACGGTACGAACAGCGACAACAGGGGCAGTTGACGACCGGTCATGGCGCCGATCTTGAAGGCATCGATTCCGGTGACCTGGCCGGCCACGATGATTGGAATGCCCAGGGCGCCGAACGCCACCGGGGCCGTGTTGGCGATCAGGCACAGGCCCGCGGCGTACAGAGGGTTGAAGCCCAGGCCGACCAGCAGCGCGGCGGTGATCGCCACTGGTGCACCGAAGCCGGCGGCACCTTCCAGGAATGCGCCGAAGCAGAAACCGATCAGCAACACTTGCAGGCGTTGGTCATCGGTAATCGACAGCACCGAGCTGCGAATCACCTCGAACTGGCCGCTCTTGACGGTCAGTTTGTAGAGAAACACCGCGGCGACGATGATCCAGGCGATGGGCCACAGGCCATAGGCAAAGCCATAGCCGGCGGCGGCGAAGGCCATGTCCGCGGGCATGTTGAACGCGAAAATTGCCACGGCAATCGCCAGGGCCAAGGTGATGCTGCCGGCCACATGCCCCTTGAGGCGAAACACCGCCAGGGCCAGGAAGAAAAATACGATGGGAATAACGGCCGCGAGTGCGGACAAGCCGAGGCTGCCGAGCGGGCTGTAGAGCTGTTGCCAGGTTTGCATAGTGGGTGGGCCCCTAATTGTTGTTGGTCAGGCACTGGTCAGCGGGTTTGGTTAATTGGTAATACCAATTTACAAGCGCTGTTGGCTAGGGTAAAAGCCTTGGTTGTCGTGTGTCAATTTGCCGCCCTGAAACTTTCGTCGAATAAGCGGTGCAGACGGCATCTGATCCGTTCGAACAAATGGCTTTTGGTGGGTGTAGGCACGGCCCGGATGGGCCAGAATAGAGAGCCCGGCGAGCCGTCGGGATCGTGGAGAATTGAGTTATGGGGTTTGATCAGATTCGTCAGCGCCGTTTGTCTGACGATATTGTCGAGCGGCTTGAAGGCATGATCCTTGAGGGCACGCTGAAGTCCGGCGAGCGCCTGCCGGCCGAACGGACCCTGGCCGAACAGTTCGGCGTGTCACGTCCTTCATTGCGCGAGGCGATCCAGAAACTGGCCGCCAAGGGCTTGCTCGTCAGTCGCCAGGGCGGCGGTAACTATGTCGTCGAGTCACTGGGCTCGACATTTAGCGATCCGCTGCTGCAACTGCTGGAAAGCAATCCCGAAGCGCAACGTGACTTGCTGGAGTTCCGCCACACCCTGGAGGCGTCCTGTGCGTACTACGCGGCACAGCGGGCCACGGATGTGGATCGCGAACGGCTGACGGCAGCCTTCGACGAACTGCAGGATTGTTACTCGCGCCACGACGAGGTCAGCCGGGCGGAGGAGGGCGCGGCAGATGCCCGGTTCCATCTGGCGATCGCCGAGGCCAGTCATAACGCAGTCTTGCTGCACACCATTCGCGGCTTGTTCGACCTGCTCAAGCGCAACGTCGTTACCAACATCGGCGGCATGTACAAGCAGCGCAGTGAAACCCGCGACATGCTGATCAGCCAGCACCGGGAATTGTATCAAGCCATTATGGACGGGCATGCCGAACAGGCGCGGGAAGTGTCCAGCCGACATATCTTGTATGTGCAGGAAGTCTTGGAAGAGGTGCGCCAGGAGGTGCAGAGGGTGGCGCGGGCGGAGCGGCGCAAGGGGATGTGAGCGTGCTTGCGAAGCCTGTGGGAGCGAGCTTGCTCGCGAATGCGGTCAGTCTGACCCATCAATGTTGAATGAGTCGACGCCATCGCGAGCAAGCTCGCTCCCACAATTGGATCTTCGGTGACCGCAGGGTTTGCGTATCGCCGTGATCCTGTGGGAGCGAGCTTGCTCGCGATAGCGGTCCCTAGGACAAAAGAATCAGTCTTCCTTGCCCTTGTTGCGCACCGCGCGCTGCAGCTCGCGGCCGGCGTCGCGTTCGCGCTCGGTATCGCGCTTGTCGTACTCCTTCTTGCCCTTGCCCAGGGCAATTTCGCACTTGATCAGGTGCTTGCTCCAGTACAACGACGTGCAGACGCAGGTGTAGCCCTTCTGCTGCACGGAGGCGAAGAGCTTTTCCAGCTCGCGCTTGTTGAGCAGCAGCTTGCGTGAGCGCACCGGGTCGGCAATCACGTGGGTGCTGGCGGTGGTCAGCGGCGTGATATGACTGCCCAGCAGCCAGGCCTCGCCATCCTTGAGCAGTACATAACTGTCGACCAACTGCGCCTTGCCGGCACGCAAGCTCTTTACTTCCCAGCCGGCCAGGACCATGCCAGCCTCGAAACGCTGTTCGATGAAGTAATCGTGTCGCGCCTTTTTATTTTGCGCGATGGTCCCTGTGGGGTGTTTCTTCTGTTTAGCCATAGGGGCGGCATTATAGGCAGTTGCGGGCGTGTCGGCTACGGTGAACCTGCGTGCTTGAGCACGTTGAGTGAATCCCGGACAATGCGGCCTCTTTTTTGAACGCTTGGGCGTGATCACGATGTCGACAGACAAGGTTTCTGTCCACGGCAGTTGGGCTAGCCGCTGGGTCTTCATACTCGCGGCGACCGGTTCTGCCGTGGGGCTGGGTAGTATCTGGAAGTTTCCGTACATGGTCGGCGTCTACGGTGGCGGCGCCTTCGTATTGATGTTCCTGGCGTGCATCGCGCTGATCGGCGCGCCGGTGATGCTGGCCGAGACGCTGATCGGGCGTCGGGCCCGGCAAAGCCCGGCCAATGCCCTGAAGGTACTGGCGGTAGAGGCTGGCCATTCGACCAAGTGGTCGTGGGGCGCCTTCGCCGGGATGATCACGGCGCTGTTGATCCTGTCTTTCTATAGCGTGGTCGGTGGCTGGTCCCTGGACTACATCATCGACATGGGGCGCGGGGATTTCCAAGGGGCCACGCCGGATCAGGTGGGCGCCTACTTCGGCAATGTGATCGCCGATCCCTGGAGGCTGACCCTTTGGCACACGATCTTCATGGTCCTCTCGGCGGTGGTGATTGCCCGGGGCGTGGTGGCCGGGCTCGAGCGCAGCCTGCGGATCATGATGCCGTTGCTGTTCGTGATGATCCTGGTGCTGCTGGGCTACAGCATGACCACCGGGCATTTCATGGAAGGCGTGCATTTCATGTTCGACTTCCAGCCGGAGAAAGTCCTGGACGGCCTGCTGCCGGCCATGGGACATGCGTTTTTCTCCCTGAGCGTCGGGGTCGGTTCGATCATGATCTACGGCGCCTACATGCCCAAGAACGCCTCCCTGACCCGAACCGTCTTTGGCGTCGCGCTGCTGGACACTTTCGTGTCGCTGCTGGCGGGTGTGGCATTGTTTCCGATTGTGTTCGCCGCAGGCCTGAACCCCAGTGAGGGGCCAGGGTTGATGTTTGTCAGCCTGCCTTTCGCCTTCGGCAGCATGGCTTTCGGCCAAGTGATGGGCGTGGTGTTTTTTGTGCTGGTGGCCATCGCGGCCTGGAGTTCGGCCATTTCCCTGTTGGAGCCGATGGTGGCTTACTTGGTTGAGCGGACCCGCATCAGCCGCGCCTGGGTGACGTTCTGGCTGGCTTTCACTTGCTGGTTTGTCGGCCTGGGTACGGTGTTTTCCTTCAATATATGGAAGCAAGCGAAGTTTTTCGTGAACGAAGGTGGGCTGTTCCTTCTCTATCAGTGGGGGGCGACCGGAGGGCTGGATTTCTTCGGCGTGATTGATTTCTTCACATCACGGATCATGCTGCCATTGGGTGGTTTGTGTTTCGTGGTGTTTGCAGGATGGGTCATGGGACGTGAAGCGGTGCGTGATGAACTGTCGCTGCGCAGCCCGGTATTGTTTGCCTTGAGCCTGTTCTTGATGCGCTATGTGGCGCCCATCGGCATTCTCGTAGTGTTTGCCGCCCAGCTGTGGAAGTGACGCTTACATGACGACACATATTCAACGCTCGGCCTTGCTGCCCTACCCGGCGCAGGCGCTGTATGACCTGGTCAACGACGTGGCGAGCTACCCGGAGTTCTTGCCGTGGTGCTCATCCGCCGAGGTGCTGGAAAGCTCCGAAACCCAGATGCGCGCCAGCCTCAACATTGCCAAGAGTGGCTTGAGCCAGCGCTTCGTCACGCGTAATACGCTGGTGCCGGGGCAGTCCATCGAAATGAACCTGGAAGAGGGGCCCTTCAATCAGCTCCACGGCGTCTGGGTGTTCAAGCCGTTGGGTGAGAAGGCCTGCAAGATCAGCCTGGACCTGTCGTTCGACTACGCCGGTCCGCTGGTGCGAGCGACGTTGGGGCCGCTGTTCAATCAGGCCGCCAATACGCTGGTTGACGCGTTCTGCCAGCGGGCCAAGCAGAATGCAGAGCTCAAGCGTTGATTGAGATAGAAGTGGTGTATGCCGCGGTGGACCGTCAGGTCTTGCGCACGTGCATGGTGCAGGAAGGCACCAGTGTTCGCGCGGCACTGCTGGGCTCGGGGATTGCCGATGCATTCCCGGAGCTGGACCTGGCGACGTGCCCGGTGGGGATTTTTGGCAAGGTGGTTGCCGATCCGGCTAATCAAGTGGTGCAAGCGGCGGATCGATTGGAGATTTATCGACCTTTGTTGGCTGATCCGAAGGAAATTCGTCGCCTGCGCGCGGCCAAGGCTGCCCAGGCGCGTCAATCGGAGCAATAACCTGGCTTGAATGGCAGGCAATAAAAAACCCGGCATGCCGGGTTTTTTCATGTCGCAATTTATTGCGGCGAGGTGTCCAGCGGCTCTGGTGTCGGGACCGGTACGGTCTCGACTTTGTCCACGTCCTTCTGGATCTGGTCCAGCAACGAACCTGGCTTGACCGGTTTTTCCGGTTTCGGCTGTTCGGCGTTCTGGGTCGGATCGGTCACGGTGGTGCCGCTGTCCTTGCCCATGATGGCCTCGTCGCGGCTCACGCCAGGCATGAAATCGCCCGACAAGCTGACAAGTTGGTCGTCAGGACTGAAGATAACGCTGATGCGTTCCTGTTGGCGCTCACCGCCGCCAGGCTGCAAGCTGTACAGATAATCCCAGCGATCGGCATGGAACGTGTCGGTCAGCAGAGGGTTACCCATGATAAACCGTACTTGCCGGCGGGTCATTCCCGGGCGTAACTGGTCTATCATGTCCTGCGTGACGACATTGCCCTGCTGGATGTCGATTTTGTAAACCCCGGGGAATGAACAACCGGCGAGTGCGAGCAGTCCCACAAAGGTGAAACTGGTTAGCAAGAGCTTGGTGTTTTGCATCGGTGGGCGACTTCCACTATCTTGGCTGGGACAACGTAAACGCCGATCATACCCGCATTAAGAGAAGCTGCGAAGCAGCATCGCGAGAAAGCTGACCATGGTTGAAAATAGCGAACTACGCAAAGCCGGCCTCAAAGTGACCCTGCCACGGGTCAAGATTCTACAAATGCTCGATTCCGCAGAGCAACGCCACATGAGTGCCGAGGATGTCTACAAGGCGCTTATGGAGGCTGGTGAGGACGTCGGTCTGGCCACGGTTTACCGTGTTCTGACCCAGTTCGAGGCAGCTGGCCTTGTGGTGCGACACAACTTCGACGGAGGCCATGCGGTCTTCGAACTGGACGATGGCAAGCATCACGACCATATGGTCAACGTCGAGACCAGTGAAGTCATCGAATTCTTCGACGAAGAAATCGAGCGGCTGCAGAAAGCAATCGTCGACAAGTATGGTTTCGAGATGGTTGATCACAATCTTGTGCTGTACGTACGCAAGAAAAAGTAAGCATGTCGCGCGGACTTAAGGTTCGCGAAACGAACGAAGGCGACCCCAGGGTCGCCTTCGTGCTTTCTGTCGTTCTCAGATTTTCGCGGTAACGACCATTTTTTTCGCGTGGGCCAGGGACTCCTTGGTGAGGTCGATACCCCCGAGCATTCGCGCCACCTCTTCCACTCGCTCGTTTTTGTTGAGTTTGGACACGGCGGTGCGAGTAGCGTCCTCGCCACGCACTTTGTGCACGAATAAATGCTGGTGTCCTTGGGCGGCGACCTGGGGCAGGTGAGTGACGGTCAGCACCTGGCCGCGTTCCCCCAGTCGGCGCAGCAACTGGCCGACAATTTCCGCGGTTGGGCCACCGATGCCCACGTCCACTTCGTCGAATACCAGTGTTGGCACCCGAGAGGTCTGCGCGGTGATGACCTGGATAGCCAGGCTGATTCGCGACAACTCACCGCCGGAGGCGACTTTGGCCAGGCCCTTGAGCGGTTGCCCGGGGTTGGCGCTGACCAGCAGTTCCACCTGTTCCAGCCCATTGGGTTGGAGCTCGTCACCGGCGTTGGGGCGCAATTCGATGGTGAAGCGTCCGCCCGGCATGCCCAGGCGCTGGATCTCCTGCTCCACGGCACTGGCCAGCCCTGTCGCGGCCTGGCGCCGGAGTTCACTGAGCTCCTTGGCCTTCTCCTGGTAATGACGGGCATAAGAAGCCAGTTCGTCCCCCAGGCGCTCGATGGATTCATCGTTGGCGTTCAGGGTTTCCAGTTCTTCCAGCAGGCGCTGCTGGAGTTCGGCAACATCGGTTGGCTGGATGCGGTGCTTGCGCGCCAGTGTATAAATGGTGTCCAGGCGCTCTTCCAGGTACTGCAGGCGCGCCGGGTCGGCATCGAAATGATCGAGGAAGCGGTTCAGTTCCCCAACGGCTTCCTCGACCTGGATCTGCGCGCTCGTCAGCAGGGTGGTCGCTTCGTTCAGGGCGCCCACCGAATTATTCACGCTGGAGAGTCGGTTCAGGCTCGCTGTCAGGGCATTGAGCACATTGCCCGAGTCGCTCTCGCTGCATTGTTCGACCACCTGGCGGCAGATGCCCAGCAGGGTTTCGGCGTTGGTCAGGTTCTTGTGTTCCTGCTCCAGTTCTTCCAGTTCATTTTCGCCCAGGGACAGGTTCTCCAGTTCTTCGAGCTGGTAGCTCAATAGCTGGTGACGGGCACGCTGTTCGTCGCCGGAGTTGGAAAGGCGATCGAGCTCCTGCCGGGTCTGGCGCCAGCGTTGGGCGGCCAGTTGGACTTGCCGGGCCAGGTCGGTGGCGCCGGCGTATTCATCCAGCAGGCGACGATGGGTATCGGTCTTGAGCAGGGATTGGTGTTCATGCTGGCTGTGGATGTCGATCAACAGTTCGCCGAGGGCCTTGAGATCGCCCAGGGGGCAGGGCGTGCCGTTGATGTAGCCTCGGGAGCGGCCTTCGGCGGTGATGACCCGGCGCAGGATGCACAGGCCGTCGGTGTCCAGGTCGCGTTCGGCCAGCCAGGCGCTGGCCTCGGGGATGTCGACCAGGTCGAACGTCGCCAGGATGTCGGCCTTGTCCGCTCCGGGGCGCACCACGCCGCTGTCGGTGCGGTCGCCCAGGGTCAGGCCCAGGGCGTCGAGCATGATCGACTTGCCCGCGCCGGTTTCACCGGTGATCACGCTCATGCCTCGATCGAGTTCGAGGTCGAGATGTTCGACGATGGCGTAGTTGTGTACGGACAGGTGCACCAGCATAAGGCCGCTCCCAGGCTTTAGGTCTGGTTATTTATACAGTGTTTTGTTTCGGCCTGACAATGCCCGCGCTTAGCTCGATTTGCTTGGGAAAGTGATTTGCTTAGCGCTGCGAGGAATGATTATGCAGCTGCTTTTTGTAAGGTTAATTCGTCAGTTGGCCCTTGAAGCTGGAAAACCCGGCCCCATATACCGGGGCAGAAGCGCGAGTCGAGCTCGCGGACGAAGTTGAAAGGAGAAATCTCTATGGCTGACGAACAGACGCAGGACACGCAAAATCTAGACGCCAATCAGGCTTCCCAGGATTCCGGTGAAGACCTGGCGGCACGTGTACAAGTGCTCGAGGAGCAACTGGCTGGTGCGCAGGATCAGGCGTTGCGTGTAGCCGCCGACCTGCAGAATGTCCGCCGTCGCGCCGAGCAAGATGTAGAAAAGGCCCATAAATTCGCCCTGGAGCGTTTTGCCGGCGACCTGCTGCCGATCATCGACAGCCTGGAGCGCGGCCTGGAGCTGTCCAACCCGGACGACGAGAACATCCGTCCGATGCGCGAAGGCATCGAGCTGACCCTGAAAATGTTCCAGGACACCCTCAAGCGTTATCAGCTCGAAGCCCTTGATCCCCATGGCGAACCCTTCAACGCCGAGCATCACCAGGCCATGGCGATGCAGGAAAGTGCCGACGTCGAGCCAAACAGTGTCTTGAAGGTTTTCCAGAAGGGCTATCTGCTTAACGGCCGTCTGCTGCGCCCGGCCATGGTCGTGGTCAGCAAGGCGCCAGCACCGGTTTCGCCTTCTATTGATGAGCAGGCTTGAAATCGGGCGCAGCGGCCCCATCTATAAGTCAAGCGTTTAAGTGCTACCGCAGTTAGCCACCACTGCTGCGGCAACCAAATCCAAGTTCCGGGAGAGTTAACATGGGCAAGATTATCGGCATCGACCTGGGGACCACCAACTCGTGCGTCTCCGTGCTGGAAAACGGCAAGGCCAAGGTTATTGAAAACGCTGAAGGCGCGCGTACCACGCCGTCGATCATCGCGTACGCCAATGATGGCGAAATTCTGGTTGGCCAGTCGGCCAAGCGTCAGGCAGTGACCAATCCGCATAACACCCTGTACGCGGTGAAGCGTCTGATCGGTCGCAAGTTCGACGAAGAAGTCGTTCAGAAAGACATCAAGATGGTGCCTTACAAAATCGCCAAGGCTGACAACGGCGACGCCTGGGTTGAAGTGAACGGCCAGAAAATGGCACCGCCACAGATCTCGGCTGAAATCCTCAAGAAAATGAAGAAAACCGCCGAAGACTACCTCGGCGAAGCGGTGACCGAGGCGGTCATCACGGTTCCTGCCTATTTCAACGACAGCCAGCGCCAGGCGACCAAAGACGCCGGCCGCATCGCGGGCCTGGACGTAAAACGTATCATCAACGAACCGACCGCGGCCGCTCTGGCCTACGGTATGGACAAGGCCAAGGGCGATCACACCGTGATCGTTTACGACCTGGGTGGCGGTACCTTCGACGTTTCCGTGATCGAGATCGCTGAAGTCGACGGCGAGCACCAGTTCGAAGTACTGGCAACCAACGGTGACACGTTCCTCGGTGGTGAAGACTTCGACATCCGCCTGATCGACTACCTCGTCGACGAGTTCAAGAAAGAAAGCGGCATGAACCTCAAGGGTGACCCGCTGGCCATGCAGCGCCTGAAAGAAGCCGCTGAAAAAGCCAAGATCGAACTGTCCTCGAGCCAGTCGACCGACGTGAACCTGCCGTACATCACCGCAGACGCCACCGGTCCTAAGCACCTGAACGTAAAAATCTCCCGCGCCAAGCTCGAAGCGCTGGTGGAAGACCTGGTTCAGCGCACCATCGAGCCTTGCCGCATTGCCATGAAAGACGCCGGTATCGATGTTGGTTCGATCAACGACGTGATCCTGGTGGGCGGCCAGACCCGTATGCCGCTGGTTCAGAAGCTGGTCACCGACTTCTTCGGCAAAGAAGCCCGTAAGGACGTGAACCCGGACGAAGCCGTTGCCATGGGCGCTGCCATCCAGGGCGCTGTTCTGGCCGGTGACGTGAAGGACGTTCTGCTGCTCGACGTCAGCCCGCTGACCCTGGGTATCGAAACCATGGGCGGCGTGATGACCGCGCTGATCGAGAAAAACACCACGATTCCTACCAAGAAATCCCAGGTGTTCTCGACGGCTGACGACAACCAGGGCGCCGTGACCATCCACGTGCTGCAGGGTGAGCGCAAGCAGGCTGCCCAGAACAAATCCCTGGGCAAGTTCGACCTGGCCGAGATTCCGCCAGCGCCACGTGGCGTGCCACAAATCGAAGTGACCTTCGACATCGACGCCAACGGCATCCTGCACGTCGGCGCGAAAGACAAGGCCACCGGCAAGACTCAGTCGATCGTGATCAAGGCCAACTCCGGCCTGTCCGAGGAAGAAATTCAGCAGATGGTTCGCGATGCTGAAGTCAATGCCGAGGAAGACCGCAAGTTCGAAGAGCTGGCCAGTGCCCGTAACCAGGGCGATGCCCTGGTGCACTCGACTCGCAAGATGGTCGCTGATGCTGGCGAGAAAGTGACCGCGGAAGAGAAAACCGCCATCGAGGCGGCCGTGGTTGCCCTGGAAGCCGCTGTGAAAGGCGACGACAAGGCGGCCATCGAGGCGAAGATCGAAGAGCTGTCCAAGGTCTCCGCACCAGTGGCTCAGAAGATGTACGCCGAGCAGGCTCAGCCCGCTGAAGGCGCGGCTGCCCAGGGCGAATCGGCCGAAAAAGCCGACGACGTCGTGGATGCCGAGTTCGAAGAAGTGAAAGACCACAAGTAATCGCTTGTTGGTCGGCCGGTTGACTGCATTTGTGCGGTGGCTGGTAGGATGTCGCCGCGCGGGGGCTTGCTCCCGCGTTGGCGTGTCTGGAGCTAATGAATTTTTACAGCATGCGACAGTGTTCGGATGTTGGCGGTGCGTTCGGGAATGCTCCTGCTTTCCGGCGATGGGCACTGCGTTTTGGCCGGGGCCCTGGCTGAAATATTTAAAGACCAGGATCGTTGAATTGACGTGAGTTGGGTCCGGGCCTGTATTGGGGCTCAACGAGTTTGGCAAGGTTCAGGAGAGGTTTGCCGGACGTCCTATAAGAGTGCAAAGACTAATGGCGAAGCGTGATTTTTACGAAGTATTGGGTGTCGAGCGGGGGGCCAGCGAGGCAGAGCTGAAAAAGGCTTATCGTCGCCTGGCGATGAAGCACCACCCGGACCGTAATCCCGGCGATAAAGCGTCGGAAGAGATGTTCAAGGAAGCCAACGAGGCTTACGAGGTTCTGTCCGATTCCAGCAAGCGCGCGGCCTACGACCAGTACGGGCATGCCGGTGTCGACCCAAGCATGGGCGGCGGCGGTGCCGGTTTCGGCGGCCAGAACTTCTCCGATATTTTCGGTGACGTGTTCAGCGATTTCTTCGGCGGCGGTCGCGGCGGCGCCCGTGGTGGCGCCCAACGTGGCAGCGACTTGCGCTACACGTTGGAGCTGAACCTGGAAGAAGCGGTGCGCGGTACCACCGTCAATATCCGTGTGCCGACATTGGTCAACTGCAAGCCGTGTGATGGCTCGGGTGCAAAGAAGGGCTCCTCGCCCGTGACCTGCCCGACTTGCGGCGGCATCGGCCAGGTTCGCATGCAGCAGGGCTTCTTCTCGGTCCAGCAGACCTGTCCGCGTTGCCATGGCCAAGGCAAGATCATTTCCGACCCGTGCGACTCCTGCCATGGCGAAGGGCGTGTCGAAGAGTACAAGACGCTGTCGGTCAAAGTGCCGGCCGGTGTCGACACTGGTGACCGCATTCGTCTGTCCGGCGAAGGCGAGGCGGGTGCCCAGGGTGGTCCGACTGGCGACCTGTATGTGGTCATCAACGTGCGCGAGCATGCGATTTTCCAGCGCGACGGCAAGCACCTGTTCTGCGAAGTGCCGATCAGCTTCGTCGACGCGGCCTTGGGTGGCGAGCTCGAGATCCCGACCCTCGACGGTCGCGTCAAGCTGAAAATTCCCGAGGGCACGCAGACCGGCAAACAGTTCCGGATTCGTGGCAAAGGCGTCGCGCCAGTGCGTGGCGGTGGTGCGGGTGACCTGATGTGCCGTGTGGCGGTGGAGACACCGGTCAACCTGAGTCGGCGTCAGCGTGAGCTGTTGGAAGAGTTCCGCGGCACGCTGGCGGATGACAACAGTCACTCGCCGAAAACCACTGGTTGGTTTGAAGGCGTGAAGCGCTTCTTCGGCGACCTGTAAGGAGTTGGCATGCGACGTATAGCTGTGATGGGCGCTGCGGGGCGCATGGGCAAGGCACTGGTCGAGGCGGTGCAGCAGCGCTCGCCGCTCTCCGGCCTGACAGCGGCCATCGTGCGGCCCGACAGTACGCTGGTGGGCGCCGATGCTGGCGAGTTGGCTTCGCTGGGGCGTATCGGTGTGCCGATGTCCGGCGGCCTGGAGAAGGTGCTTGACGAGTTCGATGTGCTGATCGACTTCACCCTGCCGGACGTGATGTTGAAAAACCTCGCGATCTGCCGCAAGCATGGCAAGGCCATGGTGATTGGCACCACGGGGCTGGATGCTGCGCAAAAGCAACTGCTGGCCGAGGCGGGCAACGACATCGCAATCGTGTTCGCGGCGAACTTCAGCGTGGGCGTGAACCTGTCGCTGAAGCTGCTGGACATGGCGGCCCGGGTCTTGGGTGATGATGCCGATATCGAAATCATCGAGGCGCATCATCGGCACAAGATCGACGCACCTTCGGGAACGGCCTTGCGCATGGGTGAAGTGATTGCCGATGCGCTGGGGCGTGATCTGAAGAAGGTCGCCGTATATGGGCGTGAAGGGCATACCGGTGCCCGTGAGCGCGACACCATCGGTTTTGCCACTGTGCGCGGTGGTGATGTGGTAGGTGATCACACGGTGTTGTTCGCCACTGAAGGCGAGCGCCTGGAGATCACCCACAAGGCATCCAGCCGGATGACCTTCGCCAAGGGCGCCGTGCGTGCCGCGTTGTGGCTGGACGGCCGCGAGCCTGGCTTGTACGACATGCAGGACGTTCTCGACCTGCGTTGATGCCATTGAAGGCGGGGTTCAGGTTATACTGCGCCCCGTTTTACACCGCTTCGCGACGACCTGTCGCATTCCCCTGCCTTTAAGGCTCATTAGCGGTGGACCAAAAAAGCCTTTTTCTGTAAGCTACAGCTTTAGTGTGTCCACTAAAAGCGCGCAGAATAATTCAGTGAACAAGCGGGGTGACGTGTCCATACGTCACTCCGCTTTTTTACAACCTGCGATCGCCCTTTCAGGCTTTATTTACGGGAGGTCTTCTTGACTAAGCCAGCCATACTCGCCCTTGCTGATGGCAGCATTTTTCGCGGCGAAGCCATTGGAGCCGACGGTCAGACCGTTGGTGAGGTGGTGTTTAACACCGCAATGACCGGCTATCAGGAAATTCTTACCGATCCTTCCTACGCCCAGCAAATCGTTACCCTGACTTACCCGCACATCGGCAACACCGGCACCACGCCGGAAGACGCCGAGTCCGATCGTGTCTGGTCCGCCGGCCTGGTCATCCGTGACTTGCCGCTGGTAGCGAGCAACTGGCGTAACACGATGTCCTTGTCCGATTACCTGAAAGCCAACAACGTCGTGGCGATCGCCGGTATCGACACGCGCCGCCTGACCCGCATCCTTCGGGAAAAAGGCGCGCAGAACGGCTGCATCATGGCCGGCGACAACATTTCCGAAGAAGCCGCCATTGCCGCGGCCCAGGGCTTCCCTGGCCTCAAGGGCATGGACCTGGCGAAAGTCGTCAGCACCAAGAAACAGTACGAATGGCGTTCCTCGGTCTGGGACCTGAAGACCGACAGTCACGCGACGATCGAGGCTTCCGAGCTGCCCTACCACGTGGTGGCGTACGACTACGGCGTCAAGCTGAACATCCTGCGCATGCTGGTCGAGCGTGGCTGCCGCGTCACCGTGGTACCGGCCCAGACCCCGGCCGCCGATGTCCTGGCCCTCAAGCCCGATGGCGTGTTCCTGTCCAACGGCCCAGGTGACCCGGAGCCTTGCGACTACGCGATCCAGGCGATCAAGGACGTGCTGGAAACCGAGATCCCGGTGTTCGGTATCTGCCTCGGTCACCAGTTGCTGGCCCTCGCTTCGGGTGCCAAGACCTTGAAGATGGGCCACGGCCACCACGGTGCCAACCACCCGGTGCAGGACCTGGATACCGGCGTGGTGATGATCACCAGCCAGAACCACGGTTTTGCGGTGGATGAGGCGACCCTGCCGGCCAACGTGCGTGCGATTCACAAGTCGCTGTTCGACGGCACGCTGCAAGGTATCGAGCGTACCGACAAGAGCGCGTTCAGCTTCCAGGGCCACCCTGAAGCGAGCCCGGGCCCGAACGATGTGGCGCCGCTGTTCGATCGCTTCATCAACGAGATGGCCAAGCGACGCTGACCGCGTGAAGCCCGAGGGCGGCCCCGAGTGCGGCGGCCCCTTCGGGCGCTTCAAAGATTGTTCGACGGCCTAGCCGACTGACCTGCGGATTTGAGTGACAAACCCATGCCAAAACGTACAGACATAAAAAGCATCCTGATTCTCGGCGCTGGCCCGATCGTGATCGGCCAGGCCTGCGAGTTCGACTACTCCGGCGCCCAGGCCTGTAAGGCCCTGCGCGAAGAGGGCTACCGCGTCATCCTGGTGAACTCCAACCCGGCCACCATCATGACCGACCCGGCCATGGCCGACGCCACCTACATCGAGCCGATCAAGTGGCAGACCGTTGCCAAGATCATCGAGAAGGAGCGCCCGGACGCGCTGCTGCCGACCATGGGCGGCCAGACCGCGCTCAACTGCGCCCTGGACCTGGAACGCGAAGGCGTCCTGGAGAAGTTCGGTGTGGAAATGATCGGCGCCAACGCCGATACCATCGACAAGGCCGAAGACCGTTCGCGCTTCGACAAGGCGATGAAATCCATCGGCCTGGACTGCCCGCGCTCGGGCATCGCCCACAGCATGGAAGAGGCCAACGCCGTTCTGGAACGCCTCGGCTTCCCATGCATCATCCGTCCGTCCTTCACCATGGGCGGCACCGGTGGTGGCATCGCCTATAACCGTGAGGAATTCGAAGAAATCTGCGCCCGTGGTCTCGACTTGTCGCCGACCAAGGAACTGCTGATCGACGAATCCCTGATCGGCTGGAAAGAATACGAAATGGAAGTTGTCCGCGACAAAAAGGACAACTGCATCATCGTCTGCTCCATCGAGAACTTCGACCCGATGGGCGTGCACACCGGCGACTCGATCACCGTCGCACCGGCCCAGACCCTGACCGACAAGGAATACCAGATCCTGCGTAACGCCTCCCTGGCGGTGCTGCGCGAGATCGGCGTGGAAACCGGCGGCTCCAACGTCCAGTTCGGCATCTGCCCGAACACCGGTCGCATGGTGGTCATCGAGATGAACCCGCGGGTCTCCCGTTCGTCGGCCCTGGCGTCCAAGGCCACCGGTTTCCCGATTGCCAAGGTCGCGGCCAAGCTGGCCGTGGGCTACACCCTGGACGAGCTGTCGAACGACATCACCGGCGGCAAGACCCCGGCGTCCTTCGAACCGTCCATCGACTACGTCGTGACCAAGCTGCCACGCTTCGCCTTCGAGAAGTTCGCCAAGGCCGATGCCCGCCTGACCACCCAAATGAAGTCGGTCGGTGAAGTCATGGCCATCGGCCGGACCTTCCAGGAGTCCCTGCAGAAAGCCCTGCGCGGCCTGGAAGTGGGCGTCTGTGGCCTCGATCCGAAGCTGGACCTGAACGACCCCGAAAGCATGAGCGTGCTCAAGCGCGAGCTGACCGTGCCGGGTGCCGAGCGCATCTGGTACGTGGCCGATGCCTTCCGCGCCGGCATGACCGTCGAGCAGATCTTCGGCATGAACATGATCGACCCTTGGTTCCTGGTACAGATCGAAGATCTGATCAAGGAAGAAGAGAAGGTCAAGACCCTGGGCATGTCCAGCATCGATCGCGACACGATGTTCCGCCTCAAGCGCAAAGGTTTCTCCGACATGCGCCTGGCCAAGCTGCTGGGTGTGACCGAGAAGAGCCTGCGCGCCCATCGCCACAAGCTGGAAGTGTTCCCGGTCTACAAGCGCGTCGACACCTGCGCGGCCGAGTTCGCCACCGATACCGCCTACCTGTACTCCACGTACGAAGAAGAGTGCGAAGCCGCGCCATCGACTCGGGACAAGATCATGATCCTGGGTGGCGGTCCTAACCGGATCGGCCAGGGCATCGAGTTCGACTACTGCTGCGTACACGCGGCACTGGCCCTGCGCGACGACGGTTACGAGACCATCATGGTCAACTGCAACCCGGAAACCGTGTCCACCGACTACGACACCTCCGATCGCTTGTACTTCGAGCCAGTGACCCTGGAAGACGTGCTGGAAATCGTCCGCGTCGAGAAGCCAAAAGGCGTGATCGTCCAGTACGGCGGCCAGACCCCGTTGAAACTGGCCCGTGCCCTGGAAGCCGCCGGCGTGCCGATCATCGGTACCAGCCCGGATGCGATCGACCGCGCCGAAGACCGTGAGCGCTTCCAGCAGATGGTCGAGCGCCTGAACCTGCGTCAGCCGCCAAACGCCACCGTGCGCAGCGAAGACGAAGCGATTCGTGCCGCCGCCAAGATCGGTTACCCACTGGTGGTGCGTCCGTCCTATGTACTGGGCGGCCGTGCGATGGAAATCGTCTATCAGGAAGACGAACTCAAGCGCTACCTGCGCGAAGCGGTCCAGGTGTCCAACGACAGCCCGGTGCTGCTGGACCACTTCCTCAACTGCGCCATCGAAATGGACGTGGATGCGGTCAGCGACGGCAAGGATGTGGTGATCGGCGCGATCATGCAGCACATCGAGCAGGCCGGTGTTCACTCCGGTGACTCCGCCTGTTCGCTGCCGCCTTACTCGTTGCCGGCGCACATCCAGGACGAGATGCGCGAGCAGGTCAAGAAAATGGCCCTGGAGCTGGGCGTCGTCGGCCTGATGAACGTGCAATTGGCCCTGCAGGGCGAAGACATCTACGTCATCGAAGTCAACCCGCGCGCTTCCCGGACCGTGCCGTTCGTCTCCAAGTGCATCGGCGTTTCCCTGGCGATGATCGCGGCGCGAGTCATGGCCGGCAAGACCCTGAAAGAGCTGAACTTCACCAAAGAAATCATTCCGAACTTCTACAGCGTGAAAGAGGCAGTGTTCCCGTTCGCCAAGTTCCCAGGCGTGGACCCGATCCTCGGCCCGGAAATGAAGTCCACCGGTGAAGTGATGGGCGTGGGCGATACCTTCGGTGAGGCGTTCGCCAAGGCCCAGATGGGCGCCAGCGAAGTGTTGCCGACTGGCGGCACGGCGTTCATCAGCGTGCGTGATGACGACAAGCCACTGGTTGCAGGCGTGGCCCGTGATCTGATCAACTTGGGCTTCGAAGTGGTCGCCACTGCCGGTACTGCCAGGCTGATCGAAGCCGCTGGCCTGAAAGTGCGCCGCGTGAACAAGGTGACCGAGGGGCGTCCGCACGTGGTCGACATGATCAAGAATGACGAAGTCACGCTGATCATCAACACCACCGAAGGTCGTCAATCGATCGCCGATTCCTACTCCATTCGTCGCAATGCGCTGCAGCACAAGATCTACTGCACCACGACCATTGCGGCAGGCGAAGCGATCTGCGAAGCGCTCAAGTTCGGTCCCGAGAAGACCGTGCGTCGCTTGCAGGATCTACATGCAGGATTGAAGGCATGAGCATAACCAAGTACCCGATGACTGTTCAGGGCGCGAAGGCCCTGGAAGAAGAACACGCTTTCCTGACCAAGGTCGAGCGCCCGCGCTTGAGCCAGGCTATCGGTGAAGCGCGTGAGCTGGGCGATCTCAAGGAAAACGCCGAATACCACGCTGCCCGAGAGGAGCAGGGGATGGTCGAGGCGCGTGTCCGTGACATCGAAGGCCGCATGCAGAATGCGGTGATCATCGATGTCACGACGATTCCACATACCGGCAAAGTGATTTTCGGCACCACGGTGGAAATCGCCAACGTCGAGACTGATGAGAGCGTGACTTACCAGATCGTTGGCGAGGACGAGGCAGACATCAAGCTCGGCAAGATTTCCGTCGGTTCACCCATTGCTCGTGCCTTGATTGCCAAGGAAGAGGGCGATGTGGTGGCGGTGAAGACACCGGGTGGTGTCATCGAGTATGAGATTGTCGAAGTCCGTCACATCTGAACGAAGGCGCCCGCTGCGAGCGGGTGCCATGATCTGGCAGCTCACCCAGATGTTGTGGGTGGGCGGCGTCTGGTTGCTGCACATCGGTTTGCTGCCGGTGCTGGGTCGAGTGGGCCTGGCACCGCTGCTCATCGATGAAATCGCAGGCATGCTGACGGCGCTGCTGGTGGGTTTTTCCGCGGCGTGCGTGATGTTTCAGGCGTTGGTGCTGGTTCAGGCCGAAGGCCTTGCCAGTCTATGGCGCGACATTCGTGGGCAATTGCTGCTCATGTCGTTGTATGCGTGCGGGATGTTCTTTGCCGTGCATCTCGGCTGGCCGGATGCGAGCCAGTGGCAGGTATTCAGTTACCTGGTGCTGGGTTTTTCCGGTCTGGTACTGGTCTTGCAGCCGGTTCCGGGGTGGAGCGGCAGGGTGTGCGAAGCACACCCTTGACCCTTTGGCATCACTTGAAGCGGTGAACGTTCGACAGTTGCTTGTTGACGCTGAAATTCTTGCGATAAATCAGCGCCATCTTGCCGATGACCTGCACCAGGTCTGCCTTGCCGGTCTTGCACAATTCGGCAACGGCAGCCAGGCGGGCTTCGCGATCGAGGATGTTGAGCTTGATCTTGATCAGCTCGTGATCGCCCAGGGCGCGTTCCAGTTCGGCGAGTACACCTTCAGTCAAACCGTTGTCAGCCACAGTCAAAACCGGTTTCAGATGGTGGCCAATGGATTTGTATTGTTTCTTCTGCTCTTGAGTGAGCGGCATAATCTGACCCCTGCGTCTGATCTTGTAAAAAGCGGCGGCCAGTTTACCCGAGCAAGTCCGGGACCGCCCACTTAATCACGACCCGTTTTATTTTTAGAGGTGGCCCGTGGCCCGTTCCAAGACTAGCCAGAACTGGCTCAGAGAGCATTTCAACGATCCGTACGTCAAAATGGCGCAAAAAGACGGCTATCGCTCTCGTGCCAGCTATAAATTGCTGGAGATCCAGGAAAAGGATCGCCTGATCCGTCCAGGCATGACCGTGATCGACCTCGGTGCGGCGCCGGGCGGCTGGTCCCAGGTTACCAGTCGTCTGATTGGTGGTCAGGGCCGCTTGATCGCTTCCGACATCCTGGAAATGGACAGCATCCCTGATGTGACCTTTATCCAGGGCGATTTCACGGAAGACGCCGTACTGGCGAAAATCCTGGAAGCCGTCGGAAATACGCAAGTTGACCTTGTGATTTCCGATATGGCCCCCAATATGAGTGGATTAGCGGCTGTCGACATGCCTCGTGCCATGTTCCTCAGCGAGCTGGCCCTGGATCTTGCCGGGCGGGTTCTGCGTCCAGGCGGTGATTTTCTGATCAAGGTCTTCCAGGGTGAAGGCTTCGACGAATACCACAAGGGCATCCGCAAGTTGTTCGACAAGGTGCAGATGCGCAAGCCATTGTCGTCCCGTGACCGTTCTCGCGAGCAGTATCTGCTGGCGCGGGGGTTTCGCGGTGTTGAAGGCGCGGCCAGTGATGAGCGTCTTTGAACAGGGCGATAGTTTTTTTTGTCTCGCATTGAAAAAGCCGCGTAACCAAAATTATGCGGTCAAAGTTTCACAAAGGGTTACAGACGGCGCCTGCCAGAGTCGTAGGTAATGTAGTAAGTTAGGCCGGTGAATATCATGCGAAGCGCGCGCCAGTAGCGGAGCTTGCTTCAGAGGGTAGTTAATTGAACGATATGGCAAAGAATCTGATCCTGTGGTTGATTATCGCTGCTGTCCTGGTGACCGTGATGAACAACTTCTCCAGTCCTAACGAGCCGCAGACCCTCAACTATTCCGACTTCATCCAGCAGGTCAAGGATGGCAAGGTCGAGCGCGTAGCCGTTGATGGCTATGTGATTACCGGCAAGCGCACCGACGGCGACAGCTTCAAGACCATTCGTCCGGCAATCCAGGACAATGGCCTGATTGGCGACCTGGTGGACAACCATGTCGTGGTCGAAGGCAAGCAGCCTGAGCAGCAAAGCATCTGGACCCAGCTCCTGGTGGCCAGCTTCCCGATCCTGGTGATCATCGCCGTGTTCATGTTCTTCATGCGCCAGATGCAGGGTGGCGGTGGTGGCAAGGGCGGGCCGATGAGCTTTGGCAAGAGCAAGGCCCGGCTACTTTCCGAAGACCAGGTGAAAACCACCCTGGCCGACGTCGCAGGCTGCGACGAAGCCAAGGAAGAAGTGGGCGAACTGGTCGAGTTCCTGCGCGATCCGGGCAAGTTCCAGCGCCTGGGCGGTCGTATTCCACGCGGCGTGCTGATGGTCGGCCCGCCAGGTACCGGTAAAACCTTGCTGGCCAAGGCGATTGCCGGTGAAGCCAAGGTGCCGTTCTTCACGATTTCCGGTTCCGACTTCGTCGAAATGTTCGTCGGCGTGGGCGCCAGTCGTGTTCGCGACATGTTCGAACAGGCGAAGAAACACGCACCGTGCATCATCTTCATCGACGAAATCGACGCCGTTGGTCGCCATCGTGGCGCCGGCATGGGTGGCGGTCACGACGAGCGCGAACAGACCCTCAACCAGTTGCTGGTCGAGATGGACGGTTTCGAAATGAACGACGGCATCATCGTGATCGCCGCCACCAACCGTCCTGACGTGCTCGACCCTGCGCTGTTGCGTCCAGGTCGTTTCGACCGCCAGGTCGTGGTGGGGCTGCCGGACATTCGTGGTCGCGAGCAGATCCTCAAGGTCCATATGCGCAAGGTGCCGATGGGTGACGACGTCGCTCCGGCCGTCATCGCGCGTGGCACGCCGGGCTTTTCCGGTGCCGACCTGGCGAACCTGGTCAACGAAGCGTCGCTGTTCGCCGCTCGTACCGGCAAGCGCGTCGTGGAAATGAAGGAATTCGAGCTGGCCAAGGACAAGATCATGATGGGCGCGGAGCGCAAATCCATGGTCATGTCGGAGAAAGAAAAGCAGAACACCGCGTATCACGAGGCGGGTCACGCGATCGTTGGTCGTGTCGTGCCCGAGCATGATCCGGTCTACAAGGTCTCGATCATCCCGCGCGGTCGTGCCCTGGGCGTGACCATGTTCCTGCCGGAAGAGGATCGCTACAGCCTGTCCAAGCGTGCATTGATCAGTCAGATCTGTTCGTTGTACGGCGGTCGTATCGCTGAAGAGATGACGTTGGGCTTCGACGGTGTGACCACGGGGGCATCCAACGACATCATGCGTGCCAGTCAGATCGCTCGGAACATGGTCACCAAGTGGGGCCTGTCCGAGAAGCTGGGGCCGCTGATGTATGCCGAAGAAGAAGGGGAAGTGTTCCTCGGTCGTGGTGGCGGTGGCCAGCATGCAAGCTTCTCCGGCGAGACGGCCAAGCTGATCGATTCCGAGGTGCGCAGCATCATCGACCAGTGCTACGGCACTGCCCGGCAGATCCTCACGGACAACCGTGACAAGCTCGATGCCATGGCCGATGCCCTGATGAAGTACGAAACCATCGATGCCGAGCAGATCGACGACATCATGGCAGGTCGCGAACCTCGCGAGCCTCGTGACTGGTCGGGCGGTGGTACCGGTACTTCCGGTACACCTCCGGCGGTACAGGGTGAGCGTCCGGAAACACCGATTGGCGGTCCGGCCGCTGATGTCTAAGGCTTGAAATGACTTCTGTTCAGTCCTCGACCCGGTTGCCTTGCGGCAACCGGGTTCTTGATTTGGCCCGTGCACATGTCATGGGCATTCTCAATGTCACGCCTGATTCCTTTTCCGATGGTGGTCGATTCAGCCAGCTCGATGCTGCGCTGCGGCATGCCGAGGCCATGGTGGCCGCTGGCGCAACGCTGATCGATGTGGGTGGTGAATCGACCCGGCCGGGTGCGCGCGCGGTTTCGCCCATCGAAGAGCTGGAACGGGTGGCGCCGATTGTCGAGCGCATCCATCGCGAACTCGATGTCATTATCTCGGTCGATACGTCCACGCCTGCGGTCATGCGCGAGACTGCGCGACTGGGAGCGGGCCTGATCAATGATGTTCGGTCCTTGCAGCGCGATGGTGCCCTGGATGCCGCGGCGGCCACCGGGTTGCCGGTATGCCTGATGCATATGCTCGGCGAGCCGGGGACCATGCAGAACGACCCGCACTATGATGATGTGACCAGGGAGGTGGGTGAGTTCCTGGTGGCGCGTCTGGATCAATGTGCTGCCGTGGGTATTCCTGCCGAGCGGATCATCCTTGATCCCGGGTTCGGCTTTGCCAAGACATTGGCGCACAACCTGAGCCTGTTCAAACATATGGAAGCCTTGCACGCCTTGGGGCGGCCCCTGTTGGTTGGGGTTTCGCGAAAGAGCATGATAGGCAATGCCCTGGGGCGGCCGGTGGGAGAGCGCCTGTATGGTGGTCTCGCCCTTGCGGCCTTGGCCCTTGCCAAAGGTGCACGCATATTGCGCGTGCACGATGTAGCCGAAACGATGGATGTCGTGCGGATGATCGCAGCTGTGGATTCAGCCGAATAAGAATGACGGAGCACTTATGAGCAAGAAATACTTTGGCACCGACGGTATTCGTGGTCGGGTCGGCGAATACCCTATTACCCCTGATTTCATGCTCAAGCTCGGCTGGGCTGCAGGCATGGCGTTCCGCAAGATGGGCGCCTGCAAGGTGCTGGTCGGCAAGGACACGCGAATTTCCGGCTACATGTTCGAATCGGCGCTCGAGGCCGGCCTGACGTCGGCGGGCGCCGATGTGATGCTGCTGGGCCCGATGCCGACGCCGGCCATCGCCTACCTGACCCGTACGTTCCAGGCCCAGGCAGGCATCGTGATCAGTGCCTCGCACAATCCCCATGATGACAACGGCATCAAGTTTTTCTCCGGCCAGGGTACCAAGCTGCCGGATGACATCGAGCTGATGATCGAGGAACTGCTGGACACGCCGATGACCGTGGTCGAGTCGAGCAAGATCGGCAAGGTGTCGCGGATCAACGATGCATCGGGTCGTTACATCGAATTCTGCAAAGGCAGCGTGCCGACCGGTACGAGCTTTTCCGGCCTGAAAATTGTTGTCGATTGTGCTCACGGCGCCACCTATAAAGTCGCGCCGAGCGTCTTTCGCGAGCTGGGTGCCGACGTGGTGGTGCTTTCCGCCCAGCCCAATGGCCTGAACATCAACCACAACTGTGGTTCCACCCATACCGAGGCGTTGCAGGCTGCAGTGCTGGCCGAGCAGGCCGATCTCGGTATCGCCTTCGATGGCGACGGTGATCGGGTCCTGATGGTCGATCACACCGGTACGGTCGTCGATGGTGACGAATTGCTGTTCATCATCGCTCGTGACCTGCATGGGCGCGGCAAGCTGCAGGGCGGCGTGGTCGGCACGTTGATGAGCAACCTCGGGCTTGAACTGGCCCTGGCGGACCTGGATATCCCGTTCGTGCGTGCCAACGTGGGCGACCGCTACGTGATCTCGGAGTTGCTGGAGCGCAACTGGGTGATCGGGGGCGAGAACTCCGGCCACATCGTGTGCTTCGACCATACCACCACCGGTGATGCGATCATTGCGGCCCTGCAGGTACTGATGGCACTCAAGGCGCGCAACGAAGGGCTTGCTCAGTCGCGCCAGGCATTGCGTAAATGCCCGCAAGTGTTGATCAACGTGCGTTTCGGTGGCGGTGTAAGCCCTCTCGAACATGAGAAGGTCAAGCAGGCCAGCGAGCGTGTGACAGAGGCGATGGCGGGGCGTGGTCGCGTGTTGTTGCGCAAGTCCGGTACAGAGCCTTTGGTGCGTGTCATGGTCGAAGGCGAGGACGAAGCGCAAGTTCGCGGTTATGCCGAAGAGCTGGCAAAACTGGTTACTGAAGTTTCTGCCTGAATTCGGCTTGCCAGTCATGAATCGGTTGGGTAACATCTGCGCCCACTTTGACCGACGAGGTACAGCATGCGTCGCCCTATGGTAGCTGGTAACTGGAAGATGCACGGTACCCGCGCCAGCGTCGCTGAGCTGATCAATGGCCTTCGTCATCTGGCCTTGCCAAGCGGTGTTGATGTCGCGGTATTCCCGCCTTGCTTGTATATCAATCAAGTGATTGATGGCTTGAAAGGCAAGTCGATTTCGGTCGGCGCGCAGAACTCTGCGGTGGAATCCATGCAAGGTGCGTTGACCGGTGAGATTGCACCGAGTCAGTTGGTGGATGCAGGTTGCTCCCTGGTCCTGGTTGGACATTCCGAGCGTCGCCAGATCATGGGCGAGCAGGACAAGACCTTGATCCGCAAGTTTGCTGCGGCCCAGGCCTGTGGTCTGATTCCGGTGTTGTGTGTAGGGGAAACCCTCGCGCAGCGTGAAGCCGGCAAGACCCTTGAAGTTGTCGGGCGTCAGCTCGGCAGCATCATCGAAGACCTGGGTGTCGGTGCTTTTGCAAAGGCAGTCATTGCCTACGAGCCGGTCTGGGCCATTGGTACCGGGCTGACGGCTTCGCCGCAACAGGCGCAGGATGTGCACGCAGCCATCCGCGCGCAGTTGGCGGAAGAGAATTCTGAAGTGGCACGAGGTGTGCGGCTTCTATACGGCGGCAGCGTGAAGGCGGCCAATGCGGCCGAACTGTTCGGCATGCCGGATATCGATGGGGGGCTCATTGGTGGAGCGTCCCTGAATGCAGATGAGTTCGGTGCGATCTGTCGCGCCGCGGGAAACTGAAAAAATGCTGGAAACAGTCGTAGTCGTTTTTCATCTGCTGGGTGCACTGGGCGTAGTTGCCCTCGTATTGCTGCAGCAGGGTAAAGGTGCGGATGCTGGTGCGTCTTTCGGTGCAGGTGCTTCAAATACTGTGTTCGGAAGCCAAGGTTCCTCTACCTTTCTTAGTAAGTTTACTGCTATACTTGCCGCCGGTTTCTTCATGACCAGCTTAGGGTTAGGTTACTTTGCTAAAGAGAAAGCTCACGAGCTGACTCAAGTAGGTTTGCCAAACCCAGCGGTACTGGAAGCGCCTAAGCAACAACCGGCTTCTGATGATGTCCCGGTGCTTCAAGAGCAAAAGTCGGCCAACCAGGCGACTGACGTGCCTCCAGCTCAAGAGCAGAAGTAAGAAGGTTTCAAACGCTGTATTGCCGAGGTGGTGGAATTGGTAGACACGCAACCTTGAGGTGGTTGTGCCCATAGGGTGTAGGGGTTCGAGTCCCCTTCTCGGTACCAATTATCAGGAGAGCCCGCGATTGCGGGCTTTCTTGTAGGTGGAAGGGTTACATTGACCCTGTAAGGGATCGGTCGTATACTTCCGCCCCAGCTTTGTCGCGGGATGGAGCAGTCTGGTAGCTCGTCGGGCTCATAACCCGAAGGTCGTCGGTTCAAATCCGGCTCCCGCAACCAGTTTCAGGGGCCCCTTCCAAGGGGCTTTTTGTTAGCTGGACACTTTATAACGCCGCTATTCGACGGCGTTTCAGGGATGGGCGATTCGCCCATTTTTTTTTATTTGCACAGCATGCACAAACATGCACGAGGGGGTTCAGGTGTCGAGCAAGCTAGAACAGTTGCAGGCCTTGTTGGCCCCGGTGGTCGTGGCCCTTGGCTATGAATGCTGGGGTATTGAGTTTTCGGCTCAAGGTCGCCACTCACTGTTGCGCGTTTATATCGATAAGGAAGGCGGCGTGTTGGTGGACGATTGCGCCATCGTCAGCCGTCAGATCAGCGGTGTACTGGATGTCGAAGATCCAATCACCTCCGAATACACCCTTGAAGTTTCCTCGCCTGGCATGGAGCGCCCCCTGTTCACTCTTGAACAGTTCGCTTTGTTTGCCGGTGAACAAGTGAAGATCAAGCTGCGCTCGCCTTTCGAAGGTCGACGCAACTTCCAAGGCCTTCTGCGCGGTGTAGAAGAGCAGGACGTCGTGGTGCAGGTAGATGACCATGAGTTCCTGTTGCCGATCGATATGATCGACAAGGCCAACATTATTCCCAGTTTTGACTGATACGTGCCAGATACTGCGGATCCCGCGGATCCAATGGCTTGCGAAAGGCGAGGCGTACGATGAGCAAAGAAGTACTGCTGGTTGTTGAGTCGGTATCCAATGAAAAGGGCGTACCGGCTAACGTTATTTTTGAAGCGCTGGAGCTGGCTCTGGCCACTGCTACCAAGAAGCGGTTCGAAGACGAAGTTGATTTGCGTGTGGAAATCAATCGCCACACGGGTGCCTACGAGACTTTCCGTCGCTGGACGGTCGTCGAGGAAGCCGACCTGGACGATCCGGCTATCGAAACCTGGCCAAGCAAGGTTGCCGAAACGCATCCGGGCGCCAAGGTCGGTGATGTCGTCGAAGAAAAAATCGAATCCATTGAGTTCGGTCGCATCGCTGCACAGACTGCCAAGCAGGTCATCGTGCAGAAAGTTCGCGAAGCCGAGCGTGCACAAGTGGTCGACGCTTATCGCGAGCGCCTGGGGGAAATCATCTCCGGCACCGTGAAAAAAGTGACCCGCGACAACGTGATCGTCGACCTGGGCAACAACGCCGAAGCGTTGCTGGCCCGCGAAGACATCATCTCTCGCGAAACTTTCCGGGTTGGCGTGCGTTTGCGTGCGCTGCTCAAGGAAATCCGCACCGAGAACCGGGGCCCGCAGCTGATCCTGTCGCGTACAGCGCCGGAAATGCTGATCGAGTTGTTCCGCATCGAAGTGCCGGAAATTGCTGAAGGCCTGATCGAAGTCATGGCCGCCTCCCGTGATCCGGGTTCGCGTGCCAAGATCGCGGTCCGCTCCAAGGACAAACGCATCGACCCGCAAGGTGCCTGCATCGGCATGCGTGGTTCGCGTGTCCAGGCCGTATCCGGCGAGTTGGGCGGCGAGCGCGTGGACATCGTCCTGTGGGACGACAACCCGGCTCAGTTCGTGATCAATGCCATGTCGCCTGCTGAAGTGGCGGCAATTATCGTCGACGAAGATGCCCACGCCATGGACATCGCCGTTGGCGCAGACAATCTGGCTCAGGCCATCGGTCGCGGTGGTCAGAACGTGCGTCTGGCCAGCCAATTGACTGGCTGGACCCTGAACGTGATGACCGAATCGGACATCCAGGCTAAACAGCAAGCTGAAACCGGCGACATCCTGCGCAACTTCATCGAAGAGCTTGAAGTCGATGAAGAGCTGGCGCAGGTGCTGGTGGATGAAGGCTTTACCAGCCTGGAAGAGATTGCCTACGTACCGGTGGAGGAAATGCTCAACATCGACGGCTTTGACGAGGAAATCGTCAACGAGCTTCGCGCTCGGGCCAAGGATCGTTTGTTGACCAAAGCCATCGCTACTGAGGAAAAGCTGGCAGACGCCCATCCGGCCGAAGACCTGCTCTCGCTTGAGGGCATGGACAAGGATTTGGCGATGGAACTGGCGGTGCGCGGCGTAATTACCCGCGAAGACCTGGCCGAGCAGTCTATTGACGATCTGCTCGACATCGACGGCATTGACGATGATCGTGCCGGCAAGTTGATCATGGCCGCCCGAGCCCACTGGTTCGAGTAATTAGGCGCGGCCTGAGGAGAGAAGTGCATGACGCAAGTCACGGTGAAACAACTGGCCGATGAGGTCAAAACACCGGTAGAGCGCCTGTTGCAGCAGATGCGTGAGGCAGGTCTGCCGCACACCGCCGCCGAGGAACATGTGACCGACAGTGAGAAGCAGTCCCTGCTGACTCACTTGAAGAGCAGTCACAAGGCTAAAGTGGAAGAACCGCGCAAGATCACTCTGCAGCGTAAAACCACCAGCACCCTGCGTGTTGCCGGTAGCAAAAGCATCAGCGTTGAAGTACGCAAGAAGAAAGTCTTCGTACAACGCAGCCCGGAAGAAATCGAAGCCGAGCGCAAACGCGAACAGGAAGAACGTCGCGCAGTAGAAAATGCTGCTCGTCAGAAGGCTGAAGAAGAAGCCAAGCGTCGCGCCGAAGAAGAAGCGCGCCGCCAGCCTGCTGCTGCGCAAACCGCTCCGGTAGAAGCCGTCGAGGCTGTTGCCCCGGTCGCCGAACCTGTGCGCGAAGCGGCGCCAGTCGTGGCACCAGCGCCGGCTCCGGCCGATACTCGCAAGCGCGATGAACAGCGTCGTCCAGACAAGCCACGTGCCGACGACAACCGTCGTGGCAGTGGCGATGGCGAGCGCAAGAACGCGCCTCATCGTGCGTCGGTCAAGGAAAAGGCACCAGCACCTCGTGTTGCGCCACGTACCACCGACGAGGAAAGCGATGGCTTCCGTCGCGGCGGTCGCGGCAAGGCCAAGCTGAAGAAACGCAACGCCCACGGTTTCCAGAGCCCTACCGGCCCTGTCGTGCGTGAAGTGAAGATCGGCGAGACCATCACTGTGGGCGATCTGGCCCAGCAGATGTCGGTCAAGGCTGCTGAAATCATCAAGTTCATGTTCAAGCTGGGTACGCCAGCCACCATCAACCAGGTACTGGACCAGGAAACTGCCCAACTGGTTGCTGAAGAGCTGGGCCACAAAGTGACCCTGGTCAGCGACACCGCCCTGGAAGATTCCCTGGCCGAGTCCCTGAAGTTTGAAGGTGAGGCGGTTTCCCGTGCGCCGGTCGTGACCGTAATGGGCCACGTCGACCACGGTAAAACCTCCCTGCTCGACTATATCCGTCGTGCGAAGGTAGCAGCAGGTGAGGCTGGCGGTATTACCCAGCACATCGGCGCCTACCACGTTGAAACCGACCGCGGCATGGTGACGTTCCTCGACACCCCAGGTCACGCCGCGTTTACCGCGATGCGTGCCCGTGGTGCCAAGGCGACCGACATCGTGATCCTGGTGGTTGCAGCGGACGACGGCGTCATGCCGCAAACCATCGAAGCCGTTCAGCATGCCCAGGCAGCTGGCGTGCCGCTGGTGGTTGCAGTGAACAAGATCGACAAGCCGGGCGCCGATCTCGATCGCATCCGCAGCGAACTGTCGGTCCACGGCGTGACCTCCGAAGAGTGGGGTGGCGACACTCCATTCGTTCCGGTCTCGGCGAAGATGGGTACCGGCGTTGACGAACTGCTCGAAGCCGTTCTGTTGCAAGCCGAGGTTCTGGAACTCACCGCTACGCCTTCGGCTCCTGGCCGTGGTGTGGTTGTTGAATCCCGTCTCGACAAGGGCCGTGGCCCGGTTGCGACTGTCCTGGTCCAGGACGGTACCTTGCGTCAAGGCGACATGGTGCTGGTCGGCTCGAACTATGGCCGCGTGCGCGCCATGCTCGACGAGAACGGCAAGTCCATCAAGGAAGCCGGTCCGGCTATCCCGGTCGAGATCCTCGGCCTGGACGGCACCCCGGATGCTGGCGACGAGATGAGCGTTGTGGCTGACGAGAAGAAAGCCCGTGAAGTGGCTCTGTTCCGTCAAGGCAAGTTCCGCGAAGTCAAACTGGCTCGTGCTCACGCCGGCAAGCTGGAAAACATCTTCGAGAACATGGGTCAGGAAGAGAAGAAGACGCTCAACATCGTCCTCAAATCCGACGTCCGTGGTTCGCTCGAAGCGTTGAACGGCGCCTTGAATGGCCTGGGTAACGACGAAGTGCAAGTGCGTGTGGTCGGCGGCGGTGTCGGTGGTATCACCGAATCCGACGCCAACCTGGCACTGGCTTCCAACGCTGTACTGTTCGGCTTCAACGTGCGTGCCGATGCCGGCGCTCGCAAGATCGTCGAGCAGGAAGGCCTGGATATGCGTTACTACAACGTGATCTACGACATCATCGAAGACGTCAAGAAAGCGTTGACCGGTATGCTGGGCAGCGACGTGCGGGAGAACATCCTGGGCGTGGCCGAAGTTCGCGACGTGTTCCGTTCGCCGAAGTTTGGCGCCATCGCCGGTTGCATGGTGATCGAGGGTGTCGTTCACCGTAACCGTCCGATCCGTGTACTGCGTGAAGACATCGTGATCTTCGAAGGCGAGCTGGAATCCCTGCGCCGCTTCAAGGATGACGCTTCCGAAGTACGTGCCGGCATGGAGTGCGGTATTGGCGTCAAGAGCTACAACGACGTCAAGGTCGGCGACAAGATCGAAGTCTTCGAGAAGGTCCAGGTTGCTCGCAGCCTCTAACTCGCGCACTTCAAGAGCCGCACCGGGCAGCCGCATGAACATGCACTGCCTGGCTGGCGGACTCTAAACGCAACGCCCGGTCTGGCTTTTGCCAGGCCGGGCGTTTGCCGCTTTCAGACCTCGCGGGTTTCACCGTGGGGCAGTAACAGGTAACAAGACATGGCAAAAGAATACAGCCGTACCCAACGAATCGGCGATCAGATGCAGCGCGAGCTGGCCCAGCTGATCCGTCGCGAAGTCAAAGACCCGCGCGTCGGCCTGGTCACCATCACCGCAGTGGAAGTCAGCCGTGACGTCGGTCACGCCAAGATCTTCATCACCGTGATGGGGCAGGACAGCGCCGAAGAAATCGCCCAGAGCATCAAGGTGCTCAACTCGGCCGCCGGCTTCCTGCGTATGCAGCTGGCCCGGGAGATGAAGCTGCGCAGCGTCCCACAGTTGCACTTCCACTACGACGAAAGCGTCGCACGGGGTGCGCATCTGTCGGCACTGATCGAGCGCGCCGTGGCGCAAGACAGCCAGCACCCGGTTGCGGCTGACCCCGAAGACACCAAGGAGTAATCGGTGGCTCAGGTCAAACGTATCCGTCGTAACGTCAGCGGTATCATCCTGCTCGACAAGCCGCTGGGGTTCACCTCTAACGCGGCGTTGCAGAAGGTTCGCTGGCTGCTCAATGCTGAAAAGGCCGGGCACACCGGTAGCCTCGATCCGCTGGCCACCGGCGTGCTGCCGCTGTGCTTTGGCGAGGCGACCAAGTTCTCCCAGTACCTGCTCGATTCCGACAAGGGTTATGAAACCCTGGCGCAACTGGGCAAGACCACCACCACGGCGGATGCCGAAGGTGAGGTTTTGCTGGAACGCCCGGTGACCGTTGGTCAGGCGGATATCGAAGCGGTCTTGCCGGGTTTTCGCGGGCCAATCAGCCAGATACCGCCGATGTACTCCGCTTTGAAGCGTGATGGGCAGCCGTTGTATAAACTGGCCCGTGCAGGCGAAGTAGTGGAGCGCGAACCGCGTTCTGTTACTATTGCGCGCTTGGAATTGCTGGCCTTTGACGGTAATACTGCGCGGCTGGCCGTGGATTGCAGCAAGGGCACCTATATCCGGACCCTGGTGGAGGATATCGGCGAGCAGCTCGGCTGTGGCGCGTACGTGGCAGAATTGCGACGGACCCAGGCCGGACCTTTCACGTTGGCCCAGACGGTCACGCTGGAAGAGCTCGAAGCGGTGCATGCCGAAGGCGGCAACGAAGCGGTCGACCGTTTCCTGATGCCATCGGACAGCGGGTTGCTGGATTGGCCGCTCTTGCAGTTCTCGGAACACAGTGCGTTCTACTGGCTCAACGGCCAGCCGGTACGCGCCCCGGATGCGCCGAAGTTCGGCATGGTCCGGGTACAGGATCACAACGGTCGTTTCATCGGTATCGGTGAAGTGAGCGAAGACGGGCGCATTGCGCCGCGTCGACTGATTCGGTCGGAATGACCGGAACCAGCCTGCGTAACAGCAGGTTGGCGAGTGTGGCTGTTAACAGGCACGGTCACTACTCATTTATAGATACAGGGATTTGTCCCTGGCCTGTTGAAGCTGTTTCCTCGGAACAGTTTCCTGACTAAAAGGATTGCCTCATGGCTCTCGACGTTCAAGAAAAAGCTCAAATCGTAGCTGACTACCAGCAAGCTGTTGGTGACACTGGTTCGCCAGAAGTGCAAGTTGCACTGCTGACCGCCAACATCAACAAACTGCAAGGTCACTTCAAGGCCAACGGTAAGGATCACCACTCCCGTCGTGGTCTGATCCGCATGGTAAACCAGCGTCGTAAGCTGCTGGACTACCTGAAAGGCAAGGACGTGAGCCGTTACAGCGCTCTGATCGCTCGCCTGGGTCTGCGTCGCTAATAAGCGATTGCGCTAGAGGTTGGTGGTCTGTCGTGCGTCAGTGGGTTTCCCGCTGGCGCATGGCAGGCTCCCAGCCTCAAGTTTTATCTGGATACACGCTTTACCCTGGACAGGCGTCGGGCCGATTCCCGTCATTGCCCAAGAATTTCGCAAGAAGACAAGTTCCCCAAGAGCCACAAAGAAGGTAGGACACCGTGAACCCGGTAATCAAAAAATTCCAGTTCGGTCAGTCGACCGTTACCCTCGAGACTGGCCGTATCGCCCGTCAGGCCTCCGGCGCAGTGCTGGTCACCGTTGACGACGACGTCAGCGTATTGGTGACCGTTGTCGGTGCCAAGCAAGCCGATCCAGGCAAGGGCTTTTTCCCTCTGTCTGTCCACTACCAGGAAAAGACTTACGCTGCCGGTAAGATCCCTGGCGGTTTCTTCAAGCGCGAAGGCCGTCCTTCCGAGAAAGAAACCCTGACTTCCCGACTGATCGACCGTCCGATCCGTCCGCTGTTCCCAGAAGGCTTCATGAACGAAGTGCAGGTTGTCTGCACCGTCGTGTCCACCAGCAAGAAAACCGATCCGGACATCGCTGCGATGATCGGTACCTCGGCTGCCCTGGCCATCTCCGGTATTCCTTTCGATGGCCCGATCGGCGCTGCCCGCGTCGCGTTCCACGAAAGCACCGGCTACCTGCTGAACCCGACCTACGAGCAGTTGAAGGCTTCGAGCCTGGACATGGTCGTGGCCGGTACTTCCGAAGCCGTGCTGATGGTTGAATCCGAAGCCAAAGAGCTGACCGAAGACCAGATGCTGGGCGCCGTGCTGTTCGCCCACGACGAGTTCCAGGTGGTGATCAACGCCGTCAAGGAACTGGCTGCCGAAGCCGCCAAGCCAACCTGGACCTGGGCTCCGCAAGCCGAAGCCACCGAGCTGCTGGGCGCGATCCGTGCCGAGTTCGGCGAAGCGATCTCCCAGGCCTACACCATCACCGTCAAGGCCGACCGTTATGCACGCCTGGGCGAGCTGAAAGACCAGGTCGTTGCCAAGCTGTCCGGTGAAGAAGGCCAGCCGTCTTCCGCTGAAGTGAAAGCGGCTTTCGGTGAAATCGAATACCGCACCGTTCGCGAAAACATCGTCAACGGCAAGCCGCGTATCGACGGTCGCGACACCCGCACCGTACGTCCGCTGAACATCGAAGTCGGCGTCCTGCCAAAGACCCACGGTTCGGCACTGTTCACCCGTGGCGAAACCCAGGCCCTGGTCGTTGCCACTCTGGGCACCGCCCGTGACGCGCAACTGCTGGACACCCTGGAAGGCGAAAAGAAAGACCCGTTCATGCTGCACTACAACTTCCCGCCGTTCTCGGTGGGCGAGTGTGGTCGCATGGGTGGCGCCGGTCGCCGCGAAATCGGTCACGGCCGTCTGGCCCGTCGTTCGGTCCAGGCCATGCTGCCAGCCGCTGACGTGTTCCCGTACACCATTCGTGTGGTATCGGAAATCACCGAGTCCAACGGTTCCAGCTCCATGGCTTCGGTCTGCGGCGCTTCCCTGGCCCTGATGGACGCTGGTGTGCCGATGAAGGCACCGGTTGCCGGTATCGCCATGGGTCTTGTGAAAGAAGGCGAGAAATTCGCTGTCCTGACCGACATCCTGGGTGACGAAGACCACCTGGGCGACATGGACTTCAAAGTGGCCGGTACCGCCAAGGGTGTCACCGCACTGCAGATGGACATCAAGATCAAGGGCATCACCGAAGAGATCATGGAAATCGCCCTGGGCCAGGCCCTGGAAGCGCGCCTGAACATCCTCGGCCAGATGAACCAGATCATCGGTCAGTCCCGTACCGAGCTGTCGGAAAACGCTCCGACCATGATCGCGATGAAAATCGACACCGACAAAATCCGTGATGTCATCGGTAAAGGCGGCGCGACCATCCGTGCGATCTGTGAAGAAACCAAGGCTTCGATCGACATCGAAGACGACGGTTCGATCAAGATCTTCGGCGAAACCAAGGAAGCGGCAGAAGCAGCACGCCAGCGCGTCCTGGGGATCACCGCGGAAGCCGAGATCGGCAAGATCTACGTCGGCAAGGTTGAACGCATCGTCGACTTCGGCGCGTTCGTCAACATCCTGCCGGGCAAGGACGGTCTGGTTCACATCTCCATGCTGAGCGATGCTCGCGTCGAGAAAGTGACCGACATCCTCAAGGAAGGCCAGGAAGTGGAAGTGCTGGTACTGGACGTCGACAACCGCGGCCGTATCAAGCTGTCCATCAAGGACGTCGCAGCAGCCAAGGCATCGGGCGTTTAATCACCCCATCGCCTGACCGCTGAACAAGCAAACGCCCCGACTGGTTCGGGGCGTTTTGCTGTGTGGCGAAAATCCCTGCCAGGCAGGTTGCCTGGCCACCGGAGACGGTGCTAGTTTTAGCCACCGCCCGTGTAGCTCAGTCGGTAGAGCAGCGCACTCGTAACGCGAAGGTCGCAGGTTCGATTCCTGTCTCGGGCAAGATTTTCCCCCCCTCGTTATTTCACCTTCCTGCTCAGTTCCTCGACCGTGCGTTTGAGCTGGTCCATCTCTCGATCCTGATCGCTGAGTTCCCGTTTCAGGGACGAAATCTCGCTGTTGCTCGAACTCGAACTGGAGCCGCTATTGCGCTTGAGTTCTTCCACTTGTTTGCCAAGGTCGTTCAGGTCGCGTTCCTGTTCCTTGATGGTGCGCTTGAGCTCGTCAATCTCCTTGCTGCTGGAGGTGGAGCTGGAGCCGCTGTTGCGCTTGAGTTCTTCGATCTGACGAGCTTGCTCGCTGAGGGTGCGCTTTTGGTTTTCCAGTTCGTCAGCATTACTTTTCACGGTTTTCGGCAGGCTTTCCAGGAGGCTGGCGCTGACATCGGTCTTGACGAGCTTGTACTTATCGAACTGGTCATAGTGAAGGGCGGGAATGGCATCGTTGTCAGACGGCCCATCGGAGGAGACTTCAACCGCCGCTTGAGTCACGTCAGTCAAGGTCAGGCTACCAAGCAGCAAAGTCGCGGTGACAAGTTGGATTGACGAGCGTTTCGAAAAGCTGCGCATCACTGGGGTTCCTTGTGAAGTGCCGACATGGCACATGGCTATGACTGGTTATTTTGACAGATGTTCCAAAGCCCACAGCGCTTCTTCTACCCAGGTTTTTTTGTGGGATAGATGTAAAGAACCGTGTAAATCGTCGGCAAAACGTCCTATATTCGTTGCCTGCATGTGCATCGCCCAGCAGTTTTCAGATGATCCCCGAATGGTTCTGAAGGCCAGATAAACCGGGCTTCACACGGTTTTTTGCGTCAGAGAGATCCTTGATGATCCAGATCCATCTTCCATTCCCCAGATCAACGAGAACGCCATGACTGTTAAAGCATTGACCCAGGAAGCCAGGCACGAAGAAGCGCTGAAGAAGTACGTGCTGGATGCGCCCCAGTTGCTGGAAGAGATCAAGGACTTGTCCGCCGACGATCAGAAAGACCAGATCCAATGGGCATTCGAGGACGAGGCCGAAGCCCAGGGGCTGCAACCCTGGGAGTTGACGCTCAAGTACACCAGCACGCCTGAGGAATTCGAGGTGCAGCGCCTTGCGTTGCACAAGGAAGCGGCCGAGGTGCTGGGTGTGGAATGGGATGAGTACTGCGAGATGAACAATCTGGTGGTCTGAAAAAAACGCCAGCCGTTCAAGGCTGGCGTTTTTCGTTGTCAGAGGCTCAAGCGCATCGACAGGTCCACCGCCTTCACATCCTTGGTCATCGCGCCGATCGAGATGTAGTCCACCCCGGTCTCGGCAATCGGGCGCAACGTGCTTTCGTTGATCCCGCCGCTGGCCTCCAGCTTCGCCTTGCCGCCATTGAGGCGCACGGCTTCACGCATGTCGTCCAGGCTCAGTTCGTCGAGCATGATGATGTCGGCGTTGGCCGCCAGCGCTTCGTTCAACTCCGCCAGGCTTTCCACTTCGATTTCCACCGGTTTGCCCGGTGCGATCTTGTGGGCGGCCGCGATGGCCTGGGCGATCCCGCCGCAGGCGGCGATGTGGTTTTCCTTGATCAGGAAAGCGTCGTACAGGCCGATGCGGTGGTTATGGCAGCCACCGCAGGTGACCGCGTACTTCTGGGCCAGGCGCAGGCCGGGCAGGGTCTTGCGGGTGTCCAGCAGCTTGACCTGGGTCCCGGCGACAAAGTCGGCCAGGTAACGGGCCCGCGTGGCGACGCCCGAGAGCATTTGCAGGAAGTTCAGGGCGCTGCGTTCGCCGGTCAGCAGCGAACGGGCCGGGCCCTCCAAGTGGAACAGCGCCTGATTGGGGCTGACCCGGTCGCCGTCGTGCACTTGCCAATGCACCGCGACACGCGGATCCAGTTGCCGGAACACGGCATCGACCCAGGCCGTGCCACTGATGGTCGCCGCGTCGCGGGTGATGATGGTGGCCTTGGCCAGGCGTTCGGCGGGGATCAGTTGCGCGGTGATGTCGCCGCTGCCGATGTCTTCAAGCAACGCACGGCGCACGTTGGCTTCGATTTCGGCGGTCAGATCGGCGAGGCGTAGATTCGGCATAACGGGCTCCACAAACAAAGTGGCCCGATTATAGGGTGTCGAAACCTGCATTTGGTCGCGTCCTCGCAACATTTCCTCATTTTCCCGGTCACTTATTGCGCCGTATTTCGAGCTGGATCACAGAGTGTGCTGGTACGACAGGGTTGTTTTACCCGATAATCCGCCTTTCGATTGACGTCATAGCTTTGACGTTGCGAACCGAAAACCGTTTCAGGAGGCCAGGATGCACAACGACGGGAATGTAGTGCCTTTGCACAAGGTGGCTACCGATCAGGCGAATCGCTCGCCGCTCGCCCGCCTGCCTGTGATTCTGCTTCAGGTTCGCGACAAGGCCGCCCAACAGTTGCGCCTGGGCTTGCAGGGGCTGTTCGATAACGCCGACGACACTTTGTTTGAAATGGCCGACCGGGCGCGCGACGACGTCGAGCAGAACCTGTACTTCGAGGCCATGCGGGACCTGCGCCTGAAGCGCAAAAGCATCGAACGGGAGTTCATCGAGCAGTTTTTCGAGACCTTCGTCAGCCTGGCCCAGTACGACCTGACCCACGCCAGCTTGGCGCCCGCCCTGGCGCCGGACGGCCAGACCCAGCGCTCCCACGATGAGCTGGAACGTCATCTGGCGGTCGAGGCCATGGTCACTCGGGTGCTCAGGCGCGATGGCGTGTCGCTTGAGCAACTGACGGCCCGGCTCGGTGTGCTGTTGGACCGACCGCTGGCCAACCAGTACAACCCCCTGAGCCCGGCACTGCTGTGCGAGAAGTTCCTGCAGGCCGGGCGTAACCTGGGCGTAGGCATCAAGGTCAAGCTGATCCTGCTCAAGCTCTTCGAACGTTATGTGCTCAGCGAGTGCGACCAGCTCTATACCGAGGCCAACCAGTTGCTGGCCGCCACGGGCATCTTGCCGGAGCTCAAGGTGACCCCGGCGCGCCGGGCGTCGGATCGCTCCGAGGATAACCCCAGGCCCAACGCCGAAATCGCTGCCAAGCCCAGCGATGCCGAGGTCGACGACAGCGTGCAGGAAGTGTTCGCCGCCTTGCAGAAGCTGTTGATGCAAGTGCGTGGCAGTGTGGCGCCGACCCTGGAAGCCAGCGCGTCGCCCCAGCCGATCTCGACCCGTGACCTGCTGCGGTTGCTCTCGCATTTGCAGCAGTACGTCCCAGCGCCTGCCGTGCAGGATGAATTCGACCTGCGTAGCCAGCTCGAACAACTGTTGACCCGGGTCAGCGTCAGGAGTGGCAAGTCCCGGGTGGTCGAAGGCGCCGATGAAGACGTGATCAACCTGATCTCGATGATGTTCGAATTCATCCTCGACGACCATAACCTCCCAGACTCCTTCAAGGCCCTGATCGGCCGCCTGCAGATCCCGATGCTCAAGGTCGCGGTGCAGGACAAGAGCTTCTTCAGCCGCGGCAATCATCCGGCCCGGCGGCTGCTGAACGAAATCGCGGCCGCCGCCATGGGCTGGGGCGATTGCGACGATCATCAGCGCGACAGTCTGTATTTGCGCATCGAACAAGTCGTGCAGCGCCTGCTGAATGATTTCGTCGATGACCCGGCGATTTTCTCCGAGCTGCTGGCCGATTTCCTGGCCTTCACCAGTGACGAGCGGCGACGCAGCGAGTTGCTTGAGCAACGTATCCGTGACGCCGAAGAGGGCCGGGCCAAGGCCGAACTGGCGCGCCAGCGCGTCGAAGGGGCGCTGAACCAGGTGATGCTGGGCAAAGTCCTGCCGCAAGCCGTGGTGGAGTTCGTGCAACACGCCTGGAGCCAG
Source organism: Pseudomonas sp. Pdm06 (assembly GCF_014851795.1). Taxonomy (NCBI): domain Bacteria; kingdom Pseudomonadati; phylum Pseudomonadota; class Gammaproteobacteria; order Pseudomonadales; family Pseudomonadaceae; genus Pseudomonas; species Pseudomonas sp. Pdm06. Next base: position 180,768 of record NZ_JACVAH010000017.1, read on the forward strand.
GTGTTGCTGCTGACCTGCTTCAAGCACGGCAAGTATTCCGCCGAGTGGCAGGCCGACGTCCTGACCCTGGAGCAATTGATCTGGAGCGTCCAGCCTCACGACGAGCCCGACGCCGGCCTGCGTTTGCTGGCAATGGTGCCGGAGCTGCTCAAGGCCCTGCGTGACGGCCTGAGCCGTTCGGCGTTCGACCCGTTCGCCACCAGCGAGTTTTTCAGTGAGCTGGAAGTCCTGCATGTGCAGGCGCTCGAACGCACGGGCCAGGCAACGGAACAGGCCCCGCCGTTCGATTCGCCGGCGATGGTCGAGGTGCTGGAAAAAATCGTCCTGCGCCCCCCGCAAAAAACGGCGGTGGAGAGCGTGGCGGTGCATTTGCCGGCGGATGATGTCGGCCTGCTGCAAGTCGATCAGTTGCACCTGGGGAGCTGGGTCGAGTTCCAGGAGGACGATGACAATACCCTGCGTTGCAAACTGGCGGCGATCATCGAGGCCACGGGCAAATACGTCTTCGTCAATCGCACCGGCCTCAAGGTGCTGGAGCACAGCCGTACCAGCCTGGCCCTGGAGTTTCGTCGCGGCGCGGCGCGGCTGTTGGACGACACTCTGTTGTTCGACCGGGCGCTGGAGTCGGTGCTGGGCAATCTGCGCCAGCTCAATCGCGGCAAGTGATCGCGCAGCCCGGTCCGATCACGGCATACTGACGGCATTCACCGTCGTCATCGAAGGAACCTGTATGCAGTTGGACTCCGCGAGCGGTTGGTGCGAGGGGGTGCGTCATTGCCCATCGCCCAACTTCAATGGGCGCCCCGAGGGCGAAATTTCCCTGCTGGTGATCCACAACATCAGCCTGCCCCCGGCACAATTCGCCACCGGCAAGGTGCAGGAGTTTTTCCAGAATCGTCTGGATGTCACGGAACATCCCTACTTTGCCGGTATCGCCGACCTGCGGGTTTCTGCGCATTTTCTGATCGAGCGTGACGGCGCCGTGACCCAATTTGTCTCTTGTCTGGACCGTGCGTGGCATGCAGGCGTCTCGTGCTTCGAGGGGCGTGAGACCTGTAACGATTTTTCCCTGGGCATTGAGCTTGAGGGCACGGATGATCTGCCGTTCACCGACGCGCAATATGTCGCATTGGTGGACCTGACCCGGCAGTTGCAAGCGGCGTTCAGGGCGATCACTGTGCAGCGTATCTGCGGGCACAGCGACATCGCACCGGGGCGCAAGACCGATCCGGGACCGGCATTCGACTGGGCGCGCTATCGCGCGGCCCTGATAGAAGGGGAAGGACAATGAGTTTTCTGGTGTTGCTGCTGGCCGTCTGGATCGAGAAATTCTCGGCCTTGCGCCAGCGGGTCCAGCGCGACGGTGGTTGGCTGCTCGAGCTGAGCAAGCTCGAGGCGAGCCCACGGTGGGTCAACCGACCCTGGCTGGTGCTGACGGTAATGGTCCTGTTGCCTGTGGCCCTGCTGGCGCTGCTTTTGTGGGTGCTGGAGCCAGTGGCCTACGGTCTGCTGGCGCTGCCGGTGCATTTGCTGGTGGTGATTTACAGCCTGGGGCGCGGCGATCTGCTGGCCGCCCTCGGGCCGTTTCGCGACGCCTGGCGTCGGGAGGACCTGCAAGCGGCAGCCCATGTGGCCAAGCGCGACCTGGAGATTGAGGCCGATGACGGAGAGCAATTGCTGGAGCGGGTCCAGGGGCATTTGTTGTGGCAGGCCTACCAGAGCTTTTTCGCGGTGATTTTCTGGTACTTCGTGTTGGGCCCGGTCGCGGCCATGAGCTATCGACTGCTGGCGCTGGCCGCCGAGCACAGCCAGAACCCCGGCGTGGCCGAGCGGGCCGCGCAAATGCGCCATGCCTTCGATTGGGTGCCGGTGCGGTTGCTGGCGGCAAGCTTCGCCCTGGTGGGCAATTTCGTCGCGGTCAGCCGGGTCATGCTGCATGAGCTGTTGAACTGGAACATCAGCGCCGCCGACCTCATCGACAAGGTCGGCCTGGTGGCTGGCGAAATCCCCAGGCCCGTCGCCGGGCCGGATGGCATCAATAGCCTGGACCGCCTGTGGGAATTGCTGCTGCGTGCGGCGGTGCTCTGGTATGCCGGGTTTGCGTTGTGGACGGTGTTGGCCTGAGAACAACCAACACATTTCCTTGTGGCGAGGGATTCTGTGGGAGCAAGGCTTGCCCACAAAGCCCTGCTCCTACAGATAAATCCCCTCACCACAGCTGAACCGTGTCAGGCCTTCTCGTTAACCTTAAGTTACAAATCTCCCCGCCGATTTAGGCTATACAGGGACAGCGCCCGAATAGTGGCTTTCTGCTGTCTCCGTGCGCGAGCTCATAACAATAAGAACACTACCGGGAGGCTTCCTTGTGAAGAGTTTGCTCTGGCCCGCCGTCGCGCTGATGAACCGCCTGAGCTTCGGCATGAAGTTCAGCCTGATCAGCGTGCTGTTCCTGCTACCCATGCTGGTGACCAATTTCTTTCTGGTGCGTGATTCCTATCGGGAATTCCAGGGCACCCAAGTGGAGCTGCAAAGCCTCGACCTGCTGGGCAGCAGCCTGGCCCTGCGCCGGGACCTGGAAACCCTCAACAACCTGGTGCAGATCAACGCCAGCCTGGGCCAGTCCGGCAAGGCTGGTGATGTCGAAGCGAAGATCGGCAGCCTGGAGCAACAAGTCCTCGCGCGCCTGCAAGGCATGACCGCCATGGCCATCGAGCCCGAGCAGGTCAGTGCCTTCGAGGCCAAGCGCGACGAGATGATCGCTGCTTTCAAGGCCCAGCAGGCGGAAAGCTCCCTGCAGAGCAAAAGTGCGCTGATCGGCAAGTTGCTCAACAGCGCCCAGATGTTCAGCCAGATCATCGCCAGCCAGGCGGGGCTGAGCCGCGACAACCAGAGCGACATCCGCCAACTCAGCGAATTGATCATCGGTACCACCCCCAAGGTCACCCAGATCCTCGGCGATGGCCGGGCGCTGGGCGCGTCCTCGTTGGGGCTGGGGTTTCTCAATTCGGCATCGAGCACCCGCTTTGACGAGTTGCTGGCGCAGATCGAAAAGCTCCAGGGCGAGTACGACCTGAAACTGCAGGACGCCCTCGGCTCCAGCAAGGCCGCCGGGCAAACCCTTGGCGCCCAGGCCGACGGTAGCAAGAGCAGCCTCAAGAAAGCGTCGGAGCTGATCGAGGAGCAAGTGGTGATGGCCGACACCCTCGATGCACCGTGGCCAGCGTTCTTCGAGCAGGTCAGCGGCCTGATGGAGCAGACGTATCGGCTGAACGAAGCGACCCAGGGTTTTCTCGGTGTGCAGTTGCAGCAGCGGCTTGAGCAGAATCGTAGCCATATGGTGCTGCAGGCCGTGGCATTGGTGGCAGTGTTCCTGTTGATTTTTTACCTGTACGCCGGCTTCTACGCGTCGACCCGCACCACCCTCCAGCACTTGGGCCAGATGATGGACAAAGTGGCGGCGGGGGACATGACGGTCAATTTCGTGGCGCGCAGCAAGGATGAACTGGGCGAATTGGGTGAAGTGTTCAACGGTACGGTGGCGAAGATCCATGACCTGATCGAACAGGTCGGCCGCACCGTCGCGGAAGTCGAACGCCAGGCCGGGCAGGTGGAAACGGTATCGGCCCAGAGCAACCAGGCCGTCGCCGGCCAGCGCAGCCAGATCGAACTGGTGGCCACGGCGATGAACCAGATGTCGGCCACGGCCCAGGAAGTGGCCCGCAGTGCCGCCGCTGCCGTGAGCAGTGCCCACAGCGTGAACGACGAGACCCTCAGCGGGCGCGGGCTGGTGGAGTCGCAGCAGGGCAGCATCGCCCGCTTGGCCAGTGAGATCGATCAGTCGGTGCAGGTGATCAACCAACTGGCGACCGACAGCCAGGCCATCAGCCGCGTGCTGGATGTGATCAAGAGCATCGCCGAGCAGACCAACCTGCTGGCCCTCAATGCCGCCATCGAAGCCGCCCGTGCCGGTGAACAGGGTCGGGGTTTTGCGGTGGTGGCCGATGAAGTGCGGACCCTGGCCAAGCGGACCCAGCAATCGACCGAAGAAATCGAAGCGATGATCACCCGCCTGCACGGCGGTGTCGGTGCCGCCGTCAAGGCGATGGGCACCAGTCATGAGATGGCCAGCGGCACGGTCGGTCAATCGGAACAGGTCCAACAGGCCTTGGAAAATATCCTCGGTGCGGTGGGCATGATCGTCGACCAGAACCAGCAGATCGCCGCCGCCGTGGAGCAGCAGACGGCCGTGGCCCATGACATCGACCAGAACATCGTCGAGATCAACCGCGCCGGCGAACGCACGGCCGAAGGCGCGCACCAGACCGAAAACGCCAGCCGTGAGCTGTCTGCCCAGGTGGTGCAGCTCAAGCAACTGATCAATGCGTTTCGGGTGTAGACCATTGTGGGAGCGAGCTCGCTCGCGATAGCGGAGTGTCAGGCGACCTGTTTTTCGACTGATACACCGCTATCGCGAGCAAGCTCGCTCCCACAGGTTTTTTACCAGTTGAACAAATCGCGGGCGTTGGCGGTGCTGGCCTCGGCCAGTCGCTCGGGTGTCACCGCCATGATCCCGGCCAGCGCCTCGCAAATCGCCGGCAAGTGCGCCGGGCTGTTGCGCTGCCCCGGGAACATCGCTGGGGCCATGTCCGGTGAGTCGGTTTCCAGCACCACCGCATCCAGCGGCAGTTTCGCCAGCACCCGGTGCATGCGCAGGGCCTGAGGCCAGGTCGCCGCACCGCCGAGGCCGAGCTTGAAGCCGAGCTTGAGGTATTCGCGGGCCTCTTCAAAACTGCCGGCGAAGGCATGGATGATCCCCGCCCGGGTGGGGTTGATGCGCTTGAGGGTCGCGATCACGGCGGCATGGCTGCGGCGCACGTGGATCAGTGCCGGCAGTTCGAACTCCACGGCCAGCTCCAGCTGCGCTTCGAACAGCGCTTGCTGGCGGTCACGGTCCAGGGTCTCGATGTAATAGTCCAGGCCGATCTCGCCCACTGCACACAATTGCCGGTGCCCGGCCAGGCGGCTCAGCCAGTCGCGCAACAGCGCCACGTCGTCGGGTCGATGCTGGTCGAGGTACACCGGGTGCAGGCCCAGGGCGGCATGCAGGTCCGGGTCGCTTTGCACCAGGTCCCAGACCCGCTGCCAATTGTCCCGGTACACGCCCAGCACCACCATTTGCCGCACGCCCAAGGCGCGGCTTTCGGCCAGCAGCGCCGGGCGGTCCGCGTCGAAGTCCGGGAAGTCCAGGTGGGTGTGGGTGTCGATCAACTCCATGCATCAATCCTGAGAAAACGTCAGCCCTGGTGGATCCGCTGCTTGAACGTCCGCGCGATGGCCTGCACGCCAGGTTGGTAGTCATCGTTTTCGATGGCTGCCAGGGCCAGTTCCAGGGCCTTGTCGGCAATCAACTGATGTTGTTGGGACATGGCATTGACCGGCAGCGGCAGGAAATCCAGCAACTGCGTGTCACCAAACGTGCCCAGGCGCAATGGCCGCGACTTGAGCGGGAAATCATGCAGGGCGTCGAACACCCCTTGCAGCAGCACATAGGACGTGGTGATCAGCGCATCGGGCAGATGCCCCAGGCGCGCGAGCATTTCATCCATCAACTGACGGCCGCATTCACGGCTGAACGACTCGCCATGCTCGATCAACACCTGGCCCTCGAACCCGGCCAAGGCTTCGCGAAAACCTGCGGCCCGTTCCTGGCTGATGCTCAACTCGGGACGGGCGCCGATCAAGGCGATTTGCCGAGGGTGGGTCTCCAGCAGGCTGCGCGTCAGGTGCAGGCTGGCCTGGCGGTCGTCGCTGATTACCGAGCAGAAATGCGCCGGCTCCATCACTCGGTCGATGGCGATGATCGGAATGCCCTTGGCCTGCAACTGCTGGTAGCTGTCGTCGCCGGCCGGTAGGCAACTGGCGACGATCAGCGCATCGCAGCGCCGGGCGCGGAACAATTGCAACAGTTGCCTTTCACTGTCGGGCGCATCGTCGGAGCTGGCGATCAGCAACTGATAGCCCCGTGCCCGTGCGCCTTGTTCCAGCAACTTGGCGATGCGTGCGTAACTGGGGTTTTCCAGGTCTGGCAGGATGAAGCCCAGGGTGCGGGTGTGTCGGCTGCGCAGCCCGGCGGCCTGGGGGTTGGGCGTGAAGCCGTGTTCCTCGACCACCGCCCGCACCCGTTCGACGGTGGCGCTGCTGATGCGTTGCTGTTCGGCCTTGCCATTGATGACATAGCTGGCGGTGGTTACAGACACACCGGCCAATTGAGCAATATCACTGAGTTTCAACCCGGTTTTCCTTGTTTTTTCGAGTTAGCCCCGAGGATAAGGGCCATCCTACCCGATTCAAGCTGACGGTTACCGCCCAAGCGCTTACGACAAGTTGCACTTCAACGATGAGAGATTATCGAGTAACGTGCCAATCTTTCTAGATTAAACGTTTCAGCAAGCGTATTTTCAAGGCTAGCAGGATTTTTGGCCGTGCTGCCGCGATACCGCCAAAAGCCCTCCTGTAACGCTAAGCTGATTCATTCAAAACAATACCTGGCGCCAACCGGACGCCAAAAAGGAGAAAGCATGCTCGAGCTCACTCTAGAGCAGATATCCATGGCGCAGACGGCTGTGGATAAAGACGCTGCACTGCAACTGCTCGCTGACAAACTGGTGGCCGATGGCCTGGTAGCCGAGGGTTACCTCGCCGGCTTGCAGGCTCGTGAAGCCCAAGGTTCGACCTTTCTTGGCCAAGGTATTGCCATCCCCCACGGCACCCCGCAGACCCGCGACCTGGTCTATTCCACTGGCGTGCGCCTGCTGCAATTCCCCGAAGGCGTGGACTGGGGCGATGGTCAGATTGTCTACCTGGCCATCGGCATCGCCGCCAAGTCCGACGAACACCTGCGCCTGCTGCAACTGCTGACCCGCGCCCTCGGCGAGACGGACCTGGGCCAGGCCTTGCGCCGCGCCGGTTCTGCCGAAGCGCTGCTGAAGCTGCTGCAAGGTGCGCCGCAGGAACTGGCCCTGGATGCCCAGATGATCGGCCTCGGTGTGTCGGCTGACGATTTTGAAGAATTGGTATGGCGCGGCGCCCGCCTGTTGCGCCAGGCCGACTGCGTGAGCAACGGCTTTGCCGGCGTGCTGCAGCAAGTCGATGCGCTGCCCCTGGGCGATGGCTTGTGGTGGCTGCACAGCGAGCAGACCGTCAAGCGCCCGGGCCTGGCGTTCGTCACCCCGGACAAACCCATCCGTTACCTGGGCCAACCGTTGAGCGGACTGTTCTGCCTCGCCAGCCTCGGTGAGGCCCACCAGGCCTTGCTGGAAAGGCTCTGCGCCTTGCTGATCGAAGGCCGCGGCCACGAACTGGGCCGCGCCACCAGCAGCCGCAAGGTGTTGGAAGTGCTTGGCGGCGAATTGCCCGCCGACTGGCCCAGCGCGCGCATCGGCCTGGCCAACGCCCATGGTCTGCATGCACGCCCGGCGAAGATCCTCGCCCAGTTGGCGAAAAGCTTCGACGGCGAAATCCGCGTGCGCATTGTCGACGGCCAAGACAGCGCCGTGTCGGCCAAGAGCTTGAGCAAACTGCTGAGCCTGGGCGCCCGTCGCGGCCAGGTCCTGGAGTTCATCGCCGAACCGAGCATTGCCAACGACGCGTTGCCGGCACTGCTGGCCGCCATCGAAGAGGGCCTGGGCGAAGAGGTCGAACCGCTGCCGCCACCGAGTGCACCACGGGAAACCGTGATGGCCGAGGTCGCGACCGTCATGCTGGCGCCCGAATCCGGCAGCCTGATCCAGGCCGTCGCCGCCGCCCCGGGCATCGCCATCGGCCCGGCCCACATCCAGGTATTGCAGGCCATCGACTATCCGCTGCGCGGTGAATCGGCGGCCATCGAGCGCGAGCGCCTGCAGAACGCCTTGAACCAGGTGCGCCGCGACATCCAGGGCCTGATCGAGCGCGCCAAGGCCAAGGCCATCCGCGAAATCTTCATCACCCACCAGGAAATGCTCGACGACCCGGAACTGACCGACGAAGTCGACACCCGCTTGAAGTTGGGCGAGAGTGCGCAAGCGGCGTGGATGGGCGTGATCGAAGCCGCCGCCAAAGAGCAGGAAGCCTTGCAGGATGCCTTGCTGGCCGAACGGGCCGCCGATCTGCGAGACGTCGGCCGTCGGGTGCTGGCGCAACTGTGTGGCGTCGAAACCCCGAACGAACCCGATCAACCCTACATCCTGGTGATGGACGAAGTCGGCCCGTCCGACGTGGCCCGCCTGGACCCGACCCGTGTGGCGGGGATTCTCACCGCCCGTGGCGGCGCCACCGCCCACAGCGCCATCGTCGCCCGCGCCCTGGGCATTCCGGCGCTGGTGGGCGCTGGTGCGGCGGTATTGCTGCTGGCGCCGGGCACGTCCTTGCTGCTGGATGGCCAGCGCGGTCGCCTGCACGTGGACCCTGACGCCGCTACGTTGCAGCGCGCCAAGGAAGAGCGCGATACCCGCGAACAGCGTCTCAAGGTCGCGGCCGAGCAGCGCCACGAACCGGCGCAGACCCGTGACGGGCATGCCGTGGAAGTGTTCGCCAACATTGGCGAAAGCGCCGGCGTTGCCAGCGCGGTGGAGCAGGGCGCCGAAGGCATTGGCCTGTTGCGCACCGAACTGATTTTCATGGCCCACAGCCAGGCGCCGGACGAAGCGACCCAGGAAGCCGAATACCGCAAGGTGCTCGATGGCCTGGCCGGGCGGCCGCTGGTGGTGCGCACCCTCGATGTGGGCGGCGACAAGCCGCTGCCGTACTGGCCGATCGCGAAAGAAGAAAACCCGTTCCTCGGCGTGCGTGGCATTCGCCTGACTTTGCAGCGCCCGCAAGTCATGGAGGCGCAATTGCGGGCCTTGCTGCGCTCGGCGGACAGCCGTCCACTGCGGATCATGTTCCCGATGGTGGGCAGCGTCGATGAGTGGCGCCAGGCCCGGGCCATGACCGAGCGTCTGCGCCTGGAAATCCCGGTGGCGGACCTGCAACTGGGGATCATGATCGAAGTGCCGTCCGCCGCGTTGCTCGCGCCGGTGCTGGCCAAGGAAGTCGACTTCTTCAGCGTCGGCACCAATGACCTGACGCAATACACCCTGGCCATCGACCGTGGGCATCCGACCCTTTCGGCCCAGGCCGATGGCTTGCACCCGGCAGTGCTGCAACTGATCGACATCACCGTGCGCGCCGCCCATGCCCATGGCAAATGGGTCGGTGTCTGCGGTGAGCTGGCGGCCGATCCGCTGGCGGTGCCGGTGCTGGTGGGCCTGGGCGTGGACGAGCTGAGTGTCTCGGCCCGTAGCATTGCCGAGGTCAAGGCGCGGGTTCGCGAACTGAGCCTGGCGCAAGTACAAACCCTGGCCCAAGCGGCCTTGGCCGTGGGCAGCGCCGATGACGTGCGCGCATTAGTGGAGGCGCTGTAATGGCGAAGATTCTAACCCTGACCCTCAACCCGGCGCTCGACCTCACGGTAGAGTTGGCGCGCCTGGAGCCGGGCCAGGTCAACCGCAGCGACGCCATGCATGCCCACGCCGCAGGCAAGGGCGTGAACGTGGCCCAGGTGTTGGCCGATCTGGGTCATACGCTGACGGTCAGTGGCTTTCTGGGCGAAGACAATGCCCAGGTGTTCGAGACGCTGTTCGCCCAGCGGGGTTTTGTCGATGCCTTTATCCGTGTCCCCGGCGAGACCCGCAGCAATATCAAGCTGGCCGAGCAGGACGGGCGCATCACTGACCTCAACGGGCCGGGCCCGGTGGTCGATGCCGGCGCACAGCAGGCCTTGCTGGCGCGGCTGGAACAGATCGCCCCCGGCCACGACGTGGTCGTGGTGGCGGGCAGCTTGCCCCGGGGCGTCAGCCCGCAGTGGTTGCAGGCATTGATCGCTCGCTTGAAGGCACTCGGTCTGAACGTGGCCCTCGACACCAGTGGCGAAGCCTTGCGCGTTGCCCTGGCGGCGGGGCCGTGGCTGATCAAGCCGAACACCGAGGAACTGGCCGATGCGCTAGGGTGCGAGGTGGTGAGCGAAGCGGCCCAGGCGCAAGCGGCGCAGCGCCTGCATGCCCAGGGTATCGAGCATGTGGTGATTTCCCACGGTGCCGATGGCGTGAACTGGTTCAGCGTCGGTGCGGCGTTGCATGCCTCGCCGCCCAAGGTCAGCGTCGCCAGTACTGTGGGCGCCGGGGATTCGCTGCTGGCGGGCATGCTCCACGGCCTGCTCAGCGCCGACACCCCGGAACAGACACTGCGCACTGCCACGGCCATCGCCGCCATGGCGGTCACGCAGATCGGTTTTGGCATCCACGACACCGCGGTGCTGGCGTCGCTTGAACAGGGCGTGCGCGTGCGCCCCCTGACAGAACAATAAGAGGGTTCGCAAGAATGAAACTAGCCATTGTGACGGCCTGCCCGAACGGCATGGTTACCAGTGTGTTGTGCGCCCGCCTGCTGGACGCCGCGGCGCAGCGCCAGGGTTGGAGTACCAGCGTCGAGGTCCATGACGCGGCCCATCCGGAACGCCAGTTGTCGGCGGCGACCCTTGAAGCGGCGGAGTGGGTGTTGCTGGTCGCCAGCGGCCCGGTGGACCTGTCGCGGTTCGTCGGCAAGCGGGTGTTCCGCAGCACTCCGGCCCTGGCCCTCCAGGACGTTGATTCGGTGCTGCGTCGTGGCGCCGTAGAGGCTGAGGTTCTGGGCGAGGCAGATGCGTCCGCGCAAGCGCCAGCGGCGTCGGCCGAGCGTGCCCCGCGCCTGGTCGCCATCACCGCATGCCCAACAGGTGTTGCCCATACCTTCATGGCCGCCGAGGCCTTGCAGCAGGCGGCGACGAAACTGGGCTACGACCTGCAAGTGGAAACCCAGGGTTCGGTGGGGGCGCGCAATCCGTTGAGCGCCGAGGCCATCGCCGAAGCGGACGTGGTGCTGCTGGCGACCGACATTGAAGTCGCCACCGAGCGGTTTGCCGGCAAGAAGATCTACCGTTGCGGCACGGGCATCGCCTTGAAACAGGCCGAAGCGACGCTGAACAAAGCGCTGGTCGAAGCTCGCCAGGAAAGTGCATCGAGCGGCGCCAGCGCCCCGGCCAAGTCGGAGAAGACCGGCGCCTACAAGCACCTGCTGACGGGCGTGTCGTTCATGCTGCCGATGGTGGTGGCCGGTGGTTTGATGATCGCCTTGTCGTTCGTGTTCGGCATCGAGGCCTTCAAGGAGCCTGGAACCCTGGCGGCCGCGCTGATGCAGATCGGCGGCGAAACCGCGTTCAAATTGATGGTGCCGCTGCTGGCCGGCTACATCGCCTATTCCATCGCCGACCGGCCAGGCCTGGCGCCCGGCATGATCGGCGGGATGCTCGCGAGTACCCTGGGCGCCGGCTTCATTGGCGGGATCATCGCCGGCTTCCTGGCCGGTTACGCGGCCAAGGCGATCAGCCGCTACGCGCGCTTGCCCCAGAGCCTGGAAGCGCTCAAGCCGATCCTGATCATCCCGCTGCTGGCGAGCCTGTTCACCGGTCTGGTGATGATCTACATCGTCGGCAAACCGGTGGCGGGCATGCTCGAAGCCTTGACCCACTTCCTCGACAGCATGGGCACCACCAATGCGATTCTGCTGGGCGTGCTGCTGGGGGCGATGATGTGCGTCGACCTCGGCGGACCGATCAACAAGGCCGCCTATGCGTTTTCGGTGGGGCTGCTGGCTTCGCAGAGTTATGCACCGATGGCCGCGGCCATGGCTGCCGGCATGGTGCCGCCCATTGGCCTGGGCATCGCCACGTTCATCGCCCGGCGCAAATTTGCCCAGACCGAGCGCGAGGCCGGTAAAGCAGCACTGGTGCTGGGACTGTGCTTCATCTCCGAAGGCGCGATCCCGTTCGCGGCCAAGGATCCGCTGCGGGTGATCCCGGCGAGTATCGCCGGCGGTGCGCTGACCGGTGCGCTGTCGATGTACTTCGGCTGCAAGCTCATGGCCCCCCACGGCGGCCTGTTCGTGATGCTGATCCCCAACGCCATCAACCATGCGTTGTTGTACTTGCTGGCGATCGTGGCGGGGAGCCTGCTGACGGCAGTGGCGTACGCGCTGCTCAAGCGGCCTGAGGTGGTGGAGATGGCGTTGGAGCCGGCGAAGGCCTGATCGCTTCTTTGAAGCAATGAAATCCCCCTGTGGGAGCGAGCTTGCTCGCGATAGCGGTGTATCAGTCGACAACTGGGTTGCCTGACACTCCGCCATCGCGAGCAAGCTCGCTCCCACAGTTGGTTTTGGGCGGGCATAAAATCCCTGTCACACCCACTTCACACAGCCATGCTTAAGTTTTCCCATTTCAAGGGAGAACACCATGAGCGAATTCGACCTGGGCCGTCGTCGGGTGATGCAAGCCGTGGGGGCGGGGATATTGTTACCGGGGCTGGCGCCGGCGGTGATGGCGTCGGTCAAGGATCGTCCGGTGCTCACCGACGGTGTGCAGTCTGGCGACTTGCAGGGCGACCGGGCGATGATCTGGAGCTGCAGCGACCGTCCGGCGCGGATGGTGGTGGAGTGGGACACCCGCAGCAAGTTCACCAATCCCCGTCGCTTCGTCTCGCCCATGGCCGACGCCCGCAGTGATTTCACTGCCCGGGTCGAACTCACCGGGCTGCCCCGCGACCAGGCGATTTTCTACCGTGTGCATTTCGAAGACGCCCAAAGCGGGGTTGCCAGCGAACCCTGGCTCGGCCACCTGCGCAGCGTGCCGCAGTTCAAGCGCAACATTCGTTTTGTCTGGAGCGGCGACACCGTCGGCCAGGGTTTCGGAATCAACCCGGACATCGGCGGCATGCGCATCTACGAAGCCATGCGCCTGCGCCTGCCGGATTTCTTTATCCACAGCGGCGACACCATCTACGCCGACGGCCCGGTGCCGGCGCAAATCACCGCCGAGGGTGGGCGCATCTGGCGCAACCTCACCACCGACGCCAAGAGCAAGGTCGCCGAAACCCTGGATGAGTATCGCGGCAACTATCGCTACAACCTGATGGACGAAAACGTACGCCGCTTCAATGCCGAAGTGCCACAGATCTGGCAGTGGGACGACCATGAGGTGGTCAACAACTGGTCGCCGGGCAAGCAACTGGACGAACGTTACCAGACCAAGGATATCCACAGCCTGGTGGGGCGTGCGCGACAGGCCTGGCTGGAATATGCGCCGATGCGCCGGCAGAAGGCCGACGGCGGCGGGCGGATCTACCGCAAGCTCGGTTACGGGCCGCTGCTGGATGTGTTCGTGCTGGACATGCGCAGTTACCGCGAAGCCAACGACGCCAACCTCGGCGCGGCCAAACCGTTTTTGGGGCGTGAGCAATTGAATTGGCTCAAGCGCGAGTTGAAGCAGTCCCGTGCCCAATGGAAAGTCATCGCCGCCGACATGCCCATCGGCCTGGGGGTGCCGGATGGCGAGGTCAGCCCCGGCGTGCCGCGTTGGGAAGCGGTCGCCAACGGTGACCCGGGCGCGGCCCAGGGGCGTGAACTGGAAATCGCCGAACTGTTGGGTTACCTGCGCAAGCATCAGGTGCGCAACTACGTCTGGCTCACCGCCGACGTCCACTATTGCGCCGCCCATCACTACCACCCCGAACACGCCGCGTTCCAGGATTTCGAACCGTTCTGGGAGTTCGTCGCCGGGCCATTGAACGCCGGCAGCTTCGGGCCCAACGCCCTGGACAAGACCTTCGGCCCGGAGGTGGTATTCCAGAAAGCCCCCCCGGCCCAGAACACCTCGCCGTTCGCCGGGTATCAATTCTTTGGCGAGGTGAACATCGATGGGCCGAGCGGGGAGATGAGCGTGGTGTTGCGGGATCTGGAAGGGGTGGCGGTGTTCGAGAAGAAGTTGCAGCCCGTGTGAATGTCAGCCACGCAACGACCCCTGTGGGAGATTCTATGGTTGAGGGGAAGCCCTCAAGCCGCTTTGGGTTGGTATTTGCTTTGCTCTTTCAGCAGAGCGAATACGATCCGAGCAAGCTTGCGAGCCAGCATTACCAACGCCTGAG